>NZ_BAAASQ010000016.1:0-314113 GCF_039532965.1 Streptomyces mauvecolor | reverse complement strand
GCGCGTAGTGAGCCAGGAGGTAACCGTAGAGCTCCTGGCGGACCATTTCGGGGCCGCGCGAACGCAATACCCGTGCTGGGCCCCGCAGATGCCGCTTGATCTGGGAGAACCCGGTCTCGTGTTCCCATCGTTCGTGGTAGGCGTCGGCCAGTTGCGCAGCGTCCACGTCGGTCGCCTCACACACCGTGGTGATCAGGCAGATCACCTCCCGTTCGTCGTCCGAGCCGCGGTCGGTGACCTCGTACTCCACCACGCGCACCAGGCGCGCCTGCGTGGGGTCGAGCTCGTCACCGACGGCGGCCCGCGTGAGCAGGTTCTGGCGGGCGCCGCCGCGAATCGGAGCGTGGATCACTGAGAAATAGGAGCCGTCGGACAGCAGCTTGAGCACGGGCAGCCGCAATTGGCTGGAGACGCGCCACAGCAGATCCGCGCCGGTGTCGGCAGCGGTGCACCAGTCGGCGAAGGTGTAGAAGTTGCGGTCGGCCAGAACGAGCATGCCCGCTTCGAGCTCGGGCCAGATGTGCCGGGCCAGGGCCTGCTCGGAGGTGCGGATGCCGTCCATGGCAGCGGCGGTGTGCGCGTGCGAGCCGCACTCGGTCAGCGTCACCATCCGCACCTGCGGGAACGCCGAGGCATAGTGGCCCGAGCCGCTCACTCCGAAGGCCTGACGGTTGTCCGGGCTGTCAGGCGCCTCCCACACCACCCCGTCGATCGCCATCAACCGGCGCCCGGCTAGCCATGCCCCGCGTGTCATGACCTCCGCGACAGGCCGGGCGACCTGAGCGAACACCGACGCGAGCACCCCGGACCCCAACCGGGCCCGGGCCTGGGTGAGCCCGCCGGAGGTGGGCACTGCCCAGGCCGGATCCCAGCAGCCCCACGCGCGCAGCGTGCCGGCCAGCTTGGCCATCGCCTCTTCGTAGTCATCGTCAGCGAATAGCGCGAGAGCCATCGCGAAATACACCATCACGTGCGGCGGCAGCTTCCCGCCCGCACGACGCGCCCCTCGCCCGGCGGCGACCACCGCCTCATCGACCACGTCCCTGGGGACCGCCTCGGCCAGCACTCCCAGGGACACCCACTCGGCCAGACCGACACCCGACGTCCCCTCAACTGCCGCCATGGGCACGACGATAGCCGCGGAGCACGCTGTCAGGGGCGCGAAGATCACAGCAAGCTAAGTGGCATTGGGTCTCAACCGGTCACAACTCAACCCCGTCGAATTCGACTGGCCTCAAAGGCAGTTGGGGCTGGTCAACGGCTCCCCGACGGTCCCCATGAGGCCATGGAAAACGCTAGCGGGACGGACCGAAAATGTCCTCGTGGATACGCAAATCGGCGAGGCAAACCTGGACTGGATTCCGCTCTCCGGGTTCCACCTGAGAAAGGCGGGCGTGCAATTCGACGCCGTACGGATCGAAGGGGACGCGGGGCGCTGTGTGGCGGACCTGATGGAGGAGCTGACCGGGGGTGACCCGGGGCCGATCGTGGCGGATTCGGTGGGGCGGCGACCCGTGTACTTCCTGGTGCCGCCGCGCAGCACGCCCCACAGGCCTTGGCCCGAGCTGGCCGTACCGTTCAACTCAGGCCCTGACAGGGTGAGTTACGTACCGGTCCCGGCGCTGTGCGGGCGCACGTGGCCGCTGTCGTGGCGGTGCGTGCCGTCGGGCCCGGACCGGTTCGTCCACACGCCGCTGCTGAACTCGGTGGTGTGGCGGCTCCGCGAGGCGGGTGATTCCGGTGGCCGGCGGCCGTAAGCGACCGAAGGCCGCATGCCCCTCCGGCCGGAGATCGGGTCCTGCCAGTCCTGCCCGTGCACTAGAGATCTTTAACGGCTGGGTTTACGCCGGGTCGTGACGGTTGGTGGCGGCCGCGCTATGCCGAGGGATGAGGCATACCGATGGCGGTGGACTGACGGCCGAGGAGTGGGATCGGCGCGAACAAGTCCGGTTCTCGGCCCCTGACTTGATCGAGGCCGGAGCCGGTGACCGGGTGGTGGCCCAGCGGTTCAGTGTGACCCGGATGTCGGCGAACCACTGGCGTCGGGCACTGGCTTCGGGTGGACGGCAGGCCCTGGTTTCCAAGGGTCCTGGCGGTGCCCGGTGCAAGCTCAGTGCCAGTCAACTGCGTGCTCTGGGGATGTTGTTGGAAGCTGGCCCGGCCGCGTATGGCTGGAGCGACCAGTGCTGGACGCTAGCGAGGATCGCCGAGGTCTTGCGCTGCCGGTTTGGCGTTGATTACACGCGGGCCAGCTCGGTCTGCTGCTACATCGCATCGGCTGGGGCGTGCAGGTCCCAGCCCGCAAGGCCACCGAGCGGGATGAGTCGAGGAACGCCGCCTGGAAGGACAAGCGGTGGCCCGTCATGAAAAGAGGGCGGCGGACCTGGGCGCCTGGGTCTGCTTCTAGGGGACGAGGCAGGTTAGGGCTTGAGGCCGCCCAGGGGCCGCTCCTGGGCCCGCCGTGGCCACACACCGGTCGTGAAGGTCACCGCCGCGGGCACGAAACGTGTCTCGCTGGCTGCGCTGATCTGCACGAAGGACGGCCGTAGGCCACGACTGATCTACCGCATCCACCTTGACCGCGGCCCCGCCAAGGTTGATCTACTGCATCCGTAACCCCAGCCGTTAAAGATGTCTAGACGGAGTACATCCTCCACCGCTCATCCGATGCACCGTTGCAATCCCATTGGATGAGCTGGGTGCCGGTACTCTGGCTTGATCCGGTCCCCAGGCACTTACCGGAATAGACATTCCGGAGCTCGCCGTCTTCGAACCACCACTTCTCATCCGACGCGTTGTTGCAGTCCCACTGTATGACGCCGGCGCCATTTGCCAGACTGGACCCGACACCCAGGCACTTGTCGGAGTAATGATTCCTCAGGAGTGTGACGGCGGTTCCATCACTGGCCGAACCATCCCAGCGGCTCCATTTCATATCCGATGGGGTTACACCGCCGGGGACACAGCCCCATTGGATGGCAGGGGCACCATTTCCGCGCTGGCTGCCCACACCAATACAGAGACCGCTATGCTGATTCTCGATTATCGCTGAACCGGATGCATTTGCCGTGCCAGTGCCCACTCCGATAAAGAGCAGGCTGGCGCCAGCAGTTACACCGAAAATCTTGCCAAATCTCATGTGGATTCAAACCTCACGGCATCGCATTAAAAACAGTAAAGCATAAAATACACAATCATGATCATCCCTGTCAATAAGTGGTATATTTTTAGGATAAAGTATCCTATTTGTACCTGATTGGGAGTCGGTAACTAGTGAGTCGTGATTCCGTCGGCGTTACGGGATGTGCCTGCGGATGTGTCCGCGCGGGCGCGGATCGTGTTGTGGTCGGGCGAGGGGCGTCGGCGCAAGGACGTTGCTGAGCTGCTCGGCGTGTCGCTGCCGACCGGGGACCGGTGGAAGTCCCGTTATGCCCGGCGTGGTCTGGCCGGCCTGGAAGGCGATCGTCCTGATCACGCAGATCCGCAACGACATCGACCCCCGGAACTCCGAGGCCAAACCGTTCATTTGGACCGCCACCGCCGAAGAGATCTTGGCGAAGGTCCGCCTCGTCCAGACCAACATCAGGAAACTCGTTGCAAGCAACTCGAAGTGATACGAACAGGATCACGAGGCAACAGAGATCTTTAACGGCTGGGGTTACGGATGTGGGAGGTCGAGTCCGGTCTTAGCCATGAGGCCCTCGATGAGTCCGCGTCGGTACTGCATCTGTTTGAGTCGGGTCTTCACCAGCGCGGTGAGCTGGTCGAGGTTGTATTTGGTGAGGTTCGCCAGTGACCTCTTCAGGTGCGATCACACACCCTCGACGGGGTTGAGCTCGGGAGCGTACGGCGGCAACTGGTCGACGGTTAGCCATAATCGGGCGGCGATCAGCTCCTGCATGGCGCGGCTGACCTTGCGTGTTCAGGTGTGTCTCACACCAGCACGACAGGCCCGCTGAGCTGCTGGTGGGCGGCATCCAGCAGGCGGGCGTAGTCGGTCTCGGTTAAGCCCTTGCGTTTCCCCTTGGCGAGGCCGCGGTCAAGGTGGAGCGGTAGATCAGTCGTGGCCTACGGCGCCGGGTCGTCCGCACGCATTCCTCTGTGACAGGGTGGACGGATGACGACGAACCACGGGCGCCCATCCGATCCGCACTCGATCGGACTCGGACTCGTACCGTGGTCGGACACCACTTCCCCCCACACTGATCTGCTCGCGGCGAAAGAGCTCGTCTACGACCCGTGTGGATTCGTCTGCTCGCAGCCGGTTCCCGAATCCGAAAGTGCCGAGTACGCGGCCCATGAATTCACCCTGGACGGTCTCGCCGTCCGCTTCCGCGTGGCCAAGACGACTCCCACGAAGGTCGGCCAGTTCGTCACCGTATGGAAGAGGTCTCCGGGTGGGCCCATCGAGCCGTTCGACGTGGCGGATCCCGTGGACCTCTTCGTCATCAGCTGCCGTGCCCCTGACCGGCACCACTTCGGCCAGTTCGTCTTTCCCGTGGATGCGCTTCGGCGGCACGGGGTCGTATCTGTGGACGGTGCGGGCGGGAAACGAGCCTTCCGGGTCTACCCACCCTGGGTGACCACCACCAACCGCCAGGCCGCCAAGTCGCAGGAATGGCAGCTGGACCATTTCCTGCGCCTGGATCGGGGCGAGCCCGTCGATTCCGTTCGCGCTCGGGAGCTCTTCCACCCGTAGGGCGGCGCGGGTTCAGCCACGGGCACGCTCAACTCGCGTTCTGCCCGGCGATGTTACGTAGCCGTTCGATCCCGATCTCGTCGGTCTGCTCGGCATCGCCCGAGAGGCGGTGGACCAGGACCCAGGTGCCGTCGGGGAGGGCGCCGGTGAAGACGGAGGCGTCGCGGGTGGCGCCGTTGTGCCAGCGGAGGGGGCCCGCGGTCTGCCAGAACGGTGTGGGTTCGCCCAGCTTCTGCTCGACGAGCAGGTCCACGGTGAGGCGCGCGGCGGCGCGGGGAGTGGCCCAGAGTCCGCCGGCGGGCAGGATGGCGCCGTCCATGGTCCAGGGGCGGACCGGGCGCCCGAACCTCCCGGTCCGGTGCAACCGCAGATGCGGCGGCGGGCTCACGGATACCTCCGTGACGCCGAGCGGGGCCAGGATGTGGCGCGTCAGGAGTTCCTCGTAATCGGCACCCGCCGCTTCGACGAGAGCCGCACCGAGGATCGCGTACCCGAAATTGGAGTACTCCTCGGCATGCCCCGGAGGGGCGGTGGCCAGCGTGTCGAGCCGGCGTACCAGCGCGTCCAGGGCCTGGGCGTCGAAGGGGGCGTACGGGTCGCGGCGGTGCAGGTTCGGCGGCAGGCGGGGGAGGCCCGAGGTGTGGGCGGCGAGGTGGCGCAGGGTGATGCCTGTGCCGGGTGGTGCGGGAAGGAACTGCTCGACGGGATCGTCGAGTTGGAGCTCCCCGGCCTCGGCGAGGCGTGTCAGCACGGTGGCGGTGAGCGGCTTGGTCAGCGAGCCGATCTGGACGTACCGGTCGAGATCGTGGCCGTCCATGGCCCGAGCGGCATCGGCGCTGCTGAGTATGCAGGTGGGAACGGGACGCATGGGGGGAGGCTTTCAGTTTCGAGCGCGCGGGCACCAGCCCGGCCGGTGGTGGAGCGGATGGAGGGAGGTGCCGAACGTCTGGCGCTTGGCTCAACACACCTCCACCGTCCCTCTCGGCGAGTCGGGGAACCCGCTGAGGAGGGGCGGCCCCGCTCAACGCCCCCGCCGCGCAGCCCCCCTGCCATGCCTGATGTTGACCACCGATGCCCTGGCCAGTGCCGCCGGGTTCAGGAATTGGCGGGGGCCTATCAGGCGGGAGGCGAACAGGTGCATGTGGCGGGCCAGGGATGCGTCGCGTGCTGCCGCCGAGAACATCAGGCGCTCTATGGGGTTGAACGGGCGGGCCCGGGCGTAGTCGGCGGCCAGGTACTGGTGGCCGCGCAGGCGGCGGCGGTGTTCGCGGGCGTACGCCGCGAGTGACCTGTCCAGGTCGCCCCGGCCGGTCGCGGCAAGGGCGACGGCCTCGGTCAGCCACTGGGCGGACTGGAGGGCCCACCCGCAGCCCACTCCCCACAGGGGGTCGCTGGTCAGGGCGGCGTCGCCGATGAGGGCGAGGCCCGGGGCGGTCGGTCTGCGGGTGTGCAAAGGGTAGTTGACCGTGCCGGTGATCTTCGTGATGCGTTCGGCGGAGTCGATGGGCGGTGCCTCGGGGAGAGCGCGGACGAAGGAGAGGAAGCTGCCCTCCAGGTCCTCCCGGAAGGCCGGCAGCCGCTTCTTTTCCGGGAGCACCGCCATGACCGTCACCCCGTCGTCGTTCGGGAACGCGTACGCCATGTCGGGTTCGAGGAACCAGGCCTGACCGATCCCGCCGTGCAGCGGAAGGCCGCGGAAGTGCGCGAGATAGCCGAACCGCTCGTTCTCGTGGCTCCGGGTGGGCGACCCCGCGAACTTCGCCACGGCCGAGTCCTTGCCGTCGGCGCCGACCACCAGGCGGGCCCGGATCTCGCGCTCGCCCTGCGGCGTCGAGGCACGCACCCCCACGGTCCGCCCGGCTTCCCCGACCAGCCCCGTCACCTGGTGCCCCGGCAGCAGATCGACCCCCGGGGTTTGTGCCGCACGGCTTCTGATCAGCGGGTCGAGGGTGCTGCGCCGGACGTTGTACGCGTACGGCAGCTCCGGGCCCATCGGCGCGGGCCTCGGCTCGATCCAGCCCCAACGGGTGTACCAGCGGGCCGTGTTGCGGACGGCGCCCGCCTTCTCCAGGGCCGGGACGAGGCCGAGTTCGTCGAGCACCGGGTAGGCGTTGGCCGTGATGGAGTGGGTGCACAGCGCCTTGTACGCCTCGGGGTCCGCGCGGCGTTCAAGCAGCGCGACGCGGGCACCGCGCCGGGCCAGCAGGATCGCCGCGGCACTGCCCGCGAGGCCGGCTCCGCCGATCACGACGTCGTAGTCGTATCCCGCGCTCTCAGACCTGGCCATGCGCTGATCGCCCCCTTCGGGGTGTGCTGCGGTCCGCGCGAACCATCGCCGACCGGGGTGGTGACGGCGCCTGTCTCATGGACACCTCAAGGTCGCTCCAAGAGTGGCTCACGCCCCCGGCACCGCGCATCCCTCACGCCGTACGAAATCCCGGCCGGCTGCCGCCGATTGGAGGGAGGGTGACTGCGCCCAGCGAGGTCATCCGCGTCCCTCGGGGCTCAGTCACCCACCCTCGTGTAATCGAGGAACTCCCCCGTCCCCACCGTCTGGCGGTGCAGGCGGCCGTCCGGCATCAGGGTTACGGTGCTGGGCTTGCCCGGGTTGCAGGCGCCTGTCGAGCCCGGGGCCACCTCGGACGGGCCGATCCGGAGCGGGGTGTCGGACGAGGCGGGGGTTTCCGTGAGGCGGGCCTCGAAAATGCAGTGGTAGCCCTCTCCGTCGGCCGTCAGGGTGAGGACCTTGTCGCCCGCCCGGCCCGCCCGGATCACCAAGTGGCGCGTGTTGTCACCGGAGTTGCTCGGGATCACCGCGGACCAGCTGCCCAGGTAGGGCTGCGGTACGCCGTCGACGGGGGTGGGGGGTGCCGTCGTACCCGTACCGTCCGGGCTCACGTCTCCGGAATCCGTCGAACCGGCGGACGGGTGAGGGGAGTTGGTGGCCGTCGTCCCGCCCTGCTGGTCGCCGTTGCTCATGAACGCGTACACCGAGCCGCCCGCGCCCACCGCAACCACCAGTGCCACCGCTATCAGCGCCGCCGTCGACTTGGCGCTGCGGGCCGGCGGGGGCTCCGGGGCGGGGGAGTGGTACGGGCCGAAGGACGGGGGCGGGAGTGGGGGCGGGTACGACGGCGGGGGCTTCAGCTGGGTCGGGGCCGTGTGCGCATCCGGGGTCACTTCGGTGCCGCCCGGGTTCTCTATGTCGAGCAACTGCACGGCGTGGCTGCCCAGTTGGGCGACCAGCGGCGCGGGCAGCCACGGGTCGGCGGTGTCCTCGGGGACGCGTTCCAGGATGCGGTCCAGAGTGGGACGGGCCGACGGGTCCTTGTGCAGGCAGTCGCCGATCAGCTCCTGGAGGGACTCCGGTACGCCGTCGAGGTCCGGGGGCTCCTGCGCGATGCGGAACATCAGCGCGTGCACCCCGCTCGACGCCTCCCCGAACGGCAGCCTGCCGCTCGCCGCGTACGACAGGACCGAGCCGAGGCAGAACACGTCGCAGGCCGGGGTGATCCGGTCGCCGCGCACCTGCTCGGGGGCCATGAAGCCGGGCGAGCCGACCAGCGCGCCCGTGCGGGTCAGGCCGGCTTCGGCGCCGGTCTCCAGGGCGCGGGCGATGCCGAAGTCGATGACGCGGGGGCCGTCGATGGTGATCAGGACGTTGGAGGGCTTCAGGTCGCGGTGGACCAGGCCGGCCGCGTGGATGTCCTTGAGCGCGTGGGCCAGGCCCCGCGCCAGGACCCGTACGGAATGCTCCGGCAGCGGGCCGTGCGGGCCCGCCACCACGGACTGGAGGGAGGGGCCCGCGACGTAACCGGTGGCGACCCACGGGACCGGTGCCTCGGTGTCCGCGTCCAGGACGGGCGCCGTCCACTGTCCGCCGACCCGGCGCGCGGCGATGACTTCCTGGCGGAACCGGCCCCGGAACTCGTCCTGCTCGGCGAGGTCGGGGCGGACGAGCTTGACGGCGACGGTACGGCCCCGGTCCGAGCGGGCCAGGTAGACCTGGCCCATGCCGCCTGCGCCCAGGCGGGCCAGCAGGCGGTACGTGCCTATTCGCTCCGGGTCGCCCGGACCCAGCCTCTGAGTGCGGTCCATGGTGCCCCCCGCTTTGTTTGCTTCGACGGGGTGAGGATAGTGCGGGCGCCCTCCGGGGGTGGGGGTGGGTTTGCGTAGTTCCCCGCGCTCCTCAATGGGTTGGCTGGTGGGTGCGGGTTGTGTCCGGCTGGGCGCGCCCGTGCGGCGGAGCCGCATAGGTCGCAGCCCCGGGCTCTTTGGCACCCTGCGGGACCGGCCGGACCGGCCACCACATGGAGCGGCCCAGCAGTGCGGCCAGGGCCGGGACCAGTACCAGGGACAGGACCAGCGCGGAGAGCATGATGCCCAGCGCCATCGCGAAGGCGACCTGCTCGCTGCCCGGCGTCGTGGCCAGGCTCGCGAACGAGCCGGCGAGGACCAGGCCGGCCGTCGCGACGGCCGGTGCCGTGTGGCGCACGGCGCGGGCCACGGCGGCGCGGGCCGGGCCCGGGCGGCGCATCTCCTCCCGGATCCGGTCGGTGATCAGGATGTTGTAGTCCGTGCCGAGCGCCACGACGAACAGGAACAGGACCAGGGGGAGCGTGAAGCTCACGCCCGGCTTGCCCAGGGCGTGCTGGAACAGCAGGGTCGCCGCCCCCAGGGTGGCGGCGAAGCCGAGCCCGACCGAGATCATCAGGATCGCGGGGGCGAGCAGGCTGCGCAGGAGCAGCAGCAGGATCAGCCCGATCAGTGCGGCCGCGACGGGGAAGACGATCCTGAGGTCGTGGTCCACGGCCGTCGAGATGTCGGCGATGATCGCGGGCGTTCCGCCGACATGGGCCGCCGTCCCTGCGGGCGTGTGCCGGGCGACCGTGTCCCTGATCGGCCCGGAGGCCAGGTCGCGGGCCTCGCGGCTCTGCGGGTCGGCGTTCGGGTAGAGGTCGATGCGGGCGGCCCGGTGGTCCTTGTTCAGTACGGTCGGCGCGACCTGGCCCACGCCCTTGACCTGGGTGAGCGCGCGGGAAAGGCCGTCGAGGCGGGCGGTGGTGAGCGGGCCGTCGTCCTTGGCGGTGACGTACACGCTGGTCGGGTCCGAGACGCCGGCCGGCAGCGCGCGGGAGATCTCGGCGGCGGTGGCGGCGGCCGGGGTCGTGTCGCCCGAGCCGCCGCCCTGTCCGTAGTCCATACGGATGCCGATCAGGCCGGCGGCCAGCGCGGCGAGCAGGGCGACGGACGCGGTCAGCATCAGCAGCGGGCGCCGCGTGACCAGTGCGCCCAGGCGGGCGGCCCGGCCCTCGCGCGGCTCGCGGCGCAGCGCCCGGGACGGCCAGAACATCTTGCGCCCGGCGGCCGCGAGCAGCGCCGGCATCAGGGTGAGGCTGCCGAGCAGCATGACCAGGACCGCCACGGCGATCGCCGGGCCGAGCGAGCGGAACTGCCCGAACGTCGCGACGCCCAGGGTGGCGAACGCGGCCACGATCGTCAGCGCCGCCGAGGTGATGGCGGTGCCCACCCGGGCACACACCTGAGCGGCCGCTTCGCGCGCCAACTGCTGTGGCTGGGACCGGAGGTGCTCGCGGAAGCGGAACAGCAGGAACAGCAGGTAGTCGATGCCGATGCCGAGCAGCACCACGTTGATCAGGCCCGGGGTGCTCGCGTCGAGCTTGAGCCCGGTGAGCATCGCGGCCACCGCGACGGCGCCCGCTGCCGCGCCGCCGATGACCGCGACCGCGAGCAGCGGCAGGATCGCCGCCAGCACGCTGCGGAACACCAGCACGTTCAGCAGGACGATGAGCCCCGTCAGAAGGGCGCCGCCGACTGTTGTGGCGGTCTTGTTGGCGTCGGTGGTGTCCACGGTGTCGGCGAGCGCACCGGTGAAGCCCGTACGCATCCCCGCCTCGGCGAACTGCGTCCGGGCGGCGTCCCGGAAGGCCCGGTAGACGCCCTGCACACCGGTGTCCGAGGGGTTCCCGGCCAGCTCGACGGAGAGCAGCTCGAAGCTCCGGTCCGGCGCGGTCATCGCCGGGGCGATACGGGGTGTCTGCGAGCGGTCCGGGACCAGGAACTTCGGCGCGTCGTCCTCCCTCGGCATGTCGACCCGCCGCCCACCGAGCTTGGCAGCCTCGGCCTCGACGCGCTTGTGGTCGGCGGTGCCGAGGGGTTGGCCGTCGGCCCGCCCGACAAGGACGGTCACCGTGGTGGTGTCCGGATCCACCCCGAATCGCTCCTCGGCTATGCGCAGGGCGGCGGCGGAATCGTAGCTGCGGGGCAGGAAGTCGCCGGTCTGGTTCTGGGTGACACGGGCGAACAGGGTCGGGGCGAGGGCGATCAGGGCGAACCCCAGGACGGCCCAGAGGGCGATCACCTTCCAGGGATGTCGGGTGGAGTATCCGGTCAGGGCGCGGATCACGAGGTCCTCCGGCGGACGGGTCGGGGGGTGCCCGACGGGGAGGGGGCGGACAGGCCGTGCCAGGCGTCGCGGCCCTGGCCCTGACCCGTCGCACTCCCTGGGAGCGGTGTACGTCTGCCGGGTGCTCCCGGCCGTTCTCCAGCCCATCAGGGGGAGGTGCGGCCCGGCGTCCTGGCCAGGGATGATCCGGCCGGGGGCCCAGGGGCCCGGCCGGTCCGGCGACCAGGACCGTGGTCCTGGTCGGGGTCTCGCCCGGGCGCCGGTGCCGACAGGGCGACGACCGTGACACGCTGGCCGGGACGGACAGAGGGGGGACGGACATGCGCGGGCCGCGACAGGTGGGGCGGGGCGAGACGCGGGGCGCGGGGGCCGGTGGCGCTCAGGAGTCGCCCGAACCCGGGCCCGGCGCGGCCGAGGGGGTGCCGGGTGCCGGGCCCGGCGACGACCGGCAACTACCGTGCTCCGGGCGCCCCGGCGACGCCCGGGAGCGGCCGCGCACCGGGCCCGGTCACGCGCCGACGGAGCAGTCCGCGGAGCCCGGCAGGATCCCACCCCTGCGGCCCGGCAGCGCTCAAGTTCCCCCGCCGCGCCCCCGCACCCCCCCACCCCCCTGGACCCGCAACGACGCCCTCGTGGCCGGGGCCTCCTGTGCCATCAATCTCCTCAGCTACGTCTTCGTCAGCGACCCCACCGGCCGGCGCGGCATCAGCATCGCCGGGGTCCTCCTCGTCGCGTTCGCCGCCGTGCCCCTGCTCGCCCGGCGCACCCACCCTGTCGCCACCCTCGCCGCCGCCCTGGTCCTCGACGCTGCGGCGTCCTTCGCCCTGCCGCTCTCCACCCACTTCGGGGCCGTCCTCATGGTCGCCCTGTACTCGGTCGCCCGGGCCCGCAGCGGCCTGGTCGCGGCGGGCGCGGTCCTCGTGACCGCCGCGACGAGCCTGCTCAGCCAGAGCGGCGGGCGGGTTCCGCCCTGGCCGGAGGCCATCTCCGCGGTCCTCTCGCCGCTCATCGTCGTCGGCGCCGCCCTGGCCGTCGGCCGCTGGCAGCGCGAAGTGGACGCCAACCGCCGGCTCCTCGCCGACCGCGCCGTGGCCGACGAGCGCCGCCGCATCGCGCGGGAATTGCACGACATCGTGGCCCACCACATCACCACCATGCAGCTCATGGCCGGCGGCGCCCGCGCCAACCTCGCCCACCCCGAGGTGGCCCGGGACGCGCTGGTCACCCTGGAGGCCTCCGGGCGGCTCGCGCTCGGCGAGATGCGCCAGCTCCTCGACGTACTGCGGGCCGGAGACGAGCCGGAATCCGCACCGGCCCAGCCCCAGCCCGGCGCCGACGACCTCGAACGCCTGGTCGACGAGGCCCGGTTCGCCGGGCTGTCGACCGGGTTCAGCGTGCACGGGGCGTCGCGCCCGCTGCCTCCGACCGTCGGCCTCACCGTGTTCCGGGTCGTCCAGGAGGCCCTCACCAACGCCCGCAAGCACGCCGGGTCCGCCCACGCCTGCGTACGGCTGACGTACCGTCAGGACATGGTGAGCGTCGAGGTGTTGGACGACGGTGAAGGCGCGGCGTCCTCGAATCCCGGCTCCGGCGGCGGTTACGGCCTCATCGGCATGCGCGAGCGCGTCGCCCTGCACGGCGGCACCCTCACCGCCGGGCCCCGCGCCGACGGCGGATTCGCCGTGCTCGCCGAACTGCCCCTCGCCCCGGACGGGACGGTCGGCACAGCCGTACGGCAAGAAGGAGTACGTCCATGACCGAGGCGCCGATCAAGGTGCTCATCACCGACGACCAGCCGCTCGTGCGGCGCGGGCTTTCGCTGATCCTGTCCCCCGACCCGTCCTTCGAGGTGGTCGGGGAGGCCGAGAACGGGGCGCAGGCCGTCGACCTGGCCCGCCGGCTGCGCCCCGACGTCGTCGTGATGGACATCCGGATGCCCGTACTCGACGGGGTCGCGGCGACCGGCGAGCTGGCCGCCGCCGTGCCCACCTGCCGGGTCCTCGCGCTGAGCACCTTCGACATGGACGAGTACGTCGTGGGCGCGCTGCGCGCCGGGGCCTACGGGTTCCTGCCCAAGGACAGCTCGCCGGAAGACCTGAGCGCGGCGATCCGTACCGTGCACGCGGGCGAGGCCGCGGTCGCGCCGCGCCTGCTCACCCGGCTGATCTCCACCTACGTCACCGCGCCCCGCGACACGCGGCCCGCCCCGGCGGGACTCGGTGAGCTCACGCCCCGCGAGGTCGAGGTGTGGCGCCTCATGGCCACCGGCCTCGACAACACCGAGATCGCCCGCGCCCTGGAGCTGAGCCTGTCCACGGTCAAGAACTACATCACCAGCATCTTCGACAAGCTCGCCGTCCGGGACCGCGCCCAGGCGGTCATCGCGGCGTACGAGTCGGGGCTCGTGACCGCCCGCGCGGCGGCCGGGGAGCAGCCGAAGTGAGGCCGGGCCCCGACACCTTGCCGAGCCCGGCCGGTCTCGGTGGACAAGATGGTCATGGCCGCTCCCACCTGCGCGTCCTTACCCTGGAAGCATGACCCCTCAAGGCATTCCCGATCCTCAGGCCGGCGCGGCCGTGAAAGCCGCCGACCGTGCGCACGTGTTCCACTCCTGGTCCGCCCAGGGCCTGATCGACCCGCTCGCCGTGGCCGGCGCGGAGGGGTCCTACTTCTGGGACTACGACGGCAACCGCTACCTCGACTTCACCAGCGGGCTCGTCTTCACCAACATCGGGTACCAGCACCCCAAGGTCGTCGCCGCGATCCAGGAGCAGGCCGCGACGATGACGACCTTCGCGCCCGCGTTCGCCGTGGAGGCCCGCTCGGAGGCGGCCCGCCTGATCGCGGAGCGCACGCCCGGGGACCTCGACAAGATCTTCTTCACCAATGGTGGCGCGGAGGCCGTCGAGAACGCCATCCGCATGGCCCGTCTGCACACCGGCCGCCACAAGGTGATGAGCGCCTACCGCTCGTACCACGGCGGTACGAACACGGCGATCAATCTGACGGGTGACCCGCGCCGGTGGGCCTCCGACAGCGGCTCGGCCGGGGTCGCCCGGTTCTGGGCGCCGTTCCTGTACCGCTCGCCCTTCCACGCCACGACGGAGGCCGAGGAGTGCGCGCGGGCCCTGAAGCACCTTGAGGAGACCATCGTCTTCGAGGGGCCCGCCACCATCGCCGCGATCATCCTGGAGTCGGTGCCCGGCACGGCCGGCATCATGACGCCGCCGGCCGGCTACCTGCCCGGCGTGCGCGAGCTGTGCGACACGTACGGGATCGTGCTCGTCCTGGACGAGGTCATGGCCGGGTTCGGCCGGACCGGCAAGTGGTTCGCCTCCGAGCACTACGACGTGGTGCCGGATCTCATGACCTTCGCCAAGGGCGTCAACTCCGGCTATGTGCCGCTCGGCGGTGTCGCCATCAGCCAGAAGATCGCCGAGACCTTCGAGCGCCGGCCCTTCCCCGGTGGGCTCACCTACTCCGGGCACCCGCTGGCCTGCGCCGCGGCCGTCGCCACCATCAACGTGATGGAGGAGGAGCGTGTCGTCGAGCAGGCCGCTCACATCGGAGCGACCGTCCTGGAGCCCGGGCTCCGCGAGATCGCCGAGCGGCACCCGTCGGTCGGCGAGGTGCGCGGCATGGGCGTGTTCTGGGCGCTTGAGCTCGTCCGCAGCAAGGAGACCCGCGAGCCGCTGGTGCCGTACAACGCGACCGGGGCGGACAACGCGCCGATGGCCGCGTTCGGTGCCGCCTGCAAGAAGCACGGGCTCTGGCCGTTCATCAACATGAACCGCACCCATGTCGTGCCGCCCTGCAACATCACCGAGGCGGAGGCGAAGGAAGGACTCGCCGTGCTCGACGAGGCGCTGACGGTCGCGGACCAGCACACCGTGTGACGCTTGCGTCCCGATCCGGGGGCAAAAACCCGCTCTCCTTTGTCCGGTTTCCGGGCACCCCATAGGGTGGCCCGAAGCCGGAGGAGGGGAGCGAGTCATGCCCGCTAGCGGAGCGGTCACCCGCAGCACCCTCCGACAACAGATCGCGGACGCGCTCCGTGACGAAGTGCTCGCGGGGCGTATGCGGCCTTGCGAGGAGTTCACGGTCAAGCAGATAGCCGAGCAGTACGGCGTCTCCGCCACGCCCGTGCGCGAGGCGCTCGTCGACCTCTGCGCGCAGGGCCTGCTCGACTCCGACCAGCACCGCGGCTTCCGCGTACGGGCCTTCACCGTCGAGGACTACAAGGGCATCGTCGAGGCGCGGGCCCTGGTGGTCGACGGGATATTCCGGCGGGCCGCGGTCCCCGGCTCCCTGGAGGCGTACGGACCCGCCCTCGTCTCGGTACGCCGCCGGGGCGAGGAGGCCGCGCGGGCCGCGCGCGGCGGCGACCTGAACATCCTGGTCGGCTACGACCTGCGGTTCTGGCGGGAGCTGTGCGCGCTCGCCGGGAACACCTACATCTCCGAATTCCTGCACCGGCTGCGCATGCAGAGCTGGGTGTTCGCGGTCCCGTACCTGCGCAGTCACAGCGACCTCAGCGACTGGCTGTGGACCGGTCACGGCGAGGTCGTCGACGCGCTCGGCCGGGGCGACTTCGAAGAGGCACGGCTGCTGATCGCCGCCTACAACGACGAATCCCTGATGTGGGCGGAGCGGCTCCCCCGGTGATCAACGAACCGGCCGGACAGGTCGAACTGAGCGTTGTCGTCCCCGCGTACAACGAGGAGCAGCGCCTCGCGCCCACCCTGGAGGCGATCCGCGGCCACCTCGGCGACAGCTGCAGCTGGGAACTCATAGTCGTCGACGACGGTTCCGCGGACGAGACCGTGCGGGTGGCCCGCGAGGCCGCCGCCGTCGACCCCCGCATCAACGTCGTCGTCAGCGAGAGCAACCGCGGCAAGGGCCACGCCCTGCGGCTCGGGGTGCTCGCCTCCTACGGGCGCCGCGTCCTGATCACGGACGCCGATCTGGCCACCCCGATAGAGGAGTTGGACCAGCTCGCCAAGGCGATGACCGAGGGCGAGACGGCCGCCGCGATCGGCTCGCGCGCCCACCCCGAGGCCCGCATCGAGGTCCACCAGAGCCGGCTGCGCGAGCTGCTCGGCCGGATGGGCAACCGGCTCATCCGGGCCGTCGCCGTCCCCGGCATCCGCGACACCCAGTGTGGCTTCAAGCTGTTCGACGGCGACAAGGCGCGCGCCGCGTTCGCCGACGCCCGTCTGGACGGCTGGGGCATAGACGTCGAGATCCTCCAGTTCTTCCGCCGCAGGGGCTGGGCGGTCTCCGAGGTGCCGGTGCGCTGGTCGCACCAGGACGGCTCGAAGGTGGGCGCCGCGGACTACGGCAAGGTGCTGTGGGAGCTGGCCCGCCTCAAGGCGCGCGCGGTCCGCCGCGTCGACCTGGTGCTCGGCGCCCTCTACCTGCTCTCCTCCGTCCTGCTCTACAAGAACCTGTGGGGCGACCTCGGGCGGAGCTACCTCACCGACTCGATGCAGGACCAGAACCAGTGGGAGTGGTTCTTCTCGGTCACCGCGGACAACGTGACCCATCTGCGCGACCCGCTGTTCACGACCGTCCAGAATTTTCCGGACGGCGTGAACCTCATGGGCAACACGCCGATGCTGGGCCTGTCCGTGCCGCTCACCCCGGTCACCCTCGCCTTCGGGCCGACGCTCACCTGGGCGCTCGTCCTCACCCTGGGGATGTCCGCGACCGCGTACGCCTGGTACTGGCTCTTCGCGCGCCGGGTGACCGAGAACCGCTGGGCGGCCGGGCTCGGCGGGGCGCTCGCGGCCTTCGCGCCGCCGATGATCTCGCACGGCAACGCACACCCGAACTTCTGCGTCCTGTTCATGATCCCGCTGATCATCGACCGCGCGCTGCGCCTGTGCGAGGGCCGGAACGTGCGCCGCGACGGGGTGATCCTGGGCCTGTTCACGACGTACCAGATCTTCCTCGGCGAGGAGGTGCTGCTGCTCGCCTCGCTGGGCATGGCCCTGTTCGCGCTGTCGTACGCGCTGGCCCGGCGCGAGGTGGCACGGGCCGCGATCCGGCCGCTGGCCACCGGCATGGCATACGCGCTCGGGGTCTGCCTGGTGCTCGTCGCGTACCCGCTGTACCGGCAGTTCGCCGGGGCGCAGAGCTACCACAGCGTGCTGCACGGCGACGATGCTGGCAATTCGCCGCTCGCGCTCATCGAGTTCGCGGGGCGCTCCCTGATGGGCGACGACGCGACCGCCGACAAGCTGGCCCTCAACCGCACCGAGCAGAACGCGTTCTACGGCTGGCCCCTGGTGGCCCTCGCCTTCGCGCTCGTCGTACGGCTGTGGCGCCGGCCGCTCGTCAAGGCGCTGGCGTTCACGGGTGTGGCGGCCGCGGTCCTCTCGCTCGGCCAGAAGATCCGCATCCCGTACACGGACGTGGTTTTCCCCGGCCCCTGGAAGCTGCTTGCCCACAAGCCGCTCTTCGAGTCGGTCATCGAGGGCCGGGTCGCGATGATCTGCGCGCCGGTGCTCGGCGCGCTGGTCGCGCTTGCCGCGGGGCGCCTCGCGCTCAGCCGGGTGCGGGCCGCACAGGTGGCCGGTTTCGCGGCGATCGCCCTTGCCCTGCTCCCGATCGTCCCGACGTCGTTCCCGACGCACGCGCGCCCCGAGGTGCCCGAGTTCATCGCGTCGGGGATGTGGAAGAAGTACGTGAAGCCGGGGGAGTCCCTGGTTCCGGTGCCGCTGCCCGACCCGGGCTCGGCGGAGGCGCTGCACTGGCAGTCGTCGACGGGCCTCAAGTTCTCCGTGCCCGGCGGCTATTTCAACGGCCCCTGGGGCCCGGACCGCATCGGCATCTACGGGGCCTCGCCGCGCTGGACGTCGAACCTGTTCGGCGACGTGCGCTCCGGCAAGCCCATCCCGGACATCGGCAGGGACTGGCAGAAGCAGGCCCGCGAGGACCTCGCGTACTGGCACGCGGGCGTGCTGGTCCTCGCCCCCCAGCCGCAGGCGCCCGAGCTGTACGAGACGGTGACCCGGCTGCTCGGCCGCGAGGGCACGAAGGTGGGCGGGGTGTGGATCTGGGACGTGTCGTCGGCCCGGTGACACCTTCCGGGTCCGGGGTGCGCTCTCACGTCCGGGTATCCGAGTAACGCACGGGTTGGTGGGTAAACCCTCCCGACCGGGGCGCGGGGGATCCAGTCACCTCGCATCAGGAGTTGACGGGCACTCTTCGCGCGGCGTGCCCGGCGCACTACGCTGTCCCGACCATCGCACGAAACGAGTTGAGAGCGAGCCCGTCTTGGCCTGTGACCTGTGGCTGGTCCCCCTCGTCGATGTGCTGTGCCACAGCCCCGACAACCCGTTCGCGGAGGAGATCGCCTCGTACGACAAGGCGCTCGGCGACGCCGGGCTCCCGCCCGTGCCGGTCTTCGCGTACATGCCGGGCCTGTCCGGCGACGTGGCACCGGTCGCGGGGTTCGACTACGACGCGCTGCACTTCCTGCGCCGCGCCTACCTCCTCCAGCTGTGCGGCCTCGCGGTCACGCCCGTCGACGAGCTCGGCGGCGACTACGAGCAGCTCCTGGAGATGTTCGAGACGACCGCCCAGCAGTCGCACCTGGTGTGGCACTACGACCACGCCGGGGCCTACGTGCCGGTCGACTTCGCGATCCCGCTGTCCAACGAGGAGCTCCTCGCGGGCGGCGGACCGCTCGGTTCCGCCCAGGGGCTGCTGCGGGAGCTGGAGTTCGTGGGGCCCGCGATCGGCATAGATCCGGCCAACCCGCCGACCGCACCCGCCCCGCCGGACCGGCCCACCTCGCTCGAAGAGCCGGCCGGACCCATCCCGTACGACGAGAGCCCCTTCGCGCGCGAGCGGCACGTGTGGCTCGGGCTGCACGCGGCGGCGACCCGCAGCCTCGCGCAGGGCTCGATGATCATCTTCAGCTGAACCCGCTGCCGTGGGGCCGCGCCCCGCCCCCGGCGCCCCGGCTACTGGCGCGGCCCCTCCGGCGGCCGCTGACGCGGCATGTTCGGGCGGGTGGCCGGGGGGAGGGGGAAGCGGCCGGGCCCGGGGGCGCCGTCCGCGCGGGGGGCCGCCGCGCTCAGGGTCTGCATGACGAGCGGCGCCGGCCCCGAGCGGAATTCCACCATCCAGTCCGCCGTCTCCGAGCGGATCAGCTCGGTGACGTCCTCGGTGAACCGGCGCAGCAGCGAGAGGCACCGCTCGGCGGCCTCGCTCGCGGTGCCCTCGGTGGGCCCGAGCACCTCCCGCACGCTCTCCGACGCCCAGTCGAACTGGAGGCTCTGGAGCCTGCGCTGCACGGCCTGGGCGGTGGCGACGTCCCTCATCCAGCCCGAGGTGAGCCCGAAGTAGCGGTCGCAGGCCATGCACGCGGCACCCAGCAGCAGACACAGATAGCCCCAGCCCGCCGCGCCCTTCAGGGCGCCGGTCAGATCGAGCAGCGGGAGCACGGCCCCGGCGATCGCGCCGCTCGCCGTGCCGCAGCGCAGGGTACGGGCGCCGCGGCGCTTCCAGAGCCGGTCGGCGAGGTACCAGTCCGCGGTGCGCAGGGCGCCGTCCTCGGCCCAGCGGTACAGCGCGTCGAGGCGTTCGGCCGGCTCGCCCCAGTCGCCGAGCGGGAACGGCCTCCCGGTCAGATCGCCCGTCTGCGCGCCCTCGTCCCGCCGGGCCTGGCCCGGGGGCCCCTCGGGCTGCATGTCCGGCTGGCTCACCCGGCCGCTCCCTCCGCACTGCTGCTGTGACCCTCTGTGACATCGCGTGACGTACGGGCACCTGGATGTGTATCCGGACGTACTGGACGTGTGCTGGACGTAGTAAATGCCGTGTAAATGCGGTGACGCCGTGCGGTCGTCCGCGGTGTGCGCGTGCGTATTGACGCGTACGGACATACCCGACCGCCATTCCTACCGCCGAATGGAGGGCCGAGGGGGCGATATCCAGGTATTTCCGCCCGGAAGTGGCCCTTGATCAGGTATAGGAACCGGCACCGCATCACTCGAAAGAGTTGCGGAGCAGGGCGCCTGTCGACCACGTAGGCTCGGAGTGCCGAAAGAGACAACCGTCCTGCCGACCCGCCTTACCGAAACCTGGAGTGAATCGTGATCCCTGGTGGTGGCCAGCCCAACATGCAGCAGCTTCTCCAGCAGGCCCAGAAGATGCAGCAGGATCTCGCCCTTGCCCAGGAGGAGCTCGCGGCGACCGAGGTCGAAGGACAGGCCGGCGGCGGTCTCGTCAAGGCGACCGTGACCGGCTCGGGCGAGCTGCGGGCCCTGGTCATCGACCCGAAGGCGGTCGACCCGGAGGACACCGAGACCCTCGCGGACCTCGTCGTCGCGGCCGTGCAGGCCGCCAACGAGAACGCGCAGCAGCTCCAGCAGCAGAAGCTGGGCCCGCTGGCGCAGGGCCTCGGCGGCATGCCGGGCCTGCCGTTCTAGGACCGGGCCACCGGCGTGCGCCCGCCCGTGCGGACGTACCCGTGCGCCCGACCTACTGAGGCGGACGCACAGCAACTACCGTAGGCGTCAGAGCAACCCACGAGAGGCGTTCCGTTGTACGAAGGCGTGGTTCAGGACCTCATCGACGAACTGGGCAGGCTGCCCGGCGTCGGTCCCAAGAGCGCGCAGCGGATCGCCTTCCACATCCTGCAGGCCGAGCCGACCGACGTGCGCCGCCTCGCGCACGCCCTGCTTGAGGTCAAGGACAAGGTCCGGTTCTGCGCGGTGTGCGGCAACGTGGCGCAGGAGGAGCGGTGCAACATCTGCCGCGACCCGCGCCGTGACCAGACGGTCATCTGCGTCGTGGAGGAGCCCAAGGACGTCGTGGCCATCGAGCGGACCCGCGAGTTCCGCGGCCGCTACCACGTGCTCGGCGGTGCCATCAGCCCGATCGAGGGCGTCGGCCCGGACGACCTGCGCATCCGCGAGCTCCTCGCCCGCCTCGCGGACGGCACGGTCACCGAGCTGATCCTGGCCACCGACCCGAACCTGGAGGGCGAGGCCACCGCGACGTACCTCGCCCGCATGATCAAGCCCATGGGCCTCAAGGTCACCCGGCTCGCCAGCGGCCTGCCGGTGGGCGGCGACCTCGAATACGCCGACGAGGTCACCCTGGGCCGGGCCTTCGAAGGAAGGCGGCTGCTCGATGTATGACGCCCACGAGGGGTACGAGGAAGGTCAACTCGATGTCTGACGCAACGCTGCACGCGACCAACCAGGACCCGGACTCCTTCGCGGTCCAGATCGCCGACCAGGTCGAGTCCTTCATCGTCGCGGTCACGGAAGTGGCCAAGGGCGACGAGCCCGACAGCGCCGTACCGTTCCTCCTCCTGGAGGTGTCCCAGCTGCTGCTGGCCGGCGGCCGGCTCGGCGCGCACGAGGACATCGTCCCGGACGAGCGCTACGAGCCGGACCTCGGCCCCGAGGCCGACGTGGACGAGCTGCGCGAGCGGTTCGCCCGGCTCCTGGAACCCATCGACGTGTACTCCGAGGTCTTCGACCCGTACGAGCCGCGCAAGGCGCCGGTGGCGTGCCGGATCTCCGACGACCTCGCCGACGTCGTCACCGACCTGCGCCACGGCCTGGCCCACTACCGCGCGGGCCGCACCACCGAGGCCCTGTGGTGGTGGCAGTTCTCGTACTTCTCCAACTGGGGCTCGACGGCATCGGCCGCGCTGCGCGCTCTGCAGTCCCTGGTCGCGCACGTCCGCCTGAACCAGCCGCTCGAAGCGCTCGACGGCCTCGACACCGACGAGGACCTGACGGAGGACGCCCTGGAGGAGGAGGCGGGCCGCGTCATGGTCGAGGAGCTCGCGGGTCCGCTGGGCCTGCGCGACCTCAAGTAGCCCTGTGCGTACGGGAGTTGTGCGCGGGGTCCGGTTCGCCCCCTTGATCCGGCTTGTGTGACCCCGGCCACATCGTCGCGTACAAACGGAATGCCAGGGCAGGCGGGTCTCGCGAGCGGATCGGACAACGCCCGGTGATCAAGTCGTGAGCGGGACATCTCACGAAGTGATACGGCGCGGGCGAATCCGGCCCGCTCGTTAGACTGAGCCGACCGCAGTAATGAACTGAGCGAGGAGCGCACGTGGGCCTTGTCGTGCAGAAGTACGGAGGCTCCTCCGTTGCCGATGCCGAGGGCATCAAGCGCGTCGCCAAGCGGATCGTGGAAGCCAAGAAGACCGGCCACCAGGTGGTCGTCGTGGTTTCCGCGATGGGCGACACGACGGATGAGTTGATCGAGCTCGCGGAGCAGGTGTCACCGATGCCTGCCGGGCGGGAATTCGACATGCTGCTGACCGCCGGAGAGCGGATCTCCATGGCACTGCTCGCCATGGCGATCAAAAACCTGGGCCACCAGGCCCAGTCGTTCACGGGCAGCCAGGCCGGTGTCATCACCGATTCGGTCCACAACAAAGCGCGGATCATCGACGTCACTCCGGGCCGCATCCGGACCTCGATCGACGAGGGCAACATCGCCATCGTCGCCGGGTTCCAGGGCGTCAGCCAGGAGGGCAAGAACATCACCACGCTCGGCCGCGGCGGGTCCGACACGACCGCCGTCGCCCTCGCGGCCGCGCTCGACGCCGAGGTCTGCGAGATCTACACGGACGTCGACGGCGTCTTCACCGCGGACCCCCGCGTCGTGAAGAAGGCGAAGAAGATCGACTGGATCTCCTTCGAGGACATGCTGGAGCTGGCCGCGTCCGGTTCCAAGGTGCTCCTGCACCGGTGCGTCGAATACGCCCGCCGTTACAACATCCCGATCCATGTGCGCTCGTCCTTCAGCGGACTTCAGGGCACCTGGGTCAGCAACGAACCACGTTCCCAGTCGGAAGGCCAGCAGGTGGAGCACGCCATCATCTCCGGAGTCGCGCACGACGTCTCCGAGGCGAAGGTCACGGTCGTCGGGGTGCCCGACAAGCCGGGCGAGGCCGCGGCGATCTTCCGCACCATCGCGGACGCCGAGATCAACATCGACATGGTGGTGCAGAACGTCTCCGCCGCGTCGACGGGACTCACCGACATCTCGTTCACGCTGCCCAAGGCCGAGGGCCGCAAGGCCATCGACGCCCTGGAGCGCTCCAAGCCGGCCATCGGCTTCGAGTCGCTGCGCTACGACGACCAGATCGCCAAGATCTCGCTCGTCGGCGCCGGCATGAAGACCAACCCGGGCGTCACGGCGGGCTTCTTCGAGGCACTGTCCGACGCGGGCGTCAACATCGAGCTGATCTCGACCTCCGAGATCCGCATCTCGGTCGTGACCCGCGCCGACGACGTGAACGAGGCCGTGCGCGCCGTGCACACCGCCTTCGGTCTCGACTCCGACAGCGACGAGGCCGTCGTCTACGGAGGCACCGGGCGATGACCCGCAGACCGGCGCTCACGGTCGTCGGAGCGACCGGGGGCGCCGGTTCGGTGATGCTCCAGATCCTGTCCCAGCATGCCGATGTCTGGGGTGAGGTCCGGCTCGTCGCGTCCGCGCGCTCGGCCGGCCGCAAGCTGCTCGTACGGGGCGAGGAGTGCGAGGTCCTCGCGCTGAGCGAGGAGGCCCTGGACGGGGCCGACGTCGTCGTCTTCCTCGCCCCCGACGAGATCGCCGCCCACTGGGCGCCGGTCGCGGCCGCCAAGGGCGCGGTGGTGGTGGACAGTTCGGCCGCCTTCCGGATGGACCCGGACGTGCCGCTCGTGGTCCCCGAACTCAATCCCCATGCCGTACGGATGCGTCCGCGCGGCATCGTCGCGAGCCCGCACCCCACCACCCTCGCCATGATCGTGACGGTGGGCGCGCTGCACGCCGAGTTCTGCCTGAGCGAGCTGGTCCTCTCCACGTACCAGGCCGTCAGCGGTGAGGGGCAGGCCGGGGTCGAGGCGCTGCGCCGGCAGATCTCGCTGGTGGCCGGGACCGGGCTCGGCACGAGTCCGGGCGATGTGCGCCGGGCCGTCGGCGACGACCTCGGCCCGTTCGCGGCGCCGGTCGCGCTGAACGTGGTGCCGTGGGCCGGGGAGCTCGCCGAGGACGGCTGGTCCTCGCAGGAGCTGGGCCTGCGGGACGAACTGCGCAAACTGCTCGACCTGCCGCGGCTTCCGGTGGCCGCGACCTGTGTGCGGGTCCCGGTCGTCACGACCCACTCGGTCTCGGTGCACGCCCGCTTCGAGAACGAGGTGGACGTCGCGCGAGCCCACGAGATCCTGGCGACCGCGCCGGGCGTGGTGCTCTTCGACGACCCGGCCGCCGGCGAGTTCCCGACGCCCGCGGACGTGGTCGGCACCGACCCCACCTGGGTGGGCCGGGTGCGCAGCTCGCCGGACGATCCGCGCGTACTGGAACTTTTCGTCTGCGGCGACAACCTCCGCAAGGGCACGGCGCTGAACGCCGCGCACATCGCGGAGTTGGCGGCCCGCGAATTCACCGCGCGATGAGGTCCACCGATTTGTAGGATCTGTGAACGCTCTGTGAGCAAGTCGCTGGTCTGTACCACTTGAACTGCGCCAATGCCGTGTTACACGATTCATTTTCCGTGTCCCTGCAACCGCAGTCCGGCATGGAGCGTCTATGCGGTCGCCCCTCAAGGTGCCGTAAAAATCGGGGCATTGGGGAAGAGCGGGTACGGATGAGGGCATGTGGTGCACCGCCAAAAACAGTGTCGTACGCGTACAACCCTGACGGGGAGGAACGTGTCCAACAGGCGTGGCAGAGGTACTCGATTTCCGAGCGGTACCGGCACGCGGTGGCACGGTCGTCCGCCCGCGTCGGCGCCTCGGTGCGCCCGGCGGCATGCCGGTGATCGCGCCCATGCCCGCCACCCGTCCGGCCCGCGTTCCCTCCCAGGCGCCCTCGCGCGAGAGCGCTGACGAGGTCATGGCGGCCGGCACCACTGTCGATCACCTCACCGAGACCTACCGCGCGCACTACCGCTCGCTGCTCGGCCTCGCGGCCCTGCTCCTGGACGACACCGCCTCCTGCGAGGACGTGGTGCAGGAGGCGTTCATCCGGGTCCACTCGGCGCGCAGCCGGGTGCGCGAGCCGGAGAAGACCCTCGCGTACCTGCGCCAGACCGTCGTCAACCTGTCGCGCTCGGCGCTGCGCCGCCGCATCCTCGGCCTCAAGCTGCTCTCCAAGCCGATGCCCGACATGGCGAGCGCCGAGGAGGGCGCGTACGACCAGCTGGAGCGCGACGCGCTGATCAAGGCGATGCGCGGGCTCCAGCGCCGCCAGCGCGAGGTGCTCGTGCTGCGGTACTTCGCGGACATGACGGAGGCCCAGGTCGCCGAGACGCTCGGGATATCCCTGGGCTCGGTGAAGGCGTACGGATCGCGGGGCATCGCCGCCCTGCGGATCGCCATGGAGGCACCGGCATGACGGGCCCGGACAGGAACGGCGACAGGAACGGCGACAGGCGGCCGGGGGACGGCGGCACCCATGGGGAACATGGTGCCTACGGAAACCGTGGCGCCCACGGAGAGCGTGGTGTCCACCGAGAGCGTGGCGCCCACGGGGAGCAAGGGAAGAGCGGGCCGGACCAGCGGCCCAGGAATGACCTGAACGACCTGACTGGATACGGATTCGTGGACAAAACGCCGGAAATGAACAGCACCGGCAACCTCCCCTTCAACCTCCCGCCCGCCTCGGCGGGCCCGGACGCGGCCGACGAACTCGCGGTGCGCAGGCTGCTGCACAGCGCGGTGGACGACCTGATGCCCTCGGAGGGGGCACTCGACCATCTGCGGGCCGCGGTGCCCGTGCGGCGGGCCCGCAAGCGGCAGGCCGTCGTCGGCTCGGTCGCGGCGGCCCTCCTGGTGGCCACCGCCGTACCGGCGTTCATCCACGTCGCCAACACCTCGGGCAGCGCGGACGACCGGCCCGCCGTCGCCGGACACGGCGAGCAGACACACGGCAGCACCGCGGGCTCGGTCTCCGGCAGCGCGGACGGCGTGCAGGAGAGCACCCCGCCCTCCGGCAGCGGCAGCCCGGCAGGCACTCCCGGCAGCGCTGGCCGTACGCCGCAGCCCAGCAAGGGCACGACGGGCGCCACGGCCGGCGGTGCGACCGGGGCGGGCAGCGGGCCCGTGCAGGCGAACTCGCCGGTGTGCGAGGCGGGCGAGCTGAGCGTGAAGTCGGCGAGCGTCGGCAAGCCCGACGCGACCGGCAAGGTCTACGGCGCCTTCCGCATCGTGAACGCGTCCAGCAAGCAGTGCGCGATAGGCGGCGCCGGCAAGTTCAACGTGCAGGCGCAGGGCGCGGCCAACCCGGCGAAGATCACCGTCGTCGAGCACGCGGCGGGCGACCCGGCCGCCGGGCTCCCCGACCCCTCGCAGGACACCACGCACCTGGTCCTGAAGCCGGCCGCGGCGTACGAGGTGCGGTTCGCCTGGGTGCCGTCGGACACCTGCCCCAAGGCGCCGCCCTCGCCCGACCCGAGCCCGTCGAACGGCAGCTCCGGCAGCACCAGCGGAATCGTCTCCCCGACGACGGCGACGGCCGCCGGCGGCCAGACCGCCCAGCTCGGCGCGGACGGCGGCTCGCCCACCGCCACGGCGGACGGCACGGTCGCGGTGACCCACGTCGCCGAGCCGGGCGCCCCGTCCGCGGAGGCGAAGATCCCGAACGCGTGCGCCGGAACGATCTACAAGACGGGCGTGCTGGACGCGGGAACACCGTCGGTGGCCCCGCAGCAGTAGCACCTGCCGGAAGAGAAATATTGGGGACGGCTCCTCGTTCGCGGAGGGGGAGGAGCACGAAGGGGGGCCCGCCTGGTGGCGGGCCCCCCTTGCTTCATGTCCTCGGCCTACTTGGCCAGTGGGGCGGCGGGCGCGTCAGCCGTCCCGGCTTCGCTCTCGGTCTCCGTCTCGGGGGCGAGTGTCTCGGAGGCGAGTGTCTCGGGGGTGAGCCCGAGCTCGGCGTCCTCCAGGGCCTCGGCCTCGCGCCGGACCAGCCGGAACCACATGAACACCACGAACCCGGCGAAGACGAACCACTCGCCGGTGTAGCCGAGGTTCTGGAACGCCTTGAGGTCGAGCCCGCTGTTCTGCGGGGCGCTGGCGGGGACGGGAGTCATGCCCCCGTCGGCACCGGGCAGCGTCACCCAGGCGTCGTACACCTGGTACGGAACCAGGTTGACCAGGGCCGCGGCGCTGATCATGCCGACCTGGCCCTGCGGGAGCCCGCCCTGTGCGTGCACCCCGTCGGAGCCGGCGTTCTCGGAGGCCTGCAGTACGCCGGTGACGTCGACCTCGCCGGCGGGCGCGGCCGGGGCCTCGGCGCCCCGCGGGATCCACCCTCGTACGACGGGTAGCGCCTTGCCGCCGTCCGTACGGAGCATCGTCAGGACGTAGCTGCCCGACTTGCCGTCGACCTCGCGGTCGGGCACCAGGAACTGCTCGGCGTACCGTCCGCGCGCCTCGGCGGGGCGGCCGGAGGTGCGCTGGTCCACCGGGAGCAGGTCCGCGAGCGGTTCGGCCTTCCGGGTGGCGGGGTCGGGCGCCTTCTCCGCCGCGTCGTGGGACTGCACGCGGTCCTCGAAGCGGCCCAGCTGCCAGCTGCCCATGAAGATGCAGACGGGGATGGCGAGCAGGACGAAGACGTGGATTCCCCACCAGCGGGGTGTGAGCAGGAACCGGTACACAACCACCACGGTACGGAATCCCGCCGGGGGGTGGGGCTGCGGGGTCCCCGCAACTCCCCCGGGGCCCCGGCCCCGGGCCCCCTCGGAGGCTCCGCCCCCGGGCCCCCGAGCTGGTCACTTCGACTGCGGGCCGTCGTTGGCCGGTCGCGCAGTTCCCCGCGCCCCTAGCGGCATGCGGTACGGGCATACCCAGCCTGTCATGGGGGTCCCCCCCTGGCCCTTAAGGCCTTCGGGGAGTTTGAGGACGAGCGCCCTTAAGGTGCGATACGGGGTCTGGGGCGGAGCCCCAGGAGTCCAGCTCAGCCCTCCATCCCCCGGCGGGTTTCGGGAAGGGGCGGGGTGGGGGATCTCACCCCGCCAAGTGGCGGGCCGCGAAGTCGAGTTCCAGGCGGACCTGCTTGATTCGTTCCTCCACCACCAGCGAGCCGTGCCCCGCGTCGTAGCGGTAGACCTCGTGCGCCGCCCCCCGGGCCACCAGCCGGTCCACATAGTTCTCCACCTGCCGGATCGGACAGCGCGGGTCGTTCACCCCGGCGGAGATGTAGACCGGCGCCCGCACGGCGTCGACGTACGTCAGGGGCGACGAGGCCCGGAAGCGGTCCGGAACCTCCTCCGGCGTGCCCCCGAGCAGCGTCCGGTCCATCGCCTTCAGCGCCTCCATCTCGTCGTGGTACGCCGTGACGTAGTCCGCGACCGGCACCGCCGCGAGGCCGAGCGCCCACGCGTCCGGCTGCGTACCGAGGCCAAGGAGCGTGAGGTAGCCGCCCCAGGAGCCGCCCGCCAGGATGAGGCGGGCGGGGTCGGCGAGGCCCGAGGAGACCGCCCAGTCGCGGACCGCCGCGATGTCCTCCAGCTCGATGAGCCCGACCCGGTGCTTGAGCGCGTCGGTCCAGGCCCGCCCGTACCCCGTGGAGCCCCGGTAGTTGACCCGGACCACCGCATAGCCGTGGTCGATCCAGGCGGCAGGTCCCGAGGCGAACGCGTCGCTGTCGTGCCAGGTCGGCCCGCCGTGGATCTCGAACAGGGTGGGGAAGGGGCCGTCGCCGGCCGGGCGCTGGACCAGGGCGTGGATGCGGCCGCCGGGCCCCTCCACCCAGGCGTCCTGCACCGGCACGGACCCCGGCGCCTTGAACCCGGGCGGGTCGAGCACGACCTCGCCCGTCGTGGAGCGCACCTCGGACGGGCTGGCCGCCGACGACCACAGGTACTCCACCGTGCCGTCGGGCCGGGCGGTGGCCCCCGACACCGAACCCGCCGGGGTCTCGATCTCGATCAGCGAGCGCGTCGCGAGGTCGAAGCGGAACAGGCCGCTGCGCGCCTCGAAGCTGTGGACGACGAGCAGCCCCGAGCCGTCCGGGTACCACTCGGCGGACACGTCGCCCGGCAGGTCGAGCGCGAGGTCGGTCTCCTCACCGGAAGATACGTCCCAGATCATCGGCTCCCAGCGGCCGCGGCGCTGGTGCGCGATCAGCAGCCGGGTGTCGCCCGCGAGCGGCGCGAACCCGAGGACCTCAAGGCCCAGCTCCTCGGTGCCGCCCTTGGTGTCGTCGAGCTCGGCGACCGCCGTGCCGTCCGGGCGCACCACGCGCAGTGCCGAGTGCATCGCGTCGCCGTGCTCGGTGTGCTCGAAGGCGATCAGCGTCCCGTCGTGCGACAGGTCGCCCACGCCCGCCGACTCCCGGTGCCGGTAGATCTCGGCGGGCGCGGAGCCGGGGCGTACGACGTGGATCGTGGAGCCGTCGTCGTCGGTGGAGCGGCCGACCACCGCCGTGCCGTCCCGGCCGAGCGCGAGGCCCGCCGGGTAGGACGGGTCGAGCCCCGGCACGGCCGTCTCGTCGGCGCCGCCCGTGAAGGGCTGGCGGCGCCACACCCCGAACTCGTCGCCGTCGGTGTCGTCGAACCACCAGATCCACTGGCCGTCGGGGGTCAGCACCCCGTCGGTGGTGCCGTTGGGCCGGTCGGTGGCCCGGCGCTGGTCGCCGGTCGTCCGGTCCCAGGCATACAGCTCGTACGTCCCCGTCGCGTTCGACACGAACAGTGAGCGGTCCGGGGCGTCCTCCGCCCAGTCGGGAAGCCCCACCCTCGGCGCCCTGAACCGCTTCTCCCACTCCGGCATCTCGTTCATGCCCCCATCATGCGCCGCGCCGCTCGGCCGGGGTGGCCGGGGTTTCGACTGCGGGCACGTCGGGCGCCGATTGCGCAGTTCCCCGCGCCCCTATCGCCGTCTTTGGCCTCGGGCCGTGCGTGGTTGCTCGCGCAGTTCCCCGCGCCCCTTAACGGCATTGGTGCTGGCCAGCACCGGCATCTTGGAATCCAGCTCGCACACCCACACCCCCGGAGGGTCTCGGGAAGGGGCGGGGAGGGGGCAAACCCGGGGCTAACCCACCAGCTCAGCGAAGCGCGGCACGTCCACGTTCCCCCCGCTCACGATCACCCCCACCCGCCGCCCCCGGTACCGCTCGGCCAGAGCAGCCGCCCCGGCCAGCCCCAGGCACCCCGTCGGCTCCACCACCAGCTTCATCCGCGACGCGAACAGCCGCATGCAGGACACCAGTTGGGCGTCCGAGGCCGTCACGATGTCCGTCACGCGGTCCCGGATCACCGGGAAGGTATGCGCACCCAGGTGCTGCGTCTGGGCGCCGTCCGCGATCGTCGCCGGCGTGTCGATGTGCACGATCCGCCCCGCCCGCAGCGAGCGGCGCCCGTCGTCGCCCGCCTCCGGCTCGACCCCGTACACCTCGCAGGACGGCGAGAGCGCGCCCGCCGAGAGCAGGGTGCCCGACAGGAGGCCGCCGCCGCCGAGCGGCACGAACAGCGCGTCGAGGGGGCCGGTCTCCTCGAAGAGCTCCTTCGCGGCGGTGCCCTGGCCGGCCATCACATGGGGGTGGTCGTACGGCGGGATCAGCGTCAGGCCGCGCTCCTCGGCGAGGGCTGCGCCGATCTCCTCGCGGTCCTCGGTGTAGCGGTCGTACGGGACCACGCTCGCCCCGTACCCCTGGGTGGCGGCGAGCTTGGCCGCAGGCGCGTCGTGCGGCATGACGATGGTCGCCGGGATGCCGAGCAGGGACGCGGCGAGCGCGACGGCCTGGGCGTGATTGCCGGACGAGAAGGCGACCACGCCCGCCCGGCGCTGCTCCGCGTCGAATCGCGACAGCGCGTTGAACGCGCCGCGGAACTTGAAGGCCCCCATCCGCTGGAGGTTCTCGCACTTGAAGAAGAGGCTCAGGCCGAGCTCGGCGTCGGTGAGCCGCGAGGTCAGGACCGGGGTGCGGTGGGCGTGCGGGGCGATCCGCTCATGGGCGCGGACCACGTCGTCGTACGTCGGCAGCTGTTCCATGCCTGCCGAGCGTACGGCGCGATCACTGGGCCGGGCGCGCGTCCGCAGGAGTCTGGGCCTGGGCCGGGGCCTGGGCCGGGGTGACCTGCGGGGCCGGGGCGGCCGCGGCGGGCGCCGGGTCGCCGGAGTCCTCCCGCATCGCCTTGGTCTCGCTCTTGAGGATGCGCAGGGACTTGCCCAGCGCGCGTGCAGTGTCGGGCAGCTTCTTCGAGCCGAACAGCAGGATCAGTACTACGGCCACGATCAGCAGATGCCAGGGCTCCAGCCCGTTGCGCAGGAACATCCCGCCGTCCTCCCTCGTTCGCGTCCTACAGCCGTTTTCGTCCAGCCGATTTCTTCGTACGGCTGGGGCTGATGGCTCTCAGTGAGACTTGCTACATTGCGCAACTGTACAACCAGAGTGTGCGACTCACCGTCTCCTCTACAGAAGAGGCGTGAATGAGGGATGAGGGGTCCGATGGCGGGCAGCCACAAAGCGGGAGCGGCAAGCAGGCGCGAGAGCGGCAGCTCCGCCGCGCCACGGCGCCGCAACAAGCGCAGCCGCGCCCGCATCGCCGGGGTCGCGGCCCTGTCGGTCGTCGTCCTCGCGGTCGCCGGAGGCGGCTGGATCTACTTCCAGCTGAACGGCAACATCAAGACCTTCGACGACGGCGGAGTCTCCGCCAACCGACCGGCCGCCTCCACCAACGGCTCGAACGTCCTGATCATCGGGTCCGACACGCGCTCCGGCGACAATGCCGAGTACGGCCACGGCACGGGCGACGTCGGCCGCTCGGACACCGCGCTCCTGCTGCATGTGTACTCCGACCAGAAGCACGCCGTCGCGGTGTCCATACCCCGCGACTCCCTGGTCGACATACCCCCGTGCAAGCTGCCGAACGGGACGTGGACCAAGGAGAAGCACGGTGAGATGTTCAACTCGGCCTTCGAGGTCGGTGAAACGGTTCAGGGCAACCCGGCCTGCACCCAGAACACCGTGGAGAAGCTGACCGGTCTGCGCGTGGACCACACCATGGTCATCGACTTCGCGGGCTTCGCGAAGATGACCGAGGCCGTCGGCGGCGTCCAGGTCTGCGTACCCAACGACGTCTACCAGGGCGACCTCAACCCCAAGCTGGGTCACAAGGGCAGCCTGATCTTCTCCAAGGGCCCGCAGACCGTGTCCGGCCAGAAGGCGCTCGACTACGTACGCATCCGGCACGGCATAGGCGACGGCTCCGACATAGGCCGCATCCAGCGCCAGCAGGCCTTCGTCGGCAGCCTGATCAAGAAGGTCAAGGGCAACGGGCTCGACCCGACCACCCTGCTGCCGCTCGCCACCGCGGCCACCAAGTCGATGACCGTGGACCCGGGCCTCGGCTCGGCGAACAAGCTGATCTCGTTCGCGATGTCCATGAAGGACATCGACCTGCACAACACCAAGTTCGTGACCCTGCCCTGGCGGTACGAGGGCGCGCGCGTCGCGGTCGTCAAGCCCGAGGCCGACGCGCTGTTCGCCGCCCTCAGGGCGGACCGTACGGTCGACGGCCAGGACGCCGCGGGCAAGGGTGGGAAGGCCGCGCCGAGCCCGTCCGCCTCCGCCCCGGCGCCCGCCTCCGGCCAGGGGATCAGCGTCGCCGTCTACAACGGCACCGTCGAGAAGGGCCTCGCGGGCAAGGCCGCCGAATCCCTCAAGGCCGCGGGCTTCACGGTGACCGGCGCGACGACCGCCGCCACCCAGGACTACACGCACACCGTCATCCAGTACGGCGCGAACGACGAGGCCAAGGCCAAGACGCTCGCCACGCACTTCCCCGGCGCGCTCATGCGCCCGTCGAAGACGCCGGGCCTGAACGTCATCCTCGGCACGCAGTACAAGGAGAGCGGAGCGGACGCGGCGCCCAGCGCGCCCGCCTCGGTCCCGCCGTCCGTCGCCGACAAGGCCCGCTCGGCCGACGACAACATCTGCTCCAACCTGTCGTACGGGTAGGACGCGCCCCCGCGGGTAAGGGGCGCGCCCAGAGCAGGCAAAGGGACGGGGCGCAGAAGTTATGCGGAAGGTAAAGGCGTTCGCCTCGCGGTCGCCTGAACCTCCCGGTCCGTTCACATGCGACTCATAGCTTCGCCGCCATGACACACAAGGCAATGAAGGTGCTCGCGGTGTTCGCGGCCGCCTCCGCGGTCGCCGCGGGCTCGGCCGTCACCGCCAACTCCGCGCCCCAGCACGGCGGTCACGGCGGCGGTCGCGAGATACGCAACGTCATCTACCTGCTCGGGGACGGCATGGGCCGCACCCACGTCACCGCGGGCCGCGAGCGCTACTACGGCGCCCAGGGCAAGCTGAACATGGAGCGCCTGCCCTACACCGGCGCGGTCGCCACGTACGCCGTCGAGAAGGGCAGCGACCGGCCCGCCCTGGTGACGGACTCGGCGAGTGCCGCGACCGCCTGGGCCTCGGGCGTCAAGACGTACAACGCCGCGATCGGCGTGGACAGTTACGAGAAGAAGCGTGCCACGCTGATGGAGCAGGCCAAGGCGGCCGGCTTCGCCACCGGCAATGTCTCGACCGCCGAGATCACCGACGCCACGCCCGCCGCCCAGTTCAGCCACGCGCTGCTGCGCGGCTGCCAGGGGCCGACGTACTCGGACGCGGCCTGCCTGCCGAAGAACGCCGACGGCAGCTACGAGAAGGCGCCCGCGGACAAGACGCTGATCACGCCGATCGCCGAGCAGATCGCCCGCAACGGCACCGCCGACGTGGTGCTCGGCGGCGGCCTCGCCCGCTTCGAGCCGGACGACCAGCAGGCGCTCCAGAAGCAGGGCTACCAGGTGCTCGGCTCGTTCGGCGACCCCAAGTTGCCCGCGCAGACGGCCGATTCGCAGAAGGTCGCCACCAAGGCCGACCTCGACAAGGCGCGCGGCAAGAAGGTCGTCGGGCTCTTCAACCGCGGCAACCTGACCGTCGAGCAGGCGAAGGCATCCCTGCCCGCGGGCGCCCCGCAGAAGCAGGAGCCGACGCTCGCCGAGATGGCGAAGAAGTCGATCGATCTCCTCGACGGCCGCTCGAAGAAGGGCTTCTTCCTCCAGGTCGAGGGCGCCCAGATCGACAAGCGCTCGCACGCCAACGACGCCGCTCAGACGCTCGCCGAGGTCAAGGCGTTCGACGACGCGGTGAAGGCGGCCACCGACTTCGCTAAGAGGGACGGCCACACGCTGGTCGTCGTCACCGCGGACCACGAGTGCGCGGGCTTCAACATCATCGAGAAGGGCACGTACACCAACGCCGAGTCGGTGGCGCCCCCGGCCAACACGGACGCGGGCAACCCGGCGAACAACTCCCTTCCCTCGCGCGCCACGTCGGGCGCCAAGGACCCGGCCCGCTCGTCCGGCATCGTGAACGGCGCGGGCGCGGGCGACGCCAGGAACTTCGGCCCGGCCACCTTCCGCACCCCGGACGACCCGAAGAACGTCAAGGACGGCAGCCCCGAGGCGAGCCTGTGGCTGACGTACCTGTCCGGCAACCACACCGGCGCGGACGTCCCGATCTTCGCGTACGGCCCGGGCGCGGACCGCTTCGCGGCCAGCCAGCTCAACACCGACCTGTACGGGAAGATGTACGGCTCGCTGTTCGGCCGCTCGCCCCGCGGCTGACCCCGCCCCGCCGACGAGGGGCCGGGGGCAGGCAGTCCCCGGCCCCTTCCGCACGAGTACGCAGGAGCCGTACGCCATGAGACGCATCGCAGCCCCGGCCGTCCTGGCCGCCCTCACCCTCGCCCTGGTCACGGCCTGCGGCGGCTCCGGCTCCGGCGGGGACAAGGCCGAAGGCGCCCCGAGCCCCGTCCCCTCGGTGAGCTTCGCGGCACCGAAGCAGGCCGCCGCCCCCGCCGCGTACCGGAAGCTGGCGAAGGGTGAAGTGCGCCTGGAGCAGGGCCCGTTCACGGACCGGGTGAAGGTCGCGGGCAGCGCCCTGGCCGCCGGATCCACCGTGACCGGCCACCTCGCCGTCACCTCGGACGTCAGCGAACTGATCGCCCTGGAGCTGAGCGCCGCCTACTACGACGCCGACGGCAAGCTGCTCGGCGCCGGCTCGTTCCAGTACGCGGAGGAGGGCCACGACGACCACAAGGGCGCCCACACCCCGGCCGCCGAGGGCCCCGGCATCGACTTCAGGATCCAGCCCAGGGAGCCGCTGACCGGCACGCCCGCCGGCGCGGTGCTCTCCATCCCGGTGCTGGTCAACGAGTAGCCGAACCGCGGGAGTTCCGGCCTGAGTTCAGATCCGGGCGGCCATGGCGTCGAGCTCGTCGTCCATGTCCGGGCCCGCGTTCCAGCTGCCCACGCCGATCTCCGCGGTGATGCCCGGACCGAAGCCGGCGATCACGCCGCGGGCGCCGTCGGTCATGCCGCCCTCGTCGAAGAGGCGGGCCAGGGCGTCGAAGACCACCGAGCTGGCGATGTTGCCGCGCTGGGTGAGGGTGGTGCGGCTGAAGCGGAACATCTCGGGGCCCAGCTCCAGGAAGTGGCACAGGTCGTCCAGGATGCGCGGGCCGCCGGCGTGGATGATGTAGAAGTCGAGCGCCCCGACCTCCCAACTGTGCTGTTCCACAAGGGATTTGAGGGCAGGGGCGAGCATTTCCATCGTGCCCGGGACCCGCTTGTCGAGCTGGAAGTGGAAGCCCGTCTCGCGCACCGCGTACGAGATCCAGTTCTCGGTGTCCGGCACCAGGTGCGAGCCGTTGCGCTCGATCCGCATGCCGGTGCCGCCCTCGCCGCGTACCACCGCGGCCGAAACGGCGTCCCCGAACAGGCCGTTGGACAGCAGCGAGCCCACCCCGATGTCGGTGGGCTGGTAGAGCAGGGAGCAGAACTCGCACGACACGATCAGCACGTTGGAGCCGGGGTAGGCCTTGATGAAGTCGTGCGCGCGGTTGATCGCGGCGCCGCCCGCCGCGCAGCCGAGCTGGGCGATGGGCAGCTGCCGGGTGTCGGTGCGGAAGCCCATCGTGTTGATCAGCCAGGCGGTGAGCGAGGGCATCATGAAGCCCGTGCACGACACGTAGACGATCAGGTCGATGTCGGCGGGCTCGACCTCGCCGTGGGCGAGCGCCTCGCGCACCACCGCGGGCACCCGTCTCTTGGCCTCGGCCTCGTACACCTGATTGCGGACTTCGAACCCGGGGTGGGCCAGAGTGTCTTCGAGGGGTTGGACCAGATGGCGGGTCTTGACGCCGGTGTTCTCGATGAGGCGCAGGACGAGGTCGCGCTGCGGGTGCCCGTCGTGGGTCTCGCGGGCCAGCGCCAGGGTCTGCTCCTGGGTGATGACGTGGTCGGGCACGGCGACCGCCGGTCGGCACAGGGTGGCCATCTAAGTTCCCTTCGTTGACGGGGGGCCGGTCACCAGGCGGTCTGTGGTCTCCACGAGGCGTACTCCGGTGTGTCAGGGACAGGGGGCAGCGGACTAGCCCTGTATCCCCGAACAAAGTCATGCACATGTCTCTTTTCCACCTAATTAACCGATTAGAGGGAAAATGCGCCCTGCCAAGGTGACAAATCCGCTCCGGTGCGCATGACGAGGCTGCCTCGGTGCGGACAGAGGCGCGGACCAGTGCTGGTGCCTGTGTCTGTGCCAGTGGCAGTGGCGGTGCCTGTTACGACAGCGGCGTGCGGCAGTGGCGGCCGACCACGTGCAGGTCGGCCTCGATGGCCGCGGCCGTGGCGCGCAGTTCGGGCAGCACCTCGGCGAGGCACTGCGGCACGGTGCGCCGCGTCGTGTGCATGGCCACGTTCACGGCGGCGACCGCCCGCCCCCCGGCGTCCCGCACCGGCACGGCGATCGAGCGCAGCCCCTCCTCCAGCTCCTCGTCGACGATCGCGTACCCCTGGTCCGCCACCCACTCCAGGACCGAGGCCAGCGCGTCCGGGGAGGTGACCGTGTGCGGGGTGAGCGGCGACAGCTCCATACGGCCGAGCCGGGCCGCGCGCTCCCCGGCATCCAGACCGGCCAGCAGCACCCGGCCCATCGAGGCGGCGTACGCGGGGAGGCGGGTGCCCAGGGTGATGTTGACGCTCATGATCCGGGTGGTGGCGACCCGGGCCGTGTACTGGATGGCGTCGCCGTCGAGCACCGCGAGCGACGCCGAGTCGTGGACGGTGCGTACGAGGGCGGCCAGGTGCGGCGCCGCGATGTCGGACAGCGTCGTACGGGACAGGGGCGGGCAGCCGAGTGCCAGGACGCGCGGGGTGAGGCGGAAGGCGCGGCCCTCGGTGGCGACCAGGCCCAGATGGTCCAGCGTGATCAGGGCACGCCGGGCGGTGGCGCGGGCGAGGCCGGTGGCCTCGGCGACGGCGCTGAGCGTGAGCTCGGCCCGGCCGGTGCCGAACGCGGTCAGTACGGTCAGGCCGCGGGCCAGCGATTCGACGAACTCCGAGCCGAGCTCCTGCTTCGAGGCGGAGGTCCAGGCGGCGAGCGCCTGGGGCGTGGCGGGAGCCGGGGTGCGGTCGCGGGCCAGCTCGGCCTCCATCGCGGTGGCGGCCGCGCGGAGCCGGGGCAGTACGGCCTTCCGCAGCGACTCCGCGCTGTGGCGGCTGGTGTGGCTGACCACGCTGAGGGCGCAGACGGGGGTGCCCGCGGGGTCGCGGAGCGGCGCGGCCACGGCGATGAGGCCCGGCTCGATGAGCTGGTCGTCGACGGCCCAGCTCGCGGTGCGGGCCGCTTCGATGCGCTCCTCGAAATCGTCGGCCGTCGCCTCCGCTGCGGCTTCGGTGGGCGGGGCCGCGGGGAAGGCGAGGTCCGCCGGGTCGGCCGCGCGCCGGTGGTGCCAGGCCTGCCACTGCTCGGGCGTCCAGTGTGCGGCGAACAGGGGGCCCGGCGCGGTGCGTTCGGCGGGGAGGAGGTCGCCGATGCGGAAGGTGAGGGACATCGCCCGGCGTCGGGTGCTCTGGTGGACGAAGCGGATGCCGTCGCCGTCGGGGACCGCGAGCGACACCGACTCGTCGAGTTCCTCGGCCAGCCGGACCGCGTACGGGCCGAGCAGGGCGGGCAGCCGCAGGGCGCCGAGGTAGGCGTTGGCGAGTTCCATCAGGCGCGGGGCGAGCGTGGCGGTGGAGCCGTCGAGGCGCAGATATCCCATGCGGGCCAGCGTCGCGGCGACCCGGTCGACCGTGGAGCGGGCGAGCCCGGTCGCCCGGACCAGCTCGCCGAGGCTGAGCCGCCCGTCCGCGTCACTGAGCGCGCGCAGCACGGAGACCCCGCGCATCAGCGGGCCGACGGCTTCGGCGGGGGCGGTGCTCATGTGGCCTCCAGAGACGGCGGGTTGAGGCACGGGGTGTTGACGCGTGCGTCGGCGAAACGCACACTCGGGGCGAGCGCAACTCTGAACTCTAGTTCATCTGGCGAACACATGGCGAGAGCCCCGACGGGCGGTCGTCGAGCGAGAACGGGCGTGGGCGTTCCATGGACAAAGTCGTATCGGCCCCCGCCGACGCGGTGGCCGACATCCCCGACGCGGCCTCCCTCTCGGTCGGCGGCTTCGGCCTCAGCGGGGTGCCGAACGTGCTGATAGCAGCCCTGCACACGCAGGGCGCCACCGCGCTGAGCGTGGTCTCCAACAACTGCGGGGTGGACGGCGGCGGCCTCGGCGTGCTGCTCGCGGCCGGCCGCATCGCCCGCGTGACCGGCTCGTACATCGGCACCAACAAGGAGTTCGCCCGCCAGTACCTGGGCGGCGAGCTGGAGGTGGAGCTGGTCCCGCAGGGCACCCTCGCCGAGCGGCTGCGGGCGGGCGGCTGCGGCATCCCCGCGTTCTACACCCCGGCTGGCGTCGGCACCCAGGTCGCCGAGGGCGGACTGCCCCTGCGGTACGGCGCCGACGGCCGGGTGGCCGTGGCCTCCCCGCCCAAGGAGGTCCGCGAGTTCGGCGGGAGCGCGCATGTCCTGGAGCACGGCATCACCACGGACTTCGCCCTCGTACGGGCCTGGAAGGGCGACCGGCACGGAAACCTGGTCTTCCGCCGCGCGGCCCGCAACTTCAACCCCCTCGCGGCGATGGCCGGCCGGGTCACGGTGGCCGAGGTCGAACACCTCGTGGAACCGGGCGACCTCGACCCGGACGGGGTCCATGTGCCCGGGGTGTTCGTGCAGCGGGTCCTGCCGCTGACACCGACTCAGGCCGCATGCAAGGGAATGGAGAAACGGACGGTGCGTGTGGAGGAACGCGGATGAGCGGGTGGACGCGGGAGGGAATGGCGGCGCGGGCGGCCGCCGAACTCGAGGACGGGAGCTGTGTGAACCTCGGCATCGGGCTGCCGACCCTGGTCCCGGGCCATCTACCCCCGGGCGTGGATGTGGTGCTCCACTCGGAGAACGGCATTCTCGGCGTCGGACCGTACCCCTTGGAGGCGGACGTGGACCCGGACCTCGTCAACGCGGGCAAGGAGACGGTGACCGTGCTGCCGGGCGCCGCGTTCTTCGACTCGGCGCTGTCGTTCGGGATGATCCGCGGCGGTCACGTCGACACCGCGATCCTCGGCGCGATGCAGGTGTCGGCGGGTGGGGATCTCGCCAACTGGGCTGTTCCGGGGCGGCTGGTGAAGGGGATGGGCGGCGCGATGGACCTCGTGCACGGGGTGCGCCGCGTGATCGTCCTGACCGAGCACACCGCGAAGGACGGCACGCCCAAACTCGTGGAGCGCTGCACCCTGCCGCTGACCGGCCGGGCCTGTGTGCACCGGATCGTCACCGATCTGGCCGTGCTCGACGTGCACCCGGACGACGGTTTCGTTCTGGTCGAGACGGCGCCGGGGGTCGGGGTGGAGGAGGTGCGCGCGAGAACGGGGGCGTTCGTTCATGTCCGTACCGCAGGCGGCGATACCGCAGGCGGCGATACCGCAGGCGCCGATACCGCAGGCAGCGAAACCGTGGGCAGCGATACCGCGGGCGGCGATTCGGGCTCGGGAGAGGTGGCAGGGCGATGACGCTCACTCAGGGGCAGACCGGCACGGCCGACGAGGCACCCGTGCGCGCCACGGTGGGTCCGTACCGCAGCGGGGCGTTGCGCGAGCCGTTGCGGGCGCCGGTCCCGATGGGCAGGGACCCGGAGGCGGTGGAGTTGTACGGCCCGGTGTTCGGCGTCACCGAGGTGACCCCGCTCGACGCGGACCTGACCCGCCAGCACGTGGGAGATCCGCACGGGGAGCGAATCACCGTGTCGGGGAAGGTGCTCGACCGCTCCGGCCGCCCCGTGTCGGGCCAGCTCGTGGAGATCTGGCAGGCGAACGCGTCCGGGCGTTACGCCCACCGGCGCGATCAGCACGCGGCTCCGCTCGACCCGCACTTCACCGGGGCGGGCCGGTGTCTGACGGATGCCGAGGGGAGGTACGCGTTCACGACGATCAGGCCGGGGGCGTACCCCTGGGGCAACCACGAGAACGCGTGGCGCCCGGCACACATCCACTTCTCGCTCTTCGGCCGGGCCTTCACACAGCGCCTGGTGACCCAGATGTACTTCCCGGGCGACCCGCTCCTGGCGTACGACCCGATCCTGCACACGGTCACCGACCAGGCGGCGCGGGACCGCCTGGTGGCGGCGTACGACCCCGAACTCTCGGTGCGCAACTGGTCGTTGGGCTACCGCTGGGACATCGTGCTCGACGGCCCGGCCGCGACGCTGCCCGACCCGGAGGTGACCGCGTGATGCCGGAGCCGGTTGCCTGTGACCCGACCCCGTCGCAGACGGTCGGCCCCTTCTACGGTTACGCCCTCCCTTTCCCGGGCGGCGGGGAGATCGCGCCGACCGGCCATCCGGAGTCGATCACTGTTCACGGGTACGTGTACGACGGGCACGGGGAGCCGGTGCCGGACGCGCTCCTGGAGTTCTGGCAGGCCGCGCCCGACGGCTCCCTCGCGGGCGGGACCGGCTCGTGGCGCCGGGATGCGGCGAGCGGGGGCTTCCTCGGCCGGGACGGCATCGGCTTCACGGGCTTCGGCAGGGTGGCGACGGGCGCGGACGGCCACTGGTCGGTACGCACCCTGCCCCCGCCGCCGGCCGCGCCCTACCTGGCGGTGTGCCTGTTCGCACGGGGCCTGTCGCGCCACCTCTTCACGCGGGCGTACGTGGAGGGGCTGGGCGGGGAAGGGGAGTTGACGGGGATGGCGGGAGAGCGGGGGGAGACGATGCTGGCCCGACGGGAATCCCGGGAGGGACTCGGGGAGGGGCTGTTCCGCTTCGACGTCCATCTGCAGGGGGAGAAGGAGACGGTCTTCCTTGACTTCGGGTGATGCTCATGCGCGTGAGGGGGATGCCGGTCTGCTCACGCCGGTGAGTGCGGGGAGCCCGGCGGAGGCGGCGACCGGTGACGGTGCGGTGCTGCGGGCGATGCTCGACGCGGAGGCGGCGCTGGCCAGGGCCCAGGCGGGGGTCGGCGGTGTGCCCGGGCGGGCGGCGGAGGCCGTGACGAAGGCGGCGGGGTCCGGCCGGTTCGACGCGCGGGAACTGGCTCTGCGGGCCGGGGCGGGTGGCAATCCCGTGATCCCGCTCGTGGCCGACCTGAGGGCGGTGGTGGCTGAACTCTCCCCCGGCGACGAGGAGTTCGTACACCGGGGTGCCACCAGCCAGGACATCCTGGATACGGCACTGATGCTGGTCGCCGCCCGCACGCTCGACCTGATCGGGGCGGACCTGGCGGCGACGGCCGCGTCCCTGGCCACCCTCGCGGACCGGCACCGGGCCACGGTGATGGCGGCCCGCACCCTGACACAGCATGCCGTCCCGACGACGTTCGGCCTGAAGGCGGCGGGCTGGCGCTCCCTGGTCCTCGACGCGCACGACCGTGTCGTACGGGTCCGGGCCACCCTCCCCGTCCAGCTGGGCGGCGCGGCGGGAACGCTGGGGGCGTTCGAGGCGTACGGAAGGGAAGGAGAGGGGTTGGTCGGGGCCTTCGCCGCTGAACTCCGCCTCTGTGCACCGGAGTTGCCGTGGCACGTCCTGCGTACGCCGGTGGCGGACCTGGCGGGGGTGCTGGCGTTCTGCGCGGGGGCGCTGGGGAAGGTGGCGGCGGACGTGCTGGTGCTGTCCCGTACGGAGGTGGGGGAGGTGGCCGAGGGCACGGGCGGGGTCTCCTCCTCGATGCCGCACAAGAGGAACCCGGTGCGTTCGGTGCTGCTCGCCTCGGCGGCCCGGCAGGTCCCGGCGCTGGTGTCGACCCTGTACGCCTCGATGGCGGCGGAGGACGAACGCCCCCCGGGGGCATGGCACGCGGAGTGGTCCCCCCTGCGGGAGGCGCTGCGGTTGTGCGGGGGCGCGGCGCGGGGGGCGGCGGTGCTGTGCGGGGAGCTGTCGGTGTTCCCGGCGCGAATGCGGGGCAACTTGGCGTTGGGCGAGGCGGTGGGGGGCGTGGGTGCGGCGGAGCGGATGGTGGCTCGGGCGCTGGGGAGGGGGGCGCTGAGGGAGGCGGGGTTCGCCGGGGCTCCGCCCCGGGCCCCGGGGGCGCCTGCCCACCAGCCCGCCCGTGACGGCGTTCGGGAAGGCCGAGCCCTTGGGGCTGCGCCTCAGGCCCTGGGGGCGCTTGCTCGCGTGCCCGCCGGTGACGGCGGTCGGGAAGGCCGAGCCCTTGGGGCTGCGCCTCAGGCCCTGGGGGCGCTTGCTCACGTGCCCGCCTGCGACGGCGTTCGGGAAGGCCGAGCCCATGGGGCTGCACCCCAACCCCCGGGAAGCCCGTGAGCGGAGCCGGAAGGTCGAACCCTGGTTCTGTGCCCCGCCCCCATCCGGAACCCGTCCCAGCCCGGCCCCACCCCACCAGGGCCGAATCCCGCCCACCCTCACCCCCCGGGAGGCCCCATGCTGACCCACCACCTGACCCCCGCCCCAACCCCCACCGCCCGCACCCTCGTACTGGCCCCCTCCCTGGGCACCACCGTGGCCCTCTGGAATCCCCAACTGGCCGCACTCGCCGCACACTTCAACATCCTCCGCTGGGACCTGCCGGGCCACGGAAACTCCCCCGCCTGGCTCCCGCCCCCACCCCGCCCCACCCTCGAAACCCTCGCCACCCACCTTCTCGACCTCCTCGAAGAGCTCCGCATCGACACCTTCGGCTACGCCGGAATCTCCCTCGGCGGAGCCGTGGGTACCTGGCTGGCCGCCCACCACCCCGACCGGGTCGAATCCCTCGCACTCCTCTGCACCTCCGCCCACTTCGGCCCGCCCGAACCCTGGCTGGAGAGGGCGGGCACCGTACGTACCAAGGGAATCGGCGAGGTCGCCGACAGCGCGCCGAACCGCTGGTTCACCCCCGCGTTCGACGCCCCCGAGCACCTCCTCGCCGACCACCACCGCGTGGACCCGGAGTCGTACGCCGCCTGCTGCGAGATCCTCGCCGGGCTCGACCTGCGCCCGGAACTCGCCCGCGTCACCGCCCCCACCCTGGTGATCGCCGGCCGGGACGACGTGGCGACCCCGCCGTCCCACGCCCGCGAACTCGCCGACGGCATCCGGGACGCCCAGCTCCTGGAACTCCCCCGGGCCGGCCACCTGGCCAACGTGGAGCAGCCGGATGACGTGACCGAGGCCCTGCTCAGCCACCTGACGAGCACCAGAACCCGTCCGCCCCTTCGCCGGACGGGCGAGGCCGCCCGCCGAGCCGTCCTCGGCGACACCCACGTGGACCGAGCGGCAGCCCGCACCACCCCCTTCACCGCCCGCTTCCAGGACTTCATCACCCGCTACGCCTGGGGCGAGATCTGGGGAGACGGCACCCTGGACCGCCGCACCCGCAGCGTCATCACGCTCACCGCACTCGTCGCGGGCGGCCACAAGGACGAGCTGGCGCTGCACGTACAGGGCGCCCTGCGCAACGGCCTGACCCCCGACGAGATCGGCGAAGTACTGCTCCAGTGCGCCGTGTACTGCTCCGTCCCCGCCGCCAACTCCGCGTTCGCCGTCGCGGAACGGGCGGTCATCGAGTACGCGGCCGACGCCGACCAGAAGGACAATTGACATGCCCACCAGCGCCCCCGCCCCCACCCACACCTCCGTCGGCATCATCGGCGCGGGCCCCGCCGGACTCCTCCTGGCCCGCCTCCTGCACAACGCCGGAATCGACTGCGTGGTCCTGGAAAACCGCGACCGCGCGTACGTCGAGCAACGTCAGCGCGCCGGCATCCTCGAACAGAGCACTGTCGACGTCCTGCGATCCGCCGGGGCGGGCGAGCGCATGGACCGCGAGGGGCTGCCGCACGACGGCATCGAGCTCCGGTACGACCGCCGCTCCCACCGCATCGACTTCCCCTCCCTCACCGGCGGCCGCCGAGTGATGGTCTACGCCCAGACCGAGATGGTGAAGGACCTGGTGGCCCAGCAACTGGCGGACGGCGCCCCGCTGTTCTTCGAGTCGGAGGTGACAAGAATCGAAGGCGTCGAAGGCGTCGAAGATGCCGACGGCACCAAAGGCATCCACGGCACGAAAGCCCCCACCCCCACCATCCACTACCACCACCAGGACCGAGGCCCCACCACCCTCACCTGCGACTACATAGCGGGCTGCGACGGCTTCCACGGCGTCGCCCGGAACGCCGTCCCCGCCGGGCTCCGCAGAACGTACGAGCGCACGTACCCCTACTCCTGGCTCGGCATCCTGGCCCAAGCGCCGCCCGCGTACGACGAGTTGATCTACGCGCACTCCTCGCGAGGCTTCGCCCTCGCCAGCATGCGCTCGCCCGCCGTCAGCCGGCTCTACCTCCAGGTCCCCAACGGCACCGACCCCGCGGACTGGCCCGACGCCCGCGTCTGGGACGAGCTCGACGCCCGCCTGGCGACCGACGCGGACCCGGGCTGGAAACTGGAGCGCGGTCCCATCGCCGCCACATCGGTGCTGCCCATGCGGAGCCGGGTCGTGGAGCCGATGCGGTACGGGCGGCTCCTGCTGGCCGGGGATGCCGCGCACATCGTGCCGCCGACCGGCGCCAAGGGCCTGAACCTCGCCGTGGCCGACGTCGTCGTGCTGGCCCGCGCGCTGGTCCAGCGGCACGTCACCGGCTCGACGGAACTCCTCGACGCGTACTCCGACACCTGCCTGCGCCGGGTCTGGCGGGCCGAGCACTTCTCGTACGCCATGACCGAGCTGCTCCACGCGGACCCGGCGCACTCCGCGTTCGAGACCCGGCTCCAGCTGTCCCAGCTGGACCGCATCGCCCACTCCCGGCACGCGGCCGCCGAACTCGCCGAGAACTACACGGGCCTGCCGATCGCCCTGCCCTCGCCGTAAGCGAGCTGATCCACTTCCTCGGCCGCGCCCCCGCAGGCACGCAGCCGCACCTGAGTGATCCCGCTGATGTAACGCGCCCCGCACCGGTCGGACGGGACCACCAACTGGGCGCCCACGCCGTCGAGTTGGACCCCGTCCAGGGCGGTGGCGAGCAGCACGGGCGAGTCGCCGAAGTCCTCGTCGATCTCGGCCCAGGACAGCACCGTGGCGTGCCCGTCCTCGCCGGTGATCTCCAGGAGGAAGCGGGAGCGGTCCTTGCGGCGGGCCGCGTCGAACCCGGGCCCCGCCGCGGTGATCACCTCGCGCAGCAGCGGGCCGGTGAAGGTGTGGGCGCGCGGGCCGCTGGTCGCGCAGTCGAAGGTGACCGCCGCCGTCCGCTGCGGCCACCGTGCGCGCAGCTCGGCCACGCTCAGCTCGACCGGACGGTCGACCGCACCCACCACCGCCATGTGCCGCTCGGCCACGCGTTTATGAGTCATGTACGAGATTATGGCTCGCATCTGCCGTTTTGCATCGGGGCGTGCGACGGTGAATGCGAAGGTGGAGCGGACCCGGCCGGTGCGGTCAGAACCGGCCCTCCAGCTCCAGCTCCCGCGCCCGCAGCCCCGCCTGGAACCGGGAAGTGGCCCCCAGCGCCGCCATCAGCTCGGCGACCCGCCTCCGATACGTACGCAGCGACATCCCGAGCTGCCGCGCAGCCGACTCGTCGGTGTGCCCGGCGCCCAGCATCCGCAGGATCCGCCGCGCCTGAGCGTCCAGCTCCGCGGGCCGCCGGCGCAGATGGTCGTCGAGGTCCGGGGAGGACTCCCAGGCGGCATGGATCAGCGACCTGAGCCCCGCGACGACGTCGGGCGTACGGATCACGGTGTACGTACGCGTCCCGCGGCCGGGGGCACTCGCGAGGATCGCGATGCGCCGGTCCAGGACGATGGTCTCCTGGGCGAGCGGCGCCGGGCAGATCCGGATGTGCGCCCCGCCGGCGGCCATCCTGGCCAGCCGCCGCTCGGCCCGGGCGTCGGGCAGGGCCTGCGGGGTGTAGAGCTTGCGCAGCGCGACGCCGCCGGGCTCGGTGGCGGGACGCAGCCCCGCGGCGAAGGCGGTGCGTACCCCGTTCGACCAGGTCCCCGGGTCGGCGGCGGCCACCAGGAACTCGTGCCGCGCCCCCGCGAACAGATGCCCGGCCCGGTCGATGAGCGCCCGCTCGCCGTGGAGCGTCACGATCTGTTGCTCGTCCATGATCCGGCCAGTGTGGGCCGCCCGCCGGACCGGGTCAACGCGCGACGGCTGCCGGAGCGGGCGGCCTCCCTCCGCGGCGCAGGGAACTTCCGACCCCGCTCCCGCCTGTTCCGTGAGCGGCCGTGACCTGCCACGCTGGTGCGATGACAGAAGTGTTCTTGCGGCGGCTGTCCCGATGGCAGGCCGAGCAGCAACGGGAATCCGTCGCGGACCTGTACGTAGCGGCGTACGAAGGTGCCGAGGACGCGGAGTCGCTGGGGCGGCAGGGGTTTCTGCGCCGCTTCGCGGAGGACGTGCAGCGCCCGGGCTTCGACATGATCATCGCGGGGGACCCGTTCCTGGTCGGCTGCGCGTACGGCTACCCGCCGGGGCGCGAGGGCGAGTGGTGGCACGGCTTCCGGGGCGCGGAGACCGACGGCGACGAGGAACTGGCCACCGCGGACCGGGTGTTCGCGCTGGCGGAACTCATGGTGCTTCCCTCCCGCCGCCGCCGGGGCATCGCGACCCGCCTCCAGCAAAGACTCCTGGAACGCCAGGAGGCCGACGTCCTGACGACCTTGATCGCCCCCACGAACATCCCGGCAGCAGCGGCATACGCGGCCTGGGGCTGGACGAGAACCCCCCGCCCGGCCACGACCACCACCACGCTGGACGCCTGGAGCCGCCGCCCGACGTGAGCGGTGCCCCGCCCGAGCCCCGGCTCAGACCTGCCCGAGGTCGATCTCCACCGGGAAGGGCGCCGACACCTTCACGATCCCCGTGAACATGTCCCCCTCCCGGTAGGTCTTCGTCGCGGGGTCGAGGACATACGTGTAGACGAGCGGGACGCCCGTCGCGGCCTGTTCGATCCGCCAGTAGAAGGCGATGCCGGACCGCGCGTACTGGTCCACCTTCACGATCCGGTCGGTGGTCTCCGAGCCGGGGGAGACGACCTCCACGACCAGCAGCACGTGCTCCGGGCGGGTGGGCGTGAGGTCGATCGTGTCCGCGCGGTAGACGACGACATCCGGCCGGCGGTTGGTGAGCGGGACGTCCTGGAGCCGTACGTCGAAATCGGTGTCGGCGTTCCAGTCCGGACCGGCGGCGGCCTCCAGGGCATTCGCCAGGATCCGGGCCAGCCGGTTGTGCCGCTTGGACGCGCTGGGACTCACGACGACCATCCCGTCCACGATCTCGATTCCCGCACACTGCTCCTCGGACCAGGAGTCGTACTGCTCGGCTGTGATCTGCTCGTGCATCCACGCAGGGGCCACCATCGCGGCAGTCATCACGCACCTCCCGGACACCATGCGGGCGGGCCGGATCCCGCTGGCTTCAGCGTACTGGCCCAGCCCGGCCGGCACCGGAGCGCGGCCCGATCCGGGGCTCATCCCCCCACCTCCCGAAACGCCTCCCCCAGCGCCAGCAGGCTCTGTACGAGGCCCGAGCACGGGACCGTCGCGTAGCTCAGGACCAGGGCCGGGGGGCGGGTCGTGTCCGAGAGGGTGTAGAAGGCGCCTCCCCGGGTGAGGACCGAGCGTTGGCGGGCGGCGCGGAGCAGGGGGGCTTCGGCTATGTGGGGCGGGAGTTGGACGTAGGCCTGGAGGCCGCTGTCGCCTCCGGTCAGGCGTGCGCCCGGCAGGCAGGATTCCACCTGGCGGCGGATCGTCTGGCGGCGGCGGTGCAGTTCCGTACGGAGCTGGCGCTGGTGGCGGTCCAGCGCGCCCGTGTCGATGAAGCGGGCGAAGGCCAGCTGCTCCAGGCCCGAGCAGCCGATGTCCCAGCCCGCGCGGACGTACTCCACCGACGCCATCAGCTCCGACGGCGCCGCCAGCCAGCCGAGCCGCAGCGCCGGGGCCAGCGTCTTGCTCGCGCTGCCGGCGTAGACGACCCGGTCCGGGGCCAGGCTCTGCAGGGCCGGGAGGCGGTCGCTGCGGTGCAGGAACGCGTTGTCGAAGTCGTCCTCGATGACATAGCCGCCGACCTCCCGCGCCCAGGCGATCAGCCGCTCCCGCCGCGGCACGCTGAGCCGCACACCCGTCGGGAACTGGTTCGCCGGGGTCAGCAGGCAGGCCCGTACGCCGCTCTGCTCCAGGAGGTCGACCCGCAGCCCGTCCTCGTCCACCGGAATGCCCACCACCTGCAGTCCCGAGCTCGTGACGAACTCCCGCTCGCCCGGATGCCCCGGGTCCTCCACCGCCAGCCGGGTGTGGCCCCGGTCGAGCAGCACCCGGCAGATCAGGGCCAGGCCCTGGGCGAAGCCTGCGGTGACCATGAGGTCCTCGGGACGGGTGTGCACACCCCGCACCCGGCCCAGATAGCCGGTCAGAACCCGCCGGGTCTGCGGCACCCCGGCCGGCGGGGAGTAGCCGAGCTCCTGATGACCCGCGTCGGCGACCACCGCCGTCATGCAGCGGATCCACTCCTGGCGCGGGAAGTCCACCACGTTGGACGTGCCCGTACGCAGGTCCCACATCGCCTCGGGCGCCGCCTCCGGGTCGGGCGGGACGAGGGTGGAGCGGGTGTCCGGCGCCCCGGCCCGTTCCGAGACGGTGGTGCCCGAACCGTGCCTGGTCTGCAAATACCCCTCTGCCGAGAGCTGTTCATATGCCTCCACCACGACGCTGCGGGAAACCCCGGTATCCAGGGCCAGTTGACGGCTGGACGGGATCCGTGTGCCCGGCCATAAAGTTCCGTCCTCAATTAGTTTGCGCAGCGAATTGCGTATCTGAACGGCCAGCGGGAGGCGGGATTCACGGTCCAGAGTGAGGGCGAGCTGCAGAGACAAAGTGGTCTCCTCTCCGGAGGCCGAAGTGGTATGGCTGGGTCGGTCCCACGTTTGATGGAGTCATTGGGCACACACATTCGTCGCCGGGGGAAATCGGCGAGTGGGGGTGGCACGGGGGAGTCCCGCGGGCCGGTCGGGCCGTTCGGGACATGCGTGACGTGCGATGCCTGGTCTTCGGCGCGCTGTCGACGTGTTTGCTCATTCCTCGAAGCCCCTGCGGTCCAGTCGGATCAGGAAGGCTTTCGACGTGTCCTTGTTGTCAGACGTATCAGGGCTATCAGAAGTGTCACACGTGTCAGACCTGCCAAAAATGTCAGAACTACCAGCTTACGACGGTGAATTGCCCCGCTCCCAAGCGGCGGCGACTATTCCGGTCCGGGTCGTTTCCGAGGAACTTCCGCAGGTCGACGCGCTGGGTCTCTACGAAGCCCTTGCCCGTACCCGGGAACAAGGTGACGTCTATCTCTTCGAAAGCCTCGACGGCCCCGACCAGGACCGCCACTACGCCGCCGTCGGCTACGGCCGCCTCGCCGAACTGCGCGTTCACGCCGACCGGCTGGAACTCGTCGCCTCCGGCCCCCTCGGTGACCGGCTGGCCGCCGCGGTCTCGGCAACGACCGGGGAAGCGGGCGCGGTTGCGGATGCGACGGGTGCCACCCGCCAGTGGCCCGTGCGCGAACCCGGCACGGTCTGGCGCATCCTGCGCGCCGTCCAGGCCCTGTTCGACGTCGACACCGCCGTCCCCACGGGCACCTTCGCCTTCGGATTCCTCACCACGCTGTCGTACGAAGCGGCCTGGGCGATGGAGGAACTCCCGTCCGCCCAGCCCGAGTCGGGCCTCCCGCGCTGCACGCTCACCCTCTTCAAGGACACCATCTGGTACGACCTGAAGAGCGGCGGGGTTCATCATCTGGCCGCCCACGGGCCCCAGTTGCCGAAGGAGGCGGGCAGGCCGGCACTGCGTACTGTCGTCGACGCGGTACGGGGACAAGGGGCGGCCGACGAGCGCATACCGGAGGCGCCCGTCGCCTCGTCCGTACGCGACACCGTCGACGAGGCCACCTTCATCGAGCGCGCCGAACGCTGCCTCCACCACATCGGCATCGGCGACAGCTACCAGATCCAGATCGGTCACCGGATCGACGTCGAGACCGAGCTGACGCCGCTTGAGGTGTACCGGCGGCTTCGGCACCGCAACCCGTCCCCCTATATGTATCTCGTGCCCTGGGCGGGGCGGACCGTCATCGGTGCCAGTCCCGAGCTGTTCATCCGGGTCGAGGACGACGCCATCTCCATGCGGCCCATCGCCGGGACCGCGCGCCGCGCCGACGACCCGGCCGAGGACGCACGCCGGGTCACCGAACTGCGCGAGAGCGCCAAGGAGCAGGCCGAGCACGTCATGCTCGTCGACCTGTGCCGCAACGACATCGGCCGGGTCTGCGAGCCCGGCACGCTCTCCGTCGACACGATGATGGAGGTCGAACCCTTCGCGTACGTCCACCACTTGGTGTCCACCGTGTCCGGCACGGTCAGGAGCGGTACGGACGTGTGGGCGGCGATCTGCGCCACCTTCCCGGCCGGCACCATGACCGGCGCGCCCAAGCTGCGCGCCATGGAGATCATCAACGACATCGAGGACCACCCGCGCGGCATCTACGCCGGCGCCCTCGGCCTCGTCGACGTGCGCGGCTTCGCGGTGCTCGCGCTGTGCATCCGCACCGCCGTCCACGACGGGGTCCGCTACAGCACCCAGGCCTCGGCCGGGATGGTCGCCGACTCCGAGCCCGCCGCCGAATGGCGCGAGACACTGGCCAAGATGAGCGCCACGTACTGGGCGCTGACCGGCGAGGAGCTCCAGAAGTGAAGGTCCTTCTCGTCGACGCGTACGACAGCTTCAGCCACATCATCGACCAGTACCTGCTCAGCCTCGGCGCCGAGACCGAGGTCGTGCGCTCGCGCACCCGCTCCGTGGAGCAGCTCGTCTCCTCCGCCCCCGACGCGGTGGTCCTCGGCCCCGGCCCCGGGCACCCGGCGGACTCCGGGCACGTCGAGCTCGTGCACGCCTTCGCCGGACGGGTGCCGCTGCTCGGCGTCTGCCTCGGGCACCAGGCGATCGGGCTCGCGTACGGGGCGAAGATCGCGGTGGCCGAGCGGCTGATGCACGGCAAGACGAGCCCCGTGCGGCACGACGGGCTCGGCGTCTTCACGGGCGCGGCCCACCCGTTGACCGTGACCCGCTATCACTCCCTGATCGTCACCGAGCCGCCGGCCGCCGAGCTGGACGTTTCGGCCACGTCCGAGGACGACGGGTACGTCATGGGCGTACGGCACCGTTCGCTGGCCGTCGAGGGGGTGCAGTTCCATCCGGAGAGTGTGATGACCGAGGGCGGGATGCGGCTGTTCTCCAACTTCCTGGAGGGGGCGGGGGTGGCCGGCGTCGGCCGGTAGCGCGGTCGCGCGCCGCGCTGGATGCGGTAGGCCGGCTGCGGGCTGCCGGGTGCCGTTTGCGCAGTTCCCCGCGCACCATGAACCCGCTTTCGGCCGCGGGCCGGCCGTGGCTGGTCGCGCAGTTCCCCGCGCCCCCGGCAGGGCCGATGCCGTCCCGCACTGAGGCATTTCGGCCTGTTCGGCGATTACGGACGCGAGCCCACTCCTGGGCCGTCCGGCATGTGAGGACGAGCGCCCTTGAGGCGCGATACGAGATCTGGGGCGGAGCCCCGGCACTGACCCGCTCGCAGCATGCCGCCCATGTCACTGACCACTCTCGAAAGGACCCAGCCATGTGGCTGCCCAGCACCGGCCCCGCCGCGGACTTCGCCGCGCGCTACCTGGAACTTCACCGGGCCTTCTACGACCGCACCCTCACCGACACCGCCCTGCGCGACTGGCGTACGCGACAGCTGGCCACCGTCCTTGAACAGGTCAGCACTCAATCCCCGTTCTACAAACGGCACTTGAAGGACGCCGACCTGGCGTCCGTGACTCCCGACGACCTCACCTCGCTCCCCTTCACCACCAAGGAACACCTGCGTGAGGAGATGCTCGACGTCCTGAGCCGGCCACTCGCCGACTCCCTCTTCTTCTACGAGACGACCGGCACCACCGGCCGGGCCACCCCCTGCCCGCGCGACGGGCGCGAGATCGTGGCGAGCAACGCCCACATCACGGAATCCTGGGCGTCGATCTTCCGCCACCACTTCGGCGAACACGCCCCGCGCATCGGCCTGATGGGCCCGACCGAGGTGCACTCGTTCGGCGACACCCTCGGCGACATCGCCCGCAACACCGGCTCGATGAACGCCAAGATCTGGCCGTACTCGCCCGTCATCGGTTTCGAGAAAGCGCTCCAGCTGATGAAGGACCTCGAACTGGAGGTCATCTGCTGCACGCCCGGCGTCGCGCTCACCCTGGCCAAGGCCGCCGAGCACTACGGCTACGACCTGCGCGAGGACTTCTCCGTCAAGCTCCTGTTCGTCACCGGCGAGATGTGCACCCCGGCGCTCGCCCACAACCTGGAGACGGTCTGGGGCGCCGACGTCTACAACATCCTGTACGGCTCGCAGGAGGCGTTCGTCATCGCGACCGCGTGCCGCAACAAGCGGATGCACCTGTCGCAGACGAATTACGTCATCGAGGTCGTCGACCCGGAGAAAGGCGAGTCCCAAGGGCCGCGCGGAAGTGGTGAGTTGACCGTCACCATGCTGGTCGACGGGGTGAAGCCGCTGGTGCGCTATCGCACCGGAGACGCGGTCGTCGTCGAGGAGTCCGACTGCGGGTGCGAGATGCCGGGCGATCTCGTACGCATCGTCGGACGCACCCTGGACCGGCTCGACCTGGGCGGGCGGCGGTTCACCGCCGGGCAGATCGAGACGGCCGTCATGACCGGGGTCACCGGGTCCGCCGGGTACCAGGTGGTCATCGAGCGGGACGAGGCGTCCGGGCAGGACCGGCTGACCGTACGCCTCGAACTGCTCAAGGGTCTTGTCGACGATGCCGGGTCCCTGCGGGATGCGGTGCGGGCCAGGGCCTCCGAGGCGCTCGGGGTGCCCGTCGCCGTCGAGCTGAGCGACGGGCTCGACCCGATCGTCAGCACGGGGGCCTTCGTCAGCTGGAAGGCGGCCCGCATCGTGGACCGGCGCACCGCGCCGGACCACGAGACCCGGGTGGCACAGAAAATGGCGGCGAACCGTGGCTACGACAACTGACCCGGGGGCGCTCGCGGGGGTGCTCGCCGAGGAGTACACCGCGCGCTGGAGCGAGCTCACCGGACGCTGGGCCTCGCGACCCGGCACCACTCTGGGCACGCTCGGCCCTGCCGGTACGTCGAGCGACCTGGCCGCGCGGTTCCTGGCGGCGGAGCACGGTCTGCGGGTCGAACTGTTCGCCACATTCGACGACGTACTGGATCAACTTCTGCGTGAGCGAGTGGAGTTGGCGCTCGTGCCCAGTGCTTACGGCGGGCTCACCGGGTTCCACTGGCATCGGGATCTGCGCCTGCGGGCGTTCTTCCCGCAGGCCACGCCCGAGTACGGGATCGCTGCGGCGCCCGGCGTGCCGCTGCCGCCGGGGGAGGGGCCGGTGTCCGTCGCCGCGATGTGGGAGGTGCGGCGGATCTACGCGGAGGTCGTACCGGCGTCGCTGCGGGGGCGGGAGGTCGTGTGGGTGGAGGCGTCCTCCACTCAGCACGCGGCGTCGATCCTCGCGGACGGGGGTGCGGAACTGGCCGTCACCAACGCGCCGGGTGTGCGTGCGCACGGCTTGCGGTGGGTGGCCACGCGGCCCGGCGCGGAGATCATCTGGACGCTGTTCGGGCGGGCGGAGCGTGAGCCCTCCGGGGGGAGTGGGTAGATGGGGGGTTCGCTCCGGCCGAGCGGGCTTGGTGTGCGGTGCTCTGGCCGCGGATCGTGGGTGGCCGCAGGCTTCCCCGGACTGTGCCCCGGACCCCCGACGGCCGTCAGGCTGCGGACCGTGCGTGGCTGCTCGCGCAGTTCCCCGCGCCCCTGGCAGCGCTGGTCATGGCCGGCACCGGAATCTTCAGCCTGTCAGCCGATGGCAGACCCTGGCTCCCGCTCACCCAGCCCGTCCGGCGATTGAGGACGAGCGCCCTTGAGGCGCGAAAACGGGGTCTGGGGCGGAGCCCCAGGGGGTGCGCTCGGTACTGCGGAATTCATTACCACTGGTTTGGAGAACCCATGTCACGCAAGACCCTGCTCCACCGAGCCACCGTGCAGGAGGGCCTCGGGCGAGCCTCGCTCCCCAACCGCAGCGTGCTGATCGACGGCGGGCGCATCGAGGCCGTCCTCCCCGAAGGCCTCGCCCCCCTGCACGCCGACGGCATCGACGTGCTCGACCTCGACGGCCGCACCGTCATGCCCGGCATGACCCTCGGCCACACCCACATCGCCTACCTGAACGTTCTCGACGGGCGGGAGATGCTGTTCAAGCACTCGATCCCCGAAGTCACCCTCGCCGCCGCCGAGAACACCACCAACCTCCTCGCGCTCGGCTACACCGCGTTCGTCGGGGCCGGATCCGTCGCCGGGATCGACATGGCCCTGCGGCGCGCCGTCAACTCGGGACGCCTCGCCGGGCCCCGGATCACCCCGTGCAGCCGGGACCTGATGGTGTCCGGGCCGCCCGAGCGCCGTAACCCCGAGGTCAAGAAGCGGATCCCGTCCGATCTGATGCGGCTCGCGGACACCCCGGAGGAGATGGCCGAGTACGTCGCCGGCGAGATCGCCCAGGGCGCCGAGATCGTCAAGGTCTTCTCGTCCGGGGACGACACCTTTCCCAATGGGCGGTCTCATGAACTCCTCTTCACCGCCGAGGAGTTGAAGGTTGCCGCCGACACCGCCCACCGGCTCGGCGCGAAAGTCCGGGCCCACTCCCGCGGGCTCGGCGGGATCCGCAACGCCATCGCCGCGGACGTCGACGTCATCGATCACGCCACCTACGCCGACGACGCCGCGCTCGACGCCATCGCCGAGCGCGGGATCTTCGTCGTGCCGAGCCTCTACCAGCCGCACATGCTGCTCACCACCGGCGCCGAGCACGGCAAGACCAGCGAGTACCTGGAGACGCTGGAGTTCGAGGCCGAGATCGACAACACGCTGCGGATCCTGCCGCTCATGGTGGAGCTCGGCATCCCGGTCGTGGCCGGTGACGACTTCGGCTTCGCCTGGACCCCGCACGGCACTTACGCCAAGGAACTCGAGCTGTACGTCACCATGGCGGGCATCCCCGCCCCCACCGTGCTGACCTGGGCCACCGCCAACGGCGCGCGGCTCGCCGGGCGCGGGGACGACGCCGGTGTGGTCGCGGCGGGCCGGCTCGCCGACCTCGTCGTCACGGACGGCGACCCCGCCGACGACATCACCGTCCTCAGCCGCCCCGGCGCCATCGAACTCGTGCTGCTCGGTGGCGCCCCCGTGGCGGGCGACCCCACCCCCTTCCGTACCCGCGTCCCGGCTGGAGCCTCGTGATGAGCAGGACCCGAGCTGTACTTCCCGTCCTCCCGGTCCTCGCGGTGGGCGCGTTCGCCATCGGCACGGACACCTTCGTGGTGGCCGGGGTGCTGCCCGAAGTCGTCGAGGGACTGAAATCCAGCCTTGCCGATGTGGGGTGGGTCAGTACCGTCTTCGCGCTGACCTACGCCGTGCTCGCGCCCGTGCTGGGCGCGCTCACCGGGCGGGTCGATCGGCGTACCGTGCTCGTCGTCTCGCTCGTCGTCTTCGCGTTCGGAAACGCGGCGTCCGCGCTCGCCCCGAGTCTCGGCTGGCTGCTCGCGGCCCGGGTCGCGACCGCAGCGGGCGCCGCGCTCTACATCCCGGCGGCCTCCGCCTCCGCCGCCGCCCTGTCCGCGCCCGAGCGGCGCGGCCGGGCCATGGCGGTGGTGCTCGGCGGGCTTTCCGCGGCGACCGTCGCGGGCGTGCCGTTCGGGACCTGGCTGGCCGCCGACCTGGGATGGCGCTCCACGTTCTGGCTCCTCGCGGGACTCGGCGCGGTGTGCGCGGCCGCCGTCGCGGGCGGGCTTCCCGAGGTGCGGCTGCCCGCGTCGCCCGGGCTCGCGGCCCGGCTCGCCCCGGTGCGGGACGCCCGCGTCCTGTTCACCGTGCTCACCACCCTGCTGTTCATGACCGGCGGCTATCTGGTCCTGACGTACATCGGCGCGGTGCTCGCCCCGGCCACCGACGGCAACGGCACCACGCTCGCGCTGCTGCTCCTCGTCTTCGGCGTGCTCGCGGTGGGCGGTACGGTCCTGGGCGGCCGGGCCACCGACCGGTTCGGCGCGACGCCCGTGCTGCTCGCGTCCGTCGCGGGGCTTGCCGTGGTCCTGGCCACCCTGCCCCTGACCCGGGACGGGCTGGCCACCGCCGTACTCGCCATGGCCGCCTGGGGCATCACCGCGATGTCCACCCAACCCCCGCAGCAGCACCGCCTGTTCGCGATCGCACCCACCTCCGGGCCGCTGCTCCTCTCCCTGAACTCCTCGGCCACCTTCGCGGGCATCTCCCTCGGCGGCTTCATCGGCGGCCGGGTGATCGCCCACGGCGGCGCACACGGCCTGGACCGGCTCGGCCAGCTCGGCGCGGTCCTCGCGGTGCTCGCCCTGGGGACGGCGCTCATCGGCGTACGGGTGAAGGACGGGGGCCCGGCGGCCGGCCGACAGGCCCCCGCCGCGCCCGCCCCGGCGACCGGGAAGTCCGGCTGAGAGGGGGCGGGCCGGGCCCCAAGTGGACTTCTGGATTTCCCGGGAATTGGCCACAGCCGCGCCCCTGCCCGCTCCCTAATGTCGGACCGTCATCAGCGGTCCGCCCCGAAACAGCCACGACCGGTCACGGACCAGCCCCGGACCGGACCGGCCACGGAACCGAAGGAACCCACCTCCATGGAGACCTCCCCCAGCAGGCCCGGCCTCGCCGGCGCCCTCACCGTCACCATCGACGCGCGGCTCGGCGAGCGGGTGCCCGGCTATGTGCTCGGCCTGATCGCCGTACCGGACGTCGATGTGGTGCGGGAGTCGGAGAAGGTGGACGCGCGGCTCACCGCCGCCGAGGACGCGCTGCACACGGCCGGGCTCAGCAAGGCGGACGTGTCCGCGCTGCCCGCGATCGCCGCCTGGCGGGACGCCTACCGCACGGTCGACGTCAACCCGAACAAGTTCCCCTGCGCCGCCGAGTCGGTCCTTCGCCGGGTGGCCAAGGGCGACCGGCTGCCCCGGATCAACGCCCTGGTCGACCTGTGCAACGCGGTCTCCCTGGACAGCCGGCTGCCCGTCGCGTCCTGCGACGTGGGCGACATCCAGGGCGGGCTGGAGGTGCGGCTCGCGTACGGGAACGAGGTCTTCGCGCCGCTCGGCGCACCCGACGCCACCGAGACCCCCGAACCGGGCGAGGTCGTCTACGCCGACGGGCAGGGCCGCGCGCACTCGCGGCGCTGGAACTGGCGCCAGGGCGACGTGGTCAAGACCGACGTGGGCCGCCGCAGGCTGCTGCTCACCGTGGAGTCCGCGCACGAGGGCGGCCGGGCCGTCGTCGACGAGGCCCTCGACCGGCTCGTCGTGGCGCTCACCGAGCTCGGCGGCGAGCCGGGACGGCCGCTGGTGCTCGACCGGACCGCGCCGAGCGGGGAGCTGTTCACCGCCCCGTCGGCCGCGACCGTCCGCTGATGCCGCAGCCCACTCTCCGGAGGAGTCCGGAATCGGACCCGGAACCCGGACTCGTCTCTCGTATGAGGAGCACCGCATGAACCCCTCGATCCTGGTGGTCTACCGGCCCGCCGCGGGGCGCTACACCGCCCAGTTCCGCAGTGTCGTCGCGGCCGCCGCCGAGCTCGGCGTGGCCAGTGTGGTGCTGCTGCCCACCGGCTGGGAGGCACCCGAGGCCGACGGGCTGCCCCAGTACCACGCCGACCTGGACGACACGGCGGCCGTGCGTGCGGCGGTCGGCGCCATCGTCGCCGAGCACCGCATCGAGCGGATCTTCCCGCTGTTCGAGGGCGACGTGCTGCCCGCGAGCCGGGCCCGCAGGGACCACGGCATCCCCGGCCTCACCCCCGACCAGGCACTCAACTTCCGCGACAAGAACGTCATGCACCGCAGGGCCGAGGAGCTCGGCGTGCGCGTCGCCCGCTCCTGCCGCCCCGACACCGTGACGGCCGTCGCCGAGTTCGCCGAGGAGGTCGGCTACCCGGTCGTCATCAAGCCGTACGCGGGCTGGGCCTGCGGCAACACCTACCGCGTGGACGACCGGGACGGACTCGACCGCGTCTGGAGCGAGATGGGGGACGACCGGCACGAATACCGCGTCGAGGAATTCGTCCGCGGCACCGAGTTCCACGTCGACTCCCTCTTCCAGCGCGGCGAGGCCGTCTTCGAGCAGCTCTCCCAGTACACCTACTCCGTCCTGGAGTACCGGGACGAGCCCGGCGGCACCATCTCCCGCAAGCACGACCTGTCCGAGCGCGAGCGCCGCATCCTGGAACTGAACAGGGTGGTGCTGCGCGGGTTCGGCCTGAGCACCGGTGTCGTGCACGCCGAGTTCTTCCTCCTCGACGACGGCGAGATCGTCTTCGGCGAGGCGGGCGCCCGGGCCGGCGGCGGCTCGATCGTGCCCGCCATCGAGGCCGGGCGCGGCATCAACCTCGCGGGTGAGTGGTGCCGCCTGGAGCTCGACCCCGAGCACCGCCCGGCGGCCCGGCTCGGCCCGGAGGTCGGCACGGAATACCTCTCCTCCGGGGAGTACGGGACGATCACCGCCATCACCTCGGCGGCCGAACTCGTCGCCCTGGAAGGCGTGGTGGACGCCGACGTGTGGAAGCACGTCGGCGACGTCCTCGCCCCGCCGACCGCGTCCAACGACGTACTCGGCTGGTACGTGTGCGAAGGCGTCGACTTCGAGGACGTGAAGGCCCGCTTCAAGACCGTCCGGGACAGCTTCCGCGTCGAGACCGAGGCCTAGAGCCATGGTGTGGGTCGCGCGCTTCAAGGAACTCCCGCTCGCCTTACGGGTGTTGTTCCTCGCCTCCTTCGTCAACCGCGCCGGCATGTTCGTCTTCCCGCTGCTCGCCGTCTACCTGGTGCGCGGCAAGGACCTCAGCCCCGGCGAGGCGGGCCTGCTCATCTCCATCGGCAGCACGGGCCTCCTGGTCGGCAGCCTCCTGAGCGGCCCGCTGTGCGACCTGAAGGGCCGGCGTACGGCACTGCTGAGCGCGCTGATCCTCAACGCGGCCGGCTATCTCGGCCTCGCCCTGCTCGACGGCGCGCCCTGGACGTACGCGGCACTGCTCTTCGTCGCCCTCGTCGGCATGGGCATGTTCAGCCCGGCCTCCAACACCCTGGTCGCCGACCTCACCACCCCCGAGCAGCGCCCGTTCGCGTACACGATCAGCTACGTCGGCAACAACCTCGGCATGGGCGTGGGCCCGCTCCTGGGCGGGGTCGCCGCCGCGTACTCGTACCACGTGATGTTCGCGGGCAACATCCTCGCGGGCCTGCTGTGCGCTGCGATGATCACGCTCTGGGTGCCGCGCGACCGGCGCGCCAAGAAGCCGGAGGACGCCAACTCGTCCAAGGAAAAGGGGAGTTCGGGTCTGCTCGGGCACCATCATGTCCTGCTGCTCGTGCTCGTCTCCTTCTTCTACGTCGTGCCGCTCATCGGCCTCGAATACGCGCTGCCGCTCGCGGTGACGACCGTCCTGCACGACTCGGCCGGTCTGGTCGGCGCCGTCTACACGATCAACAGCGTCGTCGTGGTGAGCCTCGGGCTGTTCATGGAGAAGAACATGCGCGGCTACGGCACCAAGACGCTGCTCATGGTCGCGGGGCTGTTGTGGACGCTCGGGCTCTGCGTGATCGTCTTCGGGTTCTCGCTGCCCGCGCTGCTGCTCTCCACCGTGGTGTGGACGCTCGGCGAGATCATCGTGTCGGTCGTCGTGCCCACCTATGTCGCCGACCATGTGGACGAGCGCCGCGTCGGCAGCTTCATGGCCCTGAACGGCTTCGTCCTGGGCCTGGCCCGGCTCGTCGTGCCGGTCGGTCTGGGCGTGCTGTGGTCGTCCGACGGCTACCGGCCCGTCTTCGTGACGCTGCTGCTCGCCCCGCTCATCGGCATGGCCGGCTTCGCGCTCCTGCGGATCAGGCCGTCCGCCGCGCTCAGGACCGGCGCCGACGCGGAGCCTAAGGCGGCCCCGGCGAACACCTAGACCTCCCCCGTCCGAGTCACTCCGTACCGGCTCCACTCCACTCACAGGAAAGTGTCCATGTCCCAGACGAAGTTCCTCCTGTCCGAAGCCCAGATCCCCACCACCTGGTACAACGTGGTCGCCGACCTGCCGAAGCCGCTGGACCCGATGCTGCATCCCGGCACCCGCGAGCCCATCACCCCGGCCGACCTGGAGCCGCTGTTCCCGGCGGAGCTGATAGCCCAGGAGTTCTCCACCGACCGCGAGGTCGACATCCCGGGCGCCGTCATCGACGTCTACCAGCAGTGGCGGCCGAGCCCGCTGGTGCGGGCCCGGCGCCTGGAGAAGGCTCTCGACACCCCGGCCCGCATCTACTTCAAGAACGAGGGCGTCAGCCCGGCGGGCAGCCACAAGCCCAACACCGCGATCCCGCAGGCGTACTACAACAAGCAGGCGGGCGTGGAGCGCCTCACCACGGAGACCGGCGCCGGGCAGTGGGGCAGCTCCCTCTCGCTCGCCTGCCAGTACTTCGGCCTCGTCTGCGAGGTGTACATGGTGAAGGTCAGCTACCAGCAGAAGCCGTACCGCCGGGGCCTGATGGAGACGTTCGGCGCCAGCGTCACCGCGAGCCCCAGCGAGCTCACCGAGGCCGGGCGCGCGGCGCTCGCCGCCGACCCGAATTCCCCCGGCAGCCTGGGGCTCGCCATCTCCGAGGCCGTCGAGGCGGCCGTGAAGAGCGGCGGCACCGCCAAGTACGCGCTCGGCTCGGTGCTCAACCACGTCCTGATGCACCAGACGATCATGGGCAAGGAGGCCCTGCTCCAGATGGAGCTGGCCGAGGACTACCCGGACATCGTGATCGGCGCGGCCGGCGGCGGCTCCAACTTCGGCGGGCTCGCCCTGCCGTTCCTGGGCGAGCAGATGCGCGGCGGCCGCTCGGTGCGGGCGATCGCGGTGGAACCGTCGTCCTGCCCGACGCTGACCAAGGGCACGTTCGAGTACGACTTCGGCGACACGGCGGGGATGACGCCGCTCACCAAGATGCACACGCTGGGCCACGACTTCGTGCCGCCGAGCATCCACGCGGGCGGGCTCCGCTACCACGGCATGTCGCCGATCATCAGCCAGCTGAAGGAGCTCGACCTCCTGGAGGCGCGGGCCGTGCCGCAGACCGCCTGCTTCGAGGCCGGCGTCACCTTCGCCCGCAACGAGGGCATCGTGCCCGCGCCCGAGTCGACCCACGCCGTGCGCGCGGCCATCGACGAGGCGCTGGCCTGCAAGGAGTCCGGCGAGTCGAAGAGCATCCTGTTCTCGCTCTCCGGGCACGGCCACTTCGACATGCAGGCGTACATCGACTACTTCGCCGGAAAGCTCAAGGACTGACCGACGGTCCGGGGGAGGGGCGGGCCGCCACGGCCCGCCCCCGTGGGACCAGTAGGCAAGGGGGGAAGCACATGCAAGGAGCAGTACGTACCGAGAAACCCGTCATCCTCGGCATATCGGGGTCCGAGCGGGCGGGCGGCAACACCGATCTCGCGCTCGACTACGCCGGAGAGCTGGTGCGGGGCCGGGGAGCCGCGTTCCGCACGGTGTATCTGCGCGACCACCGCATCTCGCCGTGCAGCCCGTGCGGCGACTGCAACAGCCGCACCATCCCGTGCGCGCTGCCGGACGACATGCCGGCCATCGTCGAGGAGATGAAGCGCGCCGACGGCATCATCTACGCCGTGCCCGTGCACGGCTTCGGCCTCGCGCACCTCATGCAGATCTTCATCGAGCGGGCGGGCGTCGGGTTTCTGCGCTTCGACCGCCCGCTGGCCAACAAGGTCGGCGGCATCATCGTCACCGGCCGCCGCTACAGCGATGCCTCCGTGCACAACCAGCTCGTCGACAACCTGCTGCTCAACCGGATGATCCTGGTCGGCAGCGGCTTCCCGGCGCTGATCCGCAACACCGCGCCGGAGCCGGGCCTGAACGACACCGAGGGCCTCGACGCCCTGGAGCGAATGACCCACCGCATGATCGACATGACCCTGCTGCTGCGCAGGCACCGCTCGGCCACGGGCGAGCCGGTGCTGCCCCTGGACGACCGCAACGAGCGTGTGGAGCGCAGCCGTTCCGTTTCCTGAGCCACTGATCGCCATCACCGAGGAGAGCCCCGTCATGAGCACCACCACCCCCGCCCTGGTCGGCATCGACTTCGACGCCATCCCGTGGGAGAAGTGGGACAAGCCCGGCGCCGTCGGCCGGGTGAAGATCGCCTACACCGGCGGACGCAGGGTCCGTCTGCTCGAACTGCCCCCCGGATTCAACGAGTTGAAGTGGTGCGAGCACGGCCACCAGGGCTATGTGCTCCAGGGCGAGTTCACGATCCACTTCGACGACCGCTCGGTGCCGTGCCGTCCCGGCATGGGCTTCGTCATCCCCGGCGACGAGCGGCACCGCTCGCAGGGCTCCGACACCGAGCAGACCGTCGTGTACGTGATCGACGAGGTCCCCGCCCCGTGACCGGACCGGAACGCATCGACGAGCTGCGCGTCTCCATCGACGCCCTGGACCGGCAGATCATCGCCCTGCTGGCCCAACGCACGGCTGTGGTACGGGAGTTGACAGAGTTCAAGAACGACGAGGAGACGGTTCGCTCGCCCGGCCGGGTCGCCCAGGTCATCGACAAGGTGCGGCACCTCGCGGCCGAGGAGGGCATGCCGCCGGGCATCGCCGAGAGCGTCTACCGCACCCTGATCACGGAGCTGACCGATCTTCAGATGGGTCTGCTCGCCGAACGCCGGGCCGCCGCGGCCGACGCCCGGAAGGTCCGCGAGGGCGCGGCATGACAGGGCGCCGGCTCGCCGATCTCCGCACCGCGCTCGCCGGGCTCGATCCCATGCCCGGCGAGCTGGTGCGGGAACGGGAGGAGGTCCCGGCCCGGTTCGGGGTCTCCGCCCGGTACGCGAAGTGGGCCGGGACACCGGCCCCGCCGCCGACCGGCCCCGGCCCCGCCGTCCTCTTCGAGCGGGTCGGGCCGAGCGGCCGGGCGGTCCTCATCGGCCTGTACGGAACCCGGCGCCGGGCGGCGGCCCTGCTCGGGACCACCCCGGCCGAACTGCCGCACCGGCTCCTGGCCGCGGTGGCCGCGCCGGTCCCGCCGGTGCGCACCCGGGGCGGCCGGGAGCCCGCGCGCACCCTGCTCGCGCCGGACCTGACGGCGCTGCCCGTGCCGGTCCTGACCGGCGAGGACGCGGGCCCGTACCTGACGCTCGGCGCGGTCCTGGCGACCGACCCCGACACCGGCGTACGCAACCTCTCCGTCCACAGGATGTGCGTCCAGGGGCCCGACCGGCTCTCCATCTGGATGGTGCCGGGCCGCGACCTGGAGGCCGCCCACCTCGCGGCCCGCCGCCGGGGCGCGAACCTGCCGGTGGCGATCCACGTGGGCCTCGGCCCGGCGGTGCTCCTTTCGTCGTGCTGTCCGACATCCCTGGTACCGGCGGGTGTTGACGAACTGGCGGTGGCGGGCGCGCTGGGCGGGGCTCCGGTCGAGCTGACGGACTGCCGGACCGTGGCGGCGGAGTGCATCGCGCACGCGGAGTATGTGATCGAGGGCGAGCTGGTGGGCGATGTGGCTCCGGAGAATCCCCGGGGGCCTTATGCCACACCGGAGTTCCTCGGGTACCAGGGGCGGGCGCACCCCGGTCTGCCGACCGTGCGGGTCACCGGGATCACGGCCCGCGACGGTGCCATCTTCCAGACCGTCTCGGGGCCGGGGCACGAGCAGTCGGTGCTGCTCGGCTTCGGGATGGAGGCGGCGGTGCTCGCGCGGCTGCGGGAGCTGGACGCTCCGGTGCGGGCCGTGCACTGCCACACGGCGGGGGGCGGCCAGCTCATGGTCGTACTCCAGTGGCGGTCCAAGCGGTCGCCGGCGGACGACGAGGCGGTGCGCAAGGCGGCCGAGTCGGTCCTGGAGGAGTTCCGGATGGCCAAGCTGGCCGTCTCGGTGGACGAGGACGTCGACGTCGAATCGGACGCGGACCTGTGGTGGGCGATGACCACCCGGCTCCAGGCCGACCGCGACGTGGCGGTCCTGCCCGACCGGCTCGGCTTCCCGCTGGACCCGACGCAGTCCCCGGCGTACTCGCCCACGGTCTCGGCCGACGGCCGCACGGCGAAGGCCCACTTCGACTGCACGGTGCCGTATGCGTTGCGGGACCGCTTCCACCGGCCGCGCTTCACGGAGCCCTAGCGTCGACGCACCGTGGCTCAGCGGCAGGCGGACGCTCCTCCCGTCGCTTCCCGTACCGCGTCCGCCAAGAGGTCGACGCCTCGGGTGATGCGCGGCGCGGGCAGGGCCGCGTAGCCCATGAGGAAGGTCGGCTCGGCGGGCGGGTCCTGGACGAAGTAGCCCGACGCGGGGTAGATCCGCACCCCGTGCCCGGCCGCGACCTCGGCGATCCGCTCCTCCGGGATGCCGCGCGCGCCGGTCAGCGTGACCAGGACGTGCAGGCCCGCCGCCTCGCCGGAGATGCGGACCTCGGCCCCGAAGTGCTCGTACAGCGCTTCGAGGAGGCGGCTTCGGCGCTGGCGGTAGAGGCGGGTCATGCGGCTGATGTGGCGGGCGTAGGCGCCGGTGGAGATGAAGTCGGCGAGGGCGTCCTGGGCGACCGTGGGAGTGAGCCGGTCGGTGATCCACTTGATGCCGAGGAAGGGCTGCACCAGGGGCTGCGGCAGGACCGCGTAGCCGATGCGCAGCGCAGGGAAGAGCGTCTTGCTGAAGCTGCCGACGTAGACGACGGTGTCGCGGTGCCGCTCGGCGGCGAGCGCGGGAAGGCGCTCGCCGGTGAACGTGAACTCGTTGTGGTAGTCGTCCTCCAGGACGACCGCCCCGTGTTCGTACGCCCAGTGCAGGAGCCCGCGCCGTCGTCCCTCGGACAGGATGACGCCGGTGGGGAACTGGTGCGAGGGCGTCACGTACACCAGCTTCACGCGCGCCGGGTCGTGCCCGTGCGCGCGTACGCAGGCGTCGATGTCGCCCACCCGCAGGCCCTGTTCGTCCACCGGAACGGGCACCACGCTCGCCTGCGAGCAGCCGAAGACCTGACGGAGCACGGTGTGGCTCGGGTCCTCGATGACCACCACATCGCCCGGCCCGACCAGCATCCGGACCAGGATGTCGAGGGCCTGGGTGGCGCCGCTGGTCACCATGATGTGGTCGGGCGAGGCGTCCAGGGCCCGGCTCTGGCGGACCAGCGTGGCGATCTCGGTCCGCAGCGTGGGCGAGCCCTCGGCGGGCCCGTACCCGAGGGCGGCGACGTCGGCGCGGCCGTACGCGTCGTGCAGCGACTGGCGCCAGCGGGCGACGGGGAACTCGGCGAGCGCCGGGGTGCCGTGCCGGAAGTCGAGGGCGGTGCTCGGGTGGTGCGTGGGCGGCGGCTCCCAGGGCTGCCACAGAGCGCTGCTGCCGTCGGTGGCGCGGGGCGGCTGGGGTGCGAACGCGGCCTTCGGCGTGGGGCGTTGGGGCGGGGCGGCCGCCTGGGGCGCGACCTTCGTGCCCGAGCCGCGCCTGGCCGTGATGACGTTGTTGGCCCGCAGCAGTTCGTAGGCCCGGGTGACGACGGTCCGCGACACGTCGAGCTGCTGGGCGAGCTCGCGCGAGGCGGGCACGCTGTCCCCCGGCCGCAGTTGTCCGGCCCGGACCAGCGCCGTGATCTGGTCGCAGACCTGCTGCTGCAACGGCGTACTCCCGTCCCGGTCGAGGACGATGAGCAACTCCGACGACCCCACGCCTTCCCCCCTCCGGCAGGTACTTCTGCCGAGTCTGCCACGGCGTGGGGCCGGGACCGGATCACGTCTCGGCGACGGCCTCCAGCGGGCTCAGCGCGGCGGCCCTGCGGGCCGGGACGGCCGCCGCGACCACGCCGATCGTGAGCGAGACGAGGCACACGAGCAGCAGCGTGCCCCAGGGCAGAGAGAGGGAGTACTGCGTCATCGCCCCGCCCGCGAGCGAGCCGACCGCCCAGGCGCCGAACAGGCCGCCCCCCAGGCCGAGCAGCGTGCCGAACGCGGCGACGGTCACCGCTTCGAGCCGGATCATCCGCCGGATCCCGGACCGGTCCATGCCGATGGCGCGCAGCACGCCGATCTCGCGGGTGCGCTCGGCGACCGACATCGCGAGGGTGTTCACGATGCCGAGCAGCGAGATCACGACCCCGATGGCGAGCAGCCCGTACATCAGGGTCAGCAGCTCGCCCAGGGACCCGGCGGCCTCGTGCACGAGCTCCTCGCGGTCCTTGACCTGTACGAGCGGGCTGTTGCCGGTGGCGGTGCGCAGCCGGTCCCCGGTGGTCTTCGAGACGGCGCCGCCGTCGGTGCGCACGAGGATCCGCTGGACGGTGCCGGGCTTGAAGCTGTGCTCCTGGACCTCGCTGCGGGCGCCGAGCGCGTCGTCGGCGATGGGATTGTCCCGGTAGACGCCGACGACCGTGTACGGCTTGAAGTCGTTGCCCGGGCCGATGTGGGCGTTGACCGTGCCGCCGGTGCTCACGCCCTGCTCCCGGGCGACGGAGCTGGAGAGGGCGATCCGGCCGGGCCCCAGATCCTTCGACGAGCCGCTGACGAAGTCGAGTTGTACGACCCTGTCGACGGTGGCGGGGTCGACGCCGGAGATGCTGCGGACAGTGCCGCCGGTGAACAGGGTGGAGTCGGCGACGGCGGAGGCGGTCTCCACGCCGGGGGTGTCGGCCACGCGTTTCAGGGCGGCCGGGTCGATGGCGGTCGTGGTGGTGCGGCTGCCGATCACGTAATCGGCACTGAGGCCGGACGCGGCCTGGCGGTCGAGTGCCCCCGAGGTGGAGTCGCCGATGACCGCGAGCCCGGCGACCAGCGCCGTACTGATCATGAGGACGGACGCGGTGGCCGCCGTACGTCGCGGATCCCGGAGGGCGTTCTCGCGGGCGAGGCGCCCGGTGACCCCGAACCGGCCGGTCAGCCGACCGCCGAGCCGGATCACGGGGACGGCGAGCAGCGGCGCGAGCGTGATCAGGGCGGCGACGAGCAGAGCGCAGCCGGCCATGGCGTTCTGGAGGTTGGCGTCGGAGGCGTCCTTGGCGCCGGTGAGCGAGACGAGCAGCCCCGCTCCGGCGACGAGCAGGATCGCGCCGAGTGCCGTGCGTGTCCGGGACGCGGCGGGGGTGGGCGGCTGCTCGGCCGAGCGCAGCGCCTCGATGGGCGCGATCTTCGCGGCCCTGCGGGACGGCAGCCAGGCGGCGAGCACGGTGATGCCCACGCCGACGCCGAGCGCCGCCACGACCGGACGCGCTCCGATCACCAACGGACCGTGCGGGAGCGGGTCCTGGGCGGTGCCGAGCAGGTCGGGCAGTACGGAGGCGATGCCGAGCCCGGCGACGAACCCGGCCGCCGACGCGGCGAGCCCGACCAGAACGGCCTCCCACAGCACGGACCGCACCACCTGGCGGCGCGTGGCGCCGATCGCCCGGAGCAGCGCGATCTCGCGGGTCCGCCGCGAGACGAGCATCGTGAAGGTGTTGACGATGAGGAACGACCCGATGAACAGCGCGACCCCGGCGAAGATCTTCGGCATCTTCTGGTGGCCCCGGGTCATCATGTCGACGTTCGTCGCCTGCTGGGCGGCCTGCGCGGCGCCGCTGGTGGCGAGGGCGCGGTCGGCCGGGAGCAGGGCGGTGACCTGGTCGGTCCTGGCTTCGCCCGCGAGATCGATCGAGGTGTAGTGGCCCGGGGTCGTGAACAAGCGCTGCGCCGTGGCCTTGTCGAACAGGGCGAGGGTGCCGCCCGCGGTCACCCGGGTGTCCTCGGTGGTGACGATGCCGACGAGCCGCTTGGTCATGACGGGCCCGTCGGTGGCGAGCGTGACCAGGTCGCCGACGCGGAGATGCCCGGCGTCGGCGGTGCCGCGGTCGACGGCCATCTCGCCGTCGTTGGCGGGCGCGCGCCCCTCGGCCAGGGGATAGCGGCTGTCCTTGCCGTCCGCGTTCGGTACGTAGGCGGCGGCGAGGTTGGCCCACGCCTTGCCGGCCCGCAGCGGGCTGCCGTCGGCGGCGTTGAGGGTGGCCGAGCCGTCGACGGAGGGCCGCACGGCGGTGACTCCGGGCACGCCGGCCAGCTTCCGTACGAGGGCGTCGTCGAGCACGTCGGCGGGCCGGTCGGCGGGGGTCCCGGGCGGGGGGTCCTTCGGGGTCACGGTGACCGCGATGCCGGCGAAGTTCTTCGACGCGGCGCCGCGGTAGGCGGCGGCGGAGGACTCGGCGAAGACGAGGGTGCCGCAGACGAAGGCGACACCCAGACAGACCGCGAGGACGGTCATGACCAGACGGGCCTTGTGCGCGAGGACGTTGCGCAGGGCGGTTCTCAGCATGGGTGGACTTTCAGCAAATGGCCGATGGGACACATGAGGTGACTGGGCGTCAGCTGCGGGCGGGCCGGGTGGTGTCGAATTCCTTCATCCGGTCGAGGACGCGGTCCGGGGTGGGGCGCACCATCTCGTCGACGAGGGATCCGTCGGAGAGGAAGACGACGCGGTCGGCGTAGCCGGCGGCGACGGGGTCGTGGGTGACCATGACGACGGTCTGGCCGAGTTCGCGTACGGAGTCGCGCAGAAAGCCGAGGACTTCGGCGCCGGCGCGGGAGTCGAGGTTGCCGGTGGGCTCGTCGCCGAAGACGATCGCGGGCCGGGAGGCCAGCGCGCGGGCCACGGCGACGCGCTGCTGCTGTCCGCCGGAGAGCTGGGCGGGCCGGTGCGCGAGGCGGTCGGAGAGCCCGACCATGCCGATGATCCGCTGGACCCAGGCCCGGTCGGGCCTGCGCCCCGCGATGTCCATGGGGAGGGTGATGTTCTCCAGGGCGGTCAGCGTGGGGAGCAGGTTGAACGCCTGGAAGATGAACCCGATCCGGTCCCGGCGGAGCTCGGTGAGCTGCCGGTCGTTGAGGGAGCCGAGCTCGGTGGTGCCGATGTGCACCGACCCGGAACTGGCCGAGTCGAGCCCCGCGGCACAGTGCATCAGGGTGGACTTGCCGCACCCGGAGGGCCCCATGATCGCCGTGAACTCGCCCTCCCGGAACCCGATGCTGACCCGGTCCAGGGCGACGACCCGGGTGTCACCACTGCCGTAGACCTTCGACAGCTCGGTGGTGGCGGCCGCGATGCCGGGGGCCGGGCGGGGCGGGAACGGGGCGAGGGGCTGCGCGGTCACGGGGACTCCACTTCGAGTGCGGGAGGGGGCACTGGAAAGGGTGTCCGGGGTACGTATCCGGGCCTGGGCGGCTGTGTATCGGCGAAGGCGCCGGTGCGCAGCAGTTCTGTAGGGCCCGGTGTTTCAGGTGCGGGGTGGCGCGGGCTCCGCGGGTCGGGGCGGTGTTTCAGGTGTGGGGTGCGCGGGCTCCGCCGTCCGGGGCGGCGTTACAGGCGCAGGGTGGCGACGGCCCCGCCGTCCGGGGCGTTGTCGAGGCGGAGCTCGGCGCCGAGGACGTGGGCCTGGCCGAGCGCGATGGTCAGGCCGAGCCCGTGCCCGGCCCCGCGCTCCTCGGCCCCGGTATGGAAGCGGCGGGGCCCGTCGCGCAGCAGGTCGGCGGGGAACCCGGGGCCGTGGTCGCGTACGACGACGGTACGGTCCGAGACGCCGACCTCGACGGGCCCGGCGCCATGCCGGTGGGCGTTGACGACGAGATTGCTGACGATCCGTTCGAGCCGACGGGGATCGGTCTCGACGGTGTGCGTGCCCTCGGCGACGCTGATCCCGGCATCGAGCCCGGTACGGGTGACGGCCTCGCGGACGACGGCGTCGAGGGGGACGTGGGCGTGGACGGGCTGCTCGGCCCCGGCGTCGAGCCGGGAGATCTCCAGGAGGTCCTCGACGAGCCCCCGGAGGTCGCGAACGCGCCCCCGTACCAGATCCACGTCCTCTCCGTCCGGCAGCAGATCGACGGCGGCGAGCAACCCGCCGACAGGGGTGCGGAGTTCATGAGCGACGTCGGCGGTGAACTGGCGCTCGGTGCGGAGCCGGCGGCCGAGGCTGTCGGCCATGAGGTCGACGGTGGCGGCGATCTCGGACACCTCGTCGTTGCCCTGGGTGGGCCCGGTCCGGGCGTCGAGGTCCCCGGCGGAGATGCGCCCCGCGGTCTCGGAGACCCGCCGAAGCCGCCGCCCGATGAGCCCGGCCCCGTACACCGCGAGGGGCACGGCGGCGGCGACCGAGGCGAGCGAGGCGACGGCCATGGTCGCATCGAGCCGGCGCAGCCCGTAGAGATCGGAGTTCATGTTGACCTCGACGGCCAGCACGGGGCTGCCCGGCCCGGCGACGCGCTGGGCACCCCAGACGGTGGGCCCGGAGTTCCCGTCGACGTGGCCGTCGTAGGCGGTGTGCCGGTCGCCGTCGGTGGGGTGGCGGAGCGAGACGGGGAGGTCGGGGGGATCGAGCAGGGCGCCGTCGGAGAGGGTGCCGGTGCGGCGGTAGGTGTCCATGGCGGAGTAGACGGAGTTGAAGGCGCGCATCTCGGCCCGTTCGCGGATGTCGTGCGCGGTCCAGAAGTGCACGAGCAGCCCGACGGCGACGGCGACGAGGCAGGCGGTGACCGCGGCCAGCGCGGCGATCTTCCAGCGGAGGGAGGTGAGGGCGAGGCGGGCCCTGCGGGGGTGGGAGGCGAGGGTGCCTTCACGGGGGCGGGAGGCGGGGCGCGGGCCGGACGCCGGGGTTGCGGGGCCGGGCCGGAAGGGGCGCACGGTGCTCAACGCCGGAACTTGTAGCCGAACCCGCGGACCGTCTCGATCCGGTCCCGCCCGAGCTTCTTGCGCAGCCGTTGCACACAGAGGTCCACGACCCGGCTGTCCCCGTCCCACCCGTACTCCCAGACGTCGCGGAGGAGGGTGTGCCGCTCCAGGACGACGCCGGGGTGAGCGGCGAACGCGAGCAGCAGCTTCAGCTCGGTGGGAGTGAGCGCGACGGGCGCACCGGAGACGAAGACCTCCAGCCCGCCGGTGTCGATGGAAAGCTCCCCGAAGGTGAGCAACTCCCTTTGTCCTCCAGGGAGTTCGGGATTGGTGGAGGTGGCCGGAGTGTAAGTGGCCCGCCGCAGAAGCGACCGAATCCGGGCGACGAGCACATACGTATCGACAGGCTTGACGACGTAGTCATCGGCCCCGGCCTCGAGCCCGGCGACGACATCGAGCCCGTCCCCCCGGGCGGACATCATGAGCACCGGCACGAGACTGCTCTCCCGCACCCGGCGGCAGAGCCCGATGCCGTCGAGCCCGGGCAGCATGACATCGAGGATCAGCAGATCGAACCCGCCCTCCCGGAAGGCCTCAAGACCGGCCAGCCCATCAGCGGCAACCGCGACCTCGTACCCGTACCGCTCCAGCGCCACGGCGAACGACCGCCGCATGAGGTCGTCGTCCTCGACCAGCAGCATGCGGACGGGGTGCGGGGCGGCCGGAGCGGGACCGGGGAGGGGTGAGGACACGGGGGCTCCTGTTCGGGGGGCACCGAGTCCCGGCACCGCGCTTTCCGGTCATAGCGGTACGCAGCGGGCGACTCGGATGGATCGAAAGGAACGATACGACAGGGGGCCGGGCGGGGGAGCGCCCCGTGGGCCCGGCGGGGTGAGCCGATGGGGAACCAAGCGGTGGGTGATACGGGGTGGATACAAACCCGGGGCCTCCGCCGCCGCACGTCATGCCGTACGGGCCGCGAGGCCTCCCGCCCCGGCACCGGACGTCCCGGCACCGCCATTGCATCGGCCGGCGCGCCATTCGAGCGCCTGGGGTTCCTCGGTGAACTCGATCAGATGCTGCCCGGCGAACCGCTGCAGCGCGTCGCGCACCTCGGCCGGGGTGACATGGAAGAACTCCTTGCGGCTGTTGACCTGGTTGACCCGCCGCGAGGCGAACTGCCGGTGGAGTTCCGTCTCCAGTCCGACCGCGTCCTTGCTGAAGATCAGCGCGTGTACGTCAAAGCGGAAGGGCACGGCCGCGCCGCTCAACTCGTATACCCGCTCCAAGGGTTCGAGCCGACGAGTCATGCCGATCTTCACCATGCGGTCGCCGAAGGACCCGATGTTCGAGATGACGTAGACATAGCCGGCGCGGACGTTCGCCGCGCGAGAGTCGACGTCCCGCAGAGCGCTGTCGATCTCGGCGAGTTTGGCCTGCATCTCCGCCACACCCGCCTCGTCCCCGCGCTCGCGCAGGCGTTCAAGGGCTGCCTGGTAGTGGCCGAGCTCCTTGTTCAGCTTCTCGCGCTGCCGGTCGAGTTCCCGCTGGACCGCCGCTTCCTCCCGTTCCCGGGCGCGCACCTCGCGCTGCGCCTCCTTCTCCTCTTCCTTCTTCTGCAGGAAGTCGGCGGTGAGTTCCAACTCCCGTACACGCGCGTTGTGATACTCGTCGGTGATACGGATGTGCATGGTGGCGCCCAGCCTGGCGATGGTCTCGCGGCTCTTGAAGAGCCGGTCCACGAGGGAGTCCAGCCGGTGCGGCCGCATCGACCGCACGGCGTAGTCGGCTTCGGCGTTGTAGGCGCGCAGCATGAGCTTGGAGAAGTCGCGGACCATCTTCTGCCCGTCGCGCTTGGAGCCGTTGACCGTCCAGTCCGTGGCCGCCTGTACGGCGCGGCCGGCCCGGGCGAGCGTTTTGATCTCGTTCTGCAGGGTGTCGAGCCGGCTCCGGTAGGCGATCGCGTCGTGCAGCGCATGCCGGTAGGCGTAGATCCCGGCCTCCTGCAGCATGGCGGTCTCGTCGGCGTTGACGATCCGGGCCTGCAGCTCGGCGAGCCGCCGTCCGGCGTCGAGGACGTCCTTGCGGTGCCGGTCGGCCTCCTTGCGGACCCGCTCGGTCGCCTTCGCCGTCCGGCGCCCGTCGTCGAGGATCTCCTTGGCCGTCTCGCGAGCCTCCTTGCGGATCTCCTCGGCCTCCTCGACGGCTTCGGCGGACGCCTTCTCACGCAGCGCGGCGGCCTCCGCCTCGACCTGCCGTACGAGGCCGGCGACCTGCGCGGCATCCAGCCCCTGTGTCCTCGCGATCCACGCCCGCAGCTCGTCGGCCTCGGACCCTCCATCCCCCCGACGCCGCCCGAACAGCCCGCCCTTCCGCGGCGACGGCACCACGGCGGGGCTCCCGGGAGTGACCGGCCCCGCGAAGCCCGCGGGAGGACCGAAGGCGGGGCCGTCGACGGCGGGGCCGGCATCGGAAACCCACAGCTGCCATCCCACGGGAGGTGGAGGCCAGGAGGGGTCGGGCCGCCAGTCCGGTGGCGGCATCCATCCCGCGGGCGGCACAGGCCAACCCGGCGGCGGATTGAAACGATAAGTACTCATTCCCCACCCCTCACCCCTGAGGTTCCCCAACACACAGGGCGCCGGATATGCCCGGCAACAAACAGACCGACATCTTCGTGCGGACCAGCCCCGCCGGGCCCCCGCATATGCCACGTTGTGACAATTCTGTGACTGTGGGTGACGCAGGCCGGGGCCCCGCGACGCCGGGTCGACCGACGACCCGACGACCCGGCGACTTGGCGGCTGGGCGATCCTGCGGCTTGGCAGCCCGGCAGCCCGGCAGCCCGGCGCTCCGGTGGCTTGGCGGCCGGGCGAAGGACCCGCGGGGTGAAGCCCTGCAGGGCCGAGGTGACCGGGATGCGGGCGGTTCGCGGCATGGGCCGAACTTCGTGGGAGGGGCGGGGGTTGCCGGGTGTGCGGTTCGGCGGGGTTGGTTGCTCGGGGACGTACCGAGCAAGCTTCTGCCGCTCGCGGCACACGGCGAACGCAAATCAGGCCCGGCACTGATTTCTCGGTACCGGGCCGAGCCGTCGCGCTGCGCGCTGTACGTGAGTAACCGCCGTTCCCCGTTGTTTCCCGCTCGATCGGGCACGGCGGGGCACGTCTGCTTCCAGCCCGGATGCCGTCACAGGTCGACTGTCGGTGCCTCTTGCTAGCTTGCTCGTCGAGACCGGTCAGAGAACCCTTGAGGTCCGCGGTTAAGGGGGGTGGGCATAAAGGTCCCCGGGCTTCGCCTCGGGACTGTGAGCCTAAGGCCGTGGCATCCACCCCCCTCCTCAAGCCTCGCCACAACCTCCACCCACTACTTACCCAGCTCCCATCCCGTTCGCCGTCGACCCACACGTCGGTGGAGCGGGCGTGGTTGATGGCGTCCAGGCGGAGGGCGCCACTGCACGAACGACCGGGGCGCCACAGGCCGCGTTTGCTCGGCTCTGCCTGAGGCGATGGCGGACGGGATGGGAGCCCACCACGCTCGCCACATTCGGCGGCACTCGGCAACGGCGCCCCCTCCATCCCGGAGTCGGCCGATCCCCCGCCGGAGGCATTGTTCTGACCGGCAGTTTGCCGACGGGGCTCTCTACTTAGGGCCGTAACTTGCTTGCGGCCCCAGGGACCGGTTCCTGCGCCGAAGTCAAGGACGCGGTGACCGACTGGCTTGCGTGCGGGCTCAACGGCCGGGACGCAGCGAGGTCAAGACGAACACGATCCTCTGCGACACCCACGTAATCCCGGCTCTGGGGGCTCGGAAGCTCCGCGACCTCAGCGCTTATGACGTGGACAAGTGGCTCGCGGCCAAGTCCAAGGTGCTCAGCACCCGTTCGCTGGAAGCTGTCCGTTCCTGCCTGAACCGTGCGGTCAAGCGGGCCAAGGCGCGGGACGAGGTGAAGCGCGTCCGGCGCGAGTTCCGTAAGGTCCTCGCCGGGGCTGCGCAGATACCCGGTATCGAGATCGATCCCCACGAGTGGACGACTCGGGAGACGCGAACGTCCTTCGACTCGATCTTGTCCGACCGAGGTATCCCACTCGAAGAGATCTCGCGGTTGCTCGGCCACTCCAGTACGGCTGTCACGGAGGAGGTCTAACGGAAGCAGATCCGTCCGGTGATCCAGACCGGGGCCATAGCGATGGATGGCATTTTCGGGACGCCGCCGCCTCCGAAACGGTAGTCACGCAGTTAGACACGCAGCAACAGAAAGAGGCCCTCTCCCGGAAGGGAAAGGGCCTCTGACCTTGTGCTTAGCTGTCGGGGTGGCGGGATTTGAACCCACGACCTCTTCGTCCCGAACGAAGCGCGCTGCCAAGCTGCGCTACACCCCGATTGTCTCCGCTTGTCGCGGCGACGTCGTTTACTTTAGCCCACTGGCGGCCGGAGACGAAATCCGGTTTTCGGGGCGCTGTGGGCAGGGGTGGCCCGCCTGTGCACGTCCGTACCGCCTACCAACCGACGGCGAGCCCCAGCAGCACGTTCGCCTTGATCGTGACGTGGCTCAGGGTGGGGCCCGGAGGCCGCCTGCACGAGCCGGCGGCCTACCACGGAGGCGCCCGGGGGAGGGCTGAGCCGTCACCGGACAACACCCGCGGTCGGCCCCTCGGCCTGCCCCGAGGCGCCCCGGCGGCTGAGCGCCGCCGTCCGGTCCCAGCGCCCCTACCCCCGCCGCCCCACCAGCGTCAGCAGCGTCGCCTCCGGGGGGCAGGCGAAGCGGATCGGGGTGTAGCGGTTTGTGCCGCAGCCCGCTGAGACGTGGAGGTAGGCGCGGTTGCCCTCCGTAGAGTGGGTGGACAGGCCCTTTACCCGGTCCGTGTCCAGGTCGCAGTTCGTGACCAGTGCGCCATAGAAGGGGATGCACAGCTGGCCGCCGTGGGTGTGGCCGGCCAGAATCAGGGGATAGCCGTCCCCGGTGAAGGCTTCCAGGGAGCGCAGGTAGGGGGCGTGGACCACCGCGATCGACAGGTCGGCGTCCCGTTCCGGGCCACCGGCCACGCTGTCGTACCGGTCGCGCTTGATGTGCGGGTCGTCCAGGCCCGTGAAGGCCAGCTCCATGCCGTCGAGCTTGAGGCGGCCCCGGGTATTGGTCAGGTTCACCCAGCCCGCCATGTCGAACGCGTCCCGCAGCTCTTCCCACGGGTTGTGGACCACGCCGACGGCCGGCGCGTTGCCGTTGAGGCCGTGCCGGCCCTGGGCCTTCTCCAGCAGGTACCGGGCGGGGTTGCGCAGCTTCGGGCCGTAGTAGTCGTTCGAGCCGAAGACGTACACCCCGGGGAACTCCATCAGCGGCCCCAGCGCGTCCAGCACCTCGGGGACGCCCTCCGGGTCGGAGAGGTTGTCGCCCGTGTTCACCACGAAATCGGGGCGCAGGCCCGCCAGCGACTGCAGCCACGCCCGCTTCTTGCGCTGGCCGCTCACCATGTGGATGTCCGAGACCTGGAGCACGCGCAACGGCCTCACCCCCGGCGGCAGCACCGGCACGGTGACCCGCCTCAGCCGGAAGGATCTGGCCTCGAAGCCGGCCGCATAGGCGAGACCGGCGGCTCCGACCGCCGTGATACCCAAGGGAATTCCGTATCGCGCGCGCATACGCCCATCGTCGCAGACACCGCCGACAACGGCGTACCGGGCGGAAATCGGCGGGCGGGTACCGCTGTGCACCTGACACACTGGGCACATGACCACGCTCAAGGCCCGACTCAAGGACGACCTCACCACCGCCATGAAGGCGCGCGACGAGCTGCGCTCGTCCACGCTCCGGCTGACCCTCACCGCCGTCGCCAAGGAAGAGGTCGCCGGCAAGACCGCGCGCGAGCTCTCCGACGACGAGGTGCTCAAGGTGATCGCCAAGGAGGCGAAGAAGCGCCGCGAGGCCGCCGAGGCCTTCGAGCAGGGCGGCCGTGCCGAGTCCGCGGCGCGCGAGCTGGCCGAGGGCGAGATCCTCGACGCGTACCTGCCCAAGCAGCTCTCCGACGACGAGCTCACGGAGATCGTCGCGAGCGCCGTCGAGGAGGCCAGGGCCGCCGGCGCCGAGGGGCCGCGCGCGATGGGCGCCGTCATGAAGATCGTGAACCCGAAGGTGGCCGGGCTCGCCGACGGCGGCCGCGTCGCCGCCGCCGTCAAGAAGCTCCTCGCGGGCTGACCCACCCCGCACCTGCGAAAGGGGCGCCCCGGATTCGCTGTGAATCCGGGGCGCCCCTTTCGCGTGCGTACGACGCTGCTACTGCCACCTGCGTATGAGCACCGCTACTGCGGCCACCCTCCCGTGTCCCCGCCGATGACGCCCGGCGGGATCGAGATGCCGGGGAAGGGCTGGTTGGGGTCGGGGTTCGGGTTCGGATTCGGGGGCTTGTTCTCGCCGCCCGGCTTCGGCTTGTGCCTGCCCTTGTTCTTGCTCTTGTCGGGGGTGGTGGCCGGCGCGCCGGTCGCCGGGTTGCCGGCCGGCTTCTGGCTGGTGCCGGGGATGTTGACGTTGGCGAAGGGCGCCGACGTCTGGCCCTCCAGCGCGCCGGTCATCGCGTCGCGCCAGATGGGGCCGGGGACCTGGCCGCCGTACACCTGCTCGTACGTCTGGCCGCCGATGGTGATGTTGTTCATCTCGACGCGCTGGGACGGGCTGCCGACCCAGACCGCGGCGGACAGGTTCGACGTGTACCCGACGAACCAGGCGTTCTTGCGGGCGTCGGTGGTACCCGTCTTGCCCGCGTTGTCCCGGTCCTTGAGCCCGGCCTCCTGACCCGTACCGGAGTCGACCACGCCGCGCAGCAGGCTGTTGATGCTGTCCGCGGTGTTCTGCGACATCGCCTGCGAGCAGGAGCTCTTCGGCACCGGCACCGACGAGCCGTCCGCCTTCTTGATCGACTCGATGGCGATCGGCGTGCAGTACGTGCCCCGGTTGGCGAAGGTCGCGTACGCCGAGGCCATGGTCAGCGGCGAGATGCCGGTCGAGCCGAGCGTCAGTGCCGAGGGCACCATGGGCAGCTTCTCGCCGTTGCCCTGGAGCACGTGCAGCTTGTCGGTCATCTGCGAGACCGGGCACATGCCGATGTCGCCGAGCATCTGCACGAAGTACGTGTTGACCGACTTGGCCATCGCGTCCCTCAGCGAGAACGGGCCGATCTCGGACTCGTTCTCGTTCTCCAGGTGGTACGGGTTGGGCTTGCCGTCGTTGACCCACGGCTTGCCGGTGCACGTCTGGACGGACGCCGGATAGTCCATCTCATACGGGGCCGAGTACTGCTGGGTCGGTGGCTTGCCGCCCTCGATCGCGGCCGCGGCCAGGAACGGCTTGAAGGTCGAACCGACCGGGAAGCCGTAATTCGAGCCGCCCATCTGCCGGTTGACCGAGAAGTTGATCTGCGTCTCGTTGTCACCGAAGCCGTACGGCTTGGACTGGCCCATCGCGAGGATCTTGCCGGTGCCGGGCTGGACAAGGGAGACCGCGGTCGCGACGGTGTCCTTCTGGTAGACGTGGTTCTTGATCGACTCCTGCGTCGACTTCTGCGCCTGCGGGTCGAGCGTGGTCTGAACGGTGAGCCCGCCCTGGTTCCAGAGCTTGGCCCGCTCTTCCTTCGTCTTGCCGAAGACCGGGTCGGACAGGAACACCTCGCGCACGTAGTCGCAGAAGAAGCCCGCGCCCTCGACGGCGGTGATGCAGCCGTTCTTCGGCCTGCTCACGCTCAGCTTGATGGGCTCCTGCATGGCCTTGTCGGCCTCGGCCTGCGAGATGTCCTTCATGTCGGCCATCCGCTGGAGCACCGTGTTGCGGCGCTTCTTGGATTCCTGCGCGTCGTTGACGGGGTCGTACCGGCTGGGCGACTGCACGATTCCGGCGAGCATCGCCGATTCGTCCAGGGTCAGGTCCTTGGCCGACTTGGAGAAGTAGCGCTTGGCGGCGGCCTCGATGCCGTACGCCTGCTGCCCGAAGAACGTGATGTTGAGGTAGTTCTCCAGGATCTTCTTCTTGCCGAGCTCCTCCTCGACCTGGATCGCGTACTTGAGCTCCTTGACCTTGCGGCCGATCGTCTGCTGGGTGGCCTCGGCGACCTTGTCGGGGTCGTCCCCGGCCTCCTCGACGAAGACGTTCTTCACGTACTGCTGCGTGAGGGTGGACGCGCCCTGGGCGACACCGCCGCTGGTCGCGTTCTTGTTCATCGCGCGCAGGACGCCCTTGAGGTCGATCGCGCCGTGCTCGTAGAAGCGCGAGTCCTCGATCGCGACGATCGCCTTCTGCATGTACGGGGAGATGTCGGCGAGCGGCACCACGGTGCGGTCGCGCGAGTAGACCTGGGCGATCGTGCTGCCCTTGTTGTCGAGGATCGTGGTGCGCTGGCTCAGCGGCGGGGTCTTCAGATTGGCCGGGATCTCGTCGAACCCTTCGACCGTGCCCTTGGCCGCGAGCCCCAGCGCGCCGGCCGCCGGCAGGGCGATCCCCGCGAGCACGGCCCCCGCCAACACACTCACGCCGAGGAACTTGGCGGCCTGCTGGGTCCCGGTCAGGCCTCCGCCCGATCGCTTCTTTGCCATGGGGGCAGCCTACGTTCTCAATCGCCGGACACAGGTGAAGGCTCTGGCCTAAGCTGCTCTCAACTGTCACAGCAGTGCGGTTCCGTATCAAGTCCTCGGCCGTGCGTGGAAGTGTTCCGCCGTCCCCGAATCCGGCAGGAATCAACCCGGTTGGTGTCCGATTGCGCCTCATGCGTCATCGGGCGTCCGTTGTGGCTCAGCCGATACGTCCGCTTATTTCGGATTCATCGCTCATGTCCTCAGCTCACTCCGTTGGGTGATCTGCCGCGTACGCATAGTCCGTTCGGGCCATTCAAGATTGGGCCCGACGGGGGTGTTGCGCTGTGCCCACCTTCCGTAACGTCCTCAACTGGCAGCGGTGAATATGCCGCTGCCGCCGTGGGGGAGCCTCGATTCGGGAGAGGACGGCGCCGGCATGGGCTGGGTAACCGACTGGAGTGCGCAGGCAGCCTGCCGCACTACCGATCCGGACGAACTGTTTGTTCAGGGTGCAGCGCAGAACAGGGCCAAGGCGGTGTGCACCGGTTGTCCGGTGCGGACCGAGTGCCTGGCCGATGCGCTCGACAATCGCGTCGAGTTCGGCGTGTGGGGCGGAATGACGGAACGGGAGCGGCGCGCACTTCTGCGCAGGCGCCCCACCGTCACCTCTTGGCACCGCCTCCTCGAAACCGCGCGCACCGAGTACGAGCGCAGCACGGGAATCCTGCCCGTGTGCGCGGAGGAGGAGTCGGCGTACGACTACCGGCATTCCTTCGGAGACGAGGCGTACGCCGCAGCGGGCTGACGAGGTCGGAGGATCAGGCAGCTCCGGCCGGGGGACCACCGGCCGCGAGCCGGTCTCCGATGGTCCGCAGCCCCGCCAGGTCGTGCACATCGCCGGGCAGGGCAGCTACTTCGGCGACCGGGACCTCGGGGTGGAGTGCGGTGAAACGGTCGCGCGTCCGCTGTTCACGCGCGAGCACCTGCATCCGCTCGGCATGCAGCCGCAGCAGCCCGGCGGTCAGCCGCTCTACGGATTCTTGATTCGGGTCTTTTCGATCCGGGCCCACCTGATCCGGGTCCATCCGATCCGGGCCTACCTGATCCGGATCTATGCCTGCGCGTGCGCCGGCTGCCTCAGCGTCGGAGGCACGAGCGTGGGAAGCATCCGCGTTGGAAATGTGAACGTGGGAAGCAACAGCGTGGGGAGAGGCATCGCTGGAGCCACGATCTCCAGCCTTCCCGGCCTCCTGATCGACAATGCGACGGTCGTCAAGATTTTCTGCAGGGTTTTCCGCAGCGGGATCTGTTGGGTCCGGCAGTTCTTCGAGGCTCTCCGCCGCTGCGAGGGCGCGCTCGGCCGAGAGGCGGGATGCCGCACTCCCATGTACGCGGTTGAGTACGAGCCCGGCCAGCGGCATGTCGTCGGCGGCGAGGCGCTCCACGAAGTACGCGGCTTCGCGCAGCGCGTCCCGCTCGGGCGCGGCGACGACGAGGAACGCGGTGCCCGGCGCCTGCAACAGCCGATAGGTGGCATCCGCCCTGGTCCGGAACCCGCCGAACATCGTGTCCATGGCCGCCACGAAGGTCTGCACGTCGTGCAGGAAAGGCCCGCCGAGCAGCTTCCCCAGGGTGCCGGTCATCATCGACATGCCGACATTGAGGAACTTCATCCCGGCCCGGCCACCCATCTTCGCGGGCGCCATGAGCAGCTTGATGAACTTGCCGTCGAGGAACGACCCGAGGCGTTTCGGCGCATCCAGGAAGTCGAGCGCGGAGCGCGACGGCGGGGTGTCGACCACGATCAGGTCCCACTCGTCCCTGGCCCGCAGCTGCCCCAGCTTCTCCATCGCCATGTACTCCTGCGTACCCGCGAAGCCGGCCGACAGGGACTGGTAGAAGGGGTTCGAGAGGATCGCCCTGGCCCGGTCCGGATCCGCGTGCGCCTCGACGATCTCGTCGAAGGTCCGCTTCATGTCGAGCATCATGGCGTGCAGTTCGCCGTCGCCCTCCACGCCCTTGACCCGGCGCGGGGTGTTGTCCAGCGAGTCGATGCCCATGGACTGGGCGAGCCTGCGGGCCGGGTCGATGGTGAGCACCACGACCTTCCGGCCGCGCTCGGCGGCCCGAACTCCCAGTGCGGCAGCGGTAGTTGTCTTGCCCACCCCGCCCGAGCCGCAGCACACGATGATGCGGGTGCCCGGATCGTCCAGCAGCGGATCGATCGCCAGCGGCTCGGCCGCGTCCAAAGTCACTCACCCACCCCGAGCTTGCGCAGTTCCGTAGCCAGGCGGTAGAGCCCGGCCAGATCCATTCCCTCGCCGATCATCGGCAGTTCGTACGTCGGCAGCCCCAGCTGGCCGAGCGCCGCCCGCTGTTCACGCTCCAGCTCCACTCGCTCGGCGTGCTCGGCGGCCTGCTCCAGGAGCGGCGTCACCAGCTTTGCCGAACCGGTGACCCCGGCCCGCGTCAGCGTCTTGGCGACCTCCTTGCGCCGGTCGCCGGTGACCCCGCGCACCGCCGCCTCGTCCAGGACGTGCGGCCGGACCATGTTCACGATGACCTTGCCCGTCGGCAGCTCGGCGCCCCGCAGCTCGGCGATCCCGTCGACCGTCTCCTGCACGGGCATCTCCTCCAGCAGGGTCACCAAGTGCACTGCCGTTTCAGGTGACTTGAGGACCCGCATGACGGCCTGCGCCTGATTGTGTATCGGGCCGATCTTCGCCAGCCCGGCCACCTCGTCGTTCACGTTCAGGAAGCGCGTGATGCGCCCCGTCGGCGGCGCGTCCATCACGACGTAGTCGTACGCGTACCCCCCCTGCTTGTTCTTCCGCCGCACCGCCTCACAGGCCTTGCCGGTCAGGAGTACGTCACGTACCCCCGGCGCTATGGTCGTCGCGAAGTCGATCGCGCCGAGCTTCTTCAGTGCCCGCCCCGCGCCGCCCAGCTTGTAGAACATCTGGAGGTAGTCGAGGAGTGCCCGTTCCGCGTCGATGGCCAGCGCGTACACCTCGCCGCCACCGGGCGCGACGGCGATCTTGCGCTCCTCGTACGGAAAGGCTTCCGTCTCGAAGAGCTGCGCGATGCCCTGTCTGCCCTCGACCTCGACGAGGAGCGTGCGCCTGCCCTCCTTCGCGAGGGCGAGCGCGAGTGCTGCGGCGACCGTGGTCTTGCCGGTACCGCCCTTGCCGCTGACGACCTGGAGCCTGCTCACATCTTCGAGCCTAACCAGTCCGCCCGCGGCTCACGCATGTGGTCCGCGTAAGGCGCCCGCGAGAGGGGGCGGCGGGCAGCGGCTACAGTCGGGCCCATGACCAAGTGGGAATACGCGACCGTGCCCCTTCTCGTGCACGCGACCAAGCAGATTCTGGACACCTGGGGCGAGGACGGCTGGGAGCTGGTCCAGGTCGTCCCCGGGCCGAACAACCCCGAGCAGCTGGTGGCCTACCTGAAGCGGGAGAAGCAGGCATGAGCGCCGTAGAAGCCAAGCTGGCCGAACTGGGCCTGACCCTCCCGTCGGTCGTGCCGCCGCTCGCCGCGTACCAGCCCGCCGTGCAGTCCGGGGTGTACGTGTACACCGCCGGCCAGCTCCCCATGGTGGAGGGCAAGCTGCCCGTCACCGGCAAGGTCGGCGGCGAGGTCACCCCGGAGGAGGCCAAGCAGCTGGCCGCCACCTGTGCCCTCAACGCGCTGGCCGCCGTCAAGTCCGTCGCGGGCGACCTGGACCGCATCGCGCGCGTCGTGAAGGTCGTCGGCTTCGTGGCCTCCGCCCCCGACTTCACCGGCCAGCCCGGTGTCATCAACGGCGCCAGCGAACTCCTCGGTGCCGTCCTCGGCGACAAGGGCGTCCACGCCCGCAGCGCTGTGGGCGTAGCGGTGCTGCCCCTGGACGCCCCGGTCGAGGTCGAGATCCAGGTGGAGCTCGTCGAGGCCTGACCCCTCGTGATGGTCGAGGAGGCCTGACTTCTCGTGATGGCCGTCGATACAGGCCTTACCCATCGTGATGGTCGAGCTGGGTGTCGAGCGGCTTGGTCGATGGCCGACCTCCGCGACCTCCTCTTGTCGCTTTGTGGCCGATCTCCGCTCGGCTGATCTCCTTTCGTCGAGGGCCGGTCCCCCAGGGGCCGGCCTTTGTCGGACAGCCGCCGTGCCACTGGTGGCCGGTGACGGCTGACCAGTGATGGCCGGTGACGGCTGATGAGGTGACGGCCGGTGGTGCCCAGCTACGGCTGGTGGTGCCCGCCTTCCGCCGATGGTTCCCAGCCACCGCCGATGGTGCCCAGCTACGGCTGGTGGTGCCCAGCTACCGCCCGTGTTCGGCTGCTTTTGGATCATGGGTGCCGGATCATGGGTGCCCCTTCGGGCACGCCCGTGTGTGTCATGTGTGTCATGCCATGCGTGTCAAAGGGATGTCACCTACACGCACCCCCTCGAACATCCGCACGCCACCCCGTAGCATCCGCCCATGCCCAATGGTCAGTGGTACCCGCCGGAGTGGCCGGACCGCATCCGCGCCCTCGCCGCAGGCGAGCTCACCGCGGTCGAGCCGCGGCGGGCCGCCACCGTGATGCTGCTCCGGGACGGGGCGGCCGGCACGGACACTGGCCCCGACGTACACATGCTGCGCAGACGTGCCTCCATGGCCTTCGCCGGAGGCGCGTACGCGTACCCGGGTGGCGGCGTGGACCCCCGCGACGCCGAGGACGCCGAACTCGGCTGGGCGGGACCGCCCCGCGAGACCTGGGCCGAACGCCTCGGCACCGACCCCGCCTCCGCCCAGGCCATCGTCTGCGCCGCGGTCCGCGAGACCTACGAGGAGGCGGGCGTCCTCCTCGCGGGCCCCGACGCCACCACCGTCGTCGGAGACACCACCGGCGACGACTGGGAGGCCGACCGCCAAGCCCTGGTGACCCGCGACCTCAGCTTCGCCGAGTTCCTGGAGCGGCGCGGCCTCGTGCTCCGCTCCGACCTGCTCGGCGCCTGGGCGCGCTGGATCACCCCCGAGTTCGAGCCCAGGCGGTACGACACCTGGTTCTTCGTCGCCGCGCTCCCCGAGGGCCAGGTCACCCGGAACGCCTCCACCGAGGCCGACCGCACCGTCTGGATCCGCCCCGCCGAAGCCGCCGCCGGCTACGACAAGGGCGAGCTCCTGATGATGCCGCCGACCATTTCCACCCTGCGTGACCTCCTTCCGTACGCCACTGCCGCCGAAGCCCTCGTGGGCGCGGCCGAGCGCGATCTGACCCCGGTCCTCGCCCGGGCCCGCCTGACCGACACCGGAGAACTCGTCCTGAGCTGGCCAGGCCACGACGAGTTCACCAAGCACATCCCGGCCGGGGGCCGTCCCTCATGACCCCTGACGCCGCAACCCCCATCGACCTTGCGATGGACGGCCTCGCGAGGCGCGGTCGCCAGGCACTGCTCCGTTCCGCGAGGCTTGCCCAGGTGACCACCGACTCCGCCACCCCTGGAGGTGCCGTATGAGTGATGCCGCCGCTCTTCCCGGGCAGCCGCGCGGCGGGGTCCTTTCGGGCCCTGCGACCGACCGCGCGACCAACGTCCTCGCGCCCAACCCCTCCGCGATGACCCTGGACGGCACCAACACCTGGATCATCGCCGAGCCCGACTCCGACCTGGCCGTCGTCATCGACCCCGGGCCGCTCGACGACGTGCACCTCAACCACGTCATCGCCACGGCCGAGAAGGCGGGCAAGCAGGTCGCTCTGACCCTGCTCACCCATGGGCACCCCGACCACGCCGAGGGCGCGGCCCGCTTCGCGGAGCTGACCCGTACCCCCGTGCGCGCCCTGGACCCGGCCCTGCGCCTGGGGGACGAGGGCCTCGCTGCGGGCGATGTCATCACCACCGGTGGCCTGGAGATGAGGGTGGTGCCCACCCCGGGCCACACCGCCGACTCGCTCTGCTTCCATCTGCCTGCCGACCGGGCCGTCCTGACGGGCGACACGGTCCTCGGGCGCGGCACGACCGTCGTGGCCCATCCCGACGGCCGCCTGGGCGACTATCTCGACTCCCTTCGCAGGCTGCGTTCGCTGACTGTTGATGACGGTGTGCACACCGTGCTGCCGGGTCATGGCCCGGTGCTCGACGACGCGCAGGGTGCCGTCGAGTTCTATCTGGCCCACCGCGCCCACCGGCTGGCGCAGGTGGAGACGGCGGTGGAGAACGGCCACCTCACGGCGGCGGACGTGGTGGCCCTGGTCTACTCGGACGTGGACCGGTCGCTGTGGCCGGCTGCCGAGCTTTCGGTGCGCGCGCAGCTCGAGTATCTGCGCGAACACGGCCTTATCTGATGGGGCGTCATGAAGGCTGTTGGTGCGGCTGAATGAGGTGAACCGGCGCTCCGTAGAGGAGAGTTGGGTGAGGCGGATGTCCAACTCTCTTACGGGCGCGGCGTCTTGGCGCCATGGACCGTGAGGTATTCGGCGGCGAGCCACGGTCCGAGATTTTCGGTGTACATATCGAGAACGTTCCGGTCCGCGACGGGGTTCCCGGCCAGCACGGCAATTTTTCTCAACTGCTCCGCGCGCTCCGGGTAGTAGCGCCCGAAGATCTCCGCCTGCTCCGCCAGATCGCTGGTCCAGCCGCCGTACCGTGGCATGACCAGCGTGAACGCGGTCCGCACCAGTTTGCGCGAGGCGCTGCGCACCAGCGACCGGAGTGCCGCGTCGGTGGTGGCCGCGGTGGCTTCTGCGGCCCCTGTGGCTTCTGCGGCGCTCGTGGCTTCTGCCGCTTGCCGGCGCCAGCGGGGCAGGGCGTCGCCGAGGTCGCCGTTGGTCTCGCGGGCGAGCAGCGAGGTGGGCCGGTAACGCGGCAGGTGTTCGGCGAGGTCGTCCCCGAGCAGCGGGGTGCACAGGCAGGCCACGAACCAGCCGAGGTCGTACCGCTCGAGCTCGCTCAGCAGCACGTCCCGGCCGAACAGCAGGATCCCGGCCCCGTCGATCGCCTCGAACCCGGCGTCCAGCTCGGCCTCGAGGTTCCGCGCCTCTGCCCGGTCGGCCTCCGTCGGGTCGTCGTGCAGCGCGAGCAGCACATCCAGGTCGGACCGGCCCACCCGCGCCGTGCCGCGCGGCACGGACCCGTACAGGTACGCGCTGTGCAGCCGCCCGCCGAACCGCTGCGCCACCTGGTCGCGCAGGGCGGCGACGACGGCCCGGAACTCCGGTTGCACAAGGCCGAGCGACCCCTCGCGCTCGATATATCCGTGCAAGCTGTCCAATCCGTCGCACCCGTCTGTCCGGCCTTGCTGCTGTGACCTTGTGTTCCTGCGCCTCTGAGCCCATGAGCCCATGAGCACCTGAGCCGTTGCGCCTCTGAGCCCCTGCGCCTTTGTGTCCTGGCGCCTCGCCGCGCGCCGCGATCGTCCGCGCGGAGCACAGCAGTTACGCGCAGAGTAGACCGGGCCACTGACAGCCGGGCTGCTCGTCCGTCCCGCCCGCACGTACGCACGGGCGTGGTCGCGCCGGCCCGCTGCGTGGCCACGCGAAAGTCGGACCACGCGAAAGTCGGAACACGCGAGGCCTACGCGAAAGGGGCCGGTCTCTGGTGAGACCGGCCCCTCAGGCGTACGAACCGACGCGGCCGCGAAGGACGCGGCCGCGGACGGCGGCGCTCAGCGCGAGCGCTTCGCCAGGCGCTCGACGTCCAGCAGGATGACCGCGCGGGCCTCGAGGCGCAGCCAGCCGCGCTGGGCGAAGTCGGCGAGCGCCTTGTTGACCGTCTCGCGGGAGGCGCCGACCAGCTGGGCCAGCTCTTCCTGAGTGAGGTCGTGGACGACGTGGATGCCCTCCTCGGACTGCACGCCGAAGCGGCGCGACAGGTCGAGGAGTGCGCGGGCGACACGGCCCGGCACGTCGGAGAAGACCAGGTCGGACATCTGGTCGTTGGTCTTGCGCAGTCGGCGGGCGACGGCGCGGAGCAGGGCGGTGGCCACCTCGGGGCGGGCGTTCAGCCAGGGCTGAAGGTCGCCGTGGCCCAGGCCCAGCAGCTTGACCTCGGTCAGCGCGGTGGCGGTGGCGGTGCGCGGGCCCGGGTCGAAGAGGGACAGCTCGCCGATGAGCTCGCCGGGGCCGAGGACCGCCAGCATGTTCTCCCGGCCGTCGGGTGAGGTGCGGTGCAGCTTCACCTTGCCCTCGGTGACCACGTACAGGCGGTCGCCGGGGTCGCCCTCGTGGAAGAGGGCGTCGCCGCGGGCGAGCGTCACCTCACTCATCGAGGCGCGGAGCTCCGCGGCCTGCTCGTCATCGAGCGCCGCGAAGAGCGGGGCGCGCCGCAGAACGTCGTCCACGAATCTCTCCTTGTCGACCGGTATCAGGGGAGCCTGCTCCCCATTTTGCCGGACGGTCTAAACAGTGCGATCAATCACAAGGATGACGTACTGGAGTGCCGGACCGTGAGTCAGGGGGCCGATTGGGGCCGTGATTCGCGGTGGCCGGGGCGGATGTCGGTACCGGGCTTTAGGCTGGCCGGGTGTCCAATTCGCCGGTGAGAGCGCAGGCCAGGGGGGCTGGAAGAGTGTCCGCAGAGAACGATTCCGCTGTGGGCGAACAGCCCGCGTCCAAGGCGAAAGACCCCGCGAAGAGGGCCGCGAGGGCCACCGGAGCCGCCTCGTCGGCCCGCGCCGGCGAGCAGGTCGAAAGCGCGGTCGAACCGGCCGGGAAAGCCGCCCGAGTGAAGCCCGCAGCCGAGGAGCCCGCCATGGTCAAGCCCGTCGTCAAGAAGACCGCTGCCAAGAAGGCGGCCTCCAAGGTGACGGCTGCCAAGGGCACGTCCGCCGACGCGACGCGTCCTAAGGAGGCGGCCTCCCCGGGCGGCCGCCAGGCGAAAGCCGCGCCGAGGGCCAAGCGCGCGGCCGCTGCCAAGAGCACTGCCAAGAGCACTGCCAAGAGCACCGCCAAGAGCGCGCCCGAGGCCACCGGCACGGGCAACGCCGACGGCCGGCCCGTCGGAGGGAAGCCGGAGTCGCATCTCGCCATGGTCCGCCGCGCCCGCCGGATCAATCGCGAGCTCGCCGAGGTCTATCCGTACGCGCATCCCGAACTGGACTTCCGCAACCCGTTCGAGCTGCTCCTCGCGACCGTCCTGTCCGCGCAGACCACCGACCTCCGGGTCAACCAGACGACCCCGGGCCTGTTCGCCGCGTACCCGACCCCGGAGGACCTCGCGGCGGCGAACCCCGAGGAGGTCGAGGAGATCATCCGGCCCACCGGGTTCTTCCGGGCCAAGACCAGGTCGATCATGGGGATCGCCGTAGCCCTCAGGGACGAGTTCGGTGGCGAGGTGCCGGGCCGTCTGGAGGATCTGGTCAAGCTGCCCGGCGTGGGGCGAAAGACCGCAAATGTTGTGCTTGGCAACGTATTTGGAGTACCAGGGATCACCGTCGACACCCACTTCGGCAGGCTGGCGCGCCGGTTCAAATGGACCGAGCAGGACGACCCGGAGAAGGTCGAGGCGGAGATCTGCGCGATCTTCCCCAAGAGCGAGTGGACGATGCTCTCGCACCGGGTCGTCTTCCACGGCCGCCGCATCTGCCACGCCCGCAAGCCCGCCTGCGGCGCCTGCCCGATCGCCCCGCTCTGCCCGTCGTACGGCGAGGGCGAGACCGACCCCGAGAAGGCGCGGAAGCTCCTCAAGTACGAGAAGGGCGGCCTGCCGGGCCAGCGGCTGAGCCCGCCGCCGGACTATCCGGGGCAGCCCGCGCCGCCGTTGGGAGCCGGCTGACGTCACCCGGAAGACGGACGCTGGGGCCGGCCGGAACGAAAGCGACCGTCACAGGCGTTGTGGACGATGAATGACGGGGGTGCAGATGACGCACACGAGCGAGACGTACGACGGTGATCTGAGCGCGACCGGCGGTCTGGGCCGCGCCGGCGGCCCGGCCGGCCGCGTGGACGCCGAGCGCGGCCGCAGCAGCGGCCTGAGCGGCCGTATCGGCGGGCCCGGCCACGCCCATGCCGCGAACGGCGCGGACGACCCGGCCGGGCCCGGCACCCCGCGCGGGACGGGCGACCCCGTGGGAGGCCCCACGGCGGACCCCGCCAAGGACACCGCCAGGGCCCGAGCCGTCGGCCACACGGGCACGGGGCGCGCCACCGCCGGCCGCGCCGCCGTCGGCCACCCTGGACCCGGCCGGGGAGGCGCCGAGCCGCACGCCCGCCCCCGTGCGGACGGCCTCGCCGTGACCAGCGAGGGCCTGCCCGACTGGCTGGGGCCGGTCGTGCGGGCGGCCGAGGCCGTCGAGCCCGAGCAGATGAGCCGGTTCCTGCCGCCGGAGAGCGGCGACGGGCGGCAGTCCGCCGTGCTCGTCCTCTTCGGCGAGGGCCCGCGCGGTCCCGAGCTGCTCCTCATGGAGCGGGCGAGCCAGCTGCGTTCGCACGGTGGCCAGCCCTCCTTCCCGGGCGGCGCCCTCGACCCGGAGGACGGCGACCCGGCCACCACGGGCCCGCTGAGGGCCGCGCTGCGCGAGGCCGAGGAGGAGACCGGGCTCGACCCGGCCGGCGTCCAGATCTTCGGCGTGCTGCCGCGGCTCTACATCCCGGTCAGCGGCTTCGTCGTGACGCCCGTGCTCGGCTGGTGGCGCGAGCCGACGCCCGTGCGGGCCGTCGACAGCGGCGAGACGGCCCGTGTCTTCACCGTGCCCGTGGCGGATCTCACGGACCCGGCCAACCGCGCGACCGCCGTCCACCCACGTGGACACGCAGGCCCGGCATTCCTGGTCGAATCGGCGCTGGTGTGGGGCTTCACGGCCGGGGTGATCGACCGGATCGTGCACTACGCGGGCTGGGAGCGCCCGTGGGACCGAGCCAAGCGGGTGCCGCTCGACTGGCACGCGTGACAGGCTGGGGCCCGTGAACGTGCTGGACATCCTGTTGCTGGTCGCCGCCGTGTGGTTCGCGATCGTCGGCTACCGCCAGGGCTTCGTCGTCGGCATCCTGTCGGTGATCGGGTTCCTCGGCGGTGGCCTCATCGCCGTGTACCTGCTCCCGGTCATCTGGGACCAGCTGACCAACGAGTCCCAGGTCTCGACGACAGCGGCCGTCGTCGCGGTCGTCATCGTGATCGTCTGCGCCTCGGTGGGCCAGGCCTTCACCACCCACCTCGGCAACAAGCTGCGCCGGTACATCACCTGGTCGCCCGCCAGAGCCCTGGACGCCACGGGTGGCGCCCTGGTCAACGTCGTGGCGATGCTGCTCGTCGCGTGGCTGATCGGCTCCGCGCTGGCGGGGACGGCCCTGCCGACGCTGGGCAAGGAGGTCCGCAACTCCAAGATCCTGCTCGGGGTCTCCAATGTGATGCCCCCACAGGCGTCGACGTGGTTCAGTGACTTTTCCTCGGTCCTCGCGCAGAACGGCTTCCCGCAGGTCTTCACGCCGTTCTCGAACGAGTCGATCACCGAGGTCCAGGCGCCCGACCCGAAGCTGGCGGGCAGCCCGGTCGCGGCCGCGGCCCAGAAGTCCATCGTCAAGGTCGTCGGCATGGCCCCGAGCTGTGGAAAGCGCCTCGAAGGCACCGGCTTCGTGTTCGCCGACCGGCGCGTCATGACCAACGCGCACGTGGTGGGCGGCGTGGACGAGCCGACCATCCAGATAGGCGGTAAGGGGCGTACGTACGACGCGAAGGTCGTGCTCTACGACTGGCGCCGCGACATCGCGGTCCTGGACGTGCCGGACCTGAAGGCGCCCGCGCTCCAGTTCACCTCCACCGACGCCCGCAGCGGCAACAGCGCGATCGTCGCGGGCTTCCCCGAGGACCATCCCTACGACGTCCGCTCCGCCCGCATCCGCGGCCGGATCAGCGCGAACGGGCCGGACATCTACCACCGCGGCACGGTCCGCCGCGATGTCTACTCGCTGTTCACCACGGTCCGCCCCGGCAACTCCGGCGGCCCGCTCCTGACCCCCGAGGGCAAGGTGTACGGGGTGGTCTTCGCGAAGTCCCTAGACGACCCGGACACCGGATACGCGCTGACCGCCGACGAGATCCAGGCCGACATCCAGCAGGGCCGCACGGCCAGTCAGCAGGTCGACAGCCAGCAGTGCGCCCTATGACCCCCCGAGCACTATGAACGCCCGAGCCCTATGACCCCCTGACGAGAAGGCTCCGATGCGACTGACGATCCTCGGCGGCGGCGGCTTCCGCGTCCCCCTCGTGTACGGCGCCCTCCTGCGCGACCACGCGCCCGGGCGCGTCACCGAGGTGGTCCTGTACGACCTGGACGCGGCCCGGCTGCACGCCATCGGCCGGGTCCTCGCCGACCGGGCGTACGGGATCGAGGACGCACCCCGGGTGCGCACCACCACCGACCTCGACGAGGCGCTGCGCGGCGCGGACTTCGTGTTCTCGGCGATCCGGGTCGGCGGTCTGGAGGGCCGGGCCGCCGACGAGCGGATCGCGCTCGCCGAGGGTGTCCTCGGGCAGGAGACGGTCGGCGCGGGCGGCATCGCCTACGGGCTGCGCACCGTGCCGGTCGCCGTCGAGATCGCCCGCCGGGTCAGGGCGGTCGCCCCCGACGCCTGGGTCATCAACTTCACCAATCCGGCGGGCCTGGTCACCGAGGCGATGGCCGAGCACCTCGGCGAGCGCGTCATCGGCATCTGCGACTCGCCGGTCGGCCTGGCCCGCCGGGTCGCCCGCACGATCGGCGCCGACCCGGACGCGGTGCGTCTGGACTACGCGGGCCTCAACCACCTGGGCTGGCTGCACGGCCTGTACGAGGGCGACAAGAACGTCCTGCCGCGCCTTTTCGAGCAGGGCGACGAACTGCTCACCTCCTTCGAGGAGGGCAAGCTGTTCGGCGCCGACTGGCTGCGCTCGCTGGGCTCCGTGCCGAACGAGTACCTGCACTACTACTACTTCAACCGCGAGGCGGTGACCGCCTACCAGCAGGCCGAGCAGACCCGCGGCGCCTTCCTCAAGGACCAGCAGGCACGTTTCTACGCCACGGCGGAGACCGTGCCCGACGCGTCGGTGTGGGCGGCCTGGGACCGCACCCGGGCCGAGCGCGAGGCCACGTACATGTCCGAGAACCGGGACGTGTCGGGAGCCGGCGAGCGCGTGGCCGACGACCTGGAGTCCGGCGGGTACGAGAACGTGGCGCTCGCCCTGATGCGGGCCATCGCGAGGGACGAGGCGGCGACGCTCATCCTGAACGTGCGCAACGGAACGTCCCTGCGCGCGCTCGACGAGCGGGCCGTCATCGAGATCCCCTGCCGCATCGACGCGGCAGGACCCCGCCCGCTGCCCGTGACGCAGCTGACGGGCCATGAGGCGGGCCTGGTCGGCGCGGTGAAGGCGGTCGAGCGGTGTGTCCTGGAGGCGGCCGCGAGCGGGTCGGTGCGGGCGGCGGTGAAGGCCTTCGCCCTGCACCCGCTGGTCGACTCCGTCCAGGTCGCCCGAAGGCTCCTGGACGGCTACCGGAGCGCCCACCCGGGGCTCGGCTACCTCAGGGCCGACTAGGTCCGCGTATGCCGCAGCCGGGCCGAGACCCAGCGGGCCCGGCGGCGCAGGATGCGCGGAATGCCCACCTCCCGGGAATCGGAGGAGGGGTGTTCCAGCCCCGGCCCCTGCGGGCCGCCCCTCTCGTACGAGACCGGCCCTGCGGCCGTTCGGCGGTTGCGTGCTGCGTCACCGTAGTCGTGCGTCCAGCCCATACCCCGACGTGTGCCCGGGGCCCATGGTCGGTAACCGCGCTGGAGGGGGCCAATTGGCCTATGCGCCGGGCATTTGGCCGTTCGTCGGACAGCAGTTCCCCTGCGGCCATCGGAACTCAGCGATCCGGTTCCGGATCCCTCAGCCAGTTGACCAGTTCGGTCGAGAACGCGACCGGGTCCTCCTCGTGCGGGAAGTGGCCAAGACCGTCGAACAGCCGCCAGCGGTAGGGCGCTTCGACGTACTCGCCCGAGCCGGCCGCACTGCGGGTCCGCATCACCGGGTCGAGCGATCCGTGCAGGTGGAGCGTGGGGACGCGGACGGGCCGCTTCATCCTCCGGTTGAACTGGATGCCGTCGGGCCGCGCCATCGAGCGCACCATCCAGCGGTACGGCTCGATGGAGCAGTGCGCCGTGGACGGGATGCACATGGCACGCCGGTAGGTCTCCACGGCCTCGTCCTCCGGCTGACGCGGGCCCGACCAGTCCCGTACGAGGCGGCCGACCAAGGCGGCGTCGTCCGCGACCAGTTGACGCTCCGGCAGCCAGGGGCGCTGGAATCCCCAGACGTAGGACCCGGCCGAGGTCTGCTTGAGGTCGGCGAGCATCGCCGAGCGCCAGCGGCGCGGATGCGGCATCGACGACACCGCGAGCCGGCGCACCAGCTTGGGACGCATCACGGCCGCCGTCCACGCCAGATAGCCGCCCAGGTCGTGGCCGACCAGAGCCGCGTCCGGCTCGCCCAGAGACCGTACGACGCCGGTGATGTCAAGGGCGAGGTTGGCCGGGTCGTAACCGCGCGGGGTGCGGTCGCTGCCGCCGACCCCGCGCAGGTCCATGGCGACCGCGCGGAAACCGGCGTCGGCCAGCGCGGTCAGCTGATGGCGCCAGGTCCACCAGAACTGCGGAAAGCCGTGGAGCAGCAACACCAGTGGCCCGTCGCCGAGTTCGGCGATGTGGAAGCGGGCGCCATTGGCCGCCACGTCCCTATGGGTCCAGGGACCATCGATACGGACGGGGCTGCCGGTGCCGCCAGGGCTTCCGGTACCGGGATCGGGTGCGGTCATGCAGACGAGCGTGCCACAGAGGCGGGGCTCTCGGTGACCGCGTCCTGGACGGGCGCAGGGCGCGGGTGCGGCTTCACGCCCTGCAGCGTCGCGGCCGTCTGCTTGGCCGAGGCGATGGACTTCTCCGGCGGCTTGACCTTCTTGAACTTGGCGATGGCGAGCACCCCGAGCAGCGCCGCGAGCACCAGGAACGCGCCGCCGACGATGAGGAACGACCAGGCCAGACCCAGCCCCAGGTTGTGGATGCCGTACGCCGCCGCGAAGCTCAGCACCGGCAGCGAGAACAGCGCGAGCACACCGGCCGTGCTGATGGCGATGCCGCCGATCGCTCCGCGCTTGACGTCCTGGCGCAGCTCGGCCTTGGCCAGTGCGATCTCGTCGTGCACCAGCGCGGACATCTCGGCGGTCGCGGAGGCGACCAGCTGGCCGAGGCTGCGCTCGGCGCTGCCGGCGTTGTGGCTGGGGTCGCTCATCGCTGACTCCCTCATCTCTTCTCGGATACCGACGGGTCGTACTTGTCCAACAGGTCTAACAGGTCCAACAGGCCCGTTGTCAGATCATGCCGGACTGTCGCCGTCGTCGCGCCCCGCCCCCGCCAGTTGCGCCAGCCTGCGGTGCTCGGCCGCCTTGTTCTCGTAGATCGTGGCCATCCGCAGGTGGTACTCCGGCTTGTCCAGTTCGTACATGTCGGGGATGCCGTCCTGGTCGTCGTCCCGCTCCTCGTCCTCGACGAGCGCCTTGTACTTGCGTACCCGCATCTTGAGCAGGACGGAGGCGAGGACCGCGGCTGTCAGCGAGCCCACGAGCACGGCCGCCTTGACCTCGTCGGTCAACTGGACCTGGCCGGCGAAGGCGAGTTCGCCGATGAGCAGCGAGACGGTGAACCCGATGCCGGCGAGCGAGGCGACGGCGAAGACGTCGGCCCAGGCCAGGTCGTCGTTGAGCTCGGCCTTGGTGAACCGGGCGGCCAGCCAGGTGCCGCCGAAGATGCCGACGGCCTTGCCGACGACCAGGCCGAGCACGACGCCGAGCGTCTCGGGCCGGGTGAAGACGTCGGCCAGGGTGCCGCCGCTGATGCCCACACCGGCCGAGAACAGCGCGAAGAGCGGCACCGCGAGCCCGGCCGAAACCGGCCGCATCAGGTGCTCGATGTGCTCGCCGGGCGAGTGCTCCTCGCCCTCGGTGCGGTGGCAGCGGAGCATCAGGCCCATCGCGACGCCGGCGATGGTGGCGTGGACGCCGCTGTTGTACATCAGCCCCCAGATGACGAGCGCGAGCGGGATGTAGACGTACCAGCCCCGCACGCCCTTCCTGAGCAGCAGCCAGAAGACGGCGAGCCCGACCACGGCGCCGCCCAGGGCCGCGAAGTTGATGCTGTTGGTGAAGAAGACCGCGATGATCAGGATCGCGAAGAGGTCGTCGACGACGGCGAGCGTGAGCAGGAAGGCGCGGAGCGCGGAAGGCAACGAGGTGCCGATGACCGCGAGTACGGCCAGGGCGAACGCGATGTCCGTAGCGGTCGGTACGGCCCAGCCGTCAAGGGATCCGTTGCCGGACAGGTTGACCAGTGCGTAGACGAGCGCGGGGACCGCCATGCCGCAGACGGCCGCGATCACGGGCAGCGCGGCGGCCTTGGGGTCGCGCAGTTCTCCGGCGACCAGTTCACGTTTGAGCTCGATACCGGCGACGAAGAAGAAGATGGCGAGCAGCCCGTCGGCCGCCCAGTGCTGGATGGAGAGATCGAGCCCCAGGGCGCCGATTCCCAGATGGAAACCCCGGACCGACTCGTAACTCGAACCCAGCGTGTTCGCCCAGATCAGCGCGGCGATCGCGGCCACGAGCAGCAGGACGCCGCCGACGGTCTCGGCGCGCAGCGCCTCCGCGACGAAGTTGCGCTCGGGCAGCGAGAGGCGGCCGAGGAACTTGCGCTTGCTGGGGGTGGGTATGGCCACGAGGGCGACCTCCGGTCGGTTCGGCGGGCATGACTGAGCACGTTGCCGACCAGACTTCCCGGCGCACCTGACCTTCTTGTCGCGTCATTGACGCTTTCCTTACTTTACCTAACTTTGTGGACTGGTGTGCGCGGCGGGGTGAATCCGGTGATCATCACTTTAGGGGCATACCGTCCGCAAGGCGCGCGAAAAGGGCCCGGCCGCCTCCCCGGCCGGGCCCTTCGGCGCTGATCTGCTGCCTAGTCCTCGCTGGCCGCGCTCGGCAGCTTGTTCTGGATCAGTGACATGACCGAGGAGTCGGTCAGCGTGGTGACATCGCCCAGCTCGCGGTTCTCGGCGACGTCGCGGAGCAGCCGACGCATGATCTTGCCCGAGCGGGTCTTGGGCAGCTCGGCGACCGGCAGGACGCGCTTGGGCTTGGCGATCGGGCCGAGCGCCGAGCCGACGTGCGCCCGCAGCTCCTCGACCAGGCCGTCCGTCTCGGCGGCGGTGCCCCGCAGGATCACGAAGGCCACGATGGCCTGCCCGGTCGTCTCGTCGGCGGCGCCGACCACGGCGGCCTCGGCGACCGAGGGGTGCGAGACGAGGGCCGACTCGACCTCGGTCGTCGAGATGTTGTGGCCGGAGACGAGCATGACGTCGTCGACGCGGCCGAGCAGCCAGATGTCGCCGTCGTCGTCCTTCTTGGCGCCGTCGCCCGCGAAGTACTTGCCCTCGAAGCGCGACCAGTACGTGTCGATGAAGCGCTGGTCGTCGCCCCAGATGGTGCGCAGCATGGAGGGCCACGGCTCGGTCAGGACGAGGTAGCCGCCCCCGCCGTTCGGAACCTCGTGGGCCTCGTCGTCGACCACGGTCGCGGCGATGCCGGGCAGGGCGCGTTGGGCCGAACCCGGCTTGGTCGCGGTGACGCCGGGCAGCGGCGAGATCATCATCGCGCCGGTCTCGGTCTGCCACCAGGTGTCCACGATCGGGCACTTGTCGGCGCCGATGTGCTTGCGGTACCACATCCACGCCTCGGGGTTGATCGGCTCACCGACCGAACCCAGGACCCGCAGACTGCTCAGGTCGAACTTGGCGGGGATGTCGTCTCCCCACTTCATGAACGTACGGATCGCGGTCGGCGCGGTGTAGAGGATGGTCACGCCGTACTTCTGCACGATCTCCCAGAACCGCCCCTGGTGCGGGGTGTCCGGGGTGCCCTCGTACATGACCTGGGTGGCGCCGTTGGCCAGCGGCCCGTAGACGATGTACGAGTGCCCGGTGACCCAGCCGATGTCGGCGGTGCACCAGTAGACGTCGGTCTCCGGCTTCAGGTCGAAGACCGCGTGGTGGGTGTACGCGGCCTGGGTGAGGTAGCCGCCGGAGGTGTGCAGGATGCCCTTGGGCTTACCCGTCGTACCCGAGGTGTACAGGATGAACAGCGGGTGTTCGGCGTCGAAGGCGGTGGGCGTGTGCTCCACGGACTGGCGGGCGACAATGTCGTCCCACCACACATCGCGGCCCTCGGTGAACGCGGTGTCCTGGCCCGTGCGGCGTACCACCAGCACATGCTCGACCTGCGGGCACTTGGCGACGGCCTCGTCGATGGCGGGCTTGAGGGCGGACGGCTTGCCGCGCCGGTAGCCGCCGTCGGCGGTGATGACGAGCTTGGCGTCGGCGTCCTGGATGCGGGAGGCGACGGCGTCGGCCGAGAAGCCGCCGAAGACCACGGAGTGCGCGGCGCCGACCCGGGCGCAGGCGAGCATCGCGACGGCGGCCTCGGGGATCATCGGCAGATACACCGCGACCCGGTCGCCGGCCTGAACACCCAACTCCGTAAGGGCGTTGGCGGCCCTTGACACCTCGTCCTTGAGCTCGGCATAGGTGAGGGAGCGGCTGTCGCCGGGCTCGCCCTCGAAGTGGATGGCGACCCGGTCGCCGTGCCCGGCCTCGACATGGCGGTCGACGCAGTTGTACGCGACGTTCAGCTTGCCGTCGGCGAACCACTTCGCGAACGGCGGGTTCGACCAGTCGAGGGTCTCGGTCGGCTCGGTGGCCCAGGTCAGGCGCCGGGCCTGCTCGGCCCAGAAGCCCAGCCTGTCCGCCTCGGCCCACTCGTACGCCTCCGCCGTCACGTTGGCGTTCGCGGCCAGCTCGGAGGGCGGCGCGAACCGCCGCTCCTCCTTGAGCAGGTTGGCCAGGCTTTCGTTGCTCACGACATCTCCCTTTCCCAGGGCGTCCTATGTGCCTATGTGTCCCGGGCCATAGCTCATCAGGCCACAGGCCGGGTGACAAGGGCCTCCAGGGAATTGGTTTAGACCTGTAGTGCTCGCCGGTCATCGGCGCGGCACGCGGACGGCCTCTCCTGCGGCGGGGGAAGCCGCTCGGGAGAGGCCGTACGTTCTCGACGAGGCGAGGCAGGTTCAGGCGTGCGTGTCCTCCAGGAGGTTGACGCCGACGCCCACGAAGACCTCCGCGTGGTCGTCCGGAGCCAGCAGATAGGCCTGCGCCTCGCCGACGTGGAAGTACATGCCGTGCAGGGCGAGGGTGCCCGCCTCCAGCGCGCGGGCCACCGCTTCGTGCTGCCGCAGATGGTCCAACTGCTGGACGACATTGGTCAGACAGAGCTGTTCCACGGCGTCGGCGGGCAGCCGCCCGGCGATCCGGGCCCAGGAGTGCCGCCGGCTCGCCATCCGCTCCAGGCTCGGCCTGCCGTACCGCAGCCAGCGGCGCAGCGGCGTCATCGGCGCCTCGGGGTTGCTGTTGAGCAGTGCCTGCATCGCGCCGCAGCCGGAGTGCCCGCAGACGGTGATCGACTGGACCTGGAGGATGTCCACGGCGTACTCGATGGCCGCGGCGACCGAGTCGTCGACGCCCTCCGCGCCCGGCGGCGGGACCAGGTTGCCGATGTTGCGCACGGTGAACAGATCGCCCGGACCGCTGGACGTGATCATGCTGGTGACCAGGCGCGAGTCCGCGCAGGTGATGAAGAGCTGCTGCGGCCGCTGGCCCTCGCGGGCGAGCCGGGCCAGCTCGTCGCGCACCAGGGGAGCGGTGTTGCGCTGGAACGAGCTGAGCCCGCTGGCCAGTTGGTCCCCGTGGGCGCGCTGTGGCTGATGATCGTGACAGTGGTGGTTGCGCCACGGCGTCCAGGGGCGGCAGCACGTGTGCGCCGTGGAGGCGGGCTCGGCGACCCTGCCGCCGGCGCGCCCGGTGGTGCGTACGCTGCCGCCGCGCGCGCGGTGCGCGTCCTGCCAGCTCTGCAGCGCCTCGAAGGCGGCGTGATCCATGAACGACCCGTCCAGCTCCACGATGGTGTCGGCTCCTTGGGGGACATGGCCGAGCGCCCGGGTCAGCCGGGGCACGGCGAGGAACGTCAACTGGCCGCGGGCACGCACCAGATACGTGCCGTCGGCCTCCTCCTGGACGGTGATCCGGGTACGGGCGAGCCGGTGCAGCGCGACGGCCACGGCCACCGCGATCCCCAGGACCACTCCTTGCAGCACGCCCAGGACGAGCACTCCGCCGACGGCAGCCACATAAACCAGGAATTCGCGGTGCTTGTGGACGTTGCGGATGTGCGCGAAGTTGACCATCTGGATGCCGACCATCATGACCAGGGCGGCCAGCACGGCCAGCGGGATCCACTCCAGTACGGACACGAGCAGCCCGGCCGCGAGCAGCACCCACACGCCGTGCAGCACGGTCGAGGCGCGGCCGGTCGCGCCCGCCCGGACGTTGGCGCTGCCGCGCACCGCGCCGCCCGAGACGGGCATGCCGCCGAGCAGCCCGGAGACGGCGTTGGCAATGCCCTGGCCGCGCAGCTCGCGGTCGAGGTCGGGGCGCGGTGGGGCCGTGGTGCCCGGCCGCTCGGACGCGAGGCGGTTCACGGCGACCGCGGAGAGCAGCGACTCCAGGCTGGCGACCAGCGTCACGGTGAGCACGGCGGCGGCGAGCCCGAGCACCGGCCCTTGTGGCAGCTCGGGCAGCACGTGCGCGTCCCAGGAGGGCAGGGCGACGCGGGCGATGTGCGGGGCGGCGAGCGCGGCGACGCCGGTGGCGACCACCACGCACGCCAACGCGGCGGGGATCCGGCGCAGGGCTTTGCCGATGCGCCCGGGAACGCGCGGCCACAGCAGGAGTACGGCGATGGTCAGCGCGCCGATGAGGGGGGCCGCCGGGCCGACCTGGGCCAACTGCTCCGGCAGGGCAAGGGCGTTGTCCACGACCGAGCTCTGCGGGGAGCCGCCGAGGACGATGTGGAGCTGGGCGAGCGCGATGGCGGCGCCGATGCCGGCGAGCGTGCCGTGCACGATCGAGGGGCTGACCGCGAGGGCGGAGCGCGCGGTCTTCAGTGAGCCCAGGGCGACTTGGAGCAGACCCGCGCACACGGTGATGGCGCAGCTGGTGCGCCAGCCGTACGTCTGGATCAGCTCGGCGGACACCACGGTGAGGCCGGCCGACGGCCCGCTGACGAGGAGGGGCGAGCCGCCGAGCAGCCCGGCGACGATCCCGCCGACGCCGGCCGCGATAAGGCCGGCCTCCAGGGGCGCATCGATGGCGACGGCGAGACCGAGCGACATCGGGACGGCGAGCAGGAAGACCGTGATGGACGCCGAGACATCGGCGCCCTTGATCAGGAAGCGGCGCCTCGACCCGTCCCCGGAAGGGGACGCCTGGTGCCGTCGCCGTATGCGAGGTGTGCGAGCTGGATTCTTGGCACGAGTGGGTACGCAAGCAGGCATGTTCCCGTCTCCTCCGGGGCAGCGCGGTCGCGGAACGTGGGGTCGCGGCCGTGGGTCACGGCATTGCAGCGGCGGGACTCTCAACTCTCGGTAAACGAATCGTAATGCAGAGTAAAGTGCTGCGCTTCACATTTGGAGCAAATGGGTCAATGATTCACCCTCAAGGGTGAATAAGCAGCTTTTCAACCGGCTTGTCGCACCTTCACCTCTGAGTCCGCGTGCGACTTTTGCGGCGCCGTGACGGCATTTCAATCACATAACCGCAAGAAAGAGGTGGGCGGATGATCGCCGCCACGCACGCCACCAAGAGGATCGCTGCGGGTGTCATCACCGCGGCGCTGGCCGCCGGAGCCGCGGGCTGCTCCTCGGACCCGGCCAGGCCGGGCGCGCACGCCGGCCCGCAGGGCGCGGCCGCCCCCAAGATCGTGCCCCACCTCATCGGGGACGGCTCCACCGCGTACACCGGGCTCCAGCCGCACCTGCTCAAGGCCCAGAAGCTGAAACCGGGGCAGCAGCCGCCCCAGTTCGTGGTGTTCTCCTGGGACGGCGCGGGCGAGGACAGCCAGAAGCTCTTCTCTCACTTCCGCCAGGTCGCCAAGGAGTCCAACGCGACCATGACGTACTTCCTGAGCGGCGTGTACCTGCTCCCCGAGGCCAAGGCGAACCTGTACACCGCGCCCAAGCACTCCTCGGGCCTCTCGGACATCGGTTTCAATGACGACACGGGCATCAAGGACACCATCACCCAACTGCGTGCCGCGTGGCAGGAGGGCAACGAGATCGGGACCCACTTCAACGGCCACTTCTGCGGCCCCGACGGCGGCGTCGGCACCTGGTCGGTGGACGAGTGGAAGAGCGAGATCGCGCAAGCCAAGTCCTTTGTGAAGAACTGGAAGACAAACTCCGGCATGAAGGCGGAGGCGCCGCTCCCGTTCGACTACGACAAGGAGCTCATCGGCGGCCGTACCCCCTGCCTGGAGGGACGCAAGAACTTCGTCGCGGCCGCGGGCCAGATGGGCTTCCGCTACGACACCAGCGCCGTCAACGACCAGGTGTGGCCGAAGAAGAACGACAACGGCGTCTGGGACCTGTCGATGCAGCTGGTGCCGGTTCCGGGCCGTGGCTTCGAGACGCTGTCCATGGACTACAACTTCTACATGAACCAGTCCAACGCGATGACCGGTGACGCCGATCAGCACGAGTACTGGGGCAACCAGATGCGCGACGGCCTCCTCCAGGCCTTCGCCCGCTCCTACGACGGCAACCGCGCACCACTGATCATCGGCAACCACTTCGAGTCCTGGAACGGTGGCACCTATATGCGCGCCATCGAGGACACCATCAGGACGGTGTGCGTGAAGCGCGACGTCCGTTGCGTCTCGTTCCGTCAGCTCGCCGACTGGCTGGATGCCCAGGACCCGGCCGTGCTCGCCAAGTTCAACGCGCTGAAGGTCGGCGAGGCGCCCCAGGGTGGCTGGGCAGCTCTGGAGGCCGCCCAGCCCGGGGCCCCCGGGAAGCCGGTCGCCCCGCTGAAGCCCGCGGCGCCCGAGCCGGCCGTCAAGCAGGCTGCGGCTCACTGATCTCGGCGATCAGCCCCTCGCTCAGCACGAAGGCGGGGTCGACCTGCGCGGCCAGGTCGGCCCCGGTCTTCGCGTTGCCCCAGCTCTCCGCGTTCTTCAGATGGAAGTGCACCATCTGCCGCGTGTAGCGCTCCCAATCCCGATTCCCGTACGAATCGTCCGCCGCGTTCTGGAGCGTCTGCAGGGCGAGCCGGTTGTCGGCCTCAAGCAGCTCGAAGCGCGGAGGGCGGCCCTTCTCCATGGCGCGGACCCAGTCGGAGTGGCCCACCGTCACCAGGAGGTCGTCGCCGACCTCGGCGCGCAGGAAGTCCACGTCGTCCTGGCCCTGCACCTTGTTGCCGACGACCTTGAGTGCGACCCCGTAGTCCCGGGCGTACTCCTTGTACTGGCGATAGACCGAGACGCCCTTGCGGGTCGGCTCGGCCACCAGGAACGTCATGTCGAAGCGCGTGAACATGCCGGAGGCGAACGAGTCCGAGCCCGCCGTCATGTCGACGACGACGTACTCGTCCACGCCGTCCACCAGGTGGTTCAGGCACAGCTCGACCGCGCCGACCTTCGAGTGGTAGCAGGCGACGCCCAGGTCGGACTCGGTGAACGGGCCCGTCGCCATCAGCCGGATGTCCCCGTCGTCGAGCACCACCCGGCGCGCGCACGCCTCGTACACCGGGTTCGCCTCGCGCACCCTGAGCAGCCGGGACCCGTGGCCGGGCGGCGTCGTCTTGATCATCGTCTCCGTGGAGGCGATCCGCGGGTTGGTGCCGCGCAGGTACTCCTTGATGAGCGGCAGGTGCGCGCCCATCGCGGGCAGGGCCGCGGCCTCCTCCTCGTCGAGCCCGAGCGCGGCCCCGAGGTGCTGGTTGATGTCGGCGTCGACCGCGACGACGGCGGCCTCGTTGGCGGTGAGGTGGCGGATGAAGAGCGAGGACAGCGTGGTTTTGCCGCTGCCGCCCTTCCCCACGAAAGCGATCTTCATGTTCACCAAGGGTAATTGCATGGTGGCGCTATGTATGCATGTCAAGTGAAGAAGACCACTCGAAGGTGGGGCACGGCTTGCGGACGCGTAGCCTCCTTACCTATGAGTACGAACGCCGCTGACCCTCTCGTCGCCCTCGGTGGGCTGCCGGGCGTCCCGGACGCCGTGGACTCCGTGCGCAAGGCCGTGGACCGGGTCTACGGGCACCGTGTGATGCGGCGCCGCAGCAACGAGATCACCTCGGAAGCGGCGCTGCGCGGGGCCCGCGGCAGTGCCGCCCTGTCCGGCGCGGACTGGGCTCTCGAAGAGGTGCGGCGGCGTACCGACTTCGGCAGCGAGCCCGAGGCGCGCACGGTCGGCGCCGCGCTGCGGCTGACCGCCGAGGCGGGCCAACTCCTGTCCATCTGGCGGCAGTCGCCCCTGCGGGTGCTTGCCCGGCTGCACCTGGTCGCGGCCGCGGACGCCGGTGACGCGGTCGGCCGGCCGCGTCAGCACGGCGAAGCCGTCGACGAGCCGCTCGTCGAACTCCCGCTGCCGGACGCGGACGAGGTCGCGGGCCGCCTCGAAGGCCTCTCCCAACTGATCATCGCGGGCAGCTCGGCCCCGGCCCTGGTGACCGCCGCCATCGTGCACGGAGAACTCCTCGCGCTGCGGCCCTTCGCCTCGTACAACGGACTCGTCGCGCGCACCGCCGAGCGGATCGTGCTGATCGGCAGCGGCCTGGACCCGAAGGCGATCTGCCCGGCCGAGGTCGGTCATGCGGAGCTGGGACGGGCGGCTTACGCGGCGGCGCTCGACGGCTACGCCTCGGGGACCCCGCAGGGCATGGCTGCCTGGATCGCCCACTGCGGCAAGGCGGTCGAGCTGGGTGTGCGCGAGTCGACGGCGGTGTGCGAGGCCCTGCAGCGCGGCGCCGCGTAGGCGACGGGCCTGCCGACTGCTCGCGGCGGGCGCCCGGTTCGCCCTTCCCCGGAAGCCCCGAGCCGTACAGTGCGTACACCTGAAGTCGTACATTTCGTACGGGAAAAGGGTTGCGGCGGTATCGATGTCCGATACCGCCGCTGGCATGTCCACCGTGTTACCAAGCGTCCTCGAAAATTGCCCATCAGGCCGGGATTCTCTGCCCGTTCACCTGGTGCGGCTGGCCCGTAATCGACGGGTCGACGTCGCGTGGGTGCTCGATGTTCATGCTCGGTCCGTGGGGCCTTTATTGCGTAGAAGGTGATCCTCTCGGATGTCCCAGGTCTCGCGGGCCGTTGAGTCCTTTCTACTCCCGTACGGCGGGAAGCGAAACCCCTGACCCCAGTTCTTTACTTTTAGGTTCAAACAGGGGTGAAACGGACGTCTGTTTCCCGTGTGCTCTCCAGGAACGCCCTTCGAGCAGGTTTGCGCGGTGCCTCAAGCGGAGCCGCAGCCACGCCGGCGGCTGGCGTACCAGACGAGACCGGCGGTCGCCGCGGCCGCTCCGACCGCCGCCGCGACCAGCAGCGCCGACCGGGGCGGCATCTTGATGGCGGGCAGCCTTTGCTTGAGACTGACCGGCCTGTTGAAGACGAGAACCGGCCATTCTCGGGCGGCCGCTTCGCGGCGCAGTGCCCGGTCCGGATTGACGGCGTGGGGGTGGCCGACCGACTCCAGCATCGGCACATCGGTTGCCGAATCGCTGTAGGCGTAGCAGCGCGCCAGGTCGTATCCCTCGGACTCGGCCAGCTCCTTGACGGCCTCGGCCTTCGTCGGCCCATAGGCGTAGTACTCGACGTCGCCCGTGAAGCAGCCGTCGTCGCCGACCACCATTCTGGTGGCCACCACCCGGTCCGCGCCGAGCAGTTCGCCGATCGGCTCGACGACCTCCGCGCCGGACGTCGACACGATGACCACGTCGCGGCCGGCGGCGTGGTGCTCCTCGATCAGCGAGGCGGCCTCGTCGTAGATGATCGGGTCGATCAGATCGTGCAGGGTCTCGGCGACGATCTCCTTGACCTGCTGGACGTTCCAGCCCTTGCACAGAGCGGACAGATACTCGCGCATCCGCTCCATCTGATCGTGGTCGGCGCCACCGGCGAGGAATACGAACTGCGCGTACGCGGTGCGCAGTACGGCGCGGCGGTTGATCAGTCCTCCTTGATAGAAGGACTTGCTGAAGGTCAGTGTCGACGACTTGGCAATGACTGTCTTGTCCAAGTCGAAGAAGGCGGCGGTTCGCGGCAACGAGTGGTTTTCCACGAGCCCGAGCATAGGCGCCCACCATTCGGCGTAAGCTGGGGCGCGTGGGTTTGCCTGAGAAGGCTCTCGGGTACACCATGGAAGTCACGGATCGTTCGCGACCGTGCTAACCCGGTCCGACTCCTCCCCCCCCCGAGTCGGCCGTGGGGACGACCCCCGCTCTCCCCCCCGGCGGGGGTCGTCGCATGTCCGGATGCGTTTTCGGCCCTTGGATCCGATCGTCGTCCCCCTCTCTCCGACTCGCGCCCGTCGCTCTCCCACGCCTGAGATGCGTCACTGTGCGTAGTGGTTGCGCTGCGCTCCGGAAGTCACCGGTATAGGTGAACGGGATATTCACAACGCGGATAGTTGTCCACAGATTTCGATCAAGATCCACATTATTTCGGGTCTCCCTCCACCGTGATTCCAGTTCGCGAAGAACGCGGACGCAGGAATCCATGTGAGAGGGGGCGGAAATCATGGGCGGAGTCATGGCTTCCGATCGACCGCCGGGCACGGAGGGGCGGCGCGGCGGACCGCTGATCGTGACCGAGGACGAGGAACTGCTCGACGATCTGCTGCGCCTGTGCGCGGCGGCCGGCGCCGAGCCCGAGGTGTGCCACGGCGTGCCCGACCGCAAGGGCGGCTGGGAGAGCGCACCGCTGATCCTGGTCGGCGACGACGCCGCTCCCCGGCTGCTCGGATCGGCCCGCAGGCGCGGGGTGCTCCTGGTGGGCCGGGACCAGGACGACCCGGGCGTGTGGCAGGCCGCGGTCGAGCTCGGCGCGGACCATGTGCTGCGGCTGCCCGACGCCGAGCCGTGGCTCGTCGACCGGATCGCGGACGCGGCCGAAGGCGTGGGGCGCCCGGCCCTGACCGTCGGGGTGATCGGCGGACGCGGCGGTGCCGGGGCCTCCACGCTGGCCTGCGCCCTCGCGGTGACCGCAGCCCGCTCCGGGCAGCGCACCATGCTGATCGACGGCGATCCGCTCGGCGGGGGCCTCGATGTGCTGCTCGGTGGCGAGCAGGCCGACGGCCGCCGGTGGCCGGATTTCGCCGCTTCGCGCGGGCGGGTCGCCGGGGGCGCGCTGGAGGAATCGCTGCCGCGGCTGCATCAGTTGAGGGTGCTGAGCTGGGACCGGGGGGACTCGGTGGTGATCCCGGGGGAGGCGATGCGCGCGGTGCTGGCGGCGGCCCGCAGGCGCGGCGGGGTGGTCGTCGTGGACCTGCCGCGCCGTGTCGACGACGCGGTGGTCGAGGCGCTCGCCCAACTGGACCTGGGGCTTCTGGTGGTCCCGGCCGAGCTGCGCGCCGTCGCGGCGGCGAACCGGGTCGCCTCCGCGGTCGGCATGGTGCTGCGCGATCTGCGCGCGGTGGTACGGGGCCCGTACGCGTCCGGGCTCGACGAGCAGTGGGTGGCCGACGCGCTGGGTCTGCCACTGGCAGGTGAACTCCCGGTGGAATCAGGACTGTTGGAGGCTCAGGAGGGCGGCGCCCCGCCGGGGAGTGCGCCACGCGGTCCACTGGCCAGATTCTGCACGGCCTTCTGGGACCAGGCACTGGCCGGCGGCCTCGCCGGGGGAGCGGTGTCATGAACACGGTGCAGTCCTCATTGAGTGCGTCGATGTCGGCCGCCGGCGGGGCGCGCCCCGGCGGGACCCCGGTGCGGGGCGTGGGCCCGCCGCTGCTCGACGCCGTACGGCAGCGCCTTGCCGAGAGCGGGGCCGAGCCCACCCCGGCCAGGGTCGCGGCCGCGCTGCGCGCGCAGGGGCGGCTGCTCGGAGACGCCGAAGTCCTCGGCGGGGCCGAGGAGTTGCGGTCCGAGCTGGTCGGTACGGGGCCGCTGGAGCCCTTGCTGGCCGATCCGGAGGTCACGGACGTCCTGGTCTCGGCGCCCGACCGGGTATGGGTGGACCGGGGCGGCGGGCTGGAGCTGACCGGGGTCCGCTTCGTCGACGCGGCGGCGGTGCGCCGGCTCGCCCAGCGCCTCGCCGCGGTGGCGGGACGCCGGCTCGACGACGCCCGGCCCTGGGTGGACGCCCGGCTGCCGGACGGGACCCGGATGCATGCCGTCCTGGAGCCGGTCGCCGTCGGATCGGCCTGCCTCGCGCTGCGCGTGGTGCGGCCGAGGGCGTTCTCGCTGGCGGAACTCGCCGAGGCGGGCACGGTGCCGCCCGATGGCGAGCGGCTGCTGCGGGCGATGATCGAAGCCCGGGTGTCGTTCCTGGTGAGCGGGGGCACGGGCACCGGCAAGACCACGCTTCTGTCCACCCTGCTCGGCCTGGTCGGGAAGGGCGAACGGATCGTACTTGCCGAGGATTCGGCCGAGTTGAGGCCCGACCATCCGCATGTCGTGCGCCTCGAATCACGGCCCGCCAACCAGGAGGGCGCGGGTCTGGTGACGCTGCGGGACCTGGTGCGCCAGGCACTGCGGATGCGGCCGGACCGGCTGGTCGTGGGCGAGGTCCGGGGCGCCGAGGTGACCGACCTGCTGAGCGCCCTGAACACGGGCCACGAGGGAGGTTGTGGGACGGTTCATGCCAATTCCGCCGCAGATGTACCGGCCCGTCTCGAAGCGCTGGGCACGGCGGCCGGACTCGACCGGGCCGCGCTGCACAGCCAGTTGGCGGCCGCGCTGTCGGTGGTGGTCCATCTCGTGCGCGACCGGGCCGGGCAGCGCCGGATCGCCGAGGTGCGCGTCCTGGAGCGGGACACGGCGGGCCTGGTGGTGACGGTGCCCGCGCTGCGATGGGGCGCGGCGGGGTTTGTGCGCGACTCGGGCTGGGAGCGGCTGCGGGCGCTGATCGGGGGTGCTTGGTGACAGATCTTCAGGTGGGGCTGCCCGCCTGGGCGGCGATGTGCGCGGGGGCGGCAGCCTGGATGTGGGCCGGGCAGGACCAGGGGGTGCGGCGGGCCCGGCTGATGTTCGCGGGCGCCGGAAGCGCCGCCCGAGAGGGCGCTTTCGAGGCGTCGCCCCTTGGCCGGTGGTTCGAGGGGATGCGCGGCCGGGCGCGGTGGCGGATGGAGTGGTTGTGCCTGCCGTTGGGGCTTGTGCTCGCCGTCCTGGGCGGATCGGTGCTGCCGTTGATCGCTGGGGCGGTGGCGGTGCCCTTGGTGGGACGGCGGCTGCGGGCCCGGGAGCGTGAGCGGGCCAGGGTGCGGCGGGCCGACGAGGTGATCGCCTGGTGCGCCGCCGTGGCGGGGGAGCTGCGAGCAGGTCGTCAGCCCGGCCAGGCGCTGGCCGTGGCCGCCCGGGACACGGCGGCCCTGGGTACGGCGACGGCCTCTGTGGTGGCGGCCGCGAAGTTCGGCGGCGACGTGCCCGGGGCGCTGCGCGAGGCGGCCAGGGAGCCGGGCGCCGAAGGCCTTGCCGGGGTCGCCGCGTGCTGGCAGGCCGCGGTGGACGGCGGGGCGGGGCTCGCCTCCGGTCTGGAGCGTCTGGAGAGCGCGCTGCGGGCGGAGCGGGAGCAACAGGACGCACTGAGCTCCGAGTTGGCCGGCCCCCGCACCACGGTGCTTCTCCTCGCCCTCCTGCCGGTTCTGGGGCTCGTGCTCGGCACGGCGATGGGCGCGAGCCCGCTGCGGGTGCTGCTGCACAGCCCGGCCGGGTTCGGCTGCCTGCTGATGGCCGCGGTCCTGGAGGCCGCCGGGGTGTGGTGGGCGGCGCGGATCGTTCGGGCCGGGGAGGGGCGATGAGCCTGTGGTCGCCGGAGGTTGTCCACAGGGTGGGGGTGACGGTGGGGGCGGTTGCTCTCGCCCTGTGGACGGCGCTGGGCGTGGCGCGGCGCCGGGAGGAGCGCAGGGTGCGGCGCCGCACGGCCGCACTGCTGGCCCTGGAGGCGCTGAGCCTGCCTCCGTGCCGGAAAAGGAGCCCGGCGTGGACGGCCCGCGCCAAGCAGGGGGGAGCCCCGCTGGGGGCGCTGGCGGCCGGCTGTGTGCTGGTCGGCGGGATCGGGGGCGTACTGGCCGGCCTGGCGGCGGCGTACGGGGCCTGGGTGTGGGGGCGTCGGCGCCGGGCCCGGGGGAACGGGGACAGCGAGCGCCGGGCGGCGGTCCGCGAACTTCCGCTCGCCGCCGACCTGTTGGCCGCTTGTCTCGCGGCCGGGGCAGGGCCGCGCGAGGCGGCGGGGGCGGTCGGGGCCTCGTTGGAAGGGCCGGTCGGCGCACGGCTGGGCAAGGCCGCCGCCGAACTGCGCATGGGCGGTGAACCGGCCGACGCGTGGGGGAGGTTGGGGGCGATACCGGGCGCGGCCGAGCTGGCCCGCTGCCTGGAGCGGGCGGCTTTGTCGGGGGCTCCCGCGGCAGGGCCCGTCGCGAGGGTGGCCGAGCGCTGCCGGGCCGAACGGACCCGCGAGGCATCGGCCCGGGCCAGACGCGCGGGCGTGCTCATTACCGGCCCTCTGGGCCTCTGCTTCCTCCCGGCCTTCCTCGCGGCGGGGGTTGCCCCGGTGGTGATCGGGCTCGCGGGCGGGCTGCTCAGGCGGTGAGGGGGTTCACCTCGCCGAGCCGCCCGGACCTCTTGTCGGCACAACACCGATGTCACTGAACGTATCCATCAATCAAAGGAGTTGGGAATCATGAGCGCGGTAATCAATCGGCACGTCGGTGCCATGACGCGGCGGATGCGGCTCTGGGGGCTCGCACTGCGGCGCAGGGTGCGGGGGGACGCGGGGATGACGACCTCCGAGTACGCCGTGGGCACCCTCGCGGCGTGTGCCTTCGCGGCGATTCTGTACAAGGTCGTCACCAGCGGCGGGGTCGTGTCGGCGCTGACCCAGCTGATCACCAGGGCGCTCGATGTGCAGTTCTGAGCGTGGGAGGCGGTGGCGGGGTGACCGGGGGTTCGTGACGGCTGAGGCAGCCGTGGCGATTCCTGCCCTGGTGGGGTTCGCGATGGCGCTGCTCTGGGCGCTGACGGCGGCCTCGGCGGAGATCCGGTGCGTGGACGCGGCCCGGGCCGGGGCCCGTGCGGCGGCCCGCTCCGAGCCGGAGGCCGTGGCGGTGGCGGCGGCCAGGTCGGCGGCACCGAAGGGCGCCACGGTCACGGTGCGGCGGACCGGGGAGCTGTGGCGGGTCCGCGTGGAGTCCGCCACGCCGGGGCCGCACCACCTGGCCCTGACGCTGAGCGCCGAGGCCGCGGCACTGGCCGAGGACACGGTGGGGGAGGGCTCGTGAACCGGCGCATGCGGGGTCGTGCGGACCGGCGGATACGAGATCTTGTGAACCGGCGGATGCGGGGTCCTGTGCACGGGGCGATGCGAAGTCGCCCGGGCCGCCGGGGCAGGGCTCTGCTCAACCGATGTACGCAGGACCCGAGCTCTGCCGACCGGGGCTCCGCCACCGTCTGGGTGGCGCTCACGGCCGCCACGATGTGCGCCGTGTTCGCGGCCGTGCTGTGCCTCGGCCAGGCGGTGACCGCCCGGCACCGGGCCGGCGGGGCCGCCGACCTGGCCGCGCTCGCGGCGGCCGACCGGGCCCTGTGGGGCTCGCCGGACGCCTGTGCCAAGGCCACCGAGGTAGCCCTGGCCCAGGGCACGGAGATGGTGCGCTGCACGGTGTCCGGGGAGATCGCGGACGTACGGGTGCGGGCGAGGTTCGGCCCGTACGCACCGAGCGTCAGGGCCCGGGCGGGGCCGTCTCCGGCTCTTCCGGGGCTCCCCGCAGCAGTTCCGTGAGGAGGCGGACGGCGCCGCGTTTGTGCAGCGGGTCGTTGCCGTTGCCGCACTTGGGCGACTGGATGCAGGACGGGCAGCCCGCCTCGCACTCGCAGGACGCGATCGCCTCGCGCGTCGCGGCCAGCCAGCGCGCGGCGGTGTGGAAGGCGCGCTCGGCGAATCCGGCGCCGCCCGGGTTGCCGTCGTACACGAAGACCGTGGGCAGCAGGGTGTCCGGGTGCAGCGGCACGGAGACGCCGCCGATGTCCCAGCGGTCGCAGGTGGCGAAGAGCGGCAGCATCCCGATGGAGGCGTGCTCGGCGGCGTGCAGGGCGCCGCCGAGGATCTCCGGGTTGATGCGGGCGGCATCGAGCTGGTCCTCGGTGACCGTCCACCACACGGCCCGGGTGCGCAGGGTGCGGGGCGGCAGGTCGAGCTTGGTCTCGCCGAGCACCTCGCCGGTGATGAGTTTGCGGCGCAGGAAGGAGACGACCTGGTTGGTGACTTCGACGGAGCCGTAGCAGAGGCGGCCGGCTCCCCACGGGATCTCGGTGTCGGTCGACAGGACGGAGATGGAGGTGGTGTCCCTGGCGACGGTCGAATAGGGCGGGCTCGCCTCCTCGACGAGGGCGGCGGAATCTTCCAGGTCCAGGTGCTTCACCAGGTACGTACGGCCCTGGTGGAGGTGGACGGCGCCGTCGTGGACGGTGGTGTGGGCGGCGGACGCGTCGACCGTACCGAGCAGCCGTCCCGTCGAGGCCTCGACGACCTGGACCGGGCGGCCGCCACCGCCCCGGATGTCGGTGAGGTCGGCGGCCCGCTCGCGGCGGGTCCAGAACCATCCGTTGCTGCGGCGCCGGAGCAGCCCCGCCTGCTCCAACTGGGGCATGAGCTCCGGGCTCGCGGGGCCGAACAGGTCCAGGTCGGCCTCGGTGAGCGGGAGTTCCGCCGCCGCCGCGCACAGGTGGGGGGCCAGGACGTACGGGTTGTCCGGGTCGAGCACGGTGGACTCGACGGGCTGCTGGAACAGCGCCTCGGGGTGGTGGACGAGGTAGGTGTCCAGCGGGTCGTCGCGGGCGATCAGGACGGCCAGGGCGCCCTGGCCCGAGCGCCCGGCCCGGCCCGCCTGCTGCCACAGCGAGGCCCGGGTGCCCGGATAGCCCGCGATCAGGACGGCGTCGAGGCCCGAGACGTCGATGCCGAGTTCCAGGGCGGTGGTGGCGGCCAGGCCCAGGAGCTCGCCGGAGTGCAGGGCCTGCTCCAGGGCGCGGCGCTCCTCGGGGAGGTAGCCGCCCCGGTAGGCCGCGACACGCCGGGCGAGGGTCCGGTCGACCTCGTACAGGCGCTCCTGGGTGATGACGGAGATCAGTTCCGCGCCGCGCCGGGAGCGGACGAAGGCGACCGTGCGGACCCCCTGCACGGCCAGGTCGGTGAGGAGGTCGGCGGTCTCGGCGATGGCGGTGCGGCGCACCGGGGCGCCCTTCTCGCCGGCCAGCTCGGTGAGCGGGGGCTCCCACAGGGCGAAGACCAGTTCGCCGCGCGGGGAGGCGTCGTCGGCGACCTCGACGACCGGCAGGCCGGTCAGGCGGCCCGCGGCGACGGCGGGCTCGGCGGCCGTGGCCGAGGCGAGCAGGAAGACCGGGTCGGCGCCGTAGCGGGCGCACAGGCGCCGCAGACGGCGCAGGACCTGGGCGACGTGGGAGCCGAAGACGCCGCGGTAGGTGTGGCACTCGTCGATGACGACATAGCGCAGGGCGCGCAGGAAGGAGGCCCACCTGGGGTGGGAGGGCAGGATGCCCAGATGCAGCATGTCCGGATTGGTGAGGACGTAGTTGGCGTACTGGCGTACCCACTCGCGTTCCTCGACCGGGGTGTCCCCGTCGTACACGGCGGGCCGGACCGCGTTGCCCAGCGGGGCCGCGAGGGCCTTCACCGAGCGGCGCTGGTCGGCGGCCAGGGCCTTGGTCGGGGCGAGGTACAGGGCGGTCGCGCCGCGGCCGTTGGGGGCCTCGGAGCCGTCCAGGAGCGTACTGAGGACGGGCGCCAGGTAGGCGAGCGACTTGCCGGAGGCGGTGCCGGTGGCGATCACCACCGACTCGCCGTTCAGGGCGTGCTCGGCGGCGGTGGCCTGATGGGCCCAGGGATGCTCGACGCCGGCGCCCTGAATGGCGTTGATCACTTCCGGGCGGATGAGGTGCGGCCAGACTGCATGACGGCCCGCGCGCGGGGGCAAGTGCTCCGTATGAGTGATGCGCGCAGCCCGGTCGGCCCCTGCGGTGAGCCGGTCGAGGACCGTGCCGGGGTCGGGTCGTTCACCCGTGCTGTCGGCGGGTGTTCTGGGGCGCTGTTTCCTGGCCATCGGCACCGAGTGTGTCACTGGCGTAGCGGACAATGGTCCCAAGGCGTCGTGCATGGCTGCTGGTAAGTGATTGAATGCCATCGCGGCTGGCGATCCGTTCTCTGGCTCCGCCGGGGAGACTCAGGGGGCGGCCGCTCGATAGCAAGGTGCTGGAGGATCCGTGGACCTGTCCCTGTCGACTCGCAATGTGTCCGGCCCTGGTGGCGACCGTACGGTCGTCGAGGTCGGTGGCGAGATTGATGTGTATACCGCGCCCAAGCTGCGCGAGCAGTTGGTCGAGTTGGTGAACGACGGCAGCTACCACCTGGTTGTCGACATGGAGGGCGTGGACTTCCTCGACTCCACCGGCCTGGGTGTGCTCGTCGGTGGGCTCAAGCGCGTGCGCGCGCACGAGGGCTCGCTGCGCCTGGTCTGCAACCAGGAGCGCATTTTGAAGATCTTCCGGATCACTGGGCTCACCAAGGTGTTCCCGATCCACGGCTCGGTCGACGAGGCCGTCAACGCGACCGACTGACGGTGGCCGTCCTTCGACGGCTCCGGAGGAAGGACAGGGGCGCCGGGCGGCATTGTGGCCCGGGGCCCCTGAGATGTACGCCCGTACGTTCGAGGGGGATCGCCAATGGCCACCGTTGAACTCCGTTTCAGTGCCCAGCCCGAGCACGTCAGGACGGCCCGTCTGGTGGCGGCCGCCGTGGCGCGCCGGGCCGGGGTCGACGAGGCAGTGCTCGACGAGGTCAGACTCGCCGTCGGCGAGGCGTGCAGCCGTGCCGTGGGGCTGCACCGCTCGCACGGCATCGATGCCCCCGTCCGCGTCGTCCTGACCGAGGAGGAGAAGCTGTTCTCCATCGAGGTCGGCGACGGGGTGCCGGGGTCGGGTGTCGGCGCCTCGGCGGTGCCGGGGGTGCGCGGCGGCCCGGCGCCGGACGACGAGCTCGACGACGGCGCGGAGGATGAAATGGGCCTCGCTGTCATCAGTGGGCTTGTGGACGATGTGGAGGTCACCTCCGGCGAGTCCGGTGGTGTCATCCGGATGAGCTGGCCGACCACACCGGCCACGGTGCTTCCCTGATCCACTTCTTTTCGATATTGGGACGGGCCCTGCTGAGCAGGGCCTTTTTCATTTCCCGGGCAAGATTTTTTGGCCCCGTACCTAGATCGTCGATCAAGCGTCAATGCTTTTGCCCCATTACCGCTTTCGGGGGCATTCTCATGACCGGATCTCTCTCTGATGAGCCGATGAAGGTCAATTCCATTTGCGGCGCCCTGTTTTGATCGTGTTCCGCTACCTACAATCCGTCCACATCTTGAGCTTTGAGCGTCAAGGAGGACGAATGGCGGGGCTCTTCAACCCAACGGAACTCGACCACCCCACATCCCTGGCTGCCGCGGTACTGACCGACGGCAACCGAATGATCGTGATCGTCATCGCGGCTGTCGCGCTGGCGGCCCTGATCGTCGCGCAATTGCTGGTGCGCCAGGTCCTCGCCGCGGGCGAGGGCACCGATTCGATGAAGAAGATCGCGGCTGCCGTGCAGGAAGGCGCAAATGCCTATCTGACCCGGCAGTTGCGCACCCTCGGCATCTTCGCCGTCGTGGTGTTCTTCCTGCTGTTCCTGCTGCCGTCCGACAACTGGTCGCAGCGTGTCGGCCGTTCCGTGTTCTTCCTGATCGGCGCCGTCTTCTCGGCGACGACGGGATACATCGGGATGCGTCTCGCCGTGCGCGCGAATGTGCGCGTCGCGGCAGCCGCCCGGGAGGCGACTCCCGCGGAAGGCGAACCCGAAAAGGATCTCACCACGGTCTCCCACAAGGCCATGAAGATCGCTTTCCGTACCGGCGGCGTCGTCGGCATGTTCACGGTGGGCCTCGGCCTGCTCGGCGCCTCGGTCGTCGTGCTCGTGTACGCCGCCGACGCACCCAAGGTCCTGGAGGGCTTCGGCCTCGGTGCGGCCCTGATCGCGATGTTCATGCGTGTCGGCGGCGGCATCTTCACCAAGGCCGCCGACGTCGGCGCCGACCTGGTCGGCAAGGTCGAACAGGGCATCCCCGAGGACGACCCGCGCAACGCCGCCACCATCGCGGACAACGTGGGCGACAACGTCGGCGACTGCGCCGGCATGGCGGCCGACCTGTTCGAGTCGTACGCCGTGACCCTGGTCGCGGCGCTGATCCTCGGCAAGGCGGCGTTCGGCGACTCGGGCCTCGCCTTCCCGCTGATCGTCCCGGCGATCGGCGTGGTCACCGCGATGATCGGCATCTTCGCGGTCGCCCCGCGGCGCGCCGACCGCAGCGGAATGTCGGCCATCAACCGCGGCTTCTTCATCTCCGCGGTGATCTCGATGGTCCTGGTGGCCGTCGCGGTCTTCGTCTATCTGCCGTCCTCGTACGCCAAGTTGAACGGCGTCACGGACGAGGTGATCAAGGGGCATGAGGGCGACCCGCGGATCCTCGCGCTCGTCGCCGTCGCCATCGGCATCGTGCTCGCGGCGCTGATCCAGCAGCTGACGGGCTACTTCACCGAGACGACCCGGCGTCCCGTCCGGGACATCGGCAAGTCCTCGCTCACGGGGCCCGCCACCGTCGTCCTGGCCGGTATCTCCATCGGCCTCGAATCGGCCGTCTACACCGCCCTGTTGATCGGCCTCGGCGTGTACGGGGCCTTCCTGCTCGGCGGCACCTCGGTCATGCTCGCGTTGTTCGCGGTGGCGCTGGCCGGCACCGGTCTGCTGACCACGGTCGGCGTGATCGTCGCCATGGACACGTTCGGCCCGGTCTCCGACAACGCTCAGGGCATCGCGGAGATGTCCGGCGACGTCCAGGGCGCGGGCGCCCAGGTGCTCACCGACCTGGACGCCGTGGGCAACACCACCAAGGCCATCACCAAGGGCATCGCGATCGCCACCGCCGTACTGGCGGCCGCGGCGCTCTACGGCTCCTTCAAGGACGCCATCGGGACGGCCGTCAACGACGTCCACGCCAAGGCGAGCGAACTCACCTTGAGCATGGACATCTCACAGCCCAACAACCTGGTCGGCCTGATGCTGGGCGCGGCGGTCGTCTTCCTCTTCTCGGGGCTCGCGATCAACGCCGTGTCCCGGTCGGCCGGTTCGGTGGTCTTCGAGGTGCGGCGGCAGTTCCGCGAGCACCCCGGGATCATGGACTACACCGAGCAGCCGGAGTACGGGCGAGTCGTCGACATCTGCACGAAGGACGCGCTCCGCGAGCTGGCAACCCCCGGCCTGCTCGCGGTGCTCGCGCCCATCGCGGTCGGCTTCACGCTCGGCGTCGGAGCCCTCGGCTCCTACCTCGCGGGTGCGATCGGCACCGGCACCCTGATGGCGGTCTTCCTCGCCAACTCGGGCGGCGCCTGGGACAACGCCAAGAAGATGGTCGAGGACGGCCACTTCGGCGGCAAGGGCAGCGAGGCCCACGCCGCCACCGTCATCGGCGACACCGTCGGTGACCCGTTCAAGGACACCGCGGGCCCCGCGATCAACCCGCTGCTCAAGGTGATGAACCTGGTGGCGCTCCTGATCGCGCCGGCCATCGTGAAGTTCTCCTACGGAGGCGACGCGAACCCGGCCGTACGAGGCATCGTGGCGGCGCTCGCCATCATCGTCATCGTCGGCGCGGTGTACGTCTCGAAGCGGCGCAGCGTGGCCGTGGGTGACGACGGCAACAACGAGCGGGTCGCGAAGTCGGTTGACCCGGCGGTGGTTTCGTAGCCATAGGCCGGGCAAAGGGCGGGCGGACGGTGGGGTTTGACACACCGTCCGCCCGTTCTGCTTGGTGCAAATGGCTGCAATAGGGGGCAGACCACACGGACGGCAGGCGTTTGTCGCCCACTTGGCGTGTATGTTCCGGGGCCGAGAGCCTTGGAAGGGACCAAACCGGTGAACAAGAAGCTTGCAGCCGCACTGTCCGGCGGTGCGGTACTGATGCTGACGTTGTCGGGCTGCAGCGACGACTCCAACAAGAAGGTCGACGACTGGGCGAAGACCTTCTGCAACACGGCCCAGCCCCAGTTCAAGAAGATCACCGACGCCAACGCCGCCATCCAGGCGCAGACGCGTGACGACAGCAAGCCGGCCGACGTGCAGAAGACCGACTCGGGAGCCTTCCAGCAGATCTCGGACGCCTACAAGGCGCTGGGCGCCGCTGTCGACAAGGCCGGCGCTCCGCCGGTCAAGGACGGCGCCACGACCCAGCAGGAGGCCGTCAAGGAGCTGAACGCCTCCTCCGTGTCGTACGCGAACCTCAAGAAGAAGGTCGACGCGCTCAACGCCGGCGACCAGGCGGCGTTCGCCAAGGGCCTGGAGGACATCGCGACCGAGCTCGGCAAGATCAGCTCGACGGGCGACGCCTCCCTGAAGAAGCTGGAGTCCGGCGACATCGGCAAGGCCATGCAGAAGCAGCCCGGCTGCCAGAAGCAGACGCCGTCCGCCCCGGCGCCCTCGGCTTCGGGAGCGGGCGCCCCGGCCGCGTCGTCCTCGCCGTCGGGTTCCGCATCGCCGTCCGGCGCGGCCTCGTCCTCGGCGAGCCCGAAGTCGTAGTCGTACGCGCCCTCGACCGTGGCCCGGCCTCTCCAACGGGGGCCGGGCCACGGCCGTGATGGGGTGATTGTCAGTGGCAGCGGCCACAATGGCCGGGTGAGTACGACCAGTCTTCCCACGCCCGATCACGCAGCCCGCCTGCGCGACGCCCTGCTCGCCGCCGCCTTCACCGCCGACGGCCTGCTCGACCTGCTCGGCGCGCCCGCGTACGCCGCGCTGGCCCGCAGCGAGACCGTCCCCGCCCTGCGCGCCACCCGCGGCGAGGCGCCGCTCGACACGCTGGTGCGGCTCTTCCTGCTCCAGCAGCCCGTTGCGTACGAGAGCGCCCGCGCGGCCCTGCCGCTGGAGGAGGCCCTCGCGGACGGCTGGGTGGTCCGCGACGGCGACGAGGTGCGGGCCACGGTGGATGTGCGGCCCTACGGCGGGCCCGAGGGGCAGGACTGGTTCATCGTCTCCGACCTGGGCTGCGCGGTCGGCGGTGCGGGCGGGGCGAGCGGCCGCGACGAGGCCATGGTGCTCGGCGTCGGCGGCGCCTCCACGACGCTGGCCGGCATCACGGTCCGGCGGCCCGTGGGCTCCGCCCTCGACCTCGGCACAGGCTCCGGGATCCAGGCGCTGCACGCCGCGCAGCACGCCACCCGGGTCACCGCCACCGACCTGAACCCGCGCGCGCTCGACTTCACCCGGCTCACCCTCGCCCTGTCCGGCGCGCCGGAGGCCGAGCTGCGGACGGGCTCGCTGTACGAGCCGGTGGGCGAGGAGACGTACGACCTGATCGTGTCCAACCCGCCGTTCGTGATCTCGCCCGGCGCCCGGCTCACCTACCGGGACGGCGGAATGGGCGGGGACGATCTGTGCCGCACGCTCGTTCAGCAGGCGGGGGAGCGGCTCAACCCCGGCGGGTACGCCCAGTTCCTGGCCAACTGGCAGCACGTCGAGGGCGAGGAGTGGCAGGACCGGCTCCGCTCCTGGGTCCCGCGCGGCTGCGACGCCTGGATCGTGCAGCGCGAGGTCCAGGACATCACCCAGTACGCCGAGCTGTGGCTGCGCGACGCCGGGGACCACCACACCGACCCGGCCCGCTACGCGGAGCGCTACGAGGCGTGGCTGGACGAGTTCGAGGCGCGCAAGACCAAGGCGGTCGGCTTCGGCTGGATCACCCTGCGCCGCACGGACAGCGAGCAGCCGTCCATCGTGGCCGAGGAGTGGCCGCACCCGGTCGAGCAGCCGCTCGGCGACGCCGTGCACGCGCACTTCGAGCGGCAGGACTATCTGCGCCGCCACGACGACGCGGCGCTGCTCGCCGACCGGTTCCGCCTGGCCGACGAGGTGGTGCAGGAGCAGGTGGGGCTGCCGGGAGCGGAGGACCCGGAGCACGTGGTGCTGCGGCAGAACCGGGGCATGCGCCGGGCCACCAAGGTGGACACGGTGGGCGCCGGGTTCGCGGGCGTCTGCGACGGGCAGCTGCCGGCCGGACGGATCCTGGACGCGATCGCCCAGCTGATCGACGAGGACCCGGTGCGACTGCGGGACCGTACGCCCGAAGCGATCCGGCTCCTGGTCGAGCAGGGCTTCCTGGAGCCGGTGGCGGAGTAGCCCGAGGAGGGGAGGCGGCACGGGGGACAGCCACCAGGCTTAGGGGAACAGCGCGTTGACCGTCCTACGGCCGAGCATGCGTCGGCTCGTCGGGGCCGAAGTCCTGGTCGGGGCCCGGATGTTCGAGACCGGGGTGGCGGCCGGCTCGGGATGCCGCTCGGCTCGGCGGCCCGCGGCCGGGCAACCGCGTGGACGCGCCGTCGTGCCGGGGCAGTTGGCCGGTCCGCCGACCACGGCCGGCCGCGCCGACCTGGCTCAGCGCGATGCCGTCGTCGGCTGCTCGGCCTCCGGGCTCGCGCTCGGCGCGCTCGGCCTGCGCATGCGGCACGTGTTCCCGTATCGAATCTGGCCAGTCGCGCCCTGCTGCTGCTCGCCGGAGCGAACGTGTCCTGGCAGTCGCGGCCAGGGGGGACGCGTACGACGGGTGACGTACTGCCGTCGGCCCGACGGCGCATTCCAGCCGTCCCTCGCCGTGTGGATGGGGTGTGGCAGGTGGCGGTCGACGCCCGATGTGATGTGACGCTCAACGCCTCTCTGTGACGTGCGGGGCCTCGACGGGCTCCGACGGGTGGGGGATCTGGCTGAAATGCGCATGATCGGGTGACCGTTCACCCGGCGTTCTCCGGAATGCGGCCCCGGCTCTGCCTGGGGGTGCCGGGCCGTGACCAGGATCGCGCGCATGAACGCAATGGGTGGGACCGAGACGGGGCCGGCCGTCTTCGCGGGAACGGTGTTCGTCCTGTTCGGGGGCGCTCTGCTGCTGTGGACGGCATCCTGCGTGCGCCGCCGCACGCCGGTCGCACAGGGCGTCTCACCGGTCGCCTCGGCCGTGCTGTCGAGCGTCTTCGGTGCGGCCTTCCTCATACTCGGCCTCTGGTGCTTCGCCCGAATCTAGACCGAAAGGGGATGAAACGCTTTTCGGAAGGCTTCGGGACGGTCCGGGCGGCAGGATCGCGGTAAGTCGGGTTACCGTTCGAGTGGCCGCTGCGGGCTTTTGCTGTTTGACACGGGGGCGGGTTGTACCGTCACACTCCGCAGCGTCATGTACTGACACCCGAGTGCCGACCGGAGAGAAGAGCGAAGTTGTCCCCGACCAGCGAGACCGCAAAGGGCGGCCGCCGACTCGTCATCGTCGAGTCTCCTGCCAAGGCGAAGACGATCAAGGGCTACCTCGGCCCCGGTTATGTCGTCGAGGCGAGCGTCGGGCACATCCGCGACCTGCCGAACGGCGCCGCCGAGGTGCCCGAGAAGTACACCGGCGAGGTGCGCCGTCTCGGCGTGGACGTCGAGCACGACTTCCAGCCGATCTACGTCGTCAACGCCGACAAGAAGGCCCAGGTCAGGAAGCTCAAGGAGCTCCTGGCCGAGTCCGACGAACTCTTCCTCGCCACCGATGAGGACCGCGAGGGCGAAGCCATCGCGTGGCACCTGCAGGAAGTTCTGAAGCCCAAGGTCCCGGTCCACCGGATGGTCTTCCACGAGATCACCAAGGACGCGATCCGGGACGCCGTCGCCAACCCGCGCGAGCTCAACCAGCGCATGGTCGACGCCCAGGAGACCCGCCGCATCCTCGACCGCCTCTACGGCTACGAGGTCTCGCCGGTCCTGTGGAAGAAGGTCATGCCGCGGCTGTCCGCCGGGCGCGTCCAGTCGGTGGCCACCCGGCTCGTCGTGGAGCGGGAACGCGAGCGCATCGCGTTTCGTTCTGCTGAGTACTGGGACCTGACCGGGACGTTCTCCACCGGCCGGGCGGGCGACGCCTCCGACCCGTCCACGCTGGTGGCGCGCCTCAACACGGTCGACGGCCGCCGCGTGGCGCAGGGCCGCGACTTCGGTCCCGACGGACAACTCAAGAGTGACGTCCTGCACCTGGACGAGGCGAACGCGCGGGCCCTGGCCGCAGCGCTCGCCGACTCCTCCTTCGCCGTGCGCTCGGTGGAGTCCAAGCCCTACCGCCGCTCGCCGTACGCCCCGTTCCGTACGACGACGATGCAGCAGGAGGCCTCGCGCAAGCTGGGCTTCGGCGCCAAGGCGACCATGCAGGTCGCCCAGAAGCTGTACGAGAACGGCTTCATCACCTATATGCGTACGGACTCCACGACGCTGTCCGACACGGCCATCGCGGCCGCCCGGGCCCAGGTGACGCAGCTGTACGGCGCCGACTACCTGCCGGACAAGCCGCGTACGTACGCCGGAAAGGTCAAGAACGCGCAGGAGGCCCACGAGGCGATCCGGCCTTCGGGTGATCGTTTCCGCACCCCGGCCGAGACCGGCCTGACCGGCGATCAGTTCCGGCTCTACGAGCTGATCTGGAAGCGGACCGTCGCCTCCCAGATGAAGGACGCGGTCGGCAACTCGGTGACCGTGAAGATCGCGGGACGGGCGAGCGACGGCCGGCAGGCCGAGTTCACCGCGTCCGGCAAGACGATCACCTTCCACGGCTTCATGAAGGCCTATGTCGAGGGCGCGGACGACCCGAACGCCGAGCTCGACGACCGTGAGCGCCGGCTGCCGCAGGTGGCCGAGGGCGACTCCCTGTCGTCCGAGGAGATCTCGGTGGACGGCCACGCGACCAAGCCGCCGGCCCGCTACACCGAGGCCTCGCTGGTCAAGGAGCTGGAAGAGCGCGAGATCGGGCGTCCTTCGACGTACGCCTCGATCATCGGCACGATCCTGGACCGCGGGTATGTGTTCAAGAAGGGCACGGCGCTCGTCCCGTCGTTCCTGAGCTTCGCCGTGGTCAACCTCCTGGAGAAGCACTTCGGCCGGCTCGTCGACTACGACTTCACCGCCAAGATGGAGGACGACCTCGACCGCATCGCGCGGGGCGAGGCCCAGGCGGTGCCGTGGCTGAAGCGCTTCTACTTCGGCGAGGGCGACGCGGCGACGGGCGGCGCCGCCTCGGCCGCCGGCAACGGCGACGGGGACCACCTCGGCGGGCTCAAGGAGCTCGTCACCGACCTCGGTGCGATCGACGCCCGCGAGATCTCCTCGTTCCCCGTCGGCGAGGGCATCGTGCTGCGCGTCGGCCGCTACGGCCCGTACGTCGAGCGCGGCGAGAAGGACTCCGAGGGCCACCAGCGCGCGGACGTCCCGGACGACCTGGCGCCCGACGAGCTGACCGTCGAGTACGCGGAGGAGCTGCTCGCCAAGCCGAGCGGCGACTTCGAGCTGGGCGCGGACCCGGTGAGCGGCCACCAGATCGTCGCCAAGGACGGGCGGTACGGCCCGTACGTCACCGAGATCCTGCCCGAGGGCACGCCGAAGACCGGCAAGAACGCGGTGAAGCCGCGGACCGCCTCGCTCTTCAAGTCGATGTCCCTCGACACGGTCACGCTGGACGACGCGCTCAAGCTCATGTCGCTGCCGCGCGTGGTCGGCGCCGACGCCGAGGGCGTCGAGATCACCGCGCAGAACGGGCGCTACGGGCCGTACCTGAAGAAGGGCACCGACTCGCGCTCCCTGGAGACCGAGGACCAGCTCTTCTCCATCACGCTCGAAGAGGCGCTGGCGATCTACGCCCAGCCCAAGCAGCGTGGCCGAGCGGCCGCCAAGCCGCCGCTCAAGGAACTCGGCGTCGACCCGGTCAGCGAGAAGCCGGTCGTGGTGAAGGACGGCCGCTTCGGCCCGTACGTCACCGACGGCGAGACCAACGCGACGCTGCGGACGGCCGACAGCGTCGAGGAGATCACGCCGGAGCGCGGCTTCGAGCTGCTCGCGGAGAAGCGCGCCAAGGGCCCGGCCAAGAAGGCGGCCAAGAAGGCCCCCGCCAAGAAGACCGCGGCCAAGAAGACCGCCGCGAAGAAGGCTCCGGCCAAGAAGACGGCGGCCGCGAAGAAGACCGCGGCGTCCAAGACGACCGCGGCCAAGAAGGCTCCCGCGAAGAAGACCGCGGCCAAGAAGGCCACGGCTTCGGAGTAGGTCCGACGGCTGACGGGGGGTCGGGGCACACGCCCCGGCCCCCCGTTCCGCGTTGAGCCGCGGTGGAGCCCGAGTCGTGCCGTCCGCCCATATGTTCGGGCACCCCCGCGAGGACCGGCGCGCTCCGGATAGGCTGGGCGGATGACGCGAGGAGCCGAGCACCCCCCAAGCTCTGAAGGAGTCGTGAGCCCCATTTCCGACGCCCTGGCCGCAGACTCACGCGAGCGCGCCGTACGCGCCCTGCTGCGCATCCCTTCGCTGCGGCGGTTGTGGAGCGCACAGCTCGTCGGCGGGATCGGCGACGCGCTCGCCGTACTCGTCACGCTGCTGCTGGCGTTGCAGGCCGCGGTGGAGCAGCAGTCCTTCGGCGGCGGGTACCGGGGGGCGGCGTTCGCCGTCGCCGCGGTGCTCGGCGCCCGGGTGTTCGCGACGGTGCTCTTCGGTGCCGTGCTCCTTGGCCCGGTCTCCGCGCTGACCGCGCCGAAGGGGCCGCTCGACCGGCGCTGGACGATGGTCGGCGCCGACGGCGTACGGGCGGCGCTGCTGATCGTCGCCCCGCTGTGGATCGACTGGACGCCGGCCAACGCCCTGCTCCTCATCCTCGTCACCGCGTTCCTCGCGGGAGTCGCCGAACGGTTCTGGACGGTCGCCAAGGAGAGCGCGGCGCCCGCCCTGCTGCCCGCGCCTCCTCTGGAGGGCGCCGCCGTTCGGCCGCTGCCGGACCACCTGGACGCGCTGCGCAGGCTCTCGCTGCGTACGACCTTCGTGGCGATCCCGCTGGGCGCCGCCGCCCTGCTCGTCGCGGCGCTCGTGAGCAACCTCCTCGGGACGGGCATCGACTGGTTCAAGCTGCACCAGGCCGCGCTCGGCTCGTACCTCGCCGCCGGGCTCTTCGCCGCGTCGATCTCCGTGGTCGCCCTGCTCGAACTGCCCGACACCCAGACGCCGCGGGCCCGTTCGCCCCTTGAGGGGCTGCGCAGGCCCAGCACCGGAAACGGCCCCGACAAGGGACGTACCGGCGCCGTCCCGCTGCTCGTGCTCGCCTGCGCCTCCGTCGTCGGCGCCATCGCCGCGGCCGCCTCGCTCGCCGTGCTGCACGCCGTGGACCTGGGCGGCGGCCCGGCCGCGTTCGCCCTGCTGATCCTCACCCTGACCGGTGGCACGGTGCTCGGCATCCGTACCGCCGCCAAGATCCTTCCGGTGCTCTCCCGGCGCCGCCTGCTCTCCCTCGCGATCGCCGTCACCGGCGTCTCGCTGCTCGCCATGGGCCTCGTGCCGGACCTCGCGACCGTGCTGTTCATCGCGCTGATCGCGGGCGTCGCCGCCGGTGTCGCCGCGAACACCGGGCACGTACTGATCGACCAGGAGACCGAGGAGTACCGCAGGGCCCGCACCGCTGAGCACCTCCAGGCCGTCGTACGGGTCTCGACAGGGCTCGGTGCGATCGTCGCGCCGCTGCTCGCCGCGGCCATCGGCAGCCACCGCGTCGAGGCGGGCTCCTTCGTCTTCGCGCACGGCGGCGCCGGATTCACGCTGATGCTGGTCGGCGCGCTACTCCTGCCCATGGCCGCGGTCGTGCTCGCCAAGGCCGACGACCGCCAGGGCGTGCCGCTGCGGCGCGACCTGGCCGACGCGGTGCGCGGCGCCGACCCGGTCCAGGCACCCGCCGCGACCGGCTTCTTCATCGCTCTGGAGGGCGGCGACGGGGCAGGCAAGTCCACCCAGGCCGAGGCACTCGCGGAGTGGATCCGGGCCAAGGGCCACGAGGTCGTCGTGACGCGTGAGCCGGGTGCGACGCCGGTGGGCAAGCGGCTGCGGTCGATCCTGCTCGACGTGTCGTCGGCCGGCCTGTCCAACCGCGCCGAGGCGCTGCTGTACGCCGCCGACCGCGCGGAGCACGTCGACTCGCTGGTACGCCCCGCCCTGGAGCGCGGCGCGATCGTCATCTCGGACCGGTACATCGACTCGTCCGTGGCCTATCAGGGGGCGGGTCGTGATCTGTCTCCGACCGAAGTCGCCCGGATCAACCGGTGGGCAACTGGCGGACTTGTTCCGAATCTGACCGTTCTGCTCGATGTTTCGCCCGAAACGGCGCGCGAGCGCTTTACAGAGGCGCCGGACAGGCTGGAGTCGGAGCCGCCGGAGTTCCACGGACGGGTGAGGTCGGGGTTCCTCACCCTGGCCGCCGCCGACCCTTCGCGCTACCTGGTGGTCGACGCCGGCCAGGAGCCGGAAGCCGTCACCACGGTCGTACGCCACCGGCTGGACCAGATGCTGCCGCTCTCCGAGGCCGAGGTCAGGGCCCAGGAGGAGGCGCGCAGGAAGGCCGAGGAAGAGGCCAGGAAGCGCGCCGAGGAAGAGGCCGCGCGCAAGGCCGAGGAGGAGCGCCTGGAGCGTGAGCGCCAGGCCCAGCTCGCCAAGCTCCGTGCCGAGGAGGAGGAGCGCAAGCGGCGCGAGCTCGAAGAGGCGCGCCTGCGTGAGGAGGAGCGTCAGGCGGAGGAGGCCCGGCAGCGGGCCGAGGAGGCCAGGCGCCTCGCCGAGGAGGAGCGCGTACGCCGCGAGGCCGAGGAGAAGGCACGCGCGGCCGAGCAGGAACGCCTGCGGCAGCAGGCGGAGGAGGAAGCCCGGCTGCGCGCCGAGGCGGAGGCACGCCGCCTGGAGAAGCAGCGCAAGGCCGAGGAGGCGCTGCTGCGCGCGGAGGAGGCGCGTCGGCTGGCCGAGGCCGCGGCGGTTGCCGCGGTGGCGGAGGCGGCTGCCAAGGAGGCCGGTTCGGCCGCGTCCCGTTCGGCGGGGTCGGCCGGTCCGGCCGCGGCGAACGCGTCCGGGGCGGTTGGCTCGGCTGGTTCCGGCAGGTCGTCCGGTCCCGCCGGTTCGTCCGGCTCGGCCGGTTCTGCCGATGCTTCGGAGTCGGAGATCACCGTGGAGACCCCGGTGGTCAGCCCGAACGAAGTGACCCAGTCGGTGCCGGTCGCCGAGCCCAACGAGGTCACCCAGCCCGTGCCGGTGGCCGAGCCGGGTGAGGCGAGTGGGGCGGGGACCGAGTCCGGTCGTGCCTCCGACGCCGAGGAGACGACGGTTCTGCCGTCGGTGCCGGACGCGGGTCGGAACGCCGGCCGGGACGCCCGGGCCGCCGACGAGACCGCGGTGCTGCCGCCGGTGCGCGACGCCGATCCGGCGGACCGGGTGCCGCCGGGCCTCTTCCGCGACGAGCGGGAGGCCGGGCACCAGGGGGACGGCGGCAACGAGCGCACGCGTGAACTGCCGCAGATCGACCCGGAGACGGGCCAGGAGCGGCCGCGCCGGCGTTCGGACTGGGCGGAGGAGACCCCGCTGGACGACCTGCCGACGCTTGCGGACGAACTGCTCGGCCCGCGCGACGACGAGGACGACAACCCGCGCGGCGGCCGTCGCAGGCGCTGAGCGAACCGGGTGGGTCGGTTCGCACCGATTCGCCCCGGGACCGGCAGGGCAGTACCCGCCCGGATGGGGTCCGCCGAACCCCCGGCATTCGTGCTGGCACGCAGAGGAAGCCGCGTGCCAGCACGATCGTTTCGGGGGCCGGAATTTTCTAGAGTTCTGAGTGCCGCAGGACGGGCGAGCACCACCGCACTCTCCTGACCTGTGGGGTTTTGCCCGCCGGCGTCCGTTGTCAGTGGGGTGGCGCACAATGGGGCGCAGCAGTGACCGCAGGTACGGAGGGCAGTCGATGGCCGTGTGGGACGACCTGGTGGGCCAGGAGCGGGTGCAGGAGCAGCTGGGTGCCGCCGCCCGGGATGCCGATGCGCTCGTCACCGCCGAGCGTTCCGGTCAGCCGCGCCCCGAGGCGTCGAAGATGACGCACGCCTGGCTGTTCACCGGCCCGCCCGGCTCGGGCTGCTCCACCGCGGCCCGAGCGTTCGCCGCGGCGCTCCAGTGCGTCAGCCCGGACCGCGCGCTCGGCGGCGCACCGGGCTGCGGCTTCTGCGACGGATGCCATACGGCTCTGATCGGTACGCACGCCGATGTCACGGTCATCACCACCGAGGGCCTCACCATCGGCGTCAAGCAGACCCGCGAGCTGGTGCGGGGCGCCCAGATGTCACCGTCCGGCGGCCGCTGGCAGGTGATCATCGTCGAGGACGCCGACCGGTTCACCGAGCAGGCCGCCAACGCCGTCCTCAAGGCCGTGGAGGAGCCCGCCCCGCGCACGGTGTGGCTGCTGTGCGCGCCCTCCTTGGAGGACGTGCTGCCCACCATCAAGTCCCGCTGCCGCCACCTCACCCTGCGCACACCGCCGGTCGAGGCGGTCGCCGACGTGCTGATCCGGCGCGACGGCGTCGAGCCCGAGGCCGCGTACGCGGCGGCCCGCGCCACCCAGGGCCACATCGGCCGGGCCCGCCGCCTGGCCACCGACGCCTCGGCCCGGGCCCGGCGGGCCGCGGTCCTCAAGGTGCCGCTGCGGGTCGACGACGTGGGCGGCTGCCTCAAGGCCGCGCAGGAGCTGGTCGACACCGCCGCGGAGGACGCCAAGCAGATGGCCGAGGAGGTCGACGTCAAGGAGACCGAGGAGCTCAAGGCCGCGATGGGCGGGGTCGCCGGCGGCCGCATGCCGCGCGGCACCGCAGGGGTGATGAAGGAGCTGGAGGACAGGCAGAAGCGCCGCAAGACCCGCACGCAGCGCGACAGCCTGGACCTCGCGCTCACCGAGCTGACCGGCTTCTACCGGGACGTCCTCGCGCTGCAACTCGGCACCAGGTCGGCCATCGCCAACGAGGACGTACGGGACGCGGTGGACCGGATCGCCCGCGCGTCCGGCCCCGAGCGCACGCTGCGCCGCATCGAGTCGATCCTGGCGTGCCGCGACGCCCTGGACCGCAATGTGGCGCCGCTCTTGGCGGTGGAGTCGATGACGCTCGCCCTGCGGGCGGGCTGAAACCGGCAGGGGGGACCGGCCATGGGGGATGTGGGGCGGGCGAGGTTGACGGGATCACCCGTACGAGCCGCACCGTCGCGCAGCGCATACATCACGTCACCGGGCGGATACGCTCCGGAGATGGACTCCAGGCGCCTGCTCCGCACTTCAGCCATCGCCGCCGCGACGGCCGGCCTGCTCATCTCCGGCTGCTCGTCGGGCACTTCGTCCACGTCCGCGACCGCCTCCCCGCACGCCGCGACGAAGGCGGGCCCCGCCGATGCCTCGACGGCCCAGCGCCTCGCCCCGTACTACACGCAGAAGCTGAGCTGGCGGGCGTGCGGCGTCGGGAAGTTCGAGTGCGCCACGATGAAGGCGCCGCTCGACTACGCGAAACCCGCCGGGCCCTCGGTCAACCTCGCGGTGGCCCGGGTGAAGGCGACCGGTCCCGGCAAGCGGATCGGATCACTCATGGTCAACCCGGGCGGCCCGGGCGGCTCTGCGGTCGGCTACCTCCAGTCGTACGCGGGCATCGGCTACCCCGCGCCGGTCCGGGCCCGCTACGACATGGTGGCCGTGGACCCGCGCGGCGTGGCCCGCAGCGAACCCGTCGAATGCCTCACGGGCAAGGAGATGGACGCGTACACGGAGGTCGACCAGACCCCCGACGACCCGGCCGAACAGGCCGCCCTGGCCAAGGCGTTCAAGGACTTCGCGAACGGCTGCGAGGCCAAGTCCGGCAAGGTCCTGCCGCATGTCTCCACGGTCGAGGCGGCCCGGGACATGGACATCCTGAGGGCCGTTCTCGGCGACCAGAAGCTGTACTACCTCGGCGCCTCGTACGGAACGTTCCTGGGGGCGACGTACGCGGAGCTCTTCCCCTCCCGCACCGGCCGCCTCGTCCTCGACGGCGCGATGGACCCGTCCCTCTCCTCCCTCGACATGAACCGCGAGCAGACGGCCGGGTTCGAGACCGCCTTCCAGTCCTTCGCGGCGGACTGCATCAAGCAGAAGGACTGCCCGCTGGGCGCGGACTCCGTCGAGGACGCCTCGGACCGGCTGCGGAAATTCTTCAAGGCCACCGACGCCAAACCGATCGCCACCGGCCAGAGTCGCCAGCTCGGCGAGTCCCTGGCCACCACGGGCGTGATCGCCGCGATGTACGACCAGGCGGCGTGGCCCGAGCTGCGCACCGCGCTGACCCGCGCCATGAACGGCGACGGCGCGGGCCTGCTGGCCCTGGCGGACTCGTACTACGAGCGCGACACGAGCGGCAAGTACGCGAACCTGATGTTCGCCAACGCCGCCGTGAACTGCCTGGACCTCCCGCCGTCCTTCGCCGGCCCGGCCGATGTGGCGGCGACGCTGCCCGCCTTCGAAAAGGCCTCCCCCGTGTTCGGCGACGGCTTCGCCTGGTCCGGCCTGAACTGCACGTACTGGCCGGTCAAGGCCACCGGCACCCCGCACCGCATCGAGGCGAAGGGCGCCGCGCCGATCCTGGTCGTCGGCACCACCCGCGACCCGGCGACCCCCTACAAGTGGGCCGAGTCCCTCGCGGCCCAGCTCTCCTCCGGCACCCTGCTCACCTACGAGGGCGACGGCCACACCGCGTACGGCCGCGGCAGCGACTGCATCGACACCGCGATCAACACCTACCTCCTCGACGGCACCCCACCGGCCAAGGGAAAGCGCTGCTCATAGCCCCGAAGGGCGTCGCCACGACCCTGGTCGGGAGCACTCCAGAAACTGTGTAGACTTGGCGACGCTGCTGCTCGCACCATGGTGCGCAGGGCGGTGCCGCCTTAGCTCAGTTGGCCAGAGCAACGCACTCGTAATGCGTAGGTCTCGGGTTCGAATCCCGAAGGCGGCTCTGTAGAAGCCCCAGGACTCACTCGCCGTGACCTGGGGCTTTTGCTTTTTTCCGGGTGGGGTTGCTGCGGGTCTGCGTGTTTCTCCGTGATGCGGATATGCCGTGCCCAGCGGGTGACGGCCCCTACGAGGAGTGCGATCAGGGTCGCTCCCCAGTCGATGACGTGGGGGAGGCCGGGGAAGAAAGCGAAGAAGGCGAGTGCGCCGGCGGAAGCCGCCTGAGTGCCGTTGGACCCGCTCGGTCTGAACGGCCGAGGCCACGGCCTTGGCCTCTGTGCGGACGCCGGGCACAGTGACGCCCGCCCCCTCACCCCACCCCCCGAATCCGCCCCACCAGCAAAGACCCGCCCACCCCGATCACCCCCGCCAGTGCGTACAGCACCCCGTAGCCGCCCAGGTGGGTCACCACCGGGGCGGCTATCGCGGGGGCCAGGACCTGGGGGAGGGCGTTGGCTATGTTGATCAGGCCCAGGTCGCGGCCCCGGTCGGTGGCGCTGGGCAGGACGGCGGTCAGGAGGGCGAAGTCGACCGAGGTGTACACGCCGTAGCCGACCCCGAGGATCAACGAGGCCACCACCGCGCCCGTCCAGGTCTGCCACACCGCGAGCAGCAGCGTCGCCGCCGAGATCACCAGGCCGGACCACACGACGAACACCTTGCGCCGGCCCGTGCGGTCCGACCAGATGCCGCTGATCACCACCGTGCCGAGCAGCGTCACCGCGTCGAGGGCGGTCAGGATGAGCACCCCCGTGTCCGCGTCGCCCTCGTAGCGCACCGCGTCGGTCAGGTAGTACAGCAGGTACATCGTGCTGATCGAGTACGACAGGTTCATCAGGAAGCGGGTCAGCCACGCCCAGCCGAAGTCCGGGAAGCGGCGCGGGTCGATCCAGAAGCCCGATATGAACTCCCGCCATTGGAAAGCCGCTTGATCGGCCGACAGGAGGCGGGTGTCTCGGCGCATCGCCGCGTACGGCACCACCGCCAGGAGCGAGAACGCCGCGCACACCACATACCCCGCGCCGACACCGCCCGCCGCCGTCGCCAGCGCCGTGCCCACCAGGATGCCGCCCACCTGCGACACGCCCAGCCAGCCGCCCACCATGCCGCGCCGTCGGGGTGGGACCTGGTCCGGGACCGCCGCCGTCAGGGCGGCGAACGACGCGTTCAGCGCCAGCTGCACCAGGCACCAGCCTGCCGTCATCACCGCCACCCCCGGCGCCCACGCCAGGATCAGGAGCCCCGCCACCCCGCCTGCGCCGCCCGCCACCACCCACGGGATCCGGCGGCCCACCCTCGCCGTCGTACGGTCCGACAGCGCGCCGAACACCGGGTTCGCCACCATCGAAACGGCGGCTCCCATGCCCGTCACCAGGGCGAGAGTCGATGCCTTGTGGTCGGGGGCGAAGTGTTCGGCCTGGCGGGCCAGGAGGAGTTGCAGCGGGCCGAACCAGCCCACCCACACCCCCAGGTTGGCCAGCGACAGCGCCGCCACCCAGCGCCCGCCCGGCCGCTCCCCCTTGTTCGGCCCCGGCCTGCCCAGGGCTCTGGCCCCGGGCTCCACTGTCACCGCCCGTCCCCGGCTACGTCCGCGACCGCGCCCCGGATGACATCGCGATACCAGGCGTACGAGGCCTTCGGCGTGCGCGCCAGCGTGTCGTAGTCGACGTGGACCAGGCCGAAGCGCTGCCGGTAGCCCTCCGCCCACTCGAAGTTGTCCAGGATCGACCAGATGAAGTAGCCGCGTACGTCCACGCCCTCCGCCATCGCCCGGTGCAGGGCGCGCAGATGCCCGTCGTGGTACGCGATCCGCCGGGCGTCGTCCACCCGTCCCGGGTCCTGCGGGTCGGGGCCGTCGCCGTACGAGCAGCCGTTCTCGGTGATGAGGATCGGGGGGAGTGCATCGCCGTACCGGGTGCGGAAGGTGAGCAGCAGCTCGTGCAGGCCGTCGGGGACGACGGGCCAGCCGAAGTCCGTGCGCTCGTGGCCCTCGATCTCGTGCAGGCCGAACGGGAGGTCCGGCGGGAGGTCGATCCCGGCCAGGGTGGTTACCGCGTCCGCCTTCGGCGCGCCCACCAGGGCCGGGTTGTAGTAGTTGATCCCGTACCAGTCGAGGGGAGTTGAGATCGTCTTCAGGTCCTCGGCGACCGGGCCCGGCATCAGCTCGGCCCAGCCCTCGGGGTAGGCGCCGGTCAGGATCGGGTCGGCGAAGAGACGGTTCATCAGCGTGTCGTACAGCTCTGCCGCCGCGCGGTCCTCGTCCGTGTCGCCCGCCGTCCACACCGGGCTGTGCGAGGCCGCGATGCCGATCTCCCGCGCCCCGGCGGCCCGCAGCGCCTCGACTCCCATGCCGTGGGCGAGCAGTTGGTGGTGCGCGACCGGCAGCGCGTCGAAGATCAGCCGCTTTCCGGGGGCGTGTTCGCCGAGGCCGTACCCGAGGAGCGTGATCTCGGCGGGCTCGTTGAGGGTGATCCAGCGCGGCACCCGGTCCGCGAGCCGCTCCGCGACGATCGAGGCGTACGAGGCGAACCGCCGCGCCGTGTCCCGGTTCAGCCACCCTCCGCGCTCCTCCAGGGCGAGGGGGGTGTCCCAGTGGAACAGGGTGGGGACGGGGGTGATCCCGGCGGCGCACAACTCGTCGACCAGGCGGTCGTAGAAGTCGAGGCCCTGCTGGTTGACCGGACCTTCTCCGGTCGGCTGGACCCGGGACCACGAGATCGAGAACCGGTAGGCCCCGACGCCCAGTCGGGCCATCAGCGCGACGTCCTCGCGGTAGCGGTGGTAGTGGTCGGTGGTCCTGTCCGCGTGCGAGCCGTCCTTGATCCGGCCGGGATCCCTGGTGAACGCGTCCCAGGTCGAGGGGCCCCGGCCATCGGTGTCCACCGCGCCCTCGATCTGGAACGCGGACGCGGACACCCCCCACAGGAAGCCGGACGGGAAGGCGGGCAGCGGCGGCGGAAGCGGCGGCATCATGGGGGAACCTTTGGGCCCGGGGATGTGTCCTGTCAATGGAAAGTGAACAATTTTCATGTTCCGGAGTCCGGGTTCCAGGGTCCGGTTCCAGGGTCCGGTTCCAGGGTCCGGTTCCAGAGTTCGGGCCCAGGGTTCGGGTTCTGGGGTTCAGTTCTGGAGTCGGGTTCCGGAGTCCGGGTTCCGGAGTTCAGGTTCCGGAGTTCGGGTTCTGGGGTTCCGTTCTCCAGTCCGGTTCCAGAGTTCGGGTTTTCAGAGTTCTCCCAGGGAGCAGTAACGTGCAGCACTCCGCGCCACCGACCACCGCCACCCGCTACCTCTACCTCGCCCGGCACGGCGACGCCGGGCACGAGGGGCCCGCGCTGACCCACGCGGGGCGGAGCCAGGCCGCGTTGCTCGGGCGCCGGCTCGCCCGGGTGTCGTTGGACTCCGTGCACCACGGGCCGCTCGGCCGGGCCGCCGAGACCGCGCGGCTGATCGCCGCCCAGCTGGACGGCGCAACGGCCACGGAGGCCGAATGGGCCGGGGACTACGTGCCGTACTGGCCGGAGCGGGGCGAGCTCCCGGAATCGGACGCCGACCGCATCCTCGACTTCCTCGGCGACCCGGAGCCGGCCGAGCGGGAGGCCGGGCTCCGGCTCGTACGGGAGGCGATGGCGCACTGCACCGGGCCCGTCGCCGGTGCCTCCGCCCGCCACGAACTCGTCGTCACCCACAGTTTCCTCATCGCCTGGCTGGTGCGCGCCGCGCTCGACGCCCCGGAATGGCGCTGGATCGGGCTCCACGTCGGAAACGCCGCCCTGACCGTCATCCGGTACGCACCCGACCGGCCCGCCTCCGTACTGCTCCTCAACGACATGGCGCACCTGCCGGCCGAGCTGAAGTGGACCGGGTTCCCGAAGGAGTTCGGGGCCGAGTTCGGCGAACTGGGGGTCTGAGGTCCGCCGATTCGGTCCACCCGGTCCACCCGGTCCACCCGGTCCATCCGGTCCATCCGGCCCATCCGCAGGGGTGGTCTCCCGCTCCGAAAACCCGGGTGAAACATTGCGGGGGGCCTCGCGCGTCAGTGGGGTGTAGGGGGAGAACGAGCAACGGGCGGGGGCGGGGCGAGCCGTGAGGCAGCCGTGGGGGCAGGGGAGGGTGGGCCTTTCGGAGAGGTCGGGTCCATCGCAGACGCCGGGCCTGGCAGAGAGGCCTGGCCCATCTGGCGTACTGGACGGCCCGGACAGTCCGCACAATCCAGATAGTGCGGATAGTTCAGATGGTCCGGACGTTCCTGACGGCCAGGAACGGGTCCGGCGGCTCGGGCGGTCCGAGCGATCCGCCCGGTCCGGCCGCGCCGAGGAGTTCCGGGAGTTCGCCACCGGGCGCGCGGGACAGCTCTTCCGGTCGGCCTGCCTGCTGACCAGCGGGGACACTCATCTCGCCGAGGATCTCGTGCAGGAGACGCTGGGCCGGATGTACGCGCTGTGGGGGCGCGTCTCCCGGATCGACAACCCGGCCGGCTATGCGCAGACCGTGCTCGTACGGACCTTCCTCACCCACCGTCGTCGCCGCTCGGCCACCGAACGGCCGCTCGGTGAACTCCCCGACCGCGCGGCGGCCGGCGGCGAGGACCCGGCGCTGCGTGTGGCCCTGCTCGACGCGCTGGGGCAGCTGTCGCCCAAGGACCGGGCGGTCGTCGTGCTCCGCTACTGGGAGGACCGCAGCATCGAGGAGACGGCCGACGCCATGAACGTCAGCTCGGCCGCCGTCCGCACCCGCTCGGTGCGCGCCCTCGCCAAACTCCGTGAACGCCTCGGCGGCTCCCTCGCGGAGTACGCCGACCACTGACGCCCGGCATCAACTCCCTTATCGCAAACGGCAGTTACGGCACTTTCAGCGACCAGAACAGGAAGGCGTGGTTTGTCATGCCCTTTGAGGACCGGCTCGGCGAGGCCATGCGCCACACCGGAGGCAGCTTCGAACTCGGCGAACGCCGCGACCTGGTGGAGTCCAGCCTGATCCGGGGTCGTCGCCGGCTGGCCCGGCGTCGCACGGCCGCCGTCACCGGCAGTGTGCTCGCGCTCGCCGTGGTGGGCCTCGGCGGCGCGTACGCCGCCGGGCTCGTCGGGGGCGAGGGCGGGGGCTCCTCGGTGGCCGCGCCCCCGAAGCCGACGCGGCAGGCCGACGGGGCCATGAGCGGCGAGCAGATGGTCTCGCTCTTCAAGTCGCTGCTGCCCGCGGGCGGCACCGTGACGAAGGAGCAGGGGAGCGGGCCGGGCGATCCGGGGACCTCCGGCAAGCCGGATGCCTCGTCCGCGGCGTCCGTCTCCGGGGTGTTCGACGACGGGAACGGGCCCGGCCTCGTCGCGCTCGGGGTGAGCCGGGTCGATCCGGCCGCCGAGGCCGGCGGGCAGCAGGTCACCTGTCCCGCCAAGGCCCTCGTGGACTACGACTCCTGCCGGACCGAGCAACGGCCCGACGGCTCCCGGTACATGCTGCTCCAGGGCTACGAGAACCCGAACCGCGGCGACCTGACCAAGGCCTGGCGGGCCGTCCTGCTCACCCCGAAGGGCACCCTGGTCGACGCGAGCGAATGGAACGCGCCCACCGAGAAGGGATCCCGGGTCAGCCGCGAGACACCGCCGCTCACCGCCGGGCAGCTCAAGGCGCTGGTCGTCTCGCCCAAGTGGCTCTCGGTGGCGGACAGTCTCCGTGCGCCCGAGAAGGCGGACAGGCCCGTCGGCAGCGGGCCCTCCGCCGAAGCGGTCGAGAAGCAGCTCATCGCGCTGCTCCCGGCGGGCAAGGGCCTCAAGGCCGGCGAGAAGGGCGGCCAGGACGGCTACGCCTTCGTCGTGGTCGACGACGGCAAGGGCAAGAGCCTGGTGCAGATCAATGTGCAGTCCGGGATGTCGGACGTCGTGCCGGAAGGCGCGACCTCGACGCTGGCGGACGGCACCGTGCTCGGCCTGGCGAAGAAGCCGGGTGAGAAGGGCGGGGCCGGGGTGGTCTCGTGGATCGCCGACACGGTGCGGCCCGACGGGTTCCGGGTCGTCGTCTCCGCCATCAACTCCGAAAGCCAGCACAAGGCGGCCACGCGCACCGAGCCCGCCCTCACCCTGGACGAGCTGAAGGCCATCGCCCTCGACCGGCACTGGCTCACCCTCAAGTAGCGTGGCTCTCCGGTGGCTCTCCGGTGGCTCTCCGGTGGCTCTCCGGTGGCTTGACCGGTCGGCTACTTCGCGTCCGAATAGCGCTCCACCACCGCCGTCGTGAACGGGAACCGCACCGGTGTGTCCCCGAAGGTGATCCGCCCGGCCAGCTCGCCGGCCTCGCGGATCGCCTTCGCCACGGTGTCGGCCTCCTCGGCGGGGCAGTGCACGATCACCTCGTCGTGCTGGAAGAAGACCAGCTCGGCCCGGAGCCCCGCCGTGAAGATCGCCTGGCGCAGCGCGGCGAGCAGCAGCAGCGCCCAGTCGGCGGCGCTGCCCTGCACCACGAAGTTCCGGGTGAACCTGCCGCGCGCCCGGGCGTCGCTGGAGGCGTACCCGGGGGTGAACTCCCGCCCCGAACCGGTCGGTTGATCGCCCTCGTCCTGCGGAATGCCCGCCTCGTCGGCCTCGCCCGCACCCGCGACGGGCGGGCTCGTCCTGCCCAGCCAGGTGCGGACGAGCCGTCCTTCCTCGCCCGCCTTCGCCGCGTCGTCCACGTACGCCACCGCGAGCGGGAAGCGTCTTCGCAGCGCGGCCAGATTCTTCAGGCCGTCGCCCGAGGTCTGGCCGTACACCGCGCCGAGCAGGGCGAGCTTGGCGTGCTCGCGGTCGCCGGAGAACGCCCGGTCGGACAGTGAGGTGTACAGGTCGCCGTCGTGGCCCGCCACCTCCATCAGACCGGGGTCGCGGGAGATCGCGGCGAGCACCCTGGGCTCCATCTGGTCGGCGTCGGCGACCACCAGGCGCCAGCCCTCGTCGGCGACGACCGCCTGCCGTATCACCTTGGGGATCTGCAGCGCGCCGCCGCCGTTGGTCGTCCAGCGCCCGCTGGCCGCGCCGCCCGGGGTGTACTCGGGCCGGAAGCGGCCGTCACGCACCCAGTCCTGCAGCCAGCTCCAGCCGTGCGCGGTCCAGATCCGGTACAGCTTCTTGTACGCGATCAGGGGCTCCACCGCCGGGTGGTCCAGCTCGGCCAGCTCCCAGCGCCGCGTCGACTTGATGCGGATGCCGGCCTCGCCGAACGCCTTCACCACATCGGCCGGCAGGTCCGGCCTGACCCGCCGCCCGAACGCCGCCGACACCTGGTCCGCGAGCTCCGCCAGGCGGCGCGGCTCACCCCCGCCGCCCGTGCGGGGCGAGCCGCTCGCGTACCGCTCGCCGAGCAGGCCGTGCAGCACCGCGCGGTGCACATCGGCCCGCCACGGCAGGCCCGCCCGGTTCATCTCGGCGGCGACCAGCATCCCCGCCGACTCGGAGGCGGTGAGCAGCCGCATCCGCCCCGGATGCTCGGTGCGGTTGTGCCGGCGCTGCTGGTCCGCGTACACCTCGAGCAGCGCCTCGAAGGGCAGTCCCGAGGTGTTCCGGGGCTCGAACAGCGAGGACTGCGAGCCCGGTTCGGCCGCCCTCGGCGGCGGGTCGGCCGGTACGGGTCTGTTGTGCAGGCGGGCCCAGGCGGCCGCCGCCGAGCGGGGCTCGCCGAGCCGACCCTCGTGGCCGAGCAGCAGCAACTCGGCGTCCTCGATGTCGTAACACCGCTCGACCCTGACCCCGGCCGTGAGCAGCCGGGGGTAGATCTCGGCGGTGGACCGCCACACCCAGCGGCCCACCTCGGGGCGCGCGCGGACGGCCGCGACCAGGTCGGCCTCCTCGCGCACCTCGCCCGCGGGCAGCCCGTCGTCCCCGAGGGGTGCGAGCCGTGCCCCGCCGCCCTCGGTCGCCTCGACGGCCCACCGTTCGTTCACGCGATCGAGTCTGGCACCCGCCACTGACAACGGCCCGCAGCCGCGACCCGGCGTGCGAAAAGGGAGCGGCTACGCCACCGCGTGCAGCATCGCCGCCGCCTCCCCGCGCGAGCTCACCCCCAGCTTGGCCAGGATGTTCGCGACGTGGAACTTCACCGTCGACTCGCTGATGTGCAGCTCCTCGGCGATCGTGCGGTTGCGGTGGCCCTGGGCGAGATGGCCGAGCACCTCCGCCTCGCGCGGGTGCAGCCCGGCCAGCGGATCGACGCGCGGGCTAGGGGCCGTGCCCAGCGGCAGGGTCGCGGTGACCGTGGTGCCCCAGCCGGGCAGCGCGTCCACGGCCAGGGTGCCGCCGAGCGCGGCCAGGCGCTGAGCCACGCGGTGGCTGTCGAACGCGGCACGGGACAGCTCGCCGGGCCCGTCGTCCCGTACGGCCGCGATCAACTGGCAGTCGACGATCCGCCAGCGGACGTGGATCCGGCGCACCCCTTGCTGCCCGGCCATGGCGAGCACCAGGGCGCGTACGGCGGCGCGAGAGAGATGGGCGATCTCGGATGCGACCGGCATCTCGGCGGTCTCCGCCTCCGGCGGCGCGCATTCGAGCCGCACCTCGCTGTGGCGGAGCAGCGGCTTCAGGGAGTCGGCGAGCCGGGCGAAGGCTTCGGCGGCCGGCTCCTCCGTGAGCTCCTGGTTCCGGTCGGCCTCGGCGCGCAGCGCGACCAGGGCGGACACCGCGAGGTCGACGGCGCGCGAGCGGGCCGTCCGGTCCTCCAGGTTCTTGCTGCGCAGCACGCCGAGCAGCGCGGTGAGCGCGGCCTCGTGGGCCTCGCCCAGCTCGGCGATCACGCGGGCCCGCTCGGCGGCGGTGGACCGCGACTGGGCGAGCGTGCCCGGCACCGCCTCGATCGCGAGCCGGGCCCGATGGCCGGTCACCAGGTCCCACAGATGCTGGACGATCTCGCCGTCCGCCTCCGTCAGCAACGCTCCCGGCGACTTGCGTACGAGAACGAGCAGCGGCGGCCGCACGGCCATGGGCGCGGCCTCGCTCGCGACCGCCACCACGGCCTGTTCCACCCCGCCGACCACGGCCGTGCCCTGCCAGGGGAGGCCCGGCGTGACGCGCGGGCCGAGCTCCTGGAGGTCGTTGACGGAGACCCGGGTCCCCGCGTCGCCGTGCACCTTGAACGGCGAGTGGCTGCAGTGCCCCGACAGTTCGGCGGCGACCGTGTGCGCGACCAGCGGCGCGACGGCCTCGGAGAGGGTCGGCAGGATCTGGTCCATCGGCCCGTGCACCAGCTCGGCGGCGCGCGCGAGCGCGAAGGCGGCTGGCGTCGTAACGGTGGCGGCGCGGGGTGTACTGCGGCTCGTGCGGGGCTCCATCGCCCCAGCGTACGGTCGGCGCGGCCGTCCGTGCCCAGCCTTGTGGCCAGGTCGAACCGGCCGTAAGACGGGCCGGGTTGGGCCGGCTGGCGACGGAAGCTGGACGCACGACGTGGTGAACCACCCCACGGTGGGCCATTCATGGCGATCCACCACAACGTGGACGGCGTAGTGAGCGATACGAGGAGTGCTGTGATGGAAGCGATCGTGTACGAGCGGTTCGGCGGCCCCGAGGTGCTGGCCCTGGGCGAGGCCGAGAAGCCCTCGCCGGGCCCCGGCCAGGTGCGCGTGAAGGTGGTCGCCGCGGGCGTCAACCCGATCGACTACCGGATCCGCAACGGCTGGATGCAGCACAACTTCCCGGTGACCTTCCCGGCCGTTCCGGGCCTGGAACTGGCGGGCATCGTCGACGAGCTGGGCGAGGGAGTCACCCGTTTCGCGGTCGGCGACGAGGTGTTCGGGCACTCCGACACCGGCGCGTACGCCGAGTACGCCCTGGCCACCCGCGTCGTGCGCAAGCCGGCCGAGCTGACCTGGGAGCAGGCCGTCGCCCTTCCGGTGGCGGGCGAGACCTCCGAGCGGGTCCTGCGCCTGCTCGAACTGGCCGAAGGCGAGACCCTGTTGATCCACGGTGCCGCGGGCGTGACCGGCTCGGCCGGCGTGCAGCTCGCCCTCGCCCGGGGCGCCAAGGTCATCGGCACCGCGTCCCCCGGGAACCATGACTTCCTGCGCGAGCTGGGCGCGATACCCCTGGCGTACGGGCCGGGCCTGGTCGAGCGGGTGCGCGAGGTCGCCCCGCAGGGCATCGACGCGGTGTACGACGCGGCCGGCAAGGGCGCGCTGCCCGACTCGATCGAGCTGCGCGGCGGCACCACCTCCCGCATCGTCACCATCGCCGACACGACCGCCGCCGACCACGGTGTCCCTTTCAGCGGTGTGGCCACCCCGGACCCCGAACCGATCTACGAGGCCCACGCCCGCCTGGTCGCCGAGGGCCGGCTGCGCATCCGCCACGCCGAGACCTTCCCGCTCGCCGACGCGATCAAGGCTCTGGAGCTGAGCGAGGGCGGCCACACCAAGGGCAAGCTCGTCGTCACGCCGTGACGCCGGCCTGCTCCGGCGGTCCCGGCGCCTTCGAAGTGCCGTGCGGGGCGGGCCGGTTCGCGGTCAGGGACCGGTCGTCCTGCGGCGCGTAGCGGGCGCCCAGTTCCCAGGCGCCGTGCAGCGTGTCCGCGAAGGCCGCCGCCAGCTTGTGCTCGCCGCTGGGGCCCGGGTGCGTGCCGTCGTAGGTGTCCTTGTGAATGTCGTACGAGTCCGGGACGGTGGCGAGCAGCAGCGGCGAGGCGGCCGTGTCGAGGTCGGCGACCGCCTTGGCGAGCAGCTCGTTGAAGCGGGCCACCTCGGCCGCGAAGGGGGCGTCCTCCTCGGCCCGGATGTTCGGGATGACGGGCAGCAGGGCGATGCGGACCCGCGGGTTGGCCTCGCGGGCGCCCTCGACGAAGCCGCGCACATTGGCGGCGGTCTGGCCGGAATCGGTGTAGAAGCCGAGGTCTATCAGGCCGAGCGAGACGAGCAGCACGTCCGCCCGGCTCTCCGCGACCGCAGGGCCGATCACCGGGGCCATGTGCAGCCAGCCCTCGCCCCAGCCCGCGAGGTGGCGGCGGGCGGCGGCCGGGAAGGCGGGGTCGGCGTACTCGTGCGAGACGGGCGCCCCGGCCGCCGTGTCGTACAGCGCGGTGCGCGGGCCGACGATCTCGTACGGGCCGTCGAAGCTCGCTTCGAGGTGGCGCCACATGCGGTAGCGCCAGGTGAAGTCGCCGGGGCATCCGATGGTCATGGAGTCGCCGACGAAGAGAAAACGCATGGGGGTCATCATTACCGATCGGTACGCGGTGCTGCGACGTGACGGTGGACACCCCGGGTGCCGGACGCGGCCGTGGACACTGGGGGGATGCGTTCGCTTCTGAGGGTGTGCGGGGTGGCCGGGCTCGTCCTGGTGTGTGCGGCAGGGCCGGCCGTGGCCGACGACGGCGGGTTCACCATCAAGGACCCCCGCATCAAGGAGTCCAGCGGCCTCGCCGCGAGCCGCGCCCACCCCGGCATCTACTGGACGCACAACGACAGCGGCGACGGCCCGTACGTCTACGCCGTGGACGCGAAGACCGGGCAGACCGTCGCGCGGGTCACCATGGAGGGCATCGGCCGGCCGCGCGACGTGGAGGCGATCTCGATCGGACCCGACGGCGACCTCTATGTCGGCGACATCGGCGACAACCTGGACGGCTCCTGGAGCCACGTCTGGATCTACCGCTTCCACGAGCCGGCCCAGCTGAAGGACCAGACGGTCAAGGCCACGCAGTACGTCGTCCAGTACGCCGACGGGCCGCGCAACGCCGAGGCGCTGATGGTCCATCCGAAGACCGGCCGGGTCTACATAGCCTCCAAGCGCGAGAGCGGCGGCGGCCTCTACGAGGGTCCGGCCTCGCTCTCCGCCTCCGGTACGAACGTCTTCCGCCGGGTGGGCGAGGTGCCCTGGGTGACCGACGGCGCGTTCTCGCCGGACGGTACGAAGCTGGCGCTGCGGGGGTACTTCGCGCTGGCCGAATACGCCTGGAAGGGCGGGGCGAGTCCGCTCGGCGACTGGCACGCGGTGCCGGGCACGCCGGTGCAGGCCCAGTCCGAATCCGTGACGTACACCCCGGACGGTACGGCCCTGATGGTCGGCTCGGAAGGGGCGGACAGTGACGTCGTACGCGTCCCTCTGAAGGAGGACGGCGCCAAGTCGCCCTCGGAGGGCGGCAGTTCCACCGGTTCGGGTGACGGCGCCGGCGGCGGGAACTATCTGCTCGGCGCGATGGTTCTGGCGGGCGCNGCGCCGCGGCCGCTGAACGGCCGCCCCGGCCGAGGGGCCCGCACCTCGCGGTACGGGCCCCGTGACGCGGCTCAGCGCCGCTGGTCCGGGCACTCCTTCCAGGCCAGGTGGTAGATGGTCTGGATGTTGCCGTCGGTGGAGTCCATGGCGATGAAGCTGTTGGTCTTCGGGTCCGAGGTGCCGGCGTTCGCGCGCAGCTCGGTGTTGATGTTGAAGTTGCGCTGCACGCCGCAGGGGGCCCAGACCAGCTGGCCCCAGTCGGTGGAGTCGGTGGCCTCCCAGTCGCTGTCGTACGGGCCGTTGAACGGGTGCGTTCTGCTCGCCGTGTCCGGCGAGCCCTGGAAGTAGTACGAGGCCTTCTGGGTGGCGCTCGCGCCGCTCTCCAGGTGCGCGTAGCCGCGGTAGTCGGCGCTCGCGATGGCGTAGGTGAAGCCCGAGGGCACGTGCACGATCAGGTTGAGCTGGCAGTTCTTGCGGAAGTCGGTGGGCTTGGAACCGACGCCCACCTGCGCCAGGTACTGGCTGTAGGTGACGGTGAAGGCGGTGTTGTCCGGGGCGACGGCGACCGCTGCGGTGCCGATGGGGCAGCCGGATCCGTTGACGGTCGCGACCTCGATCACGATCTTGTCGGGCGGGGCGATGATGCTGGACGGCGCGATGGGGGCCGCCTGGGTGAAGAGCGAGGACGCGAGGAACGCTGCGGTCGCGCCGCCTGCGAGAAGTGCACCGGGCATGGTGAAGCTCCGATCGGTCGGTCGGTGGCCTTGCGTGGATGTGGGGAGTCCAGCCGAGCGTTCATGCCCTCGACGCGACATGGCCGAGCCATGATGGTTGAGGCATGAACATGTCAAACCTTCGGACCGGTCCGGCCGTGGTGCGGTGCGCGCCGGACCGCTTTGGATGGTAGGGACCAAGTCCGGTGCGGCATAGGGCGGTTATCGGCCGCAGCGCTCCGCTGGGGCGGCGGGGATCCATGTGCGGGTCGGGTGGGGGCCGGTCGCCCGGTTCCCCGCGCCCTTTCACGGCATGCGAAGGGCCCGGCACCCATGACGGTGCCGGGCCCCTGTTCGCGGAGCCGAGGGGCTCAGAGCTGTTCGATCACGTAGTCGATGCAGGCCGTCAGGGCCTCGACGTCGGCCGGGTCGATCGCCGGGAACATGGCGATGCGCAGCTGGTTGCGGCCGAGCTTGCGGTACGGCTCGGTGTCGACGATGCCGTTGGCGCGCAGCACCTTGGCGATCGCGGCGGCGTCGATGTCGTCCGCGAAGTCGATCGTGCCGATGACCTGAGAGCGCTTGGCCGGGTCGGTGACGAAGGGGGCGGCGTGCTTGGAGTCCTCGGCCCAGCCGTACAGGGTGCCCGAGGACTCGGCGGTGCGGGCCGTCGACCAGGCGAGGCCGCCCTGGCCGTTGATCCACTTCAGCTGCTCGTTGAGCAGGAACAGGGTGGACAGGGCGGGGGTGTTGTACGTCTGGTTCTTCAGCGAGTTGTCGATCGCGGTCGGCAGCGAGAAGAACTCCGGGACGTGGCGGCCGCTCGCGTGGATGCGCTGGGCGCGCTCCAGGGCGGCGGGCGAGAACGCCGCGAGCCACAGGCCGCCGTCCGAGGCGAACGACTTCTGCGGGGCGAAGTAGTAGACGTCCGTCTCGGTGATGTCGACGGGCAGGCCGCCGGCGCCGGAGGTCGCGTCCACCAGGACGAGGGAGCCCTCGTCGGCGCCCGCCACACGCTTGATCGGGGCGGCGACACCGGTCGAGGTCTCGTTGTGCGTGAACGCGTACACGTCCACGCCCGCCTCGGCCCGCGGGTCCGGGTGCGTGCCCGGGTCGCTGCTGATGACGGTCGGCTCGGCCAGCCAGGGCGCGAGCTTTGCGGCCTTGGCGAACTTCGACGAGAACTCGCCGAAGTTCAGGTGCTGGGACTTGTTCTCGATCAGGCCGTGCGTCGCGACGTCCCAGAACGCGGTGGAGCCGCCGTTGCCCAGGATCACCTCGTAGCCCTCGGGGAGGGAGAAGAGATCGCGGATGCCCTGGCGGACCTCGCCGACCAGGTTCTTGACCGGGGCCTGGCGGTGGGACGTGCCGAGGAGGGAGGTACCGGTGGCGGCCAGGGCGTCCAGCGCCTCCGTACGCACCTTGGAGGGGCCCGCGCCGAAACGGCCGTCGGCGGGCTTCATGTCAGCGGGAATCTGGATCTCAGCCACGTTCGCGAGCGTATCCGGTTCTGGGCCACCCGGTCCGCCGGGTCCGCCGGATGAGACGGTCCCCACAGGCCGGGCGGAGCCCCCCCGGGCGAGCGGGTCGGCCTAGGTCAGGCGTACCGGCAGGTCGAACAGGTCGTTCTGGGTCACTATCGGCTTGTTGCGGAGCTCGGCCCGGGGGACCGCCAAGGTCAGGGAAGGGAAGCGGGCGTACAGGGCCGGGAGGGCCACGCCCGCCTCCAGGCGGGACAGGGCCGCGCCCGGGCAGACGTGCGGGCCGTGGCCGAAGGAGAGGTGCCGCGCCGGGGCCGGGGTGCGGGTCACGTCGAAGTCGCCGGCCGTCGCGCCGTGCTGCGCCTCGTCGCGGCCTATCGCCCCGAAGGAGACGATCAGCGCCTCCCCCGCCGGCAGGACACGGTCACCCACCACCACATCCTCCGTCGCGAAGCGGAACAGGACGTGCGAGGTCGGCGTCGACCAGCGCAGCGTCTCCTCGATCACGTTCTCCCACGGCACCGCACCGTCGAGCACCAGCTTGCGCTGCGAGGGATGCGTCTCCAGAGCCACCACCGCGTTCACGATGAGGCTGATCGTGGTCTCGTGGCCCGCCGCCACCATCAGCTGGAGGGTGTTGGTGATCTCCTCCGTCGTGAGGTGATCGCCGTCCTCGGAGGCGGCGATCAGCGCGCTCGTCAGGTCGTCGCCCGGCGCCTGCCGCTTGGACTCGACGATCCGTCCGAACAGCTCGCCGAGGTCCGCCATCATCTGCGGCACCTCCTCGGGAGGCGTCTGCGTGGAGAAGAACTTCTCGAAGAGGGCCTTCAGGCGCGGATGGTCAGCCGCGTCCACGCCCATCAGCTCGCTGATCACGTTCATCGGCAGGGGGTAGGCGAACTCCGCCTTCAAGTCCACCACGTCGCCTGCCGGGAGCGCCGCGAGGCGGTCCAGCATGGACGTCGTCAGCGCCTCGATGCCCCCGCGCAGCCGCTCCACACGCCGTACGGTCAGCGCCTGGGCGACCAGGGTGCGCAGGCGGCGGTGCTCGTCGCCGTCCACCGTCAGCATCGAGCGGCCCGGGTTGGCCAGCCCGATCAGCGGCCAGTCCGGCGGGATCTCGCCGCGCTGCCAGGCGCCCCACACGTCGATGTCCTTGACCAGGCGCGAGTCGGTCAGGAGCCGGCGGGCCTCCGCGTGGTGCGTCACCGCGTAGCAGGCCACCCCGCCCGGCAGCACGACCCGTACCAGCGGACCGGCCGCGCGCAGCGCCGCGCTCTCGGCGTCGAGGTCGCTGACGAACGGGTCCAGGGTGATCGCGCCGCCGTGGTCCACGGGGCACTTCGTCGGGCTGCTCATCGGGCTGCTCCAAGGGCGGGAGTGGGAGTGAACGTCACGGGAAGCTCGGTCAGACCCCGCAGCCACGGGGACGGGCGGCGGGTCAACTGCCCGGCGGGCGCGGCGAGATCGACGTCCGGCAGCCGGTCGAGCAGCACCTCGATGCCGGTCCGCGCGATGACCTCGGCGACCTCCTGCGCGGGAAACGGGCAGCGGTGCTCGCCGTGCCCGAACGAGAAGAACGCGCTGTTGCCGCCGGTCAGCGCGCCCGCGTCGGTGCGTACCTGAGGGTCGCCGTTGGCCGCGGCCAGGCCGAGCAGGAGCAGGTCGCCGGCGCGGATGTGCTGCCCGCCGAGGTGGGTGTCGCGGGCGGCCCAGCGGCCCGCCACGTTCTGGGTGGGCGTGTCCTCCCAGAGCACCTCGTTCATGGCCTCGCCGACGCTGTGCCGACCGCCCGCGAGCGAGGCCGCGAACCGGTCGTCGGTCAGCATCAGGCGCAGCGAGTTGCCGATCCAGTCGGCGGTGGGCTGGTGCCCGGCGGCCATCATCACCATCAGGTCCTGGCCGACCTCCTCGACGGAGAAGCCGTACGGGTTGGCCAGCATCCGGGATGCCACGTCCTCGCCGGGCTCGACCTGCTTGGAGGTGAGCAGCGCGTACATCGACTCGGCCAGATGGCGCTGGCCCTCCAGGGCGCCCTCCCGGCCGTTGATCATGTCGTTCATCGCGGTGACCAGGCCCGGGCCCTGCTCGTCGGCGAACCCGTAGAGCCGGGCCAGGACGCGTACCGGCAGGAGCATCGCGTACTGGCCGACGATGTCGCAGCTGCCCGCGCCGCACAGCGCGTCGATCAGCTCGTCCGCGAACCGCTCGGCGTGGCTGCGCAGTTCGAACGGGTCGACGGCCTCCAGGGCGCCCGAGACCATCGCGGCCCGTTCGCGGTGGCGCTCGCCGACGGTGTAGAGGATCGACGGCTGCTTGCGGCCGATCATGGGAAGCAGCGGCCAGTCGGCGGGGATGCGGTCCCACTGGCTCCACAGGTCGGAGTCGCGCGAGAACAGCACCGGGTCGCTGGTGACCTGGTGCAGTTCGCGATAGCCGAGCACCAGCCAGGCCGGCACGTCGCCGTCCAGGACGACGGGCGCCACCGCGCCGTGGTCGCGCCGCAGGTCGCGGTACAGCTCGTTCGGCTCGGTCTGGAACCGGGGGCCGCTCAGCGGGACGGGGGCGGGGGTGTGGCTCGTCACGGTGTGGGCTCCGGTGCCTTCTGCAGGCGTGCGAGATGTTCTACGAGGGTGATCAGGACGGTCTTGCTGGACGCGCGGGAGCGGGCGTCGCAGCGGATCAGCGGCACTTCGGGCGGCAGGTCGAGGGCCTCGCGGACCTGGGCCTCGGTGTGCGGCGGCCCGCCGAAGTCGTTGCACGCCACCACGAACGGCGTGCCGTGGTGCTCCAGACGGTCGATGGCGTACCAGGAGTCGGCCAGGCGCCGGGTGTCGACGAGGACGACCGCCCCGAGCGTGCCCGCGAACAGCCGGTCCCACAGGAACCAGAACCGCTCCTGGCCGGGCGCGCCGAACAGGTACAGGACGTTGTGCGCGTCCAGGGTGATGCGGCCGAAGTCGAAGGCGACCGTGGTGGCCGTCTTCGTACGCACCCCGTCGAGGTCGTCCACGGCCTCGCCCGCCTTGGTCATGGTCTCCTCGGTGTTCAGCGGACGTATCTCGCTGACCGAGCGCACCATGGTCGTCTTTCCGACGCCGAAACCACCGACGACGACGATTTTCAGGCCGTTGTCCGCGGTCCCCGCCAGCGCGGGCCGTGCGGGCCGTTCAGAGGTTTCGGAGGCCAACGAGCACCTGCTCCAGGATGTCGGGGTCGGGAAGGCGATGGGCCGAGCGGGGGTGGCGGGCGCTGATGCGGCCCGTGTCGTGCAGGTCGGCGAGCAGGATGCGGACCACCGTGACGGGCAGGCCGAGCTCGGCCGCGATCTCCACGACCGCCGTCGGGAAGCGGCACATGCGCAGGATCGCCACGTGCTCGGACTGCATGCCGGGCACCGGGTCCGACTCGGTGACCACCAGCGTGACCAGGTCGAAGGCGTCCGAACCGGAGCGGCTGCGGCCGCCGGTGAGGGTGTAGAGCCGGTCCGGCGAGTCGTCCCGGCCCGGCCTGCTCATGCCCGCGGCTCGGCGCTCAGGTATTCGCCGAGCTGCTCCACCAGCTCGGACATGTTGTGGCCGACGAGCCCCGCGTCCGCGTCCTCGGCGGCGACCACCGCGAGGTGCGCGCCCTCGCCGGCCTCGACGATGAAGAGGATCCCGCCGTAGAACTCGGCCATCGCGGAACGCACTCCGCCGCTTCCGTCGCCGAACTCCATCGACGCCCCGTGCGACAGGCTCTGGATGCCCGCGGCGATCGCGGCCAGCTGGTCGGCCTGGTCGACGGAGAGCTCCGGCGTACGGCACAGCTTGAGGCCGTCGCGGGACAGGACGAGGGCGTGCCGGGCGCCGGGGGTGCGCTCCAGGAGGTTCTCCAGGAGCCAGTTGAGCTTCTCGTCGGTGGTGGTGCCGGTCATTCGGTGTTGCCTTCCGGGGTGGGGGAGTTCGCGCGTACGGCCTGGCGGAAGCTGCTGAAGCGGGCGGCCGCGTCCGATGCCGCGGTCGAGGCGCGGGCCGGGGCCGCCGGGGCGTCGGGGCCCTCGGGGTGCGCCGCGGCGAGCGCCCGCCCGCGCTTGCGCCTGGGCAGCCCGCTCTCACCGAACTGCGGGAATTCGCCGCTGGTTTCGGCGCTGGTGACGGCGACGGGCTCGACGGCGGCCTCCGGCTCGGCGGCCGGCTCGTGGGTGGCCTCCGGCTCGGCGTCCGCCTCCCGCGCCTTCGGCGTCCTGGGTTCCCGCGGTACGTCGATGGCGGGCGCGGCCGGGGCCGGAGTGACGTGGGTGATCAGCTCGTGCGGGAGCAGCATCAGCGCGCCGGTGCCGCCGCGCGCGGAGGGCCGGAACGACACCGTGAGGCCGTGCTTGCGGGCGAGGCGGCCGACGACCGCGAGGCCGAGCCGGGTGCCGGAGAGCCCGGCCAGGTCCAACGACCGGCCGGAAACGGCCTGTTCGGCCCGGCGCAGCTGCACCTCGCTCATGACCAGACCGCTGTCCTCGACCGTGATGATCACCCCGGCCGGCACTTCCTCCACATACACATGGACCTCGGCGGTCGGCGGCGAGAAGTTGGCCGCGTTGTCGAGGAGTTCGGCGAGCGCGTGCATGACGCCCTCGGCGGCGTGCCCGGCGACGGCCGCGTCGCTGGTCGAGTGCAGACGAACGCGCTGGTAGCCGCCGATGCGGCCCATCGCGCCGCGCAGGATGGACTCCATGACGATGGGCCTGGCCCAGCGGCGGCCCGAACGCGCACCGGTCAGTACGGCGATGGAGTCCGCGAGGCGGCCCGCCTGTGCCGTGCGGTGGTCGAGGTGGAGGAGGTCGCCGAGCACTTCCTCGTCGGCGTGCCGGTGCTCCATGTCGCGCAGGTCGGCGAGCATGCCGGTGGCCAGTGCCTGCATGCGGCCGGCCGCGTTGGCGGTGGCGGCGAGCGCGGCGGCACGCGCCGACTCGGCGCGGCGGAGCTCGGCGGTGTGGGCGGCGACCAGGGCCTTGCGCTCGGCGGCCTGAGCCGCGTCGAGGCGTACCGCGTCGGCGCTGCGCCGGGCGGCGTTGGCCTCCTGGGCGCTGATCTGGCCGTTGAGCGAGGCGAGCCGGGAACGCAGCACACGGTTGCGCAGCACGTTGTGGGTCACGGCGTACGCACCGGCGCTGAGCAGGGCCGCCGCGGCGCCGAGGCTCCAGCCGACTACGGCACGGGTGCCGGGCGCGGCCGCGACCACCGCCACCGTGCAGAACGCGCCGGTGACCACCGCGGTGATCAGCAGGGCCAGCGCGGAGGGGCGGGTGAGGGAGGGCGACGCCGTCATCGATCAATGCCTTACAGCGCTTATGGCGGTCGAGGGGCAAGCGGGGGTGGGGGCCGGTGTGGAAGGTGGTGTTCCTGTTCCTCGGGGAACGAGGGGCAACTATAGGAGAGTTGGTGATCGATTTGGATAGTTCTTGGTGAAGATTCCCGCTCAGCAAGGTCGTTGACCGGCCACATTCGGCTCATCTTGGTCTGTTTCCGGACACGGGACGGACACGGGACAGCCACGGCGTGGCCTGTGTGGCGCTGGGCCCGTACGGGAGCGCCGCCGGGCATCCTGGGCCCATGGCAGATGGTGCGAAGGCCCACGGACGGAAGCGCGAGCAGGGGCAGGAGCAGAACCGGGAACCGGAACGAGGGCAGGGCTCCGGCCCGGCCCGCGACGCGGCCCATGACGTGGACCGGAGCCTGGCCCGTGACATGGAGCGGGAACTGTCGCGGGTGGTGCGCGGCCGGGTGGACCTCGGTGTCACCGCCCGGGCCCTGACGACGATGGACGCCTCGAACTACCGCCGGGTGCCGCTGGGCGTGGTCGCGCCGCGCGACGCCGACGACGTGGCGGCGGTGCTCACGGTCTGCCGGACGTACGGGGTGCCGGTGGTGCCCCGCGGCGGCGGAACCTCGATCGCGGGCCAGGCCACCGGCACCGGCATCGTGCTCGACTTCACCCGCTTCATGCGCTCGCTCGTCTCGGTGGACGCGGCGGCCCGAACCGCCGTGGTGCAGCCGGGGGTTGTGCTCGACACGCTGCGGAACGCGGCCGCGCCGTACGGGCTCACCTTCGGCCCCGATCCCTCGACGCACAGCCGGTGCACGCTCGGCGGGATGATCGGCAACAACGCGTGCGGGGCGCATTCGGTGCGGTGGGGGACGACGGCCGACAACATCCGTGATCTGACAGTCGTAGGCGCCCAGGGCAATGTTCACCATCTGTCACAGGGATGGCAGAACTCAACGGTGCCCGTCGGACTGCGCGATTTTGTCATCCGTCATCTGTCAGCGCTCCGTACCGGCTATCCCCAGGACCTTCCGCGCCGCATCTCCGGCTACGCGATGGACGCCCTGCTCCCCGAGCGGGGGGCCGATCCGGTGCGGGCGTTCTGCGGCAGCGAGGGCACGCTCGGCGTGGTCACCGAGGCCACCGTACGCCTGGTGGAGGCGCCGCCCGCCCGCGCGCTCGCCGTCCTCGGCTACCCGGACGAGAGCGCGGCCGCCGAGGCGGCGCCCGGGCTGCTTCCGTACCGCCCGCTGACCGTCGAGGGCATGGCCGCCGATCTCGTACGGGTACGGGGCGACGTCGGGCTGCCGCGCGGCGGGGCATGGCTGTTCGTCGAGACGGGTGGGGCGACGGAGGCCGAAGCGCGTGCGCGCGCCCAGGAGTTGGCACGTGCGGGCGACGCCCTGGAGGCCACCGTGGTGAGCGACCCGGCCGGGATGCGCGCGCTGTGGCGGATCCGCGAGGACGCGGCGGGCACCGCGACCCGTATGCCCGACGGCACCGAGGCCTGGCCGGGCTGGGAGGACTGCGCGGTCCCGCCCGCCCGACTGGGAGCGTATCTCCGGGAGTTCAGAGCCCTCCTCTCCTCGTACGGGCTGCGTGGCACCCCGTACGGGCACTTCGGGGACGGCTGCATCCACGTCCGCATCGACTTCGATCTGCTGACACCCGCCGGAATCGGGCGCTTCCGGACGTTCTCCGAGGACCTGGCCGACCTGGTGGTCGCGCACGGCGGCTCGCTCAGCGGCGAGCACGGCGACGGACAGGCCCGCGCGGAACTGCTCCCGAAGATGTACGGGGATGAACTGGTGGGCCTGTTCGGCGAGTTCAAGGATCTGTGGGACCCGTACGGAATCCTGAACCCCGGCATTCTCGCCCGGCCCGCGCGGCTCGACGAGAACCTGCGCTTCGGGGTGCTGCCGAAGCGTCCGGTGGACGTGGAGTTCGGCTATCCGCACGACGGCGGCGACTTCGCGGCGGCGGTACGCAGATGCGTCGGGGTCGCCAAGTGCCGTACGGACACGGTGAGTTCGGAGAGTGACGTCATGTGCCCGTCCTTCCGGGCCACCGGTGAGGAGGAGCACTCCACGCGGGGCCGGGCGCGGCTGCTGCACGAGATGCTGGCGGGCGAGGTGGTCACGGACGGCTGGCGCTCGGAGGAGGTGCGGGACGCGCTCGATCTGTGCCTGTCCTGCAAGGGCTGCCGGAGCGACTGCCCGGTGGGCGTGGACATGGCGACGTACAAGGCGGAGTTCCTGCACCACCACTACGAGGGGCGCCGCCGCCCGGCCTCCCACTACGCGCTGGGCCGGCTCCCCGAGTGGCTGCGCGCGGCCGCGCCGCTGGCCCGCCCCCTGAACGCGGCGGCCCGGGTCCGGCCGCTGGCCGCCCTGGCCAAGCGTCTCGCGGGGATCGCGCCGGAGCGGGCGATTCCGCCGCTGGCCCCGCGCACGCTGGTCGGCGAGCTGCGAAAGCGGCGGGTGCCGTCCGCCGCAGCGGTCGTGCTGTGGCCGGACACGTTCACCAACCACCTTTCCCCGGAGGTGGGGCGCGCGGCCCTGCGGGTGCTGTCGGACGCGGGAGTGGAGGCCGAGGTCCCGGCGGGGCGGGTCTGCTGCGGGCTCACCTATGTGTCGACGGGACAGCTGGACCGCGCGAAGGTGGTGCTCGCCCACACTCTGGACGCGATGGAGCCGTACCTCGGCGAGGCGGGCCGCCGTCCCGTTGTCGTACTCGAACCGAGCTGCGCGGCCACCCTGCGCACGGACCTGCCGGAACTGCTCCCCGCCGACCCGCGCGCGACCCTGCTGTCGTCGGCGGTACGCACCTTCGCCGAGGCCCTGGAGGAGTGCGCGCCGGACTGGGCTCCGCCGCGCCTCGACCGCCCCGTGGCCGGCCAGACCCACTGCCATCAGCATGCGGTCCTGGGCGACGCGGCCGACCGCCGCCTGCGCGAGAAGGCCGGCCTGACGGGCGAGCTCAGCGGCGGGTGCTGCGGCCTCGCCGGGAACTTCGGGTTCGAGCGGGGCCACTGGGAGGTGTCGGTGGCCTGCGCGGAGGACCGGCTGCTGCCCGCCGTACGTTCCGCTCCGCCCGGCACGGAAGTCCTGGCCGACGGCTATTCCTGCCGTACGCAATTGGCGCAGCTGGCGGGCCGCAGGGCGAGGCACCTGGCGGAGGTCCTCGCGGACGGGCTGGAGGGTGAGGGGTAGGGCTGCTCGGCGCCGCTTACATTGGATGGAGTGTGTCCTTCCGTTTAGCGCGGAAAGACGGTTGCGCCAGACGGGCGAAGTCCAAGATACTGAATGAGTTGGTTCATTCTGGTGGACTGGTGGCGGGCTTGTGAGCTGCCGCCCGGGATGCAGGATCCGATGGGAGAGGAGCGCCGGTGAATCCGGTCAAGGGCGCGGGTGCGGCGGAGCCGGTCGCGGCGGCCGCCGTCGCCGTACCGGAGGCTGCCGGTGCGCTGAAGGGCACGGGCCCGGGCGGGCGCCGGGCGGCGTTCGGGCCGGTCGCACTGGTGGTGGCGGGCGGCATATCCGTGCAGTTCGGGGCCGCGGTGGCGGTGACGCTGATGCCGAGGGCTGGGGCGGCCGGAGTCGTCACGCTGCGGCTCGTGGCCGCAGCCCTGGTGCTGATGCTGGTGTGCCGGCCGAAGCTGCGGGGGCATTCGCGGGCGGACTGGGGAACGGTGGTCGCGTTCGGGGTGGCGATGGCCGGCATGAACGGGCTGTTCTACCAGGCCGTCGACCGCATCCCGCTCGGCGTCGCGGTCACCCTGGAGGTGCTCGGCCCGCTGGCCCTGTCGGTGTTCGCGTCGCGCCGCCTGGTGAACGTCCTGTGGGCCGCGCTGGCCCTGGCGGGTGTCGTCCTGCTCGGCGGGGGCGGCTTCGGCAGCCTGGACGCGGTGGGGGTGGCGTATGCGCTGGGGGCGGGTGCGTGCTGGGCGGTGTACATCCTGTTCAGCGCGCGTACGGGGCGTCGCTTCCCGCAGGCCGACGGGCTCGCCCTCGCCATGGCGGTGGCGGCGGTCCTGTTCCTGCCGATCGGCATCGCGCAGGCGGGCGGGAAGCTTCTCGTCCCCACCACCATGGCGCTGGGCGCGGCGGTGGCCGTCCTGTCCTCGGTGCTGCCCTACACCCTGGAACTCCTGGCCCTGCGCCGCCTGCCCGCGTCCACCTTCGCGATCCTGATGAGCCTGGAGCCGGCGATCGCGGCGACGGCGGGCTTCCTCATCCTGGGCCAGGCCCTGTCCTGGCCCCAGGCGCTGGCCATCGCCCTGGTGATCGGCGCGAGCATGGGGGCGGTGCGGACGCAGATCCGGGCGGTCTCGGGTTAGCCCCGGGTTGAGCGGGGTGGCTCCCTTGGCGGGGGGCGCCCGCGCGTGCGGGGTGGTCGGGCAGGGCCCCCTGGGGCTCCGCCCTGGCCCCCGGGGCGTTTGCCCGCCCGTCCCCCCCCCAGCGACTGGGGGTGGAGGGAGTCGATCCCCAGGGGGTGCGCCCTGGACCCCGCCGGGTTCGAGCGCATCGAACCCCGGTGGTTCAGCCGAGATGGGGCCGGTCCCGGTGCTCCAGGTAGTGCGTCAGCCGTAGCCGCTGTGTGTGGTGCATGGGCAGCGCGTCGAGGTCGGCGGGCGAGACGTAACGCAGCTCTGTCGACTCGTCCGACAGGGCGAGTTCCCCGCCGACCACGCGCGCCGTGAAGACGACAGCGAACTGCCGACGCACCTCGCCGTCGCTGTACGCGATGACGTGCCGGGGGTCCGTGTACGTGCCGACCAACCCCGTGATCTCCACGTCCAGACCCGTCTCTTCCCTGACCTCCCGGACGGCCGTACCGGGCAGCGAGTCCCCCATGTCCATGGCCCCACCGGGAAGCGCCCACAAGCCGTTGTCCCGGCGCCGCTGGAGCAGGATGCGGCCCTGGTCATCCGTGACGACGGCGGAGGCGGCAACGACCAGGCTGTTGGGCTCCGGTGCGTTCGGGTCGTCGTAGTACTCGGTCCGTGCCATGTGATCACCCTTCCACGGGTCGGGCCGTCCCCCATACGGCGTCGAAGCTCTCCGCGTAGGTGTCGAACATGCCCCCGCCACCGTTGCGCCGGAGATGCCACACGGGCGCGCCATAGGCGTTCACGCCCCATACGTGGGCGTTGACCAGCGCCTCGTCGTCAGCGCGGAACACGCTGTTGTAGAGCGTAGTTGCGTGGGTCCGCAGCTCAATGCCGGGTACCCCCAGCAAGGGCCGATAGTGCATGAGTGCCAGACGGCAACGGCTCTCGATGCCGTGGCCGAACCTCTCTTCCTGGCCGCGCTGTTGAACGTTCGTACTGGCCGCGTCGCCTAGGGCAATCCGCACTGAGCACCCTTCGGCTGCGCGCTCTCTGAGCAAGTCGTTCAGTCGGGGGTAAGCCTCGTGAAGGAACACGGCGGCGTACACCAACACGTCGATCTGCTCCCGTGCCGCCGCAAGTAGATCCACGTACATGGACACCGGCAAGTCCGCCCGCTGGCCGTACAGTGCCACGAGCTCCGGGCCGACGGCTCGCGCGGAACGTGCCTGCCTTAGCGACGGCCAAAGGGCGTGCACGTCTTCCCCTAGCGTCTCGGCGGCCTTGAGCGCCGTTGCCCGCCGTGGCGTTCGGCCGAGATTCACCCATCGTTCAACGGATTTCGGATCGACTCCCGCCGCCTCGGCCAAGCTCCCGTGCGTCCATCCTCCAGACGCCATGACTGCCCGTAGGCGCTCATTCGACATGGCCAGACCTTCCCCCGACTCATCGACGTACCGGGGACGTTCTACTCCTGCTGGGACGTCCCAGAGTGGGAAACGTACGAGGTTCCTCCGTCCTGGCGACCAGCGGGAGGATCACCACACCAAGACGTGAGAGGACGGTGAACATGTCCGCCAGTGCGCAGATCAAGGACGAGTACAGCACCTACCCACCCGCCGAGAGCCGGTGCTCGGAGTGCGATGAGAGGTTCAGGCCGCTGATGCCCGCGCGCCGCTTCCAGAGTGCAGGTGATGAGCCAACCACCGTGCGGTACAGGCACTTTGAGTGCACCGAAAGGGCAGGGCATTGATCTCCATGGAGCAGTACAAGAGCTCCCTTGCGGAGGCTGACCACGTGGCGGACCTGTTGCGAGCCGCTCTCATGGGTGCGGGTGTGCCTGAAGAGGAGGTGGTGCGAGTTCGGGCCCTGGTGACGGGATCGGGGCGAGCGTACGTCGAACTTGGCGCGCTGCGCACGACCTCCGCCGTGAAGCTGTGCGAGGCGCTACCGCCGCCACTGTGACCTCTTGCCCCATGTGCGAAGTACCCACTGGCTCACCCTCGGCGGTCTGTCGCACCGCTCCTGTGCCGCCCGGTAACGCATGAATGGGGGGCTCCCCTTTGAGTGCGCCCTCGGGAACATCGGGAAGGGGCGGGGTGGGGAAAAACAAGGCCGGAAATAAATGCAAGCACGCTTGCTTGTTTCTGGCCCGCCTGCCATGCTCCGGGGCACACCCGCTGTCCCGGAGGGGAGCGCACCGTGTCCGAACCGGCCCGCCCTGCCGACGCCGTTCTCGCCGTCCTCGACGACCTGCGCGACGAAGGGGGTGAACTCGACGTTCTGATCGGGGAGTTGAGCCCGGCCCAGTGGGCCACTCCCACCGCCGCCCCCGGGTGGAGCATCGCGCACCAGGTCGCCCACCTCGCCTGGACCGACACCGCCGCACTGCTCGCCGTCACCGACCCCGAGGCGTTCGCGCTGGAGGTCGAGAAGGCCGTCGCGGCGCCGGACCGCTTCGTGGACGACGGGGCCGAGGCCGGGGCCCTGCTCCCGCCCGCCGAGCTGCTCGCGTGGTGGCGCGACAGCCGCGTACAGCTCCAACAAGCCCTGCGGGACGCGCCGGTTGGGGCACGCTTCCCCTGGTACGGGCCGCCCATGTCCACCGCGTCCATGGCCACCGGCCGCCTCATGGAGACCTGGGCCCACGGTCAGGACGTCTTCGACGCCCTCGGCCGCACCCGCAAGCCCACCGACCGGCTCCGCCACGTCGCCCGCATCGGCATCCGCGCCCGTGACTACGCCTTTACGGTGCATGGGCTGACGCCACCGGATGATGAATTCCGGGTCGAACTCACCGCGCCGGACGGCGCGAGCACGTGGACGTACGGGCCCGAGAACGCCCAACAACGCGTCACCGGACCCGCGTTGGACTTCTGCCTCCTTGTCACCCAGCGCCTGCACCGCTCCGACACCGCCGTACGCGCGGAAGGCGTCGACGCCGACCGCTGGCTCGACATCGCCCAGGCCTTCGCCGGCCCGGCGGGCCCCGGCCGACCGCCCAAGGACGCCTCATGAGCGACAGCGGGCGAATACTGCGGATCGGCAACGCCTCCGGGTTCTACGGCGACCGCTTCGACGCGATGCGGGAGATGCTGACCGGCGGCCCCCTCGACGTCCTCACCGGCGACTACCTCGCCGAACTCACCCTGCTCATCCTCGGCCGCGACCGGCTCCGCGACCCACGGCTCGGGTACGCGAAGACATTCCTGCGGCAGCTGGAGGAGTGCCTCGGGATCGCGCAGGAACGCGGGGTGCGCATCGTCGCCAACGCGGGCGGGCTCAATCCCGCCGGACTGGCCGGTGCCGTAAGGGAGTTGAGCGAGCGTGTCGGCGTTCCCGTACGCGTCGCTCACGTCGAGGGCGATGCCCTGCCGCTGCCCGACGGGGCGCTCACGGCCAACGCGTATCTCGGTGGCGGTGGCATAGCGGCGTGTCTGCGCGGCGGGGCGGACGTCGTCGTCACCGGGCGGGTCACCGACGCGGCCCTGGTCACGGGGCCCGCCGCATGGTGGTTCGGCTGGGGGCCCGAGGAGTACGACGCGCTCGCGGGCGCGGTCGTCGCCGGGCACGTCCTGGAGTGCGGCACCCAGGCCACCGGCGGGAACTACTCCTTCTTCACGGACTTCGCGGGCCGCGACCTCGTCCGGCCCGGCTTCCCCCTCGCCGAGATCCACGCCGACGGCAGCAGCGTCATCACCAAGCACCCCGGCACCGGCGGAGTCGTCGACACCGGCACGGTCACCGCGCAACTCCTGTACGAGACGTCCGGTGCGCGGTACGCCGGGCCCGACGTCACCGCGCGGCTCGACACCGTACGGCTCGACCAGGACGGCCCCGACCGGGTGCGCATCACCGGCGTACGGGGCGAGGCGCCGCCGCCGACCCTCAAGGCGGGGATCAACCGCATCGGGGGCTGGCGCAACGAGGTCGTGTTCGTGCTGACCGGGCTCGATGTCGAGGCGAAGGCCGACTTGGTGCGGGAGCAGGTCGAGGATGCCTTCGCGCGGGCCAAGTCCCGTCCAGCAGTGGTGAATTGGGAGCTGTCTCGTACCGATCGTGAGGACGCTTCCACCGAGGAGTGCGCCAGTGCGCTGCTGCGGCTTGTCGTGCGGGACTCCGATCCCGAGGCGGTGGGGCGGGTGGTGAGCGGCGCGGCGATCGAGCTGGCGCTCGGCAGCTACCCCGGTTTCCACGTCACGGCTCCGCCGGGGAAGGGGGCGCCGTACGGGGTGTTCTCGGCGGTGTATGTGGACGCGGGGGCGGTCGAGCATGTGGCTGTACTTCCCGATGGCGTAAGGGAGTTGATCCACCCGGGCGCCGCGACCGCTCGCCTTGAGGTGGTCCCCGAGCCGCCCCTTCCGCCCTTCGCGCCTCCGGGTCCGACTCGGCGGGTGCCGCTCGGGTCGGTGGCAGGGGCCCGAAGCGGGGACAAGGGCGGGGACGTGAATGTGGGGGTTTGGGTGCGGTCGGATGCGGCTTGGCGGTGGCTGGCGCATGCGCTGACCGTTGACAACTTTCGTCAACTGATTCCTGAAGTACGTGAGTTGACCGTTGTCCGGCATCTGCTGCCGAACCTTCGGGCGCTGAATTTCGTGGTCGAGGGGCTGTTGGGAGAGGGGGTCGCTTCGCAGGGGAGGTTCGATCCCCAGGGGAAGGGAGTGGGGGAGTGGTTGCGGAGCCGGGAGGTGGCGGTGCCGGTGGATCTGCTGGGCTGAGCCCCCACACGCGCAAGCCGCAGGCGCACCCACCCTCCGCATGACCCCCACCCCCATGGAGCCCCCATGCCCCCCCTCCCCACCGCCCTCACCCCCACCACCCCCGAACACCGTCAGGCCGCCGCAGCCATGCGGGGCAAGCTCGACGAGCTCCAGCGCGAGCACGCGAAGGCGATCGCCGGCGGCGGGGCCAAGTACACCGACCGGCACCGCAGGCGCGGCAAGCTGCTGCCTCGCGAGCGCATCGAGTTGCTGCTCGACCCCGACACCCCCTTCCTCGAACTGTCGCCGCTCGCGGCATGGGGCAGCGACTACCCCGTCGGCGCCTCGATGGTCACCGGCATCGGCACCGTCGAGGGCGTCGAGTGCATGATCACCGCCAACGACCCCACCGTCCGCGGCGGCGCCTCCAACCCCTGGACGCTCAAGAAGGCCCTGCGCGCCAACGAGATCGCGTACACCAACCGGCTCCCCTGCATCAGCCTCGTCGAGTCCGGCGGCGCGGATCTCCCCTCCCAGAAGGAGATCTTCATCCCGGGCGGGGCGATCTTCCGGGACATCACCCGGCTGTCCGCGGCAGGCATCCCCACCATCGCCGTCGTCTTCGGCAACTCCACGGCCGGTGGCGCGTACGTGCCCGGCATGTCCGATCACACCGTGGTGATCAACAAGCAGTCCAAGGTGTTTCTCGGGGGGCCGCCCCTCGTCAAGATGGCCACCGGCGAGGAGAGCGACGACGAGTCGCTCGGCGGGGCCGAGATGCACGCCCGTACCTCCGGGCTCGCCGACCACTTCGCCGTCGACGAGCACGACGCGATACGCCAGGCCCGCCGCATCGTCGCCCGCCTCAACCACCGCAAGGCGCACCCGGATCCGGCCGAGATCGTCCAGCCGCCCAAGTACGACGAGGACGAGCTGCTCGGCATCGTGCCCGAGGACCTCAAGACCCCCTTCGACCCGCGCGAGGTCATCGCCCGGATCGTGGACGGATCGGAATTCGACGAGTTCAAGGGGCTCTACGGGCCCAGCCTCGTCACCGGGTGGGCCGAGCTGCACGGCTACCCCATCGGCATCCTCGCCAACGCCCAGGGCGTCCTCTTCTCCGCCGAATCACAGAAGGCCGCGCAGTTCATCCAGCTCGCCAACCAGCGCGACATCCCGCTCCTCTTCCTCCACAACACCACCGGCTACATGGTCGGCAAGGAGTACGAGCAGGGCGGCATCATCAAGCACGGCGCGATGATGATCAATGCGGTGTCGAATTCCAGAGTTCCTCATCTGTCCGTGCTCATCGGTGCCTCCTATGGCGCCGGGCACTACGGCATGTGCGGGCGCGCCTACGACCCCCGCTTCCTCTTCGCCTGGCCGAGCGCCAAGTCCGCCGTCATGGGGCCGCAGCAGCTCGCCGGCGTTCTGTCGATCGTGGCCCGGGCCTCCGCACAGGCCAAGGGGCAGCCGTACGACGACGAGGCGGACGCCGCGCTGCGTGCCATGGTGGAGCAGCAGATCGAGGCCGAGTCGCTGCCGATGTTCCTGTCCGGGCGGCTGTACGACGACGGGGTCATCGACCCCCGCGACACCCGCACCGTCCTCGGAATCTGCCTGTCGGCGATCCACACCGCCCCCATCGAAGGCGCCCGCGGCGGCTTCGGCGTCTTCCGGATGTGAGCGACATGAGCGATAGCAGAGACAGCAGGGACAGCAGGGACGTCGGGGGGAACAAGGTGAGGGGCATGATCAGGTCCGTACTTGTCGCCAACCGGGGCGAGATCGCCTGCCGGGTCTTCCGTACCTGCCGTGAGCTGGGCATTTCCACAGTCGCGGTGTTCTCGGACGCCGACGCGGGCGCCCTGCACGTACGGGAGGCGGACACCGCCGTACGGCTGCCGGGGGCCTCGCCCGCCGAGACCTATCTGCGCGGTGACCTCATCGTGAAGGCCGCCCTCGCCGCGGGCGCCGACGCCGTGCACCCCGGGTACGGCTTCCTTTCGGAGAACGCCGAGTTCGCGCGGAGCGTCACCGGCGCCGGGCTCACCTGGATCGGCCCGCCCCCCGAGGCCATCGAGGCCATGGCGTCCAAGACTCGCGCCAAGGAACTCATGGGTCTGCCGCCCCTGGACCTCGCCGGCGTCACCGAGGACGACCTCCCTCTCCTCATCAAGGCCTCGGCGGGTGGCGGCGGACGGGGAATGAGAGTGGTCCGTCAACTGACAGATATCGATGGTCAGTTGATGTCGGCCGAAGCTGAGGCTCTGGCCGCCTTCGGCGACGGGACCGTCTTCGTCGAGCCGTACATCGAGGGCGGGCGCCACGTCGAAGTCCAGGTCCTCGCCGATGCCCACGGCACGGTCTGGGTGCTCGGCACCCGCGACTGCTCCCTCCAGCGCCGCCACCAGAAGGTCATCGAGGAGGCCCCCGCGCCCGGCCTCGGCCCCGAGCTGACCGACGAGCTGCACGCCCTCGCCGTACGGGCCGCGAAAGCCACCGACTACCGGGGCGCCGGCACCGTCGAGTTCCTGGTCGCGGAGGGCCGGGCCCACTTCTTGGAGATGAACACCCGCCTCCAGGTCGAACACCCCGTCACCGAGGCCGTGTTCGGCGTGGACCTCGTAGCCCTCCAGCTCCGAATCGCCGAAGGCGAAGCCCTCCCGCCGACCCCGCCCGCCCCCCGGGGCCACGCCATCGAGGCCCGCCTCTACGCCGAGGACCCGGCCGCCGACTGGGCCCCGCAGACCGGCACCGTCCACCAACTGGCCGTCGAGGGCGTCCGGTTGGACTCCGGGTACGCGGCCGGTGACACCATCGGCGTCCACTACGACCCGATGCTCGCCAAGGCCGTCGCCCACGCCCCCAGCCGCGCCGAAGCCGCCCGCAAGCTGGCCCGCGCCCTCGAACGCGCCCGCATCCACGGCCCCGCCACCAACCGCGACCTGCTCGTCCGCTCCCTCCGGCACCCCGAGTTCGGCGAAGCCCGCCTCGACACCGGCTTCTACGACCGCAACCTCCCCGACCTCACCACCCCGGCTCCGGGCAGTCGCCACGCCGCCCTCGCCGCCGCCCTCGCGGACGCCGCCTCCCGGGCCGGCCGGTTCGGCGGCGGCTGGCGCAACGTACCCTCGCAGCCGCAGGTCAAGCGGTACGGCGAGCACGAGGTCCGCTACCGGCTCACCCGCCACGGCCTCGAAGCCGAGGGGTACCCCGAGGTGCGTCTCGACGCCGCCGCGCCCGATCGCGTACGGCTCGAAATCGACGGCGTGCTAAGGGAGTTCGACATCGCGCGGTACGGAGGCGGGGACGGCGGCATTGTCTACGTCGACACCGCATCCGGGGCCCACGCCCTCACCGTGCACCCCCGGTTCACCGATCCCGGCGACCTCGTCGCGCCCGGCTCGCTGCTCGCTCCCATGCCCGGGGTCGTCGTGCGGGTCGCCGACGGGGTCGAGGAAGGCTGTCGCGTCACCGCCGGACAGCCGCTGCTCTGGCTGGAGGCCATGAAGATGGAGCACCGCATCACCGCTCCCGCCTCCGGCACGCTCGCCGCGCTCCACGCTGCCCCCGGCGGCCAGGTCGAGGTCGGCGCCCTGCTCGCCGTAGTCGTTCCGTAGTCCCTCGAACCGCTCGCCGTCGTCCCGTGATCGCTCAGGAGGCCGAACCAGCATGACCGGAGTCATCGAGAGCCAAGAGAACCAGGACCTGCGCGCGGCGGTCGCCGCACTGGGCGCCCGGCACGGACGCGGGTTCGACCGCGCGGCCCTGTGGTCGGAGGCCGCCAAGCTCGGCTACCTCGGCGTGAACCTGCCCGAGCAGTACGGAGGCGGAGGCGGTGGCATGGCCGAACTGTCCATCGTCCTGGAGGAGTTGGGCTCGGCCGGCTGCCCGCTCCTGATGATGGTGGTCTCGCCCGCCATCTGCGGCACGGTCATCGCGCGCTTCGGCACGGACGCGCAAAAGCGGAAGTGGCTGCCGGGCCTCGCCGACGGCTCGCTCACCATGGCCTTCGGCATCACCGAGCCCGACGCCGGGTCCAACTCGCACCGCATCACCACCACCGCCCGCCGGGACGGCGACGGCTGGGTCCTCACCGGCCGCAAGGTGTTCATCTCGGGTGTGGACATAGCGGACGCGACCCTCATCGTGGGCCGCACCGAGGACGCCCGCACCGGCAGCCTCAAGCCCTGCCTCTTCATCGTCCCGCGCGACGCCCCCGGGTTCCGGCGCTCGCAGATCGACATGGAACTCCAGGCGGCGGAGAAGCAGTTCGAGCTCGTCCTCGACGACGTACGCCTGCCTGCGGACTCCCTGGTCGGGGACGAGGACGCGGGGCTGCTCCAGCTGTTCGCCGGGCTCAACCCCGAGCGGATCATGACGGCCGCGTTCGCGATCGGCATGGGGCGTTACGCTCTCGCGCGGGCCGTCGACTACGCCACGGCCCGGCAGGTGTGGAAGCTCCCCATCGGCGGCCACCAGGCCATCGCCCACCCCCTGGCCCAGGCCCACATCGAGCTCGAACTCGCCCGCCTGATGATGCAGAAGGCTGCGGCGCTGTACGACGCGGGGGACGATGCCGGGGCGGGGGAGGCGGCGAACATGGCCAAGTACGCGGCGGCGGAGGCGTGTGTCCGGGCGGTCGACCAGGCTGTTCACACCCTGGGCGGGAATGGGCTCACCCGGGAGTACGGGCTTGCTTCGCTGATCACCGCGGCTCGGGTGGCCCGGATCGCGCCGGTCAGCCGCGAGATGATCCTCAACTATGTGTCCCACCAGTCGCTCGGGTTGCCCAAGTCGTACTGATCGCTGCCGCGGGGGGTGGGTTTGGTGCGGGGCGAAGGGGGCTTGCGCAGTTCCCCGCGCCCCTTGAATCCGCTTTCGGTCACGGGTCGTGGGCGGCTGGTCGCGCAGTTCCCCGTGCCCTTGGCGGCGTTGGCGTTGTTCGCGTGCCACCCACGCGGCGGAGGCCGCACAATGTCACCGTCCCGCGCCCCAATCCGCACGTACTGCACCCGACTCCGACAGGTCGCTCTGACGTACCAGGAGGCCCCGCATGGACTCCCCCCGGATCTTCCGCAGCGAGTACGCCGACGTTCCCCTCGTCGACGAGGCCATTCACCAGGCCGTTCTCGCTCGGTCCACTGCCACTCACCCCGATGCCGTCGCCCTCATCGATGGCGCCGATCCCAGTGGGGCCACCAACCTCACCTACGGCCAACTCGACGTATGGCACCGCAATGTGGCCGGGGCGCTCGCTGCTTCCGGGGTGCGCAAAGGGGACGTGGTTGCTCTCCACAGTCCCAACTCCCTGCTCTACCCCGTCGTCTTCTACGGGGCCAGCCGGGCCGGAGCGGCGGTCACCACCGTCCATCCGCTGTGTACCGCCGAGGAGTTCGCCAAGCAGCTCGCGGACTCCTCCGCACGCTGGATCGTCACCGTGGCCCCGCTCCTGGAGACCGCCCGCCGGGCCGCCGAACTCGTCGGGTGCATCGAGGAGATCTTCGTCTGTGATCGGGCCGAGGGGCACCGCTCGGTCCTTCACGATCTGCTGACCAGCGGCGACGCCCCCGAGCCCGATGTCGTGATCGACCCCGCCGAGGACATCGCCGTACTGCCGTACTCGTCCGGCACCACAGGCGTCCCCAAAGGCGTCATGCTCACCCACCGCAACATCGCCACCAACCTGGCCCAACTGCACCCGCTGGTCCCGATGGTGCCCGGCGAGCGCATCCTCGCCGTGCTGCCCTTCTTCCACATCTACGGCATGACCGCGCTCATGAACGCGCCGCTGAGGTCCGGCGCGACCGTCGTCGTGCTGCCGCGCTTCGAGCTCGACCAGTTCCTCGGCGCGATCGAGAAACACCGCATCACGGGCCTGTACGTCGCCCCGCCCATCGTGCTCGCCCTGGCCAAGCACCCGGCGGTCGCCCGGTACGACCTCTCCTCCCTGGAGTACATCGTCAGCGCGGCCGCTCCGCTCGACTCCCGTCTGGCGGCCGCCTGTTCGGCCCGGCTCAAGCTGCCGCCGGTACGCCAGGGGTACGGCATGACCGAGCTGTCGCCCGGCACGCACACGGTCCCGCTGGCCACCCCGAACCCGCCGCCCGGCGCCGTCGGCAAGCTCCTGCCGTCCACCGAGATGCGCATCCTGCGCCTGGACGACCCGGCCCGCGACGCCGGGCCCGGTGAGGAGGGCGAGGTCGCCGTTCGCGGCCCGCAGGTCATGAAGGGCTACCTCGGCCGCCCCGAAGCCACCGCCGACATGATCGACGCGGACGGCTGGGTGCACACCGGCGACGTCGGCCACGTCGACGACGACGGCTGGCTGTACGTCGTCGACCGGGTCAAGGAGCTCATCAAGTACAAGGGCTTCCAGGTCGCCCCGGCCGACCTGGAAGCCCTGCTGCTCACCCACCCCGCCGTCGCGGACGCCGCCGTGATCGGCGTGTACGACGCCGACGGCAACGAGGTCCCCAAGGCCTTCGTCGTACGCCAGCCCGGAGCGCCGGACCTCTGCGCGGACGAGCTGATGGCGTACGTCGCCGAACGCGTCGCCCCGTACAAGAAGGTCCGCCGCGTGGAGTTCGTCGCGAGCGTGCCCCGCGCCGCGTCCGGCAAGATCCTGCGACGCGAGCTGCGCCAACGAGAGAAGGACCGGACGTGACACTCATACGGGCCGACCACGAGCGGGGCATCACCACCCTCGCCCTCGACTCGCCCGCCAACCGCAACGCGCTGTCGGCACCCCTGGTGGCCGAGCTCGGCGAGGCGCTGGCGCGGTGCGCCGGGGACGCGGATGTACGGGCCGTGCTGCTCACCCACACCGGCGGCACGTTCTGCGCGGGCGCCGACCTGAAGGCCCCGCCGGACCCGGCGGCCTTCGTGCATCTGATGCGTACGGTCGTGGAACTCCCCAAACCGGTCGTGGCGCGCGTCACCGGACACGTCCGCGCGGGCGGCCTCGGGCTGCTGGCGGCGTGCGACATCGCGGTCGCCGGGCCCGGGTCCTCGTACGCGTTCACCGAGGCGCGGCTCGGCCTCGCGCCGGCCGTGATCTCCATGCCGGTGCTGCCCCGCATGGACCCGCGCGCCGCGAGCCGCTACTACCTGACGGGCGAGCGGTTCGACGCGGCGGAGGCGGCCCGCACCGGTCTCGTCACGCTCGCCGCCGACGACGTCGACGAGGCGCTCGCGCCTGTCCTCGACGGGCTGCGCCGGTCCTCGCCGCAGGGCCTGGCCGCGTCGAAGGCTCTGGTCACGGCTACCGTGGCGGAGGCCTTCGACCGCTGGTCCAAGGAACTGACCGCCCGCTCGGCGTCCCTCTTCGCCTCCGCCGAGGCGCGGGAGGGAGTGACGGCCTTCCTCGAACGACGGGACCCAGCATGGGTGTTGTGACCACACCGACGACCCCACCGACGACGACCCCACCGAAGTCGACCCCGCCGAAGACCCCGAAGCAGGACCGCAGCCGGGCCACCCGGCAGCGGCTCCTGGAGGCCGCCGTGGCGTGCCTGGCCGAGCACGGCTGGGCGGGCTCGACCGTATCGGTGGTCGCCGAGCGCGCCGGGGTGTCGCGGGGCGCCGCCCAGCACCACTTCCCGACTCGTGAGGATCTGTTCACGGCGGCCGTCGAGTACGTCGCCGAGCAGCGGTCCTCCGCGCTGCGGGCCCTGGACCGCACGGACCGGCGGGAGGTCGTGGCCGCACTGGTCGGCCTGTACACGGGCCCGTTGTTCCGGGCCGCGCTGCACCTGTGGGTCGCCGCGTCCAACGAGCCCCAGCTGCACGCCCGGGTCACCGACCTTGAGGCGAGGGTGGGCCGCGAATCGCACCGCATCGCGGTGGAACTGCTCGCCGCCGACGAGTCCGTACCGGGCGTACGGGAGACGGTGCAGGGCTTCCTCGACATGGCGCGGGGCCTGGGCCTGGCCAACCTGCTCACCGACGACGAGGCCCGCCGGGAGCGGGTCGTGGCGCAGTGGGCGGTGCTCCTCGACGAGGTGCTGGCCTGAGGCACCGGACCCCGGGCACACGAAACGGCCGGCCCGGGTGACCCGGGACCGGCCGTCGGCCGCGCTGCTCAGCCCCTGCCGTTGCCGGACCGGATCGGGATCTCGTCCAGGATGTGTGAGAGCGGTTCGTCGCCCTTGACCTGCGCCGAGTTCTCCGTGCACTGCTGGTTCTGCGGCGCGGACAGGACCGGCACGTCCTGGAGTACGGAGACCGGCACGAAACCGACGATCGAGGCGAAGTTGGCCTTGACCGGAACGCCGAGGCAGGGCTTGTTCAGGGACCCCTGGACCAGGGTCATCTGCGGAGCCATGTCACCGTCGGTCTTCGAGTTGCCGAAGGCCTGCTGCGCACCGTTGCCGCTGAGCGTCTTCGTGCCGCCGTGGTCGCCGACGGCCATGGCCTGCGGCGCGGCCGTCATCGCGACACCGGACACGACTGCGGCGACGGCTGCGGCCGACCACAACTTCTGCATGTCTACTCCTGTTGGTCTGATTCCACCGACGGGGATCCGTCGGCAGAAACGGAAAGAATCTCTTTAGGATGTGCCCGTTCCCCCGAACGGGGCATTGTGGAATTCAACCCCGCTCGGCCGTGGTAATACGCAGGCACCGGTAATACGCAGTCATCACGACCGATGGTGAGGAACCATGACTGAGACGCAGGATGCCTGGCGCCGGCAGACTTTCATTCCGATCACTCGTCGTCAATTCGAGAGCGAGGCGGCGGCCGAACCCATGTATGCGGCTCTGGTGCGTTCCTGGGTCACCGAAGGGCGTACGGTCCCCGGCCGCCCCGACTGGGAATGGAACCAGCTCGTCAACGGGTTCTACTGGCCTTCCTGAGTACGGCCTTCCTGCATTACGTCGCCCGGTCCCGGGCACAACAAAAAGACCGGACCCCCGGAATTCGCCGGTGCTCCGGCCGTGGAAAGCAGGATGCCGGACCGCCGAGGGGATTGGCAGCGGTCCGGCCGTCCTGGCGAAACGGGGGCTTCGTGCTGCTCAGCCCTTGCCGTTTCCGGAGAGGATCGGGATCTGGTCCAGGATGTGCGAGAGCGGCTCGTCGCCCTTGGCCTGCGTCGAGTTCTCCGTGCACTGCTGGTTCTGCGGCGCGGACAGGACCGGCACGTCCTGGAGTACGGAGACCGGGACGACACCGACGATCGAGGCGAGGTTGGCCTTGGCCGGCAGGGCGATGCAGGGCTTGTTGAACGAACCCTGGATCAGGCCGATCTGCGGGCTCATGTTGCCGTACGTGGAGGAGTTCCCGTACGCCTGCAGCGCCTCGTTGCCGCCGACGGTGGTGGTGCCGCCGTGGTCTCCGACGGCCATGGCCGGGGCGGCAAGGATGGCGGACGCGCCGACCAGCGAAACGGTGGCAGCGGACGCGGCCATAACCTTCTTGATCACGGTGGGCCCTTTCTGGTGGATGCCCCATACAGAGCCACCTGCCCAACTGGACCCCTGCGGATTGGTTTCTGCTCTTCACCCTTTCAGCCGTACGAAAATGAGATGGACCGAGTCCCGTTCGCCTTTACGGGTTGGGATTATATGGAGATCCGATGCGGTAGGGGGAGTTGTCTTCCCGGCCTTTTTGTTCGGGTTCCTTGAGGCCTCTCGGGGAACCGTTCGGGTGAAGCGCCGGAACCAAACAAGTGCCGTGAAGTTGACCCAGGAAGTAGTACGGCGCAGTAGATATGAGCGCGGTGCTGCGTGTGCTCTCCATACAAGAAAAGGGAAGACCATGCTCAAGAAGGTCATGGCTGTGTCCGCCGCAGCCGTTTCGCTGGTCGGCGCCTCCGCCATCCTCGCGGCCCCGGCCATGGCCGTCGGCGACCAGGGCGGCACCACCACCGTCAGCGGGAACGGCGCGCAGCAGGTCTTCGGCAACTCGAAGACCGACGGCGACATGAGCCCCCAGCTGTCGCTGGTCCAGGGCTCGCTGAACAAGCCCTGTCTCGGCGTTCCGGTCAAGGCCAACTTCGCCTCGGTCGTCGGTTTCGTCCCGGTCTCCGTACTCCAGGACGTGCCGGTCCTGTCCGCGCCGCAGAACCAGCAGTGCACGGAGAACTCGGCGCAGGTCAAGGGCGACGAACCGCTCTCGCACATCCTGGACGAGATCCCGGTCCTGTCCGGAAACGGCAGGGGCTGAGCAGCGCCGATTCGCCTGCGCGCCGGCTCGGGCCGCCGCGGTCCCCTCCGACCGCGGCCGGCCCGAGTTCTTTTGGGCGCCAAATGCCTTTCGGGTAAAGGGCCGAAGAGGGAAAGCATCCCTTCCTGCCATTTGGGTGAGGAACTCGGCAGGGCCTTCCCGTCCGGTTTCCTTTGCCTGGACCGATCGTTACCAGTTCGTCAGCGGCTCCTGGGCGAAAGCTCTGGCTACGCGCCGTGAGCAACGACTGGTTGCGCGACTTTTTGACCGAGGGAAGGAAAACCACGTGAACTACATGAAGGCCGCGACGGCCATGGCCGGTCTGGCCATCGCCGCGGGTGGTGCCGCCGCTCCGGCGTTCGCCGACGCGCAGGCCGACGGTGCCGCCGTCGGCAGCCCGGGTGTCCTGTCGGGCAACCTGCTCCAGGTTCCGGTCCACGTGCCGGTCAACCTGTGCGGCAACACCGTCAGCGTCATCGGCGCCCTGAACCCGGCGTTCGGCAACGTCTGCATCAACAAGTGATGTAGCGCAGGAACTCTTCACTCAGATTTTGGGGCGTGCCCGTCGCACGCCCCAAAGTCGATTTCCCCCCACCTCACCGCGACACGGAAGACAGCCCATTGCGTCAGGTCATCAGCAAGACTCTGTTCACTGCCGTGGCAGCCACGAGCGTCCTTTCGATGAGCGGAAGTTACGCCCAGGCCGCCGGCACCAATGCCGAGACCATGGGCTCGCCGGGCCTGCTGTCGGGGAACTCGATCTCGGCGCCGGCCGACGTCCCGCTCCAGGCGTGCGGGAACACCGCGAACCCGGTCGGGGCGCTCAACCCGTCCTTCGGCAACCACTGCGCTCCGGGCTCGTCGAGCGCCGTCGACGCTGCCGAGGAGCGGGCCGACCACGCGGCCGACGACGCTGTTCGGCACGGCGCCGAGGACGTGTACGGGTCCGCGTTCAAGCGTTGGTTCGAGAGGGAGTACGCGAAGGCGCACGGCCCCCAGTACCAGCAGGAGGAGCCCGCTCAGACGCACGAGCCGGAGGAACACCGGGGCCCCGCCAGTCAGGCGCGGTCCGTGGCGAGCGGCTCCCAGGGCGTCCTGTCGGGCAACTCCGCGGCGGCACCGCTCGACGTGCCGGTGCAGGTGTGCGGAATTACCGCGGATGTCGTGGGGCTGCTCAACCCGGCGATGGGCAACCACTGCAAGACCGGCCCGGGTGCGGCCCCGCACGGGCCTGAAGCACACCCTGCCCCGCCGGCGCACCAGGCGCCACCCAAGCACCAGGCGCCGCCCGCACATCACAACCCGCCGGTGCGTCATGCCCCGCCGGCCCCGCACACGCCGCCGGTTCACCATGCACCCCCGGTGCACCATGCTCCGCCGAGCCATCACGCGCCGCCCGCGCACCATGCACCGCCCGCGCACCATGCACCGCCAGTCCACCAGGCGCCGCCTGTGCATCACGCGCCTCCGGTCCACGAGGCGCCGCCTGTGCATCACGCGCCTCCGGTCCACGAGGCGCCGCCTGTGCATCACGCGCCTCCGGTCCACGAGGCGCCGCCTGTGCATCACGCGCCTCCGGTCCACGAGGCGCCGCCTGTGCATCACGCGCCTCCGGTCCACGAGGCGCCGCCTGTGCATCACGCGCCTCCGGTCCACGAGGCGCCGCCTGTGCATCACGCGCCTCCGGTCCACGAGGCGCCGCCTGTGCATCACGCGCCTCCGGTCCACGAGGCGCCGCCTGTGCATCACGCGCCTCCGGTCCACGAGGCGCCGCCTGTGCATCACGCGCCTCCGGTCCACGAGGCGCCGCCTGTGCATCACGCGCCTCCGGTCCACGAGGCGCCGCCTGTGCATCACGCGCCTCCGGTCCACGAGGCGCCGCCTGTGCACCACGCGCCTCCGGTCCACGAAGCACCGCCTGTGCACCACGCGCCCCCGGTCCATCACGTACCGCCCGCGCGCCAGGCGCCTCCGGCCCACAAGACGCCTCCCGTGCACCACGCACCCCCCGCCCCGCCGGCCTCGCACGAAAAGCCGCGGCGCCATCACTGCCCGCCCAAGCATCTGGAGCCTCCGGTTCACGAGGCCCCGCCGGTGTACAAGGCGCCGCCGGTTCACCACACGCCCCCGATGCATCACGTACCGCCGGTCCACGAGGCGCCCCCCGTGCACCACACACCGCCCATGCACCACGTTCCGCCCGCGCGGCACACCGCACCCCGGGTCTTCGCTCCCCCGGCCGCGGCGCACGTCCCGCAGCTCGCCGCTACCGGGGCCGAGTCGCTGCTCGCCGCCGCGGGCGGGGCCGCCGCCCTCATCCTCGGCGGGGGCCTTCTCTACCGGCGCGGCCGGGCGATGGCCGGCGTCTGACGGTGTCCGCCAGGACCCCCACCCGTGGCAAGTGACGGCCGAGGGCTCGGGGTGGGGGTTGGGTCCGGTTCCGCCGTAACTCCCGTATACATAACGACAGTTGGTCGCACGCGTTCGTACGCCGAAGGGTCCGGCTCCTCCTCGGGAGCCGGGCCCTTCGGCGTACCGGCCCCTGCCCGGAGGGTTGGTGAGGGGGCCTCAGAATGCCGCCATTTCCCCGTACCCCCGTTCGGGGGGCTTACGGCGTGGGCTGCTTATCTTCCCTATCGGCGCAATAAGAATATTTTCCAACCGGGAATCCGGGGAGGTCCTCAGAACCAAGGGAGCGCACATGCGTCAGCGACGTCATCGAGCGGCCACCTTCACCACGAGCGTTCTGGCGGCGGGCGCCCTCTGCAGCCTGGCACTGGCGCCCGGTGCCGATACCCCGCACCCCAGGGTCCACCAACCCGGGGCGGGCAGCGATCCTCCCCCCGCCCACCCCTCCGTCGCGCATTTCGGCGCCTTTCTGGATTCCGGCGCCCTCGGGGTGAAACGCATCGCGGCCCTGGAGAAATGGCTGGGCGGCGCCGACATCCGGGTCGGGCACACGTATCTGCCCGGGAACAACTGGTCCGACATCGAGGGGAAGGCGGGGTTCCTCGACGACTGGGCCACCTGGCGCCGCGAGCGCGCGGACCGCACCCTCGTCCTCAACGTCCCGATGCAGGCCCTCAACGAGGAGGGTCTGCCCGACGCCCGGGTACGCCGGCTGCTGGCGCGCGGCGCCAACGGGGACTACGACGAGCACTTCAAGAAGCTGGCCGAGCGGCTGGTCGAGCTCAAGATCCCGGACACGGTCATCGTGCTCGGCTGGGAGATGAACGGCACCACGTACACCCATCGCTGCGGGCCCGATCCGGCCGCGTGGAAGAAATACTGGAAGAGCGCGGTCACCGCGATGCGTTCCGTGCCGGGGCAGAAATTCCGCTTCGATTTCGCGCCGAGCCGGGGCCGCGACGCGGTGCCGTGGACGGATTGCTATCCGGGTGACGATCTCGTCGACATCATCGGAATGGACTCATACGACCAGCCCCCGGGCCAGGATTTCGACAAGCAGGTCAAAGAGCCGTACGGACTCCAGCAGCACGTGGACTTCGCCGCCGCGCACAAGAAGCCCATTTCCTATCCGGAATGGGGGCTCTTCCGCAACGGCGACAATCCCGAATACATGCGCCGCATGCTGGCCTGGATGGACACGCACCAGCCGGTCTACAACACCATCACCGACTACTGCCCGCACGGCGTGTGGGAGTGCACCGACAACCCCCTCGCCTCGGAGGTCTACCGCTCGCTCCTGTTCGGCCGCAAGGACCCCGTCCCGCAGCCGACGGCGCCCGCGACCCCGGTCACGCCGGTCACCCCGGTCGCTCCGGTCACGCCGGTCACCCCGGCCGTCCCTGCGGCCCCGGTGACTCCCCAGCCCCCGACCGCGCCCAGCCCCAAGCCCACCGCGCCCGTCACGCCCACGCCGCCCGCCAACTGCACGCCGCTCGACCTCAACCCCTGGGTCGAGTACTGGATCGGAGGCAAGCTCTGCCTCCGCCTCGACTGGTACTCACGCCGGTCCTGAGGGCTCCGTGGCGGGGCGGCGCCTGCCGTCCCGCCACTGCCGCAGCGCCCGCAGCGCGGCGCCCGCCCGGCGCCGCAGGCCCGCGTGCAGCGCGCTGGCCCACAGCAGCGGCAGGGTGCGCCGCCGGGCCAGCAGGAAGCGCTGGTTGACCCGGACCTCGGGCCGCCAGTGCTGCTTGTACGGCTCGTTGCCGCGCAGCATGCTCAGCGCGGCCCGGCCGCTGCCGTCGATGCGCTGGGCGCAGGACCGCAGCAGCATCGTGGCCACGTCCACCTTGCGGCCGCGCAGTCCGGGGTGCGCCCCGTACAGATAGCCGCCCGCGAGCGCCGGGGAGAGCAGGGTCAGATCGGCCGCGACCACCTCACCGTCCAGGCGGAACTCGGTGACCACCGCGTCGCCCTGCCGCGTCATCTCGCCCACCGCGCGCGCCAGATGCTCCTCGAACCGCGGCCGCAGGTGCTCGCGCGTCACCCCGCGGCCCTGCCACTGGAGCCCGTGCAGTTCGAGCAGCGTGCGCAGCGCTCCGGGTACCTCCTCGGGCGGTACGTCGCGCTGCTCGATGCCCAGCGCGTCGATCTTGCGGAGCTTGGCGCGGGCCCGCTGGGCCCGGTTCGACGGGAGCCGCGAGAGGAGCGCGTCCATGCCCTCGGCGGGCAGTTCGAGGCAGCGTGAATCACTCAACTGGCGTCGTGCGGAAGGCCAGTGGGCGTGGATCCGCTCGGCGCCGCCGCCCGCGCGCACCTCGCCCAGGTCGATCAGGGCGCCGCGCGCCGAGGCCATCAGCGCCCCCGTGAGGGCGTCCGCGGCCTCCTCTGCGCAGGTGTCGTCCAGGAGTACGTCCGTGAAGTCGGAGATGGTGCCGCCCAGCGGGACGAGCGCCGGAAGCGGGCGCAGCACCCGCATCAGCGGAGCCGCGCCGACCAACTCGCCGTCGCGATAGGCGAGATGGACCCGCAGCCGCCCCCGCGCCCCGTACGACAGCCACCAGGAGTGCAGCCACGCGTGGCTCTGGAACGGCGTCGCCGTGCGGCAACTCCGGTGCAGCCGGCGCCAGTGGGGGGCGAGGTCGGCGAAGCCCAGGTCGTCCGTGCACACCTCCACGCGGAGCCGCGACATCAGCCGACCTCCTGCGGTACGGAGGAGGCGCCGGCCGGGGCCGGTACCGAGGCCGCGGCCTCGGTACCGGATGCGGATGCGGATGCGGGCCTGCGGCGCGGCCGGGCCAGGAGGGTGAGGCCGCCGAGGAGCCCGCCCGCGCAGCCGCCCACCAGTGTCGTCAGCGTGGCCGACGGGGACGAGGGGGCCAGGGGCTTGGCCGCGCGCGAGAACTGAACCACCTTCACCCCGGTGGCGGCCTGGGTGTGGGCGCCGTTCAGGGTGAGGGCCCGGGCCACCGCGTTGGCCATGCCCGCGGCGTCCCCGGCCCGGGGCGAGGTGGCCGTGATCGCGATCATCGGCGCGTCGGGCGAGGTCGCCGTCTGCACGCTGCCGCGCAGGGTGTTCGCGCTCACCCCCGCCCACACCTGGGCGTCCCCGATGACCGCGACCTGGGTGGCGACCCGGCCGTACGCCTGGGCGAAACCGAGCGCGACCGACGGGTCGGCCTTCTCGGCGGGGGTGACCACGACATAGCTGGTCGCGGTGTACTCCGGGGTCTTCACCACGCCGTACGCACCGCCCGCCGTCGCGCCGAGCAGCGCGCACACCGGCAGCGGCCACCAGCGCGGCAACGTCCGGGAGCGCAGTGGGCGGCGGATGCTGCGACGCTGCCGCGGGCCGGAGAATCTGCTCATCTGGACTCCTCTTTAGCCGAGTTGTTCGCCGAGTTGTTCGCCGAGACGTCCGTCGGGGCGTGCGCCGGGCCGGGCAGGCGGAGGCCTGCCCGGTCGTACGCCGGGTGCGGCCGTGGCGCGCGGGCCGCGGCCGCCTCGTACACCTCGACCAGCTGGGCCGAGGTCGTGGTCACGCAGTAGCCGCGCACCGCGTCGGGGACGGGGAGGCGGGCGCGGCCCGCGTGCCGGAATTCGTCCAGTACGTCGGTGAACGCGGCGGCCGTGCGGCCGGTGCGCCGCGCGCCGGGCGCTGATCCGGCGGGCAGGTCGTCGATCGCCGGGCAGGTCACGTACGCCACCGGGAGCCCGGCCGCCAGGCCCTCCACGACGGCCAGGCCGAAGGCCTCCTCACTGGAGGGGGAGGCCAGGCAGTCCACCGCGGAGAGGAGCCCGGCCAGGCTCGGGCGGTGGCCCGCCGGGGTCGTGCCGTCCTGGACGCACTCGCCCGCGAAGACCACCCGGGCGGCCACGCCGAGCCGTTCGGCGCGGGCCCGCAGCGGCTGCTCCTGTGCGCCGCCGCCCGCGATCACCAGCCAGGCGTCCGGGAGTGCGGCGAGCGCGTCGATGAGGACGTGGAACCGCTTGCCCGCCGCCAGCCTGCCGACCGCGCCGATTGCGAACGCCTTTATCGGCAGCCCGAGTTGGTGGCGCACGGAGACGCGGGCGGGAATGCTGAAGGCGAACTGGGCGGCGTCGATGCCGTTCGGGACCACCTGGATGCGGTGCTCGGGCACACCCCAGCGGGCCAGGCGCCGCGCGATGGTGGGGGACACCGCGACGGTCGTGGTGCCGAGCCGCTCGCTCGCCAGGTAGAGGCCGCGTACGGCGGGGCCGAGCCGGCGGCCCTCGATGCGGGCCTCGCCCAGGGAGTGCTCGGTGGCGACGATGGTGCGCACCCCGGCGAGCCTCGCCGCGAGGCGGCCGTACAGGCAGGCCCGGTACAGGTGGGTGTGGACGACGTCGTAGTGGCCGCGCCGGATGAGCCTGGTGAGCCGGGGGACCGCCATGAGGTCGCGGTTGCCCGCCATGTCCAGGTTCCGCACCCGGCCGCCGTCGCGGACGATGGCGCGGGCCACGGCGCCGGGGTTGGTGAGCGTGACGACGTCGGCCTCGTAGGGCAGCTGCCCCAGCAGCAGCCGGAGTTGCTGCTCGGCGCCGCCGATGCCGAGGCCGGTGATGACGTGCAGGACCTTCATGGGCCCTCCGGGAGGTCGGCCGGCTCGTGCCGGCGCCAGCGGTGCAGGGCGCGCTTGAGGTGCAGCCGCCAGGCGGTGTCGCGCTCGCCGACGTGGACGCGCGGCAGGGCGTAGCGGCCGGTCAGCGGGCCCGGGTCGATGGCGCAGGCGTACTGGTAGCCGGCCGCGCGGACCGCGGCGACGGCGCGCAGGTCGACGGCGCCGTACGGGTAGCAGAAGCCCGCCACGTCGTGCCCGACCAGGTCGAGGAGGAGCTGCCTGCTCTCGTGCACCTCGCGGCGCAGGGTGTCCTCGTCGGCGTGGGTGAGGTCGAGATGGCGCAGGCCGTGCGAGGCGACCTCCATGCCCCAGGTGGCGGCCTGCTGGATGCCGCGCTCGTCGAGGAGCGGCTTGCGCGGGCCCAGCGGGTCCCACTCGTTGGTGGAGCCGAGCAGGCCCGGCAGGACGAACACGGTCGCCGTGCACTCGTAGCGGCGCAGCAGGGCGAGGGCCTCGGCCGTGAAGTCGGCGTACCCGTCGTCGAAGGTGAGGCCGACCAGGCCCTGCACGGTGCCGGCCGTGCGGGCCCGGATGAGCTCGGCCATGCTCACCCCCTTGAGGCCGCGTCTTCGCAGCCAGCGCAGTTGCCGTTCGAACCGGCGCGGGGAGACGGTGATGCGGTACGGATCGTCCGTGGTGTGGGTCACCGAGTGGTACATGGCCACCCACAGCGGTGCGGCGGGGCGGGGGCGCGAACCGGTCAGCGGACCCCACGGGTCGCCGACTGCCGTGTCAACGGGCATGCCAGAGCTTTCGTGTGACGGGACGGAACAGCAGACAGAACTCCCGGACCCGCAGCAGACGGGCCACGACCGCGAACACGACGACGGCCGAGGTGGCCCCGACTGCCAGTGCCAGTACGGGATGTGATGTTTCGTGCGCCGTCCACCAGCAGACGGCGGTCGCGCCGGCCGCGGCCGCCACGAGCCGGGCGAGCTGGCCGCCCACCCAGCGCACGGACAGCGCCGTGCGGCGCCGCCCGCTGCCCCACAGGAGCAGGAGCGCGGTCAGCGTGATGCCGAGCGCGTTGGCGGCGGCGATGCCGGGCGCGCCCCACACGGGTACGGCGAGGGCTCCGGCCACGGCGGTCGCGGCGAGGCCGGCGAGCATGGAGCAGGCCGGGAACCACAGGGGCCGGGCCTCGGAGAAGTAGGAGCGGGCGAGCACCCCGACGAGGGTCTGGCCGAGCAGCCCGAGCGCGTACATGCGCATCACGTCCGCGGTCGCCGCGGTGTCGTGGACGGTGAACGCGCCGCGCTGGAAGAGGACTTGGATGATCTGCGGGGCGCACGCCACCACCACGGAGGCGCCGACCAGCACGATGGTGCCCGCCACGATCAGGTCGCTCTCCACCCGGCGCCGGGCCCGCTCGGTGTCGCCCGCGGCGAGGGCGCGCGCGATCACGGGGAAGGTGACCGTGCACAGCATCAGCGAGAGCACCATCGGCATCTGCGCCACCTTCTGGGCGTAGTTCAGATGCGAGATGGCCCCGGCGGGCAGCGGCGCCGCGAGGAACCGCTCGATGAGGACCTGTGTCTGGCGGCTGAGCGCGAACACCACGATCGGGGCGACCAGGGCGAGCCGGAGCGCCTGCGCCGTGCCCCGGTCCGGCCGCCGCGCGGCGGGCAGGGAGACGACGGGCTCCCGGTCCCGCCAGCTGCGCCACAGCGCGGGCAGCTGGACGAGGATCATGAGGACGCCGCCGAGGGCGACCCCGGCCGCCGCGGCCCGCACCCCCCACGCTCGGCCGAGCACCAGGAGCAGCGCGATGATGCCCACGTTGTACGCCACGTAGATCGACGCGGGGGCCAGGAAGCGGCCGTGCCCGCGCAGGGCGGCGCTGCAGTATCCGGTGAGCCCGAAGGTGACCACGCACGTCGCGGTCAGCCGGGTGCAGTCGACGGCCAGGTCCGCGCGGGGCAGCCCGGGCGCGAGCACCGCGACCACGGCGGGGGCGGCGGCGATCAGTACCGCGCCGCCCCCGGCCAGCGCGAGCATCAGCCGGGGCAGGGTGGCCGCGACCAGGGCGCGTACCGGATCGGGGCCGGTGCGCCGGGCCCGTCCGACCAGGGCGAGACTGAACGCGGGTACGAGGACGAAGGCCAGGCCGTCCTCGATCAGCAGCGTCGCCGCGACCTCGGGGACCGTCCAGGCGACCAGGAAGGCGTCGGTGTCGGTGTCGGCGCCGAAGTAGTGCGCGAAGGCCTGGTCGCGCAGCAGGCCGAGGAGGGCTCCGGCGACCGTGAGCCCGGCGGTGAGGAGCGCGGCCCGCGCCAACAGCCGCCCGGAGGTGCCGAGTTCGGGTGTGTTCGTGGGGGCGAGCGGCGGAACGATCTTCGTCACGGGCGTGCCGTCCTGTGCGCGGCCAGTGCCCACCAGGCGGCGAGGCCGAGGACGAGCGCGGTCACCGCGGTCGAGGGGCCGCCGATGTCACCGTAGAAGAAGTCGACGAGCAGCCAGATCAGGAGGCCGTTCGCCACGAGCGCGCAGTCCATCGGGGCGCCCCGCCTGCGCGTGAGGCGCAGCCTGCGTACGCCGGCGACCAGGAGCGCGGCCCAGGCGCCGACGAGGGTGACCACGCCGAGCAGGCCCTGCTCGCTCAGGACGAGGAGGTACATGTTGTGCGGGGAGAGCAGGGGCTGGCGCTTGAAGGCGGCGCCGGCGCCCGCGGTGTCGCTGCCGGAGGACAGGGCGAGCGAGGAGTTCGCGTCGCGGTGGTCGGGAAAGCCCTTCAACCCGACGCCGGTGAGCGGGGACTGACGCCACATCAGTTCTGCTGCCGCCCACATGGTGTAGCGGTCGGTCACGGACTGGTCGGGGGCGCTCTCGACCTGGGTGATGCTGGCGAGCCGCTCCTGGAGCATCTGGGTGCCGGACCCGCTCGCGCCCGCCAGGACGACGGTGGTCGCCGCGATCACCGCGAGGACGGCCAGCGCGCGGCGCACCCCGGAGAGCAGCAGCAGGGCGCAGGCCGCGACGGCCGTCGCGATCCAGGCGCCCCGGCTGAACGACACGGCGAGCGGAAGCAGCAGGAGGGCCGCGCAGGCGAGCGCGGCCCGGCGGTGGGCGCGGCTCGCGCCGGGGTCGAGGGCGAGGCCGACCGAGCAGAGCAGCCCGCAGGACACCACGGTGGCCATGCCCATGATGTCCGAGGCGCCGAAGGTGCCGACCGCCCGGATGTCCTCGTTCATGTAGGAGGCGCCGGTGGAGGTCAGGTACTGCACGACGCCGACGCCGCCCTCGAACAGGGCGAGCGCCACCACGGCCGCCGCGGCGACCCGGAAGTCGTCGCGGTCGCGCAGCAGGAGCAGCACGGCGAGCGGCACGAGCACGAAGATCTGGAGGTAGCGCCCGAGCCCGGCGACGGCCGTGCCGGGACCGGCCGCCCCCATCGCGGCCACGCAGATCCCGGTCACCGGAAGCCCCATGACGAGAGCGGCCGTACGGCTCAGCGGCCGGGCACCCTCGCGCAGGACCCGCACCACCGCCCACACCACAAGCACCCCGCAGGCCGCGTCGGCGGCGGTCGCCGAGCCCTCGCTGCCCAGCGGGGGAGTGGCGAGCAGGGCGATCACCGCGAGCAGCGGCAGCAGGTGCAGGGCCCGGCGCAGCGGGGCCGGGACGGACATCGGCGGCGCGGCCGCGAGGGCGTGCACGCTCAGCTCCCTGTGGGGCGGACGAGACAGACCGCGGTGCGCAGCAGGATGCACAGGTCCTGCCACAGCGACCAGTGGTCGATGTAGTAGTTGTCGTAGCGGGCCCGGTCCTCGATCGAGGTGTCGCCGCGCAGCCCCTGCACCTGGGCGAGCCCGGTCAGCCCGACCGGCATCCGGTGGCGGGCCGCGTAGCCGGGGTGCGCCTGGCTGAACTGGGCCACGAAATAAGGGCGTTCGGGCCGCGGGCCGACGAGGCTTATGTCGCCGCGGATCACGTTCCACAGCTGGGGCAGCTCGTCCAGGGACGTACGCCGCATGAAGTTCCCGGCGCGGCTCATGCGCTGGTCGTCGGCGATGGTCCAGCGGGTGGCGGCCTCGTGCGCGGTGTCGGGACGCAGCGTGCGGAACTTGAGGAGGGTGAACGCCCGCCCGCCGAGCCCGATCCGCTCCTGCCGGAACAGGACCCCGGGCCCGTCGCTGCGGCGCAGGACGAGGGCGCACACGGCGAGGACGGGGGCAGCGACCATCAGCGCGGGCACGGTGACGGCCAGGTCGAGGAGCCGCTTGAAGAACAGGCCCGGCGCGGTGGCGGGGGCGGTGGTCAGCGGGCGGCAGGGGAAGGCGGCCACCTCGTCCGACTGCTGGCGGGGTACGGCATGGCCGGGTGCGCGCGTGTCCAGCTGCCACAGGGTGCAGCCCAGGCCCTCAAGCAGCTCCGGGGATACGGAAGTCGTGGCCTCGTGGGTGAACAGGCAGTCCTGCACCCCGTTTTGGATGACGGCGCGCTGGACGTCCTCCAGGCTGCGCAGCACCGGCACGGGCCCCGCCTCGACGGCGCTCTCGGACGGCGGCACGACCATCCCGACCGGCCGGATGCCGCCGCTCGACTGGCGCACCAGCGCGGCCGTGACTCGGACGGCGCTGGCCGCCGGGCCCACCACCAGGGTGGGCCGGGGCCTGCGGACGGCCTGCCGGCGCCGCAGCCACAGCGCGGCGCCGCGCCCCGCGCAGCTCACCAGCGTCTGGACGGCGCAGCCCGCCGCGACCGCGGACACCGCGAGCGGCGCGGCGGACGGCTCGTGGACCAGCGCGCTCTGGTGGGCGAGCACGGTCGAAAGCAGGCACCAGCCGATCAGGGCGCGGAAGAACAGCGCGGGCACGTCGGCGAGCACCCCCCGCGCCATCGTCGGCCGGTAGAGCCCGGCCTGGGCGTTGAGCACGAGCACCGCGGCCACGAGCAGCGCGGCGGGCCCGGGCGGCAGCCCGGAGTACGGCAGCACGAGCATGCCGAGCAGCCCGGCCGCGCAGTCCACCGTGAGCAGGGCGGACACGAACGCCCGTCCCGTGCGCGGCCGCCCGGCCGGCAGGGCGAAGTGGTCCGGCGCCTCGCGGGGCGTGACCACCGAAACGGTTCCCGATGACATCCCGGTGCCGTGGGGCGGCCCCCCGGCGGACGGGACGATGCTTTCCGCGGTCACTGGCTGATGCGTTCCCTGTGCTCGGAGCGCTGCAGGGCGGCCACGTCGCGGTACACCTCCGCGATGCTTCGGGCCGTCTGCCGCACGTCGTGGGTGGTGGATACGTGCTCGTGCCCCTGGCGGGCGAGGACGGTGCGCAGCGCCGGGTTGGTCAGCAGATGCGTGATCGCGCGCGCCAACCGGTCCGGTTCGTCCGGCGGTACGAGACAGAGGGGGGCGTGTCCCGGTGCGAGGCTCTCGGCCGAGCCCCCGACATCGGTGACCACCACCGGCCGGCCGCACGCCATCGCCTCCAGCGGGGCGAGCGCCATCCCCTCCCAGCGCGAGGGCAGCACGACCAGATCGGCCGCCCGGTACCAGGCGGCGGTGTCGGACACCGACCCGGTGAAGGACACCGAGCGGGGCGCGCACGCGCGCAGCGCCGGGAGGTCCGGACCGTCGCCGACCAGCACGAGATGCGCGCCGGGAACCGCCGCGCGCACGTCCTGCCAGGCGCGGAGCAGTACGTCCTGGCCCTTCTGCCGGCACAGCCGTCCGACACAGACGACCAGGGGAGCGTCGTCGGGGGACGGTGTGTCGTCGGGCGCGCGGTAGTGGTCGAGGTCGACGCCGTTGGGGATGACCGAGCAGGGTGCGAGGACGCCGGCCCGCAGCCCCGTGGCCCGCTCGCCCTCGCTGACGCACACGACGCGCGAGGTCCAGCGCACGGCGGCGCGCTCCCAACCCCGGGAAAGGCGGGCGGTGATCCCGTCGACCGCCTCGAACGACCAGGCGTGCGGCTGGAAGACGGTGGGCACCCTGCCGCGCGCCGCGAGCCGCGCGGCGACGCCGGCCTTCGCGCTGTGCGCGTGGATGACATCGGGGCGTACGCGCCGGATCAGCCGGGCCGCCCGCAGCGTCTCGCCGAGCAGCGCGGGGCTGGGCGAGCGGGTGGCCCGCCACGGGTGCACCCGGGCACCCAGGCGGGCCAGTTCGGCGCTCAGCGGGCCGGCCTCGGGGCATGCCACGGCGACCCGGAATCCGTCGCGCAGCTGGTCCCGCACCAGGTCCGTGACGACTCGGGCCACGCCCCCCTCGACGGGCTGGACCACGTGCAGGACACTCAGGCCCCCCGCGGGCCCCGGTCCACCGGGTCCGCCCGGGGAGTTCGCTCTCGTCGGCATGCGCGGTCACTCCGGTCTGGCGCTCGAAATGAAAGCTGAACAAATGATGCTGCGGGGCTCGCCTCGCAGCGTCCCGCCCTGCGAATTACGCATAACCGGTCCTCCGGCTGCCGCAGTTCCCCGCGCTTTGACCTGCCCGGGGCGGCGGGGAGCACTGTAACCGTATTTACAACCTGGTTCCGTCATGAATGCGTACGCCGGAGTGTCTCCTTCGGGGGATCGCGCGTATCCAGTTGACGGCCCTCTCGTTGTATCGGTGCCCTCTTCTCCAGCCGAAAGGAAATAGCAATGAATCGAATGGCCAAGTCTGCCGTGTCGACGGGTGCCGGCGCCGCGATCGTGCTGCTCGGAGCCAGTATGGCGGCGGCCACGGGACACGGCGGCGGGGCGAGCGCCGAGGGCGTTGCCGAGGACTCGCCGGGCGTCCTGTCGGGCAACCTGCTCCAGGCCCCGGTCCATGTACCGGTGAATCTGTGCGGAAACACGGTGACCGTGATCGGTCTGCTGAACCCCGCATTCGGCAACCCCTGCGTCAACAAGTAATCCGCAGGGGTGACGCCCCCGGACCGTGGACGCGGCCGGCGTTCACGGTCCGGACCCGCCCTTTGGCCGATTTCGCGGTCTCCGAAACCCCGGTTCACCCGTTAGGGGCAAAACCGTGCGCCCGGGGCCGCGTTGGGGTGTAGGTCGAGTGACCACACCCGGTCAATGACTTTCTCAATCTAGGAGTGCTTCTCCATGTCGCGTACCGCGAAGGCCCTGGTCCTGTCCACCGCTGCCGCCGCAGCCATCGCCGGTGGGGCCGGCGTCGCTTCCGCCAATGCCGACGCGCACGGCGCGGCCACCCACTCCCCCGGTGTCGCCTCCGGCAACGCGGCGCAGGTCCCCGTCCACATCCCGGTCAACGTCTGCGGCAACACGGTGACCGTGATCGGTCTGCTGAACCCGGTGTTCGGCAACACCTGCGTCAACAAGTAGTTCCTCGCCGAAGCCCCGGCCGCTCCCCTCCCGGAGCCGCCGGGGCTTTGTGCTGCCCCGGATGGCGGTAGGTCACCAGGGGGCTCGGTGTTCGGAGTTGTGCCAGCTAGAGGCGGTGCTCTGCCGACCTGACGGTCCGACAGGACGGCCATGCGGTTGCGGGCGTTCCGGTGCCCGCGGACGGTGAGAAAGATTCACACGTCTCACCGAAGGAGCACCGTTTCATGCGCGTACGCACACCGCGGCGACTGGTCGCCGTGGCCCTTTCGACCGCGATCGTCATCGGATCCGCTGAAACGGCGATGGCCGCCGACTTCCAGCCGCCGCGATCGGTCCGTGCCGACGTACCGGTACCGGGTGCCGACGCCCTGCTCGCACAGATCAAGCAGCTGGGCCCCATCGGGCCGCTGCTCTCGACCGTGACCGACCTGCTGAACGGCGTGCTCGGCGGGGCGTCCCCGGCCGACGCCACGGCGCTGGCCGCCAAGGCGACGGCCGCCCTCGACGCGGTCAAGGCGGCGGCCCCGGCGGCGCCCACCGCCCCCGGGATTCCGCTCGGCGGACCGCAGAAGTCCGGGGCCCCGGTGGACATCAAGGACGACGCGATCGCGGCGGCCAAGAAGGCCATCGCCGATCTCGTCGCCGCCGTCACCAAGGGCGATGTCGTCGCCATCCTGGCCGCGGCGACCGCGGTGCTCACCGGCCTCATCGGCGTCATCCTGGCCGTCCTGCTCGGCAGCGGCCTGCCGCTGCCCGCCCTGCCGGGCCTCCCCCTGCCCGCGCTGCCGGTGCCCCTGCCCGTCGGCTGAGCCGTATCCCCGCCGAGAGCGCCGGCCCGCCATCGGGACCGGCGCTCTCGGCCGTCCGGGAACCGGCGCGGATCCTCAACTCGCCTTCCGCGCACCGCAATTCATGAAATCCCATACGAGTATCTGCGGATTTCCGCAATTGGGCGGCAGCAGCCCATGAATCGGTGCCCGAAGGGTTTCCCAATCGTCCGGGAGTCGTTACCCAGGGCGAAGCAGCGCAATGCTTTCAGAGACACGCACGGCGCCAGCGGTGTGCGGTGCGTGCGGCCCATTCGGCGATCCAACTCGCCGCGGAAGGAATGATGATGAAGTCGATGAAGGTTGCTGCGGTACTCGCCGGCTCCCTCGCGGTCGTGGGCGCGGCGGCGCCGGCCTTCGCGGCCGGCAACATCACGCCACCGGCGGCGCCGGCCTTCAAGGCCGGTGAGCTCACGCCCATGAGCCTCAATGGCGGTCTCGACACCATTGCCCAGAACGTCGCCGACGCGAACCTGTCCGACGTGCAGCCCATCCATACCAGCCTGCTCACCCCCGAGGCGGACGACTCGCTGCACCACACCGTGGTCGGCACCGCCAAGAGCATCAGGAAGACCGACGGGGCGACCAGCCCGGACCAGCTCATCGGCGGCCTTCCGGTCGGCTGATCGCCGCATGCTGGTCGCCTCAGGGTGAACTCCTGTTTTCCCAGAGTGAATTGATCGGACAATCCGTCCGTTCGTGCGCTGTACGAGGGAAAGACAATAAACCCGGCGTGTTCGCTTCCGGCGCCTTCTGGGTGTTTGCCTACGCTGAAGCCATCCCGAACGGAAGGTTTCACCATGAACACAGCCAAGATGACCGCTCTGGCGTTTGCTGCCGCGGGCCTTGTCACGGGTGCCGCTTCCGGTGCCGCCTTCGCCGACGCGGGTGCGCAGGGTGAGGCCAAGCACTCGCCCGGCGTCATTTCGGGCAACGTGGTGCAGGTTCCCCTGCACGTGCCGGTCAACGTGTGCGGCAACACCGTCAGCGTCATCGGCGCCCTGGACCCGGCGTTCGGGAACGCGTGCGCCAACTCCGACTGAATCGGCGCCGGTTCTCGCCGGTCGCGTAGTTCAGGACGGGCGGCTCCGTGGAGTTGGGGATCACGGGGCCGCCCTGCTGCGTCCCGGCACGGAAAGGCCGCGGAGGGCCGCGGAAGCGATGCGAGGGGGCGCGCGAAGACGCGAAGGCGCGTTTCATCCGGATGGGTGACGGCAGCGAAGCGCCGGGTCCGGAATGTCCTAGAGTCCCGGCATGACTTCAGCCACCAGCGCCGTGGAGCCGTCCAGGGCCGTCCTGTTGGGCTCGCTCGTCGTCATCGCGTGGAGCGGCGAACACCCCGACGAGAGCGATGACGTGCCGTTCCTCATGGCATACCCGCTCGGTGACGGGACCGAGGGGCCCGAGGGCGCCGAGACCGCGGCGCGGGCGCTGCTCGACGAACTGGGCATGCCGGCCGGCAGCGTGCTCGACAAGGACCGCGGGGCCGCGCTCCCGGTGACCCTCGTCGTCCAGGGCGGCCAGGCCGTCCTGACCATGCCGTCGCTGACCGTCCAGTGCCCGGTGCCGCCCGAGTGGCTCGTCGCCGCCGAGCGGCGCGGCACCGTCCAGTTCATGTTCGCCACCCGCTCCTGGCCCGAGGCGCTGCCCGGGATCGCCGTGGGCGACGAGCGCCTGAGGGCGTTCGCGGGAGACGAGGACACCATCTCCACCGCCGGTCACTGCGTCCTCCCCGTCCGCCGCCTGCGCGGCTGACCCCCACCGCCGGACAAGAAGTGGAGACGACAGCCATGCCCACTCCCGGGACGATCCCGCACCAGGCGCCGGCCACCGATCCGTCCGGCCCGCCGCCGGGCCGCACCCCCTTCGGCGCGGGCCGCGGCTTCGCCTGGCTGGTCGTGCTCACCGGCGTGGCCGGCCTGCTCGCCTCGTGGGTCATCACCCTCGACGAGTTCGAGCTCCTCAGGAACCCGGACTTCGTACCCGGGTGCAGCCTCAACCCGGTGATCTCCTGCGGCAGCATCATGAAGAGCGCCCAGGCCTCCGTCTTCGGCTTCCCGAACCCGATGCTGGGTCTGGTCGCGTACGGGATCGTCGTCTGCGTCGGCATGAGCCTGCTCGGGGGCGGCCGGTTCGGCCGCTGGTACTGGCTGACGCTGAACGCGGGGGCGCTGGCCGGGGTCGTCTTCGTCAGCTGGCTCCAGTTCGAGTCGCTCTACCGGATCGACGCGCTGTGCCTGTGGTGCTGCCTGGCGTGGGTCGCCACCATCGTCCTGTTCTGGCGGGTCACCGCGCTCAATGTGGTCAACTCGGCGCTGCCCGCGCCAAGTTGGGCCAGGCCGCTGTTCGCCGAGTTCGGCTGGGCCGTGCCCGTGCTGCACATCGGGGTGGTCGGGATGCTGATCCTGACCCGCTGGTGGGACTTCTGGACCGGCTGAGGCCGGCAGGAACGTTGGGCCGACCGCGTGAATCGTCCGCGCACGCCGACACACCACGCGAGCGGAAGCGTTGACTCCACTGACCAGTCGCATGGTTGAAGCCTCCCCGGGCCGTGCAACCAGTACCGGCCCGGGGAGAGCCCGCGCGCTGCCGTGCCGTGAGGCGGCGGCCGTTTCCTGTGACTCCGGGTCTCGTTGAACCGGCATCGAACAAGGAGAGCGGACGCTTGGAGGGGCCCCGGGACCACGAAGGCTTCCGGGGCCCACGCATGTGCCGGACGAGTCCGCGCGAGCGAGCACGAGGGAGACGCCGATGAACGACGCGACACACTTCTGGCACGCACACCGGACGGGCCGCACCCGCCCCAGGGGCCGCGCCCCCGAACCCACCCGGCCCGGCACGCCCCCGCCCCGTACCACCTGGCGCATCGCCCGGCGCGGTCTGCTGCGCGCCCTGTTCGCCTCGGCGACCGTCGCCTTCACCGCGGCCGCGCTCTCCCGCATCCCGGCCGCCCCGGCCTATGGCGAGCCCGCGGGCGCGGCCACGCCGCAGCCGGACGACGGGTTCACCTTCGACGAGATGTACGCCGGGCACCGCATCCAGGGCTGGCCCATCGAGGCCGACAGCACCGAGGTCACCGCGTTCGTGGACGGCCGGCAGCTCGACCTGATGCGCCGCGCCGACGGCAGCTACCTGAGCTCCGTCGACCACTACGAGTCGTACGCCACCGCCCGCGAAGCCGCGCGCGCCGCCGCGGCCGAGCTCGGCGCTGCCCGGCTCGCCTTCGTCCCCGTGCACGGCCACGAGGAGGGTGCCGTCAGTGGTGTACACGCGTAAGAACCAGCGGAACCTTTCCAGCGCCGAACGCCGCGCCTTCGTCAGCGCCGTACTCGAACTCAAGCGAACCGGCGTGTACGACCAGTTCGTGCGGACCCACATCGCGTTCTACGTCTCGGACGGCGACGTCGGGCTGCGGGTCGCGCACATGGCGCCGTCGTTCCTGCCGTGGCACCGCCGGTTCCTGCTGGTCTTCGAGCAGGCGCTGCAGCGGGTCAACCCCCGGGTCACGCTGCCCTACTGGGACTGGACGCGGGACAACTCGCCCGCCTCGTCGCTCTGGGCCGAGGACTTCATGGGCGGCAACGGGCGGCGCGGCGACTTCCAGGTCATGACCGGTCCCTTCGCGTACGCCCGCGGGCAGTGGGAGATCTCGGTCAACGTCACCGAAGGCCGTTTCCTGACCCGGGACATGGGCCGCCCCTCGCATCCCATCCACCTGCCCACCCCCGCCGACGTGAACCGCGCACTCGCCGACCCCGTCTATGACGTCCCGCCGTGGAACTCCACCAGCAGGACCGGGTTCCGCAACAAGATCGAGGGCTGGACGACGGCTTCGGGCGAGGCCCGGTTCCGCAACCACAACCAGGTGCACCGCTGGGTCAGCGGCGTGATGGTCGGCGCGGCCGCCGTGAACGACCCCCTGTTCTGGCTCCACCACGCGTACGTCGACAGCCTCTGGTCGCGCTGGCAGGCCGCCCATCCCGGCTCCAAGCGCTACCTCCCGGAGGCGCCGCCCCCGGAGGGGGACCCGCAGCACGGCCGGGTGGCCTCGCTCAGGGAGCTGATGCCGCCGTTCGACGTCACGCCCTTGTCGGTCCTGGACCACAGCGGGATCTACCGATACGCCTGACACGGCGACGGCCTCCCGGGGGGAGAAATCCGGGAGGCCGCTGGTACCGCTGGACTCATGACCGGCCGACCGCCGCGTGGGCGCCCGGCCGGAGGGTGGGGATCTACTCCCCGTAGCCGCCCTCGTGGTGGCTGTCCTCGTTGACGCAGGTGTTGCCGAACGCCGGGTTCAGCACCCCGATGACGTTGACCGAGTTGCCGCAGAGGTTGACCGGGACGTGCACCGGAACCTGGAGCAGGTTGCCGGAGAGGACTCCGGGGGAGTGCGATGCGACGGCCTCGGCGCCAGCGTCGGCTGCGGCAATACCCGCACCGGCCAGCGCCACGGCGCCCGCTCCGGCGACGACAGCGGCCGTCTTCGCGATACGAGACATCAGAGTTCTCCTTGGATGGACACGCGACCGCAGACACGCAGTCGTCATTTCACTTCAACGTGTCGATCGGTCATAGGTAACGGACACCTGCGTCCAAAACGGTTCTGCACCGGTCACGGGCGGGAAGGGCCGCTGCTGGCTACTTCTCGCACTTGCTCCGCGAAGCCCGCCGGGTGAGCGCCACCGCCGCGGCCCCCGTGACGATCGCGCCCGCGCTCAGCGCGCCGAACAGGGAGGCCTTGGATCCGGCGCCGGTGTGCGCGAGGTGCGGCGGGGCCGACGGGGACGAGCTGCTCCCGGGCGTGCCCGGCGTCGACTCTTCCGGCGGGGTGGGCGTCGGGTACGTCGGCGTGGGAGTCGGCGTCCAGGTGTCCGGGGGAGACGACGGGGGTCCGGTCGGCGGCGTGCTGGCCGGCGGGGTCTCCTCACCCCAGGTCGGTTTGACCGTCGGGGTCGGGGTGGACGTGTGCTGCGGCGGGGTCTCGGTGGGTCCGGGCGACCACGGCGTCTCCTCGCCGTAGCTGTAGCCGTAGCCGTAGTCCTCGACGCCGTAGCCAGGGGGCTCCTCGCCCCACCGCACGGCGAAGGAGGGGTGTCCGTGGTGCGGTCGGGGAGCGGCCTCGGGTCCGTTGCCCGAGCCGTTCCCCTTGCCCTGCCCGGCGTCGGAGTGCGGGGCGGACGTGCTGTGCGGCGAGGCCGGGACGGGATGGTCCGTGGCGTGCGCCGCGTATCCGGCGCCCAGCACGGAGACCAGACCCGCGACGAGAGCGGCCCGCGCTGCGGGACCCGTGAACTTGTACATGCCTGCGACCCTTCAACAGGAAATCCGGAGGGGGAATCAGATGCTGATACGCATAATTGGGATCAGCGCCGACGCGGCCCCTGGACCACGCGAGCCGCGACCGGCAGACAACCCGTCCGGCGCAGCCCGCGCCCCCACACGGCGCAACCCACGGCGTCCGGGGATGCCGCAGGTCACCTCGCGCGATAGGCACGCGCGGCCTCCGGATGGGCGGCGCACTCCCACACGCCGTGCGGGCAGTAGTCGGTCAGGGTCTGGTAGACGGGCCGGTAGGTGCGGAACCAGCGGGCCATGTCGCGCATGTAGTCCGCGTCGTCCCCGTTGCGGAAGAGCCCCCACTCCGGGTACGAGACCGGCTTGTGGTGCCGGGCGGCGAACCGCACCTGCGCCCGCAGCCCGTACGGCTCCTCGACCTGGCCGCGGAAGGACAGGCCCTCGGGCTGGTCGTAGGAGTCCATGCCGATGATGTCCACATAGGCATCGCCCGGATAGCAGTCCGTCCACGGCACGGCGTCCCGCCCCCGGTTCGGCGCGAAGTCGAACCGGAACCGTCGGCCCGCCACCGTACGCATCGCCGTGACGATCCGGCGCCAGTACCTCTGCCACGCGCCGGGGTCGGGGCCGCAGCGGTGGGTGTAGGTGACACCGTTCATCTCCCAGCCCAACACCACGATGGTGTCCGGGAGTCGGAGATCCATCAGGTGCTGGGCGAGGCGCCTGAAGTGGTCGTCGAAGGCGCCCCGGGCGCCCTGCCCGAGCAGCGCGCGGACCTGCTCGTCGGACAGGCCATCCTCGCTGTGGTCGAGCATCGGCACATTGAGGACGAAGACCCGGTCCGCCCGCTGGTGGCGCCAGCGGGCCCAGGGTGCGAGCAGCTCCGGCGGGCCCTCGATGTCGCGCCACGTGCCGCCCGGCAGATAGGTGTGGCCCGCGAGCAGCAGGCCCCGGCCGCGCCACTTCTCGACCGCCGCGAGCCTGCCGATGCCGGTCGCGTCCGACCCCGTGAAGACGCCCGCCGCGGTGCGGGACGCGGGGGGCAGCGGGCCCTGCCGGAGACTTTCGGACGCGAGCGGAACCAGCGCCGACAGCAGCAGGACCAGCGCGCACAGCGCGGCCTTCCACGAGGGCGGGACGCTCCGGGGCGAGGGGGCCATCGGGGAGGCCTTCCGGCGGGCCCGGGTCTCAGTTGGCTCCGGTCGTGCCGCCTCCGCGCTGGAGGGCCCCGCTCATCATGGCCATGCCGTTGCTGAGCGCCTCGCCGACCCTGCCCTGCCCGCCGAGCACCTTGGACTGGCCGAACTCGGAGACGCTGTCGTGTCCCGCGCTTCCCTCGGCGCCGTGTCCCGCACTTCCCTCGGCGGCGGCGATGCCGGGCGCGGCCAGGAGCAGGAGCGACGCCGCGACGGTGGCGGCCTTCAGACGGTGGTGAATGTTCATGCCCGGTACAACGCCGCGTGCGCTGGGAGGGCACGGATGCCGGGCCGGGCCCGGGAATTCAGGGGTTGGTCACATCAAATGCGAAATGCTGCTTGCGTACGCGGTGGTCGAAGTTGGAGGTGCCCAGCTCGGGTTCGCCGAGCGTGCGCAGGGTCAGCGGCCGGGTCAGCAGTTCGCGCAGTACGGCCTTGATCTCAAGCCGTGCCAGATGCGCCCCGAGGCAGTAGTGCGGGCCGCCGCCCCCGTACCCCAGGTGCGGATTGGGATCGCGCGTGATGTCGAAGGCGTCCGGGTCGGCGAACACGGAGGCGTCACGATTGGCGGACGCGTAGAGGAGCATCACCTTGTCGCCGGGCAGGAAGGTGTGGCCCGACATCGCATAGCGGGTGGTCACGGTCCGGCGGAACTGGATGATGGGCGTCGAATGGCGCACGATCTCGTCGACGGCGCCGTCCGCGTACTTCTCGAAGTCCGAGAGCAGCAGGGCATGTTGATCGGGATGGTTGATCAGCAGGGCCAGGGCGTGAGCGATCGCGTTGCGGGTCGTCTCGACGCCGGCTACGAGCAACAGCGAGAAGAACGAGCCTAGTTGACGATATGTCAGCCGCTCGCCGTCCAGATCGGCACACACCAGCGCCGAGATGAGGTCGCCGGTGGGGCGCCGCCGCCGCTCGCGGCCCAGCCGGGCCACCGTCAGCTCCATCCGGGCCAGCGCCCGCAGGCCCTTGCCCGGGCTCAGCAGCCGGGCACCGAGACCGCGCCGTACGCCCGCGTGCTCGGAGGCCCGGTCGATCTGGCGGGCGATGCGGTACCGGTAGGCGTCGGGGACGCCGAGCATCGCGCAGATGACCTCGAACGACATGCGGGAGGCCACCGCCGAGACGAACTCGTCGGGCCGCTCGGCGACCATGTCGTCGACGATGCGTACGGCGAGATCACGGATGCTGACCTCGGCGGCGGCAAGGAGGCGCGGGGTGAACGCCTGCTGGACGATGCGGCGCAGGCGGGTGTGGTCGGCGCCGTCGAGGTTGACCATCGAGTCGCCGAACACCGCCCGCACCCAGCGGGCCGGCTCCGGCGAGGTGACACCCGGGGCACTCGCGAAGACACGCGGCAGACGGCTCGCCTTCAGGACGTCGGCGTGCCGGACCAGTGCGTAGAAGCCCCGCTCGGGGCGGTGCCGGGTGGCCCGGCGCTCGGTGAAGAACACCGGGCGCGGCTCGCTGCGCAACTCCGCGAAACGCGCCAGGCGTTGAGCGGGCGGCTGCTTCCAGAATGCCGGGTCGGCGAGATCGGCGGCGGGGGCCGGGAGGGTCCGGGGGTGGTTCACGCTCGCACCGTCCTGGCCGCCGCGCGGCCTTCGTGCACGGGAGTCGGGGGCGGGTCGGGGGTTCAGCTCACCAGTGCGTGACCGGCACGCACCGCGTCGTTGGCGGCCGTGACCGCTTCGGTCCCGGCCCGCACGCCGTTCTTCAGGGCGGTCACCTTCCGGCCCAGCCTGTCCCCGACGGCGGTTTCGGCCGCGGGCTTGACCTGCGCGCCCGCGGCGCTCGTGGTCCTGGCCGCACCGCTCAGGGTGTTGCCCAGGTCGAGGGCGTGGGCGCTGGGGGACAGGGCGGCGGCGAGCGCGGTTCCGGCAGCGGCGGCCGCGAGGTATCGACGTACGTTCATGTCGGCTACAACGCCCGAGCCGGGCCAAGGGCACGCCCCGTCAATACGAGCACCCCGTATTGACTTCGCATTGCTGCAAGCGTTGCTGCAAGCAGGCGAACTTTGCAGTGATCGGGGCGCCGGGGTCGTTCTTGCAGGGCGACACGGCAGGGTAGGCCAGGGAAGGAAACAGAACACCCATGGGAATCACCTCACGTACGGGACTGGTGGGCGTCATGGCATGCATGGCGACCGCGGCGGCGGTGGCGCCGGCCGCGGCGGAGGTGCCGGCTGTTCCGATCAACGTCCCCCTGTTCGTTCTGAACACGGCCCTCCCGATCGACGCCCCGACCCTGCGGACGGGCATGCCGCTCCCCATCCCCGGCGCGCCGAACGGCCCGCGCTACGAGAAGGGCAAGGTCCTGCCGACGAACATGGTCCCGGCCATCCCCTTCGACAGCGCGCTGCCCAGCACGCACATCGGCACCCCGCTGCCCAACCCGCTGACCGACGGCAACCTCGGCACCCCCGAGCTGGTCAGCCCCGGCTCCGAGCTGCGGGCCGCCACCCCTGGCGCGGACCTCGGGGCCCCCATCAGCCGGCCCGAGCCCGGGCGGCTGCCCGACCTCACCATGCCCGTGGCCGACGTGAGCGCGCCCGCCGTGCAGGGCGACCCCGACGCCGCCGCGCTCCTCTGAACTCCCTCAAGTCGGCCTCTACGCACCGGAGTTTGCCCATGGCCCGTCCGTCAAGGAACGTCCTCGCCACGGCGCCGCTCGGCAGGGCCGTCGCAGCGCTGCTCGCCGTCACCGCCGCGGCCCTCCTGTCCGGCGGCGCCTCGGCGTCGCCCGGACGGCCCGACCCGCACGGCGTGGGCGCCGGCCAGGGCGCGCTGCCACCGTGGCCCGCGCCCGCCGACGCCTCCGCCGCGGTCGCGGCGGCGGGCCTGGAGATGCTGTCCGCCGAGGGGACGGTGCAGCACACCCACACCCACCTGGATGTCCTCGTCGACGGCAAGCCCGTCACCGTCCCCGCCTCGATCGGCATCGACGAGCCGCGCCGCCGCATCAGCCCCGTGCACACCCACGACACCAGCGGCGTGATCCACGTCGAGTCGCCGCGGCCGGCGGTCTTCACGCTCGGCCAGTTCATGGCCGAATGGCGGGTGCCGCTCTCCGCGGACCGCATCGGCGGCCTCCACGCCGGCGGCGGCCGCCACCTGACGGCGTACGTCAACGGCCGCAAGACCCCCGGGAATCCCGGGGCGATCGTGCTGCGCGCCCACGACGAGATCGCCCTCGTCTTCACCCGGGACACCGACACCAGGCCCGTACCCAAGACGTACGACTGGCCGCAGGGCCTCTAGGGCATCACCCGCGCGGGGTGGCGCCAACGGCCCCGGCAGAACGTTTCTCCGCACCGGTCGTTGGACCGAGCGGAACAGGATCCGTGTCGCGGCGCGGACAGTGCGCCAGCAGCTCCCGTCCGGGGTTCTACTCCCCCCGAGCGGGAGCTGTTGCCTTGTGCGAGCGGGCTGTTCGGGCAGGTAGGCGTTTCGGGTGAGAGCCGGGGGCGACCGTGTCCGGCGCTGCCGCTCCCCGTTGTGCAGACGTGATCTCAACACGACGAATCGCCACAGTCCTTGTCGTCGCCGCCGGTGCCGCGGGCCTCGCCGCGTCCGCGGCGAGCGCCGAGAGCCCCGTAGACCGCCTCGTCAAGGCGGCCGACCCGGCCACCGAGCTCGACGCCATCGCCACCAGCGGCATCCCCGAGGAGTACCGGGCCCAGTTCCCCACCACCAGGGACCAGCTGGCCGGGCTCAGCCACCTCAATGACGCGAGCAAGGTGACGCAGCTGGCCGACCAGGCGGCCCCGCTGGCCAACCTCGTACCCGAGGTGGAGTGACGGGCGCCCGCGGACGCGGACGAGACACGGGCGCGCGCCCGGAACACAGGGTTCCGGGCGCGCGCCCGTGCTGTTCCGGGCGGAGCCCCGGCTAGAGGATGTCGATGAAGTTGTGCTCGTGGTCCCCCCAGCCGCCGCCGTCCCCCCAGCCGCCGTGGTGGTGGCCCGAGTAGCCGTCGTCATCGTCGGCCGCCACGCGAGGGGCGGGCTGCGGGACCGCCTGCGCCGACGCGGCGGTGGGGGCGATGACGGCGGCGGAAAGCGCGACCACAACGGCGGCGCGTCGTATGAGGCTCACGTTGAACTCCATATGTCGGTGGACAAACCTGACAAATCCGACGCTAGCTCGAACGTGGCACAGTGTCGCGCTGAGTGGCCTAACGGCTACTCCATGCGCGCGGTCCGCTTTCCACCCACCGGCTCAGTGTGAGATGTCCGTGATGTCTGCGTATCCCTCGATCGAACGCGGATCGCGCGAACCCGGGCCCACATAGCGGGCCGACGGCCGCACCAGACGGCCCGTCCGCTTCTGCTCCAGGATGTGCGCCGACCAGCCCGCCGTCCGGGCGCAGGTGAACATCGACGTGAACATGTGCGCCGGGACCTCCGCGAAGTCCAGGACGATCGCCGCCCAGAACTCCACGTTCGTCGCCAGGACGCGGTCGGGCCGCCGTGCGTGCAGCTCGTCCAGGGCCGCCTTCTCCAGCGCCTGAGCCACCTCGAAGCGCGGCGCGCCCAGCTCCTGCGCGGTACGGCGAAGGACCCGGGCGCGCGGGTCCTCGGCGCGGTAGACGCGGTGGCCGAAGCCCATCAGGCGCTCGCCGTTGTCCAGGGCCCGCTTCACATACGCGGTCGCGTCCCCGGTCCGCTCGATCTCCTCGATCATGCCGAGCACGCGCGAGGGGGCGCCGCCGTGCAGCGGACCCGACATGGCGCCGACCGCGCCGGACAGCGCGGCCGCCACGTCCGCGCCCGTCGAGGCGATGACGCGGGCGGTGAACGTCGAGGCGTTCATGCCGTGCTCCGCGGCGCTCGTCCAGTACGCGTCCACCGCCTTGACGTGCTTGGGGTCCGGCTCGCCGCGCCAGCGGATCATGAACCGCTCGACGATGGACTCCGCCTTGTCGATCTCCCGCTGCGGCACCATCGGCAGGCCCTGACCGCGCGCCGACTGGGCGACGTACGACAGCGCCATGACGGCGGCCCTGGCCAGGTTGTCGCGGGCGGTGCGCTCGTCGATGTCGAGCAGGGGTTTGAGGCCCCACACGGGCGCCAGCATGGCCAGCGCGGACTGCACGTCCACCCGGATGTCCCCGGAATGGACGGGGATCGGGAACGGCTCGGCGGGCGGCAGGCCGGGGTTGAACGCCCCGTCCACCAGGAGTCCCCAGACGTTCCCGAACGAGACGTGGCCGACCAGGTCCTCGATGTCGACGCCCCGGTAGCGAAGGGCGCCGCCCTCCTTGTCCGGCTCGGCGATCTCCGTCTCGAACGCGACGACTCCCTCAAGTCCGGGTACGAAGTCGGACATCAGGCGGCTCCTCAAGATGTGTGCGTCGGGCTGCGGGCGGGCCGTGCCGCCCCGGGTCCCTCGGTCATGCCCCGTACGGCGGTCAGGAATCCCGCCGGAGGCTTCACGCGTGTATGGAGGCCACAGTGGCCCAGCCGAGAGTTTGGCGGGTCCCGCCGATGCGGGGAAGCGTGACATCCGGCACACTGCCCCAATTCGTCGGCACAGGGTTAACGCCCCGCCGCCGCGGGCACACTGGACCCCCGCCGGGACCATGGCGGCGGTGCGGCAGGATGGGGCACGTGACCGACCTGGACCCCGCAGCGATGCGCGAGCAGTACCGCACCACCCTCCTCGCCGAGGAGGACCTGGCCACCACGCCCATGGGGCAGTTCGCACGCTGGTTCAAGGAGGCCGTGGCCGGCGGGCTGCACGAGCCCAACGCGATGGTCGTCGCCACCGCCACCCCGGACGGGCGTCCCTCCACCCGCACGGTGCTCCTGAAGTCCTACGACGAGCACGGCTTCGTCTTCTTCACCAACTACGCCTCGCGCAAGGCCGCCGAACTCACCGCCAACCCGTACGCCTCGCTGCTCTTCCCCTGGCACCAGCTGGCCCGCCAGGTCATCGTCACCGGAACCGCCTCCCGCGTCCCGCGCGCCGAGACCGAGCGCTACTTCCGCAGCCGCCCGCACGGCTCGCAGCTCGGCGCCTGGGCCAGCGCCCAGTCCACGGTGATCGCCTCCCGCGCCGAACTGACCGTCCGCTACGAGGAGTTGGCGACCCGCTACCCTGAAGGCGGCGACGTTCCGGTCCCCGAACACTGGGGCGGCTTCCGGGTCGCCCCGCAGACGGTGGAGTTCTGGCAGGGCCACGAGAACCGCCTCCACGACCGCCTCCGGTACGTCGCGGACGGCGCCGCCTGGCGCGTGGAGCGCCTCGCGCCCTGAGCCCGGGCGAGCTTCCCGCCCCGGGCATGCAGAAACCCGCGGGCTCGGGATCCTCCGGAGAGGAGCCGGCCGGACGTACCGGCGAGCCCGCGGGTCGGTGACTGCTTGGGAATTCGGCCGACGGCATGTCGGCACCGCACTAAGAGTGCGACTGGCAGGCCGTTAGCCCGCAGTCACCTCACGCGTCCGGTTTGCATACATCTGTCAAACCACCTCCCTTCTCGTGTGCACCACACATTAGGCAGCCCCTCGGCGCCCCTCAACCGATTTATCGGGTGCGCTTCTACTGGGTACGCGCCCGCTCCGCCGCGCTGCGTTCCACGCAGAACTCGTTGCCCTCGATGTCGGCCAGGGTGAGCCAGCCCCTGCCGTCCGGGAGGCGGTGGTCGGCGAGGAGGGTGGCGCCCAGGGCCACCAGGCGGTCGGCCTCCTCGTCGCGGGTGCGGTCCTGGGGCTGGAGGTCCAGGTGGATGCGATTCTTCACCGCCTTGCCCTCGGGCACCTGGATGAACAGCAAGCCGATGCCCTCGGCCTCGACGAGGACCTCCGGGTCGTCGGGCTCGTCCTCCTTGCTCACGGTGCCGCCGAGCGCCTCGGCCCAGAACGTGGCCAGGCGGTAGGCGTCGGCGCAGTCGAATGTCACATGGCGTACGAGAGAGGTCATGGGCGTCACTATGTGCGCGCCCCGGCGGAGGCGTCCAGAGGCGGCCGGTAACTGCCGTCGGCCGGAAGGGATTTCGCCGAATTCGGTGTGGGGTGCGTCACGTTCGAGTTGAATGATCCGACGTGCCTACGTCTGCGCGTCAGCCGTGTGATGCGGTGACCACGTCCTGCAGGGGGTGCCAGGATGACTGCTTCCCGGAGTGAGACCGCCAGTGCTCCGGTTCCGGACGGATCCGGAGCCGGGCCCGCGCATACGGCCGTCCCGGAACCCGGAGGGGACCTCCTCGCCGCGCTGCTCGACGGGATGGACGCGGCCCTGTGCGCGTTCGACGCGGACGGCGTGGTCACCCACTGGAACCGCGAGGCCGAGCGGATCCTCGGCTGGGCGGCCGAAGAGGCCGTCGGGCGGCGGGGGCTCGCGGGCTGGGCGGTGCGGCCCGCCGACGCCGACGAGGTGCAGGGCCGGCTCATGGCCGTCATGGACACGCCGGGCCGCCAGGTCCATGAGTTCGCCCTCCTCAGGAGGGACGGCGGCCGCGTCCTCGTCCGTACGCAGTCGGCGGGCGTGCGGGGCGCCGACGGGACCCCGGCCGGGGTGTACTGCGCGTTCAGCGAGGTGCACGCCCAGATCGACCTGGAACGGTCCATCGCGCTCAGCGAGGCCCTGTTCGAGGACGTGTCCTGGGGCGTCGTCCTGGTCGACGTCGACCTGCGGCCCACCGTCGTCAACGCCTACGCCGCCCGAGCCCTCGGCACCGGCCGCGCGACCCTCCTCGGCCGCCCCCTGGGTGAGCTGATCGTCCAGGGCGTCGAGGACCTGGAGGGCGCGCTCCAGCACGTCCTGTCCGAAGGCGCGCCGGCCAGCCCCGCCGAGGTGTGGGTCACGCTGCGCACCGCGGAGGGCGAGCGGCGGCGCTGCTGGCGCAGCGGGTTCCTGAGGCTGTCCTCGCCGCTCGCGGAAGAACCGGTTCCGCTCGGGGTCGGCTGGCTCTTCCAGGACGTCACCGACGCCCGGCTCGCCGAACAGGACGCCGACCGGCTCCGCTTCCGCTCCAACCAGCTGCACCGCGCGTCGCGGACCGCCGCGGAGTGCGAGGACCCGATGGAGGCGGCGACCTCCCACCTGGATTACGCCCTGGCCGGTTTCGCCGACCACGCCCTGGTGGACCTGGCCGTGGGCGAGCGGCTCGTGCGGGCCGCGGCGACCCCGGCCGGCGAGCCCGGCCCGGCGGCTCCCGTCGCGGGCGGCGGCATCCCGGTCCGCTATCCGGCGGGCCACCCCGCGCTGCAGGCGGTGGACCGGACCGGTTCCGTACGGGACAGCGCGGGCGGGGCGGACGAATCCTGGGCGGCGGAGCGCCAGTGGCCGCCGGACGCGGCCCACGCCCTGTGCGTGGTGCTGCGCAGCCGCGGCCGCACCCTGGGCGTCCTGACCTTCCTGCGCGGTCCGTCGCGTCCGGCCTTCGAACGCCCGGACGCGGCGTACGCGGAGAGCGTGGCGGCGAGGGTGGCCGCAGCGGTGGACCTGGCGCAGGCCCTGGGCACGCATTGAGCCAGTCCTCGGGAAAATCAGCCCCTCCGGCGATCGAGGAGCGGGGTCCGGGGCAGAGCCCTGTGCCCACCGGCCGCAGCGGAAATCGAGCCCTCCGGCGTTTGAGGAGCGGGGGCGCGGGGGCGGAGCCCCCGGGAATGGCTAGCCGTGGCGGAAGAAGATGCGGTCCCCGTACTCCGACATGACCCGCCCGTTCCACTCGTGGCCCCCGTCGACATTCCCCGAACGCAGCAACGGCGGCTCGATCCCCCGGGCGACCAGCGCCTCCACCGCCGCGGCCATCGTCGCCTGCATGAGCGCGCTGGTGACCACGGTGGACGCGGGCGCGAAGGGCGCCTCGATGCCCTCGTGGGTCAGCTCGGCGTCGCCCACCGCGATCTTGCTGTCGAGCACGATGTCGCAGTGGTCGCGCAGGAACGTACCCGAGACGTGCCGTGACCTGGTGCCCTCGGCGTACGCCAGCGAGGTGACCCCGACGACCTTGAGGCCGAGCGCCCGCGCGTTCATGGCCATCTCGACGGGCAGCGCGTTGCGCCCGGACAGGGAGATGATCACGAGGACGTCGCCGGCCCGGGCGGGGCTGGAGTCGAGGACCGCGCCCGCGAGGCCGTCGACCCGCTCCAGGGCGGAGCCGAGGGTGGCGGGCATGACGTCGACGCCGACCACGCCGGGCACCGCGAGCAGGTTCATCAGGGCGAATCCGCCGGCCCGGTAGACCACGTCCTGGGCGGCCAGCGAGGAGTGCCCGGCGCCGAAGGCGAAGAGCCGGCCGCCCGCCTCGACGGTGTCGGCGATGAGGGACCCGGCAGCCGCGATGTTCAGCGACTCCTCGTCCCGCACCCGCCCCAGGAGCCCGATCGCGGCGTCGAAGAACTGACCGGCCAGCTTGCTCTCGCTCATCGCCGAGGACCCTTTCCGGGGTGGGGTAACGACCGTGCGCCGATCACGGTGCGGTCTGGACCTTTCCCCTGTCAATACGGGGTCCGCGGGCAGCCGGTCAAGATGGCGGGCGGTCGCTGCGGCACGGTTGTCAGTGCGATGCGTCAGAATTGGTTCAGGGCCAGCGGTACGACGTTTTTATGTCACAGCATCGAGGGGCACGTATGTCCGGACTGATCGACACCACGGAGATGTATCTCCGCACCATCCTCGAGCTCGAGGAGGAGGGTGTGGTCCCCATGCGCGCCCGCATCGCCGAGCGCCTGGACCAGAGCGGCCCGACGGTGAGCCAGACCGTGGCGCGCATGGAGCGCGACGGCCTGGTGCAGGTCGCGGGCGACCGCCACCTGGAGCTGACCGACGAGGGGCGCAAGCTCGCGACGCGCGTGATGCGCAAGCACCGGCTCGCCGAGTGCCTGCTCGTCGACGTGATCGGCCTGGAGTGGGAGCAGGTCCACGCGGAGGCCTGCCGCTGGGAGCACGTGATGAGCGAGGCGGTCGAGCGCCGCGTCCTGGAGCTCCTGCGCCACCCGACCGAGTCTCCGTACGGAAACCCGATCCCGGGCCTCGAGGAGCTGGGCGAGAAGGCCGAGGCGGACGCGTTCCTGGAGGACGGCATCATCAGCCTGGGCGAGCTCGACCCGGGTCCCGAGGGCAAGACGGTGATCGTGCGCCGGATCGGCGAGCCGATCCAGACCGACGCCCAGCTGATGTACACGCTGCGGCGGGCGGGCGTGCAGCCCGGCTCCGTGGTCAGCGTGACGCAGTCGCCCGGCGGGGTCCTGGTGGGCAGCAGCGGTGAGGCCGCCGAGCTCGGTGCGGACGTCGCCTCGCACGTCTTCGTCGCCAAGCGCTGACCGGGTGCTGGGCAGGGCGCGCTGACCCGGGCGTGCCGAGCAGGACCGGATGCGGAGTGCGGAAGCGGCGGTGACGCAACGTCATCGCCCTTCCCCCGGCCGCCCGTTGGGGCCACTTCGTGAAGGCTGCGGGAAGCTTGCGGGGAAGGCCGGTTTCCGGGTGGAATGGCAGCGGCCGGGCGGATCGCGTGCGAGGCTGTGCCTTGAGGCATATGACCGCAGAGGCGTGCGGCAGGGGAGGGGGCGGCAGCATGATGCCGTTCGGACCACTTGCACCACCTTCGGCACCCCGGCCTGCCTGGGCGTCCGTGCCCGTACACCCGCTTCGGGAAGACCAGGGCCCCGGCGCCCCGGGGCGCCGGGGCCTGTCCTCCCCGGTGTCGACCCGGAGCCCCGAGCTCCCAGGGTCGACCCCCGCAGACCGTCTTCCCCGAGCGGCCCGCCTCCCGGAGAAGATCTCCCCTCGGCACGTTCCGTCAATCCTTGAGTGTGGTCACTCGAACGAGGGGTGTTGCGCGAGAGACGCGAGTTTTCGAATAGGGGTTCGATACTCTGCGGGGAACTGACCACTCGGGGGCTGAAGGGGGTGCCAGGGCACATGGTGCGGCGCATCGATGTGACGGGGACCGGCGGGGTTCGTCTCGCCGCCTGGGAGTTCGCGGAGCAGCCCAAGGCCCGCGCGGAGAGCGAGCGCGCTCCTGGGGTCTTACTGCTCCACGGGCTGATGGGCCGGGCCTCGCACTGGGCCTCCACGGCCCGCTGGCTCGCCGAGAAACACCGGGCGGTCGCCATCGACCAGCGCGGCCACGGCCGCAGCGACAAGCCCGCCGACGGCCCCTTCACCCGCGAGGTCTACGTGGCCGACGCCGAGGCCGCCGTCGAACAGCTGGGCCTCGCCCCCGTCACCCTGATTGGCCACTCCATGGGCGCCCTCACCGCCTGGCAGCTCGCCGCCAAGCGCCCCGACCTGGTCCGCGCCCTGGTCATCTGCGACATGCGGGCCTCGGCGCTCGGCGCCGCCTCGCAGCGCGAGTGGGAGGACTGGTTCAAGTCCTGGCCGGTGCCCTTCGCCACGCTCGCCGACGTACGCAAGTGGTTCGGCGAGGACGATCCCTGGGTCGAGCGGCCCAGCCCCGCCCGGGGCGAGTTCTTCGCCGAGGTCATGGCCGAGCGGGCCGACGGCTGGCGCCCGGTCTTCTCCCGCCGCCAGATGCTGACCTCCCGCGAGACCTGGGTGTACGACGCCCACTGGGAGGAGCTCGCCCAGGTCGACTGCCCGGCGCTCGTGGTGCGGGGTCTTGACGGGGAGCTGGGCCGCGCGGAGGCCCAGGAGATGGTCCGGGTTCTGCCGCGCGGCCAGTACGCCGAGGTTTCCGATGCGGGCCACCTCGTCCACTACGACCAGCCCGAGGGCTGGCGCACCGCGATCGAGCCCTTCCTCGACGGGGTGCTCACCCCGTAATCCCGCTTGCGCAGTTCCCCGCGCCCCTGGCGGGACCGGTGCCGGGCCGGGTCGGCATCGGGGCTCAGCCCGTGCTGACCGCCGTCAGGATTTCCGGCAGGCGGTTCGCCGTGCGGGGGGCCGCCACCTTCAGGCCCGCCCAGGCGATCACTGCTCCGTACACCGCGCCCAGTGGCAGCAGCAGCCACAGGGAGCCCTGGTGGCCGGACACGTGCAGCCAGATCGCGAGGGCGATCATCGGCGCGCACAGGACCGCGCTCACCACCATCCCGCCCAGGATCGACAGGAACGCGATGCCGCCCTGCCCGGGTGCCACGTTCTTGCGGCTGTCCTGCGGGATCGAGTACGCCAGCGTCGCCGACGCCACCGAACCCGTCGCCAGCATCGCCCCGAGCAGGGCGAGCGCGAGCCCGACGACCTCGGGCAGCTTCGTCCAGTCGCCGAGCATCCCGGCCGTCACCGCGGTCACGAGCAGCGTGTACGGAAGCGTCACGAGCAGCAGCGCGAACGCCCGGGCGCGCAGCTCCAGATAGGCGTCCCGGGTCGAGGAGATGCTCAGGAGCACCATCCAGAACGCCGAGGTGTCCTGCCCGAACTGGTTGTACATCTGCATGCCGAGCATGCCCGTCGCGAAGCACGCGAAGTAGACGGTGCCGCTGCCCTGGGCGGCGTTGAAGACGGGCACGATCAGGCCGATCGCGAGCGAGGTGATCCACGCCGCCTTGGTCTTGGGGTCCCGCCAGGCGTAGCGCAGCGTCCGCAGCATGACGGTGCCGGTGCGGCCCTCGGGGAGCAGCGAGGTGAGGCCCCTGCCGCCGGACTCCTTGCGGGAGGCGTCGGACGCGGCGAGCGTCGAGCCGTCCGGCGTGGTCATCAGCTTCACCAGCGAGCGCTGCCAGGCGTACAGGAGAAGCCCCAACGCCCCTACGGAGATGAGGAGTTGGATTACCGCCCGGCCGTACGAGCCCTCGCCCGCGGAGTCGACCGCGCCGATCGCGGAGGCCGGCGGAAGCCAGCGCACCACGTCGGCGACCGGGTCGAGCGCGGAGAGGCCGCCCGACCTGCCGAGCCGCTGCGCGCCGAAGTTCACGAACTGGAAGCCCACCGCGATGACCAGGCCGCTCAGCACCGCGAGGTCGCGGCCCTTGCGCGAGGTCAGCAGCCGGGTGTTGGCGGCGGCGACGGCCCGGGCGAGCGCGATGCACACGAGCAGCGCGAGCGGCACGGCGAGGACGGCGACCACGACGGCGCCCGCCCCGTGCGCCACGGCGATCGCCGAGCCGAGGATCAGGCAGAGCGTGAACAGCGGCCCGATGCCCACAAGCGAGGCCGCGAGCAGTGCGCCGACCAGGGGCTGGGGCCGCAGCGGCAGCATGACGAGCCGGGTCGGGTCCAGGGTTTCGTCGCCGCTGGGGAAGAACAGCGGCATCACGGTCCAGCCGACGGCCATCAGCGCCACGAGCAGCAGGGTCACGGTGCCCGCGTGCTCCGTGCCGCGCAGCGCGATCAGGCCGAGCAGCTGGAGCGCCGCGAAGAGCAGGGCGAGGACGGCGGAGGTGATGTAGGCGGCCCGGCGGCCACCGGACTGCCGCAGCCCGTTCTTGATCAGCGACAGCTTCAGTCGTACGAAGACGGGGGCCAGGGCGGAGGCGTTCTGGGAGGACACGGTCACCGGGTACCGCCGCCGAGCCAGTCGAGGGAGTCGCCGGCGTTGCGGCCGTTCGCTCCGACGAGTTCGAGGAAGGCGTTCTGCAGCGAGGTGGCGTCGCCGCGTACCTCGGCCAGGGTCCCCTGGGCGCGGATGCGGCCCGCGGCCATCACGGCGACCCAGTCGCACAGCGACTCGACGAGCTCCATGACGTGGCTGGAGAACACGACGGTGGCGCCGGAGGCGGTGTAGCGCTCCAGGACGCCGCGGATGGTCTGGGCGGACACCGGGTCGACGCCCTCGAACGGCTCGTCCAGGAACAGCACTTCGGGATTGTGCAGCAGAGCGGCCGCGAGCCCGATCTTCTTGCGCATGCCGGTCGAGTAGTCGACGACGAGCTTGTGCTGCGCGCCCGCCAGGTCCAGTACGTCCAGAAGCTGGGCGGCCCGCTTGTCGACCTCGGCGCCGGGCAGTCCGCGCAGCCGGCCCGAGTAGCCGAGGAGCTCGCGCCCCGAGAGCCGCTCGAACAGGCGCAGTCCCTCGGGCAGTACGCCGATGCGGGACTTCACGGCGACCGGGTCGCGCCACACGTCGTGCCCGCCGACCTCGACCCTGCCCTGGTCGGGCCTGAGCAGCCCGGTCACCATGGACAGGGTGGTGGTCTTGCCCGCGCCGTTCGGGCCGACCAGGCCGATGAACTTGCCCGCGGGCAGCTCCAGGTCGATCCCCGCGACCGCGATCTGCTCCCCGAAGCGCTTCCACAGCCCCTGGACGCGGACGGCGGGCGGCGCCGTACGCGCTCCGCCCGCCGTGTCCGCCGCTTTCTCGAATGCCTGGTCCGGCATGGTGGTGCCTTTCGTCCCCGTGATGGTGCCTACCTGGACACCATAGGAGCCGAATGCCCCGGTTGCGCTAGGGGCGTCGGGCCCTTGCGTCGGCGGCTTCGCGGCCGCAGGCGTAGGCGAGGGGGCTGATCAGCTCCTCGGCATCCGGCAGCCATCGGTTCGCGGGGGTGGGGCGCCGTGCCCACTGCACCGCGCCCGAGCCGCCGATGCGGGTCGGCGGCGCCGCCACGTAGTCGCCCTCGCCGCGCGTGATGAGGTCGACCGAGGCGGGCGTCCACCCCAACTTCCGTACCAGGTCGGGGACTTTGGCGCCCGCGCCCGGCAGGACGAAGAACAGCATCCGGCGGTCCGGGGTGCAGGTGACCGGGCCGAGCGTGAGCTCCATCCGCTCCATGCGGGCCAGCGCGAGGAACCCGGCCGACTCCGGTACGTCGATGGCGTCGAAGGTGCGCCCGGTGGGAAGCAGGATCGAGGACCGGGGGCTCTTGGACCACAGGCGGCGGGCGGCGACCGCGCTGCCGGTGGCCTGCGTCGCCCAGTCCGGCCGGGCCGGGTGCGCACCCGGTTTCGGGCACGCCGTGTCACCGCACGAGCAGCGCTCGACGCCCTCGTCGGCCTCCAGGGAGGTGCCGGGGAAGACGTCCCAGTGCCGCTCCTCCGCGTACCGTACGGCGCTGTCGAGGAGCTGTTCGCCGCGCTGCTTGGGGATCTGTGCGGATTCCGTATCCGTGCCCGTGCCTGTGATGGTTTCTTCCACGACGGGCTCAACTCCGGCCGCCACCCAGGGTTACGGGCTCGGCGACCGTGGGATCAGCGGGATCGGTCCTGCAAATGGGGCGCATGGGTGCATGGGTGGGGGCGCGCGTGGGGCTGCGTGTCGGCGACAGGGTAGCCATATGCGGGGGAAGCAGACGGGAATTCTGGCAATGAAGCCATATTCCCGATTCCCCTCGTTTCTCTGCATATTCGCAGGGCAGTGATCACTGTGCTGATCACTGCCGCTCCAGGGGGTTCACATGGCAGCCAGGCCTCTCGTCGCCCGCCAGCCCAACGAACGGCTGCAGGCGCTCATCCAGGAAGCCGGATGTTCCAACGCCGGCCTAGCCCGTCGCGTGAACATGGTCGGCGCGGAGCGGGGTCTCGACCTGCGCTACGACAAGACGTCCGTGGCGCGCTGGCTGCGCGGACAGCAGCCGAGGGGGCGGGCGCCGGGCATCATCGCGGAGGCGCTCGGCCGCAAGCTGGGCCGTACGGTCACGATCGACGAGATCGGCATGGCCAACGGCAAGAACCTCGCCTCGGGGGTGGGGCTCCAGTTCTCGCCCACCGTCCTCGGCGCGATCGAGCAGGTCTGCGAGCTGTGGCGCAGCGACGTGGGGCGCCGCGACTTCCTGTCCGGCTCCACCGTCGCGGCATCGGCGCTCGTCGAGCCGAGCCGGGACTGGCTGATCACCGGGGCGGACGCGCAGGTCGCGCGCACTGCGGGGCAGCGGGTCGGCGCCGCCGACGTCGAGGCCGTCAAGGCGATGACGGACGCCCTGGTGCAGCTGGACCACCGGTTCGGGGCGGGCCATGTGCGGCCGGTCGTCGTGCACTACCTCAACAGCGTCGTGTCCGGGCTGCTCGCCGGGTCCTACCGGGAGTCCGTGGGGCGGCAGTTGTTCGCGGCGGTGGCCAGGCTCACCGAACTCGCCGGGTACATGGCCGTCGACACCGGCCAGCCGGGCCTCGCCCAGCGCTACTACATCCAGGCGCTGCGTCTCGCCCAGGCCGCCGACGACCGGGGGTACGGGGGCTATGTCCTGGCCGCCTCCATGAGCCACCTCGCCGCCCAGCTCGGCAATCCGCGCGAGATCGCCCAACTGGCGCGGGCCGCGCAGGAGGGCGCGCGCGGCCGGGTCACGCCGCGCGCCGAGGCCATGTTCTACGCGGCCGAGGCGCGCGGGCACGCGCTGCTCGGCGACGCCCGCACGTGCCAGGTGGTGGCGGGCCGGGCGCTGTCCGCGCTGGAGGCGGCGGACCCCGAATCCGGCGACGACCCGAGCTGGATCGCGCACTTCGACCACGCCTATCTCGCGGACGAACTCGCGCACTGCCACCGGGACTTGGGCCAGCCGGAGGCGGCGGCCAGGCGGGCCGAGGAGTCACTGGCCGGGCACCCCGAGTCGCGGGCCAGGCGGCGCGCCATCGGGCTCATCCTGCTCGCCACCGCGCAGGTCCAGCAGCGCGAGGTCGAGGAGGCGTGCGCGACGGGCACGCGGGCGGTGGAGCTCCTGTCCACGCTGCGTTCCAACCGGGGCGCGGACTACCTGGAGGACCTCCAGGTGCGTCTGGAGCCGTACGGAGACGACCCGGCGGTGCGGGAGTTCGGCGAGCGCCTGGAGGTCCAGGCGGCCTGAGCGAGGGGCGTTCTGAGGCCCGTGCGGGCCCGAGTGGCCGGGGTTGAGGGAGGGCTTGGCAAGGGCGTGGGGGGACCCGGTAGCGTGAACCGACGATTCCGTAGGTCCACGTACAGGAGTTCCGGTGACGCAGAGCCGACAGGGTGACGAGCCGCAGCTTCCGGCTGTGCGGCCCGCGCACGAGGGTGTCGTGCTGCCCGCCGACGGAAGCGGCCCCCGAGCCGGGGAGCCGCTGCCGGCGCCTCCTGGAGCCCAGCCCTGGGGTCAGCCCTGGGGCCCGCAGGGCCAGGCCTCCCAGCCGCCTCCCGTCGCGCCCCCGCAGGGACCGGCGACCTTCGGGCAGCCGCTGCCGCCCGAGAACGGCGGCGGGGACGCGGAGGCGACCCAGTACATAGCGCACATGCCGGGCAACCCGGGCAACTCCGGCGGTGAGGCCACGCAGTTCCTCGCGCCGGTGCCGGCCGGGAACGGGGACGCGGAAGCCACGCAGTACATAGCCCCCGTGCCGGGGAACTCCGCCGGCGACGCGACGCAGTATCTGGCTCCCGTGCCGGGCGGCCCCGGCAGCTCCGGCGGTGAGGCGACGCAGTACCTGGCCCCCGTGCAGGGGAGCTCCGGCAGCGAGGCCACGCAGTACATCGCCCCGGTGGGGGGCGGGCCCGGCGCGCTGCCGCCGGAGCACTCCGGTGACGCGGCCCGCTTCCCCGGAGCGCAGGCTCCCGGCGCCGACCCGACGCAGGTCCTGCCGCCGGTGCCGCCGGCCCCGCAGGACGCCCCGTACGGGATACGGCCGGGGGCGCCGGGCGACCGGCAGCCGCCCGCCGAGTTCGACAGCCTCTTCCGGGCCGACGGGCCGCCCCAACAGGGCGACGCATCCGCGCAGTTGCCCCGCTTCCAGCCCTCCGTTCCGCTGAATCGGCCCCAGCAGCAGGGCTACCAGCCGCCGCAGGCCCCGTCCTCGCAGTTCCAGCAGCAGCCGCAGTTCGCGGCCCAGCCCCCGTACCAGGAACCCGCCGGGCAGCATTCCGGGTACGAGCCCGAGGCGCCCCGGCGCAAGTCGCCGGTCGGCATCATCGCCGCGGTCGTCGTCGGCTGCGCGGCCATCGGGCTCGGCGCGGGCGCGCTCCTGAGCGGCGGCGGGGACGACAAGAAGGACGACAAGCAGCCCGCGGCCGTCAGCTCGCCCGCCACCGGCGACGGCGGCGGCACCAAGGCCGCCGACGACCCCGCCAAGGCGCAGGCCGAGGCGCTCGACAAGCTGCTCGCCGACAGTGGCAGCAGCCGGGACGCGGTGATCGGCGCGGTCGCCGACATCCGCAAGTGCGACAAGCTCGACCAGGCGTCCGCCTCGCTGCGTTCTGCCGCGCAGCAGCGCGCCGACCTGGTGACGCGGCTGGGCCGGCTCTCCGTCGACAAGCTGCCCGACCACGACAAGCTCTCCGCCGCGCTCACCAAGGCCTGGCAGTCCTCCGCGTCCGCGGACAACCACTACGCGGCGTGGTCCGACGCGGTGGCGGGGGACAAGGGGAAGGGCTGCAAGGACGGGCACGCGAAGCGGACGAAGGACGCCGGTCAGGGGGACAAGGCGTCGGGGGAGGCGACCAAGTCCAAGCAGGAGGCTGCGGGGTTGTGGAACGCCATTGCCACCAAGTGGAACTTGACCAAGCGGGGGGCTACCCAGCTTTGAGGCGCTGGGGACGCCGGGCGCTTCCCCGCGTTCGTGGTCGGGTGCGGGCCGTCCGTGGCTTGTCGCGCAGTTCCCCGCGCCCCTGAACCCGCCTTCGGACTCGGGCCGTGCGTGATTGCTCGCGCAGTTCCCCGCGCCCCTGACGGCATGCCCCCTCGCAGAACTCGTATGTTCAGCCGTTCGCCGCCGAGTTCTCCAGGGTTGAACTCACGTCTGTGAAGCCCCCCTTCAGTGACACCAGGCGGCCGTTCTTCACCACCTGGAACGTCACCTGGCGGTTCACGATCCTCGGGAAGTCCGGGGCCGCCAGCATGTCTTCGAAGCGCCAGCGCAGGTCGGGGGTGAGGCCGCCCGTGCTCACGCTGACGCCCTTGTTGAGCGCGCGCACCACGTCCACCGCGCGCACCGAGTCCTGGCCGAGGGACTCGACGATCTTCTTCAGGACCGTGTACGCGATCCACGTGGTCTGCACCCCCGCGTCCGCCGCGTCGATCGCGTCGTCCCCGAAGGCCTGTTCGCGGACGACCTTCTTCATCGGGTCCCAGCGCGGGTCGTCGGCCTCCGGGTACCAGCCGGTGACGTACGCGCCCTCGAAGGGGCCGTCCTTGCCGCCGGTGCGGTCGACGAGGGGCTGGCCGATCGAGCCGATGACCGAGGCGACGCGCACCTTCTGGTCGTCGCTCTCCACCCGCCGGAAGGAGTCGAAAAACGTCTCCGTGCGGTCGCCGAGCACGGCCGTCACGCAGCCCTTCCTCGCCTTCTGCTCGGCCGCCTTCCTGCCGATCCGGCCCACGAGCGCCGGGTCCGCCCCGGCCTGTGCGAGCGCGCGCTGGGCCTCGGCGGTGTAGTCGCCGGCGTCCTCGGTCGTACGGATGTCGGTGGCGGCCCTGCGATGCCCGGCGAGGAGCCCCGCGTCGAGCAGGGTCGGCAGGAGGTCGCCGGCGATGGTGTCGGGGCGTACCAGCGAGACCTGGTCGCAGTCCGGGGCCAGCTGCCGGCCGCTGCCCGCGATGAGGGCGGCCTGGCCGCCGTTGACGGGGTAGGAGAGCGCGCTGGTGAACTCCTGGTCGGATATGCCGTATCCGCCGAGGTAGGGGATGCCGGCCACCTCCAGCGGGGGCATGAAGGCGCTGCCGTACTGGCTGTAGGAGCCCACGACGGCGACCGCCTTCTCCTTCACCGCGCGGCGTGCGCAGTCCGAGGCGCCGGTCGCGGTGTTGTGCTCGTTGCAGGTGATGACGTTCAGCTCGTGGCCGTCGATGCCGCCGCCTGCGTTGACCCAGCGGGCGAACGCCTTGGCCATGGCGGGCATGCCGGGGGTGTTGGTCGCGGAGGTGCCGTCGGGTGCCCAGGTCATCACGGTGATGGGCTCCCTGGAGCCCCCCGCGACTCCAGGGAGCACACCGCAGCCGGTCAACAGGGAGGCGCCGACCGCCGAACACGCGGCGAACACGGTGGCCGTCGTGCTGATCGAACTGATCGAGCGACGGGGCCTGGTCGAGCCCCGGGGACGCTGCCATCCGTAACCGGTCATGTGCCCACACACTTCCGCCCCATGGGTAACGGCAAAGTGAGCATGCTTCAACGCTGGGTGACGTAAAGGTGAATTGCGGGGGGTGATCGGGCCGCGATTGTGGGGAACGTACGATCGAAAACGTGCAGCAAGGTTCAGCAAGCCCTTCCCGTCGCGGCCGTCGCTCCTCCACCATGGGCGGCATGCCGTTGAATGACATGCCGTGGTGGCGCTGGCGTACGAACGTACGGTCCGCGCTGCACATGCTCTCCGACCCCGTCTTCCACGAGGAGACCTGGCTGGCCGGGCGCGAAGGGTTCGGGGACGTCACCGACGCCGTGTACCGCCTGGTCGAGGACACCTGGCTGGACAACTGGTCCGCCGAGAAGTACGTCGGTACGATCTTCCGGGACTCGGGCGAGGCGGCCCTCGTCGACGTCGCCGTCCTGCGGGTGCTGCGCATCATGCACCAGGTCGGCGCCGACGCGCCCGTCTCCGCCTACCTCGCCCACCACGCCTGGCCCGAGGCCGTGCGGGCGGCGCGTGAGGCGCATGTGCGGCTCGCGGAGAGTGACGGTGAGGACCCCGACGCGCCGCCGCGCTCCCTCGAAGTCCTGAGGATCCTGACCCGCTCGGCCTGAGGTCCGGATCCTGGTCCGCGCACGGCGGGGGTGTCCGGTTGTGGCATCCTGCCTGGATGACTGACCAGTACGTCCTCACGCTCTCCTGTCCGGACAAACAGGGCATCGTGCATGCCGTGTCGAGCTATCTGTTCATCACCGGCTGCAACATCGAGGACAGTCAGCAGTTCGGAGACCGCGACACGGGTCTCTTCTTCATGCGGGTCCACTTCTCGGCCGAGTCCCCGGTGACCGTGGACAAGCTGCGCGCCAGCTTCGCGGCCGTCGGCGACTCCTTCCAGATGGACTGGCAGATCCACCGCCCCGAGGAGCGGATGCGGATCATCCTCATGGTGTCGAAGTTCGGGCACTGCCTGAACGACCTGCTGTTCCGCTCCCAGTCCGGCGCGCTGCCGGTGGAGATCGCGGCGGTCGTCTCCAACCACACCGACTTCGCCGAGCTCGTCGCCTCTTACGACGTGCCCTTCCACCACATTCCGGTCACCAAGGACACCAAGGCCGCGGCCGAGGCGCAGCTGGTGGAGCTGGTGCGCGAGGAGCGGGTCGAGCTGGTCGTGCTCGCGCGGTACATGCAGGTGCTCTCGGACGACCTGTGCAAGCAGCTCAGCGGGCGGATCATCAACATCCACCACTCGTTCCTGCCGAGCTTCAAGGGTGCCAAGCCCTACCACCAGGCGCACGCGCGCGGCGTGAAGCTGATCGGCGCGACCGCCCACTACGTGACGGCCGACCTCGACGAGGGGCCGATCATCGAGCAGGAGGTGGAGCGCGTCGGGCACGAGGTCACTCCGGCCCAGCTCGTCGCGATCGGCCGGGACGTCGAGTGCCAGGCGCTGGCGCGGGCGGTCAAGTGGCACGCCGAGCACCGCATTCTGCTGAACGGGCGCCGTACGGTCGTCTTCACGTGACCCCGTGGCCGGACAGCCCCTGAGGGTTACAGCCGGCTCAGCGACGCGGCCGCGAACAGCACGTCCCTGATGGCCTCGCGGTCGCCGCGCTGGCCCACCGCCGCGTCCTGCGGCTGCACATGGCCCGCGGCCAGCCTGCAGAACTCCACGCCGTCCAGGGCCACATGGGCCACCTCGTGCTCCGGCGAGGCGACGGCCGCCGGGGAGTCCAGCGGGATGTGCCAGTCGCCGCCGCCCACGCCCTCGATCTCCAGGCGCAGCGAACGGCCGGGCGAGCCCGCCGTGACCAGGCCGCGCGCGGGCGCCGCGAGGCCCGCCCGGCGGCGGCCGGCCAGCGTGATGGGCAGGACGCGGGCCGCCAGGTCGATCATGCGGTGCAGATGCGCCCCGGACGGCGGGTCGTACGGATAGTCCACCGCGTCCGCGATGTCACCCGCGTGGATCCAGCACTCGAAGGCCCGGTCGAGCATCGCGTCCTGCAGCGGGAGCGCGAACTCCCCGTAGGGGACGGCCAGTTCGGCCACGCCGCGCCCCGCGAACGACACCGTGCGGATCAGCGTGTGGGACTGCTCGCGCCAGGGCTCGCGGACCGTGCGGGTCAGCGGGTACTGCCCGGCCCGCCACAGCGCCTCGGTGCGCGCGGTCGGCCCGGCCGCCGCGGCCTCGGGGTCCATCGGCACCGGCTCGTCGAGACCGAGCGCGGTCGCCACCAGCGCGTCGACGGCCATCAGGTGTCCGATGACGCCCGCGACCGTCGTCCGGCGGGTCACCCGCCGCTCCTGCTCGAACCACTTCAGCCGCACCGGAGCGTGCCATTCGGCATCCCCGAAGTCGTTGAGCAGCGCGTCGAGCCGGGCGGTCTCCGCGTCGTACGGGGCCGCCCACCCGGGCACCGGGATGCGGGCCGGGCGCCGGCCAGGCAGTTCTCCAGAACACGGGAGCGCAGCAGCGGGTCCAGGTCGAGGCTGCGCTCGGTGTGCAGCAGCCCCACCGCGTCCCGCAGCCGCAGCGCCTCGTCGGCGCAGGGCGCGCACTCGGTGAGGTGCGCCTCGACGGCGTCGGTCTCCTCGGCGGAGCACGCGGCGAGAGCCCACGCACCGAGCAGCGACTTCAGGACGGTGTGCGAGGGCGGGTCGGCGTGGGCTTCGTGCGGGGCGGGTTCGTGCACCGTGGCTTCCGGCTCGGGGACGGCTTGGGGCTCGGGATCCGGCTCCGGTGCGGAGTGCGGCTCCGGGTCCATCGAAGCGTGCGGCTCCGGCTCCGGCGGGGTGAAACGGTTACCCTCGCGCGGCCCGGGCAAGAACGTGCCGGATCCGCCCCGCCCGCCGCCGGTCAGGTCGTCGCCCGCCGCCCGCGGTGACGGTATGCGCGGCGTGTTCTCGTCGTCGGGCGTGGGCTCGCCCTGCTCCATCGGGCCCGTCACAGCGCCCGTCCGTATCCGGGCGGTGCGGCTCCTTCCGGCGGCCGGGAGTTGGCCGAGGAGAGCAGTTGCAGGCCGAGCCGCAGGCGCCGGCGCGCCTCGTCCTCGGTGATGCTGAGGTCGGCGGCGGCCTGCCGGTAGTCGCGGCGCTGGAAGTAGGCGAGCTCCAGGGCGGCACGCAGCGGGGCGGGCATGGAGGTGACGATGTAGTCGGCGCGGGCCGCGGCCGAGGCCCGCCGCACCTTCTGCTCCAGCTCCTCGGTCGAGCATCCGCCGTTCTCCGCGTACGTGGACGCCTCGGACTGGCGCAGGCGCTGCACGGCCTGGCGCTGGGTGAGCTTGGCGACCCAGGAGCGCATCGAGCCCAGCTTGGGGTCGTAGGCGTCCGGGTTCTCCCACACGTAGCCGAAGACCTCGCGGGTGATCTGGTCCGCCGCGTCGTCGTCGCTGAGCACGCGGTGGGCGAGGCTGTGCACCAGGGAAGCGAAGCGGTCGTACAGCTCGCCGAGCGCCGCCGCCTCGCCGCGCGCGAGGCGCTGCTGCATCCGGCGGTCCCACCGAGGTGGTGCGTCCTTCGGCATAGGCTCCCCAACCCTGTTGTTCCCCGCGTGTGCCCCTGTGCGCCCGTCCCTGTGTATCTACGAATGTAATGCGACGGGCTGACAATGCACGGAGGTTTGCACCAAGTACTCCCTCGCAAAGGCATCCGGTGGTAATGGCGTGTTTCACGGGAGCGGGCCGGGGCAGCCGCGCAAGGAGGGGGCAGAGTACAGAGAGGGGCCGGCGACGTGGCGCTGAGAGTGGACGAGTCCGAGCAGGGCACGTGGACGGTGCTGCGGGTGAGCGGTGAGCTGGATCTGGTCACCTCGCCGAGACTGCGCAGGCAGGTGCACGACGCGGTCGCCGAGGGCCGCCGCGATCTGGTCCTGGACCTGTCGGGCGTGCAGTTCTGCGATTCGAGCGGCGTGGGCGTGCTGATAGCGGCCCGCCGCCTGATGCGCTCCTGCCAGGGCCGGCTGCGCCTGATCCTGCCCGCGCGCGGTGCCCTGGACGGCAGCCATGTGAACAAGGTGCTCGCCGCGCTCGGGGTGCGACGCCTCTTCGAGGTGTACGGGGATGTGGGTTCGGCCGCCGACGACTTGGCCGAGCCGCTCTCCGCGTAAAGCCGGGCCACTCTCCGCGTAAAAGAAGTCCCCGCCGAACAGAGGAGCACGCCGCACAGAGGTGCCGCGCCGTAAAGGAGTCTCCGCGAAGACACCCCCTGCGGTACTCCTCCGCGTAACCCTCTCGCCCGGGCGCCGTGCGTCGTACGCTCCGGGCATGGACAGTATGAACAGTCCCGAGAGTGCGGAGTACGAGCGCAGGGTGGCCGCCCGTTTCGCCTCCTTCGACCAGGACGGCAACGGCTGGATCGACCGCGAGGACTTCTCGACGGCGGCGGCGGCGCTGCTCTCCGAGTTCGACACGACCGCCCGCTGCGACAAGGGGCAGGCGCTCTACGGCGGCGCCGAGGCGCTGTGGCAGGGCCTGGCCGGGATCGCGGACGTGGACGGCGACCAGCGGGTGACCCGGCAGGAGTTCGTGGGCGGCGCGATCAAACGGCTGCGGGACCGCACGACCGGGTTCACCGAGATCGCCCGGCCCTTCCTGCACGCCGCGTTCGCGGTGGCCGACACGGCCGGCGTCGGCACGGTGTCCGTGCCCGACGCCGAGCGCGCGCTGCGGGCCCTCGGTGTCTCGCCCGGGGTCGCGGCGGACGTGGCCGTGACCCTGGACGAGGACGCCGACGGCCGCATCACCGAACCGGACGCGGTGACCGCCTTCACGGCCTACTTCACGACGATGCCGTGAGGCGGGAGCCGTAACGGGCTCAGTGCCAGTTCCAGTCGATCAGCGTGCGCAGGGTGTCCGGGTGGAAGTCGGGGAAGTCCATCGGGACGACGCCCAGGTGGGTCTGCTGGCTCAGGCGCGCGGCGAGATAGCTCTGTACGCCGGGCATGATCGCGTCCGCGTTGACCTTGGGCCAGCCGCCGCCCGCGTAACTCGTGAAGTTGATGTAGAGCTGGGCCGAGTCCTGGTCGTTGTAGGCGTTGTCGAACTGCTGGGTCACCTTGGCCGTCTTCTTCGACGGCCAGGACAGGCCCTGGTAGATGTCCTGGAGCTTGATGTACTGGTTGGACAGGAAGTCGTTGTCGCCGCCCGGCCATTGGAGCACCGGCCAGTCGTTGTCGAACTGGGCGAGCAGCACGATCTTCCCGCGCGCCTCGCCGAGCGTGGGAACCCGGTCGCTGATCAGGAACCGGGAGCGCCAGCCCTTCTGGTCGAGGTAGACGTTCAGGACGTTCTTGAAGTTGGCGCCGACGTCGTTGTTGGTCCCGTTCTCCTTCTTGAGCCGCATCAGGAGGACTTCGCCGGGGTGGCTGTCGAGGAAGCCCGCGCTCTGGGTGAGCACGTCGCCGAACGTCATGCCCTGGTAGAAGGCGCCGTGGTAGATCCCGAACGCGTCGTTCAGATGGCCTTCGAGCCCGTTGGCCCGGATGTCGAAGAACCGGATGCCCTGCTGCAACTGCTGAGGCAGCCCCCAGTTCTGGGTGTGCGACCACTCGGTGCCGTTGCCCGGGTTGGTGCAGCAGGAGTCGTGGGTCCCCGGGATCGTCATGCGCAGCAGGGACCGGCTGTCGGGCAGCGCCGCCATCCAGTTGGCGGCGTCCGCGCTCGTACGCGGCCGTACGGCGGCCTGGGCGGCGGCCGGGACGAGCGTGGTCGCGGAGACGGCGGCGGCGCCGAGTATGAGATGTCTGCGGGTGAGTTCCATGCGGTCCGTCCTTGTGGGGGAGTGGCAGGGCGCAGTGCTCATGCCCCGCCGAGGCGCTCCCGCAACTTGTATTTCAGTACCTTCCGCAGCGTCTCGTTCCTCGGAAGTGCCTCCACCACCTCAAGCCGCTCGGGCAACTTGTGCACCGAGAGCCCCTGTCCGCGCAGGTAGGAGGTAACGCCGTCCAGCGTCAAATCGCCTGCCCCCGGCCGCTGTTCGACGACGGCACACACCAACTCGCCCCGCTCGGGGTCCGGGAGACCGACCACGGCGGCGTCGCCCACGGCCGGATGCGTGTGCAGCAGGTCCTCGATCTCCTTCGCGGAGATGTTCTCGCCCTTGCGGATGATGATGTCCTTGATCCGCCCGGTGAGGACAAGGTGCCCGGACGTCCGCACATGCCCCACGTCACCGGTGATCAGAAACCCGTCGGCGTCGAAGACGGCCTTCGACTGGGCCGGGTCGAGATAGCCCCGGCACACCGCCTCGCCGCGCAGCCGCACCTCGCCGTCGACGCCGGGCGGCACCGGCCCGCCCGCCTCGTCGGTGATGCGGATCTCCATGCCGGGCGGCGGGCAGCCCTCGGTGGTGGCCAGGTTCTCGGCGGTGTCGTCGGGAGCGCCCATGGTGATCATCGGGACCTCGGTCATGCCGTATCCGTGGGTGAGCTGGACGCCCATCTCGCGTACGACCGCGTGGTAGACCTCGGGCGGTTTCGGCGCGCCGCCGCCCGCGAGCAGCCGCAGGGTCGGGATCACCTTCTCGCCGGGCCGTTTGCGCTGCTCGGCCAGGAACATCGAGTAGAAGGCGGTCGAGCCGCCGGCCACCGTCACGCCGTGCCGGCGGTACTCGTCAAGCGCGTCCGGCAGCGCGAAGTGCTCGAACATCACGGCGGGGAAGCCGTAGAGCAGCAGCATCACCGTGTAGTCGGGCCCGGCTATGTGTGCGAACGGGAAGGCCATCGAGCCCACGTCGGCCGCCGACAGGTGCAGCGCGTGCGCGAGGCAGGAGCCGCCCGCGATCAGCGAACGGTCGGTGTGCAGCACGCCCTTGGGGTCGGAAGTGGTGCCGGAGGTCCAGTAGATCCAGCGTACGGAGGTGCCGTCGGACGGCGGGGGCGGCAGCAGCCCGGGCTCTGCGTCCGGGAGCCGGCCGTACGCCTCGAAGACTCCCCGCGCGCCGAGCCGCCGGGCCATCGCGGTGTGGTCGAAGCCGCGCCACACCCCCGGCACCGCGAAGAACTCCGCCTTCGACTCGCGCAGCGCGAAGCCCACCTCGCGGTCCCGGTAGAAGGGGATCACCGGGGACTGGACCGCGCCGAGCCGGGCCAGGGCGAACGACAGGACCGCCGTCTCGATCCGGGTCGGCAGCTGCCAGGCGACCACGCTTCCCGGCCGTACGCCCATCCCGTACAGGCCCGCCGCCACCCGCTCGCAGCGCTCGCGCAGCTCGCCGAAGGTCAGGGTGCGGTCGCCCTGGAGGAGGACCGGGCGGTCCGGGGTGAGCTCGGCGCGGCGCTCGACCAGCTCCCAGAGCGTGCGCGAGGAACCGAGTGCGTGTGCGGTGTCGGCCATGCCGATCCCCCCAAACTGCCCGAACTGACGGGCTGTCAGATATGGCGGAGAGCGTAGGCCCCCGCTCCTTGCTGGTCCAGGGGTGCGGGGCTAGCCTGACATCTGACGGGTCATCAGATATGCGGAGGGGACCTCATGACCGAACTGCCGCGGATCGTCAGCGTCGACGACCATGTGATCGAGCCGGCCCATCTCTTCGACGTCTGGCTGCCCGCCAAGTACCGCGACCGGGGACCCAAGCCGCTGACCGCCGGAATCGGTGAACTGGCCTACGTGGCAGGCAAGTACCAGATCACGATGGACCCGGACGGGCCGCCCACCGACTGGTGGATCTACGAGGACCTGAAGTTCCCGTACAAGCGCAACATCGCCGCCGTCGGCTTCGACCGCGACGACATGACCCTCGAAGGCATCACACGGGCCGAGATGCGGCGCGGCTGCTGGGACCCCAAGGCGCGCCTGGCCGACATGGACCTCAACCACGTCGAGGCCTCGCTCTGCTTCCCGACCTTCCCGCGGTTCTGCGGCCAGACCTTCGCCGAGGCTCACGACAAGGAGGTCGCCCTCGCCTGCGTCCGCGCGTACAACGACTGGATGGTCGAGGAGTGGTGCGGCGACAGCGGGGGCCGGCTCGTCCCGCTGTGCATCATCCCGCTGTGGGACATCGGCCTCGCGGTCGCCGAGATCCGGCGCAACGCCGCGCGCGGGGTGCGCGCGGTGACGTTCTCCGAGATCCCCACACACCTCGGCCTGCCGTCCATCCACTCCGGCTACTGGGACCCGTTCTTCGCGGTCTGCCAAGAGACCGGCACGGTGGTCAACATGCACATCGGCAGCAGCTCGCAGATGCCCGCCGCCTCCCCCGACGCACCGCCCGCCGTGCAGGCCTCGCTGAGCTTCAACAACGCGATGGCGTCGATGATGGACTTCCTGTTCAGCGGCGTGCTGGTGAAGTTCCCGAGCCTCAGACTCGCCTACAGCGAAGGGCAGATGGGCTGGATTCCGTACGCCCTGGAGCGCGCTGACGACGTGTGGGAGGAGCACCGCGCGTGGGGCGGAGTGCGCGATCTGATCCCCGAGCCGCCGTCCACGTACTACTACCGGCAGATCTTCTGCTGCTTCTTCCGCGACAAGCACGGGGTGGCGTCCCTGGACGTGGTGGGCCGTGACAACGCGACCTTCGAGACGGACTATCCGCACGTCGACTCGACCTTCCCGCACACCAAGGACGTCGCCCTCGACCACGTCAAGGGCCTCGACGACGAGACCGTCTACAAGCTGATGCGCGGCAACGCGATCCGCATGCTGGGCCTCGATCTCGACCGCGACCGCGCCCGCCGATGAACTCGACGTACGCCGAGGAGCGCCGATGGACCTGACGTACACGGACGAGGAGGAGGCCTTCCGGGCCCGGCTGCGCGAATGGCTGGCGGTCTCGCTGCCCAAACTCCCGCCGAAGCCGGACCCGCTGGACTGGCCGGCGAGACGCTCGTACGACACCGCCTGGCAGCGGATGCTGTACGACGCCGGGTACGCGGGACTCCACTGGCCCGAGGCGGCCGGGGGCCGGGGCGCCACGCCCACCCAGCACCTCATCTACCTGGAGGAGACCGAGAAGGCGGGCGCGCCCTACGTCGGCGCGAACTTCGTCGGGCTGCTGCACGCGGGACCCACCATCGCCGCCGAGGGCACCTCCGAGCAGCGGGCGCGCTGGCTGCCGCCGGTGCTGCGCGGCGACGAGATCTGGTGCCAGGGCTTCAGCGAACCGGACGCCGGCTCCGACCTGGCCTCGCTCCGCACCAAGGCGGTTCGCGACGGCGACGACTACGTGGTGACCGGCTCGAAGATCTGGACCTCGCACGCCGAAGTGGCCGACTGGTGCGAGCTGTTGGTGCGCACGGAGCCCATTTCCGCAGCAGTACCGAAGCACCGGGGCATCACCTGGCTCGCCATGCCGATGGACGCGCCGGGCATCACGGTCCGCCCGCTGCGCACGCTCGCCGGGTCGGCCGAGTTCGCCGAGGTGTTCCTCGACGAGGTGCGGGTGCCGGCCGTGAACCGGGTGGGCGCGGAGAGCGACGGCTGGCGGGTCACGATGGTGACCCTGTCCTTCGAGCGCGGCACGGCCTTCGTGGGCGAAGTGGTGGCCTGCCGCAGGACGCTGAGCGAGCTGGCGGCGACGGCGAAGCGGAACGGGACCTGGGACGACCCGGCGATCAGACGTCAACTCGGTCTGCTGAGCGCGGAGTTCACGGCTCTGTGGCGGCTGACTCAATGGAACGTGAGCGAATCGCAGCGCGTCGGCGGGGTCCCCGGCGTCGGCGGCTCGGTCTTCAAGCTCCGCTACTCGCACGCCCGCCAGGAGCTGTACGACACCGCGGCCCGTATCCTCGGCCCGGACTCCCTCGACCTCGAACGCGAGTGGACGCTGGACCGCCTCTCCTCCCTCTCGTACACCATCGCCGCCGGTACGTCGCAGATCCAGCGGAACATCGTCGCCGAGCGCATCCTCGGCCTGCCCAAGGGGCGCTGATGGACTTCCAACTCACCGAGGACCAGCGGGCCTTGAAGGCGGGCATGCGCGAGCTGCTCGAAGCGCGGTTCGACCGGGACGCCCTGCGGGCGGCCGTGGACCGGCCGGGGCTCGACCGGTCGCTGTGGCGGGCACTGGGCGACGCGGGCTTCTTCTCCCTCCGGCTGCCCGAGCACGAGGGCGGCGTCGGGCTCGGACTCCCGGAGGCGGTCCTGGTGTTCGAGGAGGCGGGCCGGGCGCTGCTGCCGGGCCCGCTGGTGGCGACCCACCTCGCCGCCGGGACGGTGGAGGGCGCGGCGACCGGCGAGCGGGTGGTGACCCGGGTCGACGGCGCTCTGGTCGCCTGGCTGGACGAAGCCGACCACGTGCTGGGGGACGCCTCGGACGCGACCCCGATCCGCTCGCTCGACCCACTGACCCCGCTGCACCGGACACGTGGAACCCGTACGGCCACAGCCGTCGAGGCCGTCCTCCTGAGCGCGGCCGAACAGCTCGGCAGTGCGGCCCGCAGCACGGACCTCGCCGTCCAACACGCGCGGGCGCGCGAGCAGTTCGGGCAGCCGGTCGGCGCGTTCCAGGCCGTGAAACACCTGTGCGCGGAGATGCTCGTACGGACCGAGGTGGCGCGGGCGGCGGTCTACGCGGCGGCCGTGACGGGGGATCGGTACGAGATCGCCGGGGCCAAGCTGCTCGCGGACGAGGCTGCCGTACGCGGGGCGCGGGACTGTCTCCAGGTGCACGGCGGAATGGGGTTCACGTGGGAGGCCGATGTGCATCTGCACCTCAAGCGGGCCTGGGTGCGAGCCGGGCAGTGGCAGTCGGCGGAACAGGCGGCCGAAACACTGGCCTCGGCGCTGTAGGGCGTACGGGGCGGCACGGTGAGCGGTCACGGTGCGTTGACGGCCGGCGGCCCGGCGCACTTGCCCCGGGCCGGAGTCAGGGGCGCTCTCCGGTACTCTCCGTGGGATGCGAGTGGTGGTGTGGCGCGGCTCTCCCGGTGTTGCCAGTGCGGTGACCCCGGGCCCGGGGCCGCACGCCGCCCACACCGCACGGAGGCGTCGTACGCGCTCCCGTTCGGTTTCCCGCAAAGTGAGCCGCACAGTATGCACCACGCATACTCCTTCGCGCTGGAATATGCCCGAAGCGCTTGTTGCGGTGACTGTACGTCAACCATGCTGTCTCCCATGGGAATCACGTTCAGTGACCCCGATGGTGGTCCCTGTGAGGCGCGAGGCGATGTGTCCGCCGGTTCGGATGGTGTGAACGGTGCAGGTGCTTCAGGTGCAGTTGGAGGTCGGGCCGGATCCCGCCGAGGTGGGCCGGGCCCGGAGGTGGGCCCGCTCGCGTTTGGCGGGATCCGGAATAGGGCTCGATGAGCCGTGTGCCGAGACGTTGATCCTGCTGATCTCGGAGCTCGTCACCAACGCCGTGGTGCACACGGGCTGTCCGGCGGTGCTGCGGATGCTGCTCGGCCCGGCCGAGGGGGGCACCGTCCGGGTCGAGGTGGCGGACACCAGCTGTTGTCCGCCCAAGCCGCGCCACGCGCTGGGCGACGACACCAACGGACGCGGCCTCGAACTCGTCGACGGGCTCGCCGACCGCTGGGGCTGGCGGCCCGAGGGCGTGGGCAAGTCGATCTGGTGCGAGGTGGACCGCGACGCGCCCGAGGTGCTGCCGGCACCGGAGCGTTCGGGGCACTCGGGGCTCAAGGAGCTTTCGGGGCGCACGGACGGGGCGTACGGCAGCGGGGCGTACGAACCCCCGTGCGCTGTCACAAATACGGCATAAGTCGCGAACCCTTCAGTGGGTGTTGACGCCTGGTGTCGGCCTGATCACTCTGGGATGAGCGATTCGTCGCGAGGGGACGCCGAGGACTCTGCACGGCCTCGGCGAGTGCGGGTCGTGGCACGGCGTCGGCTCCATCAGGGCGAGGCTCCTCTCAGGGCATGCGAGGAGCAGAGCCGGTACGCCGATGCCTGGGTGGCGGCGACGGTGCCGCGCTCGGGGCGCGCACGTGGCGCCGCCACCCGTGGATCTACAGGATCGCTACCGGGGCGACGGGGGTTCCGGTGGCTCCCACAAAGGGTTCCGGCATGGCGCTCAGCAGGAACGCGTACCGCGATGCCTCGGCGCAGGCGGTCGACAGGTCCTCCAGATTCCAGTTCTGGCCCTGGAGCATGCCCATCTCGACGAGATCCAGGGCGTGCACGGGCAGCCACAGGTCCTCGATCTCGGGCGGGAAGATCTCGAAGGTGAGGGTGTCGTTCGCGACGGCGGCGACGTCCCGCGCGTGGAACCACTCGGGCGTACGCACGGAGAGTCCCGGTGACGGATAGCCGTAGCCGTGCTTGTCTCCGGCCAGGTACACCTGCATCTGCCCGGTGCGTACGAGGACGATGTCCCCGGCGCGCACGGTTACCCCCGCGAACTCCTCCGCCTCGGCCAGGTCCTCGGGCGTGACCGCGTGGCCGCCTTCGAGCCGGTCGAGGCCCTTGGCGCGGGCGATGTCGAGGAGCACCCCGCGCGAGACGACGTGGCCGGGCTTGTCGATGCCGCTGAACTCGGCGCCGCCGTGCGGGGTGATGGTGGCGGCGGGCCGGCCGTTGTAGATCTTCCCCGAGTGCGAGACGTGGGTCAGGGCGTCCCAGTGGGTGGCGGCCTGGAGCCCGAAGGTCACCGCGTCGTCGCTGCACGCGACGGTGCCGGGGCCGAAGATCTCCTGGTTGATCTGGACCATGGTGTGCAGTGGGTTGACCCGCCCGGGGATGACGCCCGTCTGGACGCCGTCCTGCCGGAGGGGGAGGGCGAGGGGGACGCGGCGGCCGGAGCGGATGTGGCCGGCGGCCTGGCGGACCGTCTCGCCGGTGATGTGATTGAGCGTTCCGATTTCGTCGTCGGGCCCCCAACGGCCCCAGTTGTTCACGCGTTTGGCGATTTCGTGGAACTCGGGCGGCAGTGACATACGCGTCCCTCCCGGGGGCTTGTGGTGGAGCATCCGACGGGTCATAGAATCTAACGGTCCGTCAGAAACCGCGGGAAGGGGCCGGACGTGGGGAACTTCTTGGCAGGCAAGGTCATCGCAGTGACGGGGGCCGGCCGGGGTATCGGCCGTGCTGTCGCGCTGGCGGCGGCCGCCGAGGGAGCCAGGGTCGTCGTCAACGACTACGGCGTCTCGATCGAGGGCGCCGAGCCCAGCAGCGAGATCGCCGACGCGGTGGTGAAGGAGATCGTCGCGGCGGGCGGCGAGGCGGTGGCCGTCGCGGACGACATCTCGACGATGGCGGGCGGCCAGCGCATCGTGGACACGGCGCTCGCCCAGTACGGGCGGATCGACGGGGTGGTGTGCGTCGCGGGCATCCTGCGCGAACGCATGCTGTTCAACATGTCCGAGGAGGAGTGGGACCCGGTGGTCGCCACGCACCTGAAGGGCACGTTCACGGTGTTCCGGGCGGCATCGGCGGTGATGCGCAAGCAGGGCTCGGGCACGCTGATCGGCTTCACCAGCGGGAACCACCAGGGGAGCGTGGCGCAGGCGAACTACAGCGCGGCGAAGGGGGGGATCATTTCGCTGGTCAGGAGCGCGGCGCTGGGTCTGCACAAGTACGGGGTAACTGCCAACGCCGTAGCGCCTGTTGCCCGCACCCGGATGTCGGCGAACGTTCCCATGGAGCTGAAGGAGATCGGCTCGCCGGAGGATGTGGCGGCGCTTGTGGTGTACCTGCTGTCCTCGCGGGCCCGGGAGGAGGGGATCACGGGCCAGGTGTACACCATCGCGGGCCCCAAGATCGCGGTGTGGGCACAGCCGCGGGAGCTCCGCGCGGGGTACGCGGAGGGGGCCTGGACCCCGGAACGGATCGCGGACTTCCTGCCGGGGACGGTGGGGGTGGATCCGATGCCGATGCTGGCGCGGCTGGAGGAGATGGCGCGGGCGGCGGCGGGTTCGGAGCGGCCCAATGCGTAGCGCCTCCGGCGGGGGTGGGGGGTGCTGGGCTTGCCGGGGTGNCGCCGGGGGGGGGGGGGGGGGGGGCGGGGCGGGCGGGGGTGCCTGGGGCTCCGCCCCCGACCCCGGGGGTTCGCCCACCCGCCCGCCCGTGCGGGGGGTTGGTTCGGCTGAGCCCTGGGGCGCTGCCCCGGACCCCGGAGGTTTGCCCACCCGCCCGCCCGTGCCTCGGAGTCGGACAGCCAGGCCCTCCCGGGGCTCCGCCCCGGACCCCGTCGCGCCTGAAGGGCGCTCGTCCTCAAACGCCGGACGGGCTGGGAGTGGGCTGAGGTCCGTGATCGCCTGACGGCTGGGAGCGCATGCGTGGGCATCCTGTCCAGGATCAACCCTGCCGGGGGCGCGGGGAACTGCGCGAGCAACCACGCAAGTCCTGCGGCCGAAAGCGGTTCAGGGGCGCGAGGCTGTGAAATGGTGCGGCTCCCGCCGCGTGGGTCGGGCCAGCAACACCCCCCAGGGGCGCGGGGAACTGCGCGAGCAACCAGGCACGGCCCGGGGTCGAAATCGGGTTGGGGGGCGCGGGGAACTGCGCGATCAGCTGTTCGTGGCCCGTGGGTGAACGCCGTCGTTCCCCATCCAGCCCCTCCGGCGATTGAGGAGAGGGGGCCGGAGGGCTCCCTGCACCGGCCGCCCGCCACCGGCCCGCGGTCGACGAAACAACCCCCGGCGGGTCTCGGGAAGGGGCGGGGTGGGGGAACTCTCTCTGACACAGGAGGCGCCATGGACTTCCGCACCACCCCCCAGGACGACGCGTTCCGCGAGGACGCAAGGGCCTGGCTCACCACCCACCTCGCCCGCCAACCACCCGACTGGGAGAGGGAGTTGGGCCAGGGCGGATGGATCGGCATCGGCTGGCCGGACGACGCGACGTACGGCAACAGAACCGCCACCCTCACCCAGCAGGTCGTCTGGGCCGAGGAGTACGCCCGCGCAGAAGCCCCCGCCCGCACCGGCCACATCGGCGAAAACCTCCTCGCCCCCACCCTCATCGCCCACGGCACCCCCGAACAGAAGAACCGCTTCCTGCCCCCCATCGCCCGAGGCGAGGAACTGTGGTGCCAGGGCTACAGCGAACCCGGCGCCGGCTCCGACCTGGCCGGCATCCGCACCACCGCCCGCCGCGCCGGCGACGGCACGTACCGCGTCACGGGACAGAAGAGCTGGACCTCGCTGGCCCACGAGGCCGACTGGTGCTTCGTGCTGGCCCGCACCGAGGAGGGCTCGCGGCGCCACCACGGCCTCTCGTTCCTGCTCGTACCGATGGACCAGCCGGGCAGGATCGAGGTCCGGCCGATCCGGCAGATGACGGGGACGAGCGAGTTCAACGAGGTGTTCTTCGACGGGGCCGAGGCCCGCGCCGAGCACCTCGTGGGCGGCGAGGGCAATGGCTGGCAGGTGGCGATGAGCCTGCTCGCCCTGGAGCGCGGAGTGTCCACCCTGGCCCAACAAGTGGGCTTCACAAGGGAGTTGGAGCACATCATCGCCCTGGCCACGGCCGGCGGCGCACCCGCCGACCCCGCCCTCCGCGCGCAGCTCGTCCAGCAGTGGGCCGAGCTGAAGGTCATGCGGTGGAACGCACTGCGCACGCTGGGGAGCTCGGGGGACGCCGGGGCGCCCAGCGTGGCCAAGCTGCTCTGGGGCGGGTGGCACCGGCGGCTCGGGGAGCTGGCGATGGCGGTGCGGGGCGCGGCAGGCACCGTGGGCCCGGCGGACTGGAGCGAGCCGAGCCCGTACGAACTCGATCCGCTCCAGCACCTGTTCCTGTTCACCAGGGCCGACACGATCTACGGCGGCTCGGACGAGATTCAGCGCACCATCATCGCCGAGCGCGTGCTCGGCCTGCCGAGGGAGGTCAGTGTTCCGTGAGAGGTGTCCTTTTCGACGGGAAGCAGAGCCAGGTCGTCGACGATCTGGAGATACGGGACCCGGGGCCGGGGGAGGTGCTCGTGGCCGTCGCGGCGGCGGGTCTGTGCCACTCGGACCTGTCCGTGATCGACGGGACGATCCCGTTCCCGGTGCCGGTGGTGCTCGGCCATGAGGGCGCGGGCGTGGTGGAGGCGGTGGGCGCGGGGGTCGGCCATGTGGCGCCGGGGGACCACGTCGCACTGTCCACGCTGGCCAACTGCGGGGCGTGCGCGGAGTGCGACCGGGGCCGGCCGACGATGTGCCGCAGGGCGATCGGCATGCCGGGCCGCCCGTTCTCGCGGGACGGGTCCCCGCTGTACCAGTTCGCCTCGAACTCGGCGTTCGCGGAACGCACCCTGGTCAAGGCCGTACAGGCGGTGAAGATCCCCGAGGACGTGCCGCTCACCTCGGCGGCGCTGATCGGCTGCGGGGTGCTGACGGGTGTGGGCGCGGTCCTGAACAGGGCCAGGGTGGACATCGGCGACACCGTCGTGGTCATCGGCACCGGTGGGATCGGCCTCAACGTCATCCAGGGTGCGCGCATCGCGGGCGCCTCGGTGATCGTCGCCGTCGACAACAACCCGGCGAAGGAGGCGCTGGCCCGCCAATTCGGGGCAACCCACTTCCTCGCCTCGTCGGACGGCGTCCGGGACATCCTCCCGAACGGTGCCGACCACGCCTTCGAATGCGTGGGCCACCCGGCTCTGATCCGCGCCGCCGTGGACCTCCTGGACCGCCACGGCCAGGCCGTCCTCCTTGGCATGACCGCCCCCACGGTGGAGGCGTCCTTCCTGCCCGCCGCCCTGTTCCTGGACAAATCCATCCTGGGCTGCCGCTACGGCAGCTCCCGCCCGCAACGCGACATCCCCCGCTACGCCGACCTGTACCGCAAGGGAGCCCTGCTCCTGGACGAACTGGTCACCAGGACGTACCCCGTGGAGGACTTCGCGAAGGCGGCGGACGACCTGCACCACGGGCGGGTGGCCCGGGGGGTGCTGACCTTCTGAGCGGCGGCCCATCTGTGCACGCGGCCCTTCCGGGACGTGGTTCTTCCGGGAGGCGGCTCAGCCCGCAGCCCCCGCCCGGAACGTACGCCGGTAGACCGTCGGGGGGACGCCCAGTGTCGTCTGCAGGTGCTGGCGCAGGGACGTCGCCGTGCCGAAGCCGGCCGCGCGGGCTATCGCGTCCACCGACAGGTCGGTGGATTCCAGGAGGTGGCGGGCGTGTTCCACGCGTTGCTGGGTGAGCCACCGGCCGGGGCTCAGGCCCACCTCCTCGCGGAAGCGGCGGGTGAAGGTGCGGACCGACATGGCCTCCCGTTCGGCCAGGTCGCGCAGCTGGATCGGCTCGTGCAGGCGGCCCAGCGCCCAGGCCCGTGCGGACGCCGTCGTCGCCAACTGCGGTTCTGGGACGGGGCGTTGGATGAACTGGGACTGGCCGCCCGGGCGGTGCGGGGGTACGACCGTGCGGCGGGCCACGTCGTTGGCGATCGCCGAGCCGTGGTCGCGCCGCACGATGTGCAGGCACAGGTCGATCCCGGCGGCCACGCCCGCCGAGGTCAGCACGTCGCCGTCGTCGATGAACAGGACCTCCGGGTCCACGTCCACGGCGGGGAAGAGCCGCTGGAAGTGCTCGGCCGAGGCCCAGTGCGTGGCGGCCGGGCGGCCGTCGAGACAGCCGGCCGCCGCCAGGACGTAACCGCCGGTGCAGATCGACACCATGCGCGTTCCTGGGCGTACGAGGGCGAGGGCGGCGGCCAGTTCCGGGGTGAGCACGCCCTCCTCGAAGACCGGGCCGAGCTCGTAGGAGGCCGGGATCACGACCGTGTCGGCGGTGGCCAGGGCCTCCGGGCCGTTCTCTACGAGGATCGAGAAGTCGGCGTCGGTGCGGACGGGGCCGGGTGGGCGGATCGAGCAGGTCACCACGTCGTACAGCGGTCCGCGTGCGGGGTCGGCCGCGCGGCCGAAGATGCGTTGGGGGATGCCGAGTTCGAAGGGGAGGATGCCGTCCAGGGCGAGGACCACGACGCGGTGGGGTGGTATGCGACCGGCTCCGTTCACGCGTCCTCCTCGACGACGGGGTGATGGTCTGCACCGCTGTCCGATGTGCCCGCGGTCCTGTGACGGACAAGTCCGCGCCCGGCCGGGACATTCCCCACCCCGCCCTTTCCCGCTATGACACTCTGCGGCTCCGCCGCGTGGCCTCCGGGGGTGTGGGTGTGCTGATCCGGACTCCTGGGGCTCCGCCCCAGACCCCGTATCGCGCCCAAGGGGACCCCATGACGGGCTGAAGATACCGGCGTCGGCCACGGTCGATGCCGACAGGGGCACGGGGCTGTGACGCCTTTCGGGAACGGGGGGCCGGGGCAGCGCCCCGGGAACGGACCTCAGTCCGCCCCCCCCTCCCCCCGGAGGCCACGCGGCGGAGCCGCGGAGTGTCACAGCGGGAAGGGGCGGGGTGGGGAAATGCATCCGGCCTCGGCCGCCTCCCCCTGGCCCGATCCCTGCGAAGGGTGGCCTTTCAGCCACTCGTACGACAGGGACCCGTGCCGCGACGCTGTCCGACGTGACCCAGACAACCGACAGCCCCCCGACCACGCCCGCCCCCCGGCGGAAGCCCGGACCCAGGATCCACCGCGCCTGGTACGTGGCGGCCGTCGCCTTCGTCACGATCATCGGAGCCGCCGCCTTCCGCTCGCTGCCCGGACTGCTCATCGACCCGCTGCACAGCGAGTTCCACTGGTCGCGCGGCACGATCGGCGCCGCGGTCTCCGTGAACCTCGCGCTCTACGGCCTGACCGCCCCCTTCGCCGCCGCCCTGATGGACCGCTTCGGCATCCGCAAGGTCGTCGCGGTCGCGCTGACCGTGATCGCGGTCGGTTCGGGGCTCACCGTCTTCATGCAGCATGCCTGGCAACTCATCCTCTGCTGGGGCCTGTTGGTGGGCCTCGGCAGCGGATCGATGGCGCTCGCGTTCGCGGCGACCGTCACCAACCGCTGGTTCACCGAGCGCCGCGGCCTGGTCACCGGCATCCTGACCGCGGCCTCCGCCTCCGGCCAGCTGATCTTCCTGCCGCTGCTCTCCTGGATGGTCGAGGCCCACGGCTGGCGCCCGGCCGCCGTCACCGTGACCCTGGCCGCGCTCGCCGTCGTCCCCTTCGTGTGGCTGCTCCTGCGCGACCACCCCGCGGACGTGGGCCTTCCTCCGTACGGGGCGAGCGAGTACGTCCCCAAGCCCGCCCCCGTCACGGGCGCGGCCCGCCGCACCCTCGGCGTCCTCGCCAAGGCCGCCCGCACCGGGCCCTTCTGGCTGCTCGCGGGCACCTTCGCGATCTGCGGCGCCTCCACCAACGGCCTGGTCCAGACGCACTTCGTGCCGGCCGCCCACGACCACGGCATGCCGGTCACCGCGGCCGCCGGACTGCTCGCCGTCATCGGTGTCTTCGACGTCGCGGGCACCATCTTCTCCGGCTGGCTCACCGACCGCTTCGAGTCGCGTCGGCTGCTCGCCACGTACTACGCCCTGCGCGGCATCTCGCTCCTCTTCCTGCCCATGCTGCTGGCGCCCGCCGTGCACCCGCCGATGGTCTTCTTCATCGTCTTCTACGGGCTCGACTGGGTGGCCACCGTGCCGCCGACCATCGCCCTGTGCCGCCGGCACTACGGTGACGACAGCGCGATCGTGTTCGGCTGGGTGCTCGCATCGCACCAGGTCGGAGCGGCCGTCATCGCCTTCCTGGGTGGGGTGGCCCGCGATGTCTTCGGCAGCTACGACGTCGTCTGGTACGCCTCGGGCGCGCTGTGCGCGGCGGCCGCGCTGATGGCCCTGGTCATCCGCCACCGGGGCCCCGGCACGGAACCGCTCGCCGTGTGATCCCCTCTTCCTGTACGGGAACGTTTCCGTACAGGGGAGCCGGATGTTCCCCGCCGGGGGACCGAGGGGGAACATCATGAAGCCGATCACCACGCGGGGCGTGGCCGTGCTGGCCGCGGCCCTGCTGTGCGCCACCGTGACCGCCTGCGGAACGGCCCGCCCGGGCGACCCGGCGGCCGTTCCCCCGGCTGCCCAGCCGTCCACGCCGGCCGCCACGTCGGCGACCCCCTGCGGGGACGAGACGACGGACACGACGGAGGAGGGGCCCGCTGCGGGTGCCGGTCCTGCCACGGAGGACGAGGCGGGGACGCCCGGTCCGCCCACGGACGAGGACGCCGGCAGCCCCGGCCCGCCGACCGACCAGGACACCGGAAACCCCGGTCCTCCCACCGACGGCGACGGCACCGCGGGCACCCCCGGCCCGCCCACCGACGGCACCGCGGCGCCCTGCCTCCCCGCCGGCTGGTTCGACATGACGCGGGACTTCATCGGCTACTACTCCCAGCACCTCACCAAGGCCGACGACGGGCTGTGGCCGTCGGTGGTGGCGGTCCGCATCCGCAAGCAGGGCGCGGCCGAGGAGGCCGTGGTGACGGTCGGCTTCAGTCCACCGCCGGGCGCCGGCGACTGGGAGGGCCGCAGGGTGGCCGAGGTCTTCGCGGACTGGCGCCACACGGCGTACGACGACAAGGGGAAGCTGCGCGTGGAGACCCGCAGCGGGCGTCTCATCACCGACGCGACCTGGTGAGCAGCGTCGCGGAAGCCCGGCTCAGTCGCTGAAGCGGCCGAACCTGCCCCCGTGGAAGAGGAGCGGGGCGGCGCCGTCCGTGGCGCCCAGCGCCTCGACGCGGCCGACCACGATGAGGTGGTCCCCACCGGTGTGCACGTTCTGGATGCGGCAGTCGATCCACGCCGGTACGCCGTCGAGCCGGGGCGAGCCGGTCACGGGCGCCGCGTCGAAGGAGACCCCGGCGAACTTGTCGGCCCCGCTGACCGCGAACCCCCGGCAGAGTACGGACTGTTCGGCTCCGAGGACGTTCACGCAGAACACCCCGGCGCGGGCGATGCGCGGCCACGTCGTCGACGTGCGGGACACCATGAAGGCGACCAGGGGCGGGTCGAGCGAGAGCGAGGCGAAGGACTGGCAGGCGAAGCCGGTGGGTCCGGCCGCGTCCTCGGCGGTGATGACGGTGACCCCGCTCGCGAACTGCCCGAGCACGCGCCGGAATTCACCGGGATCGACCGGCGCCCGCTCGTCGTCCCGTACGGCCCGGAGGTCCGGCCGGGGCAGGAAGTCGACGGGCTCGGCGGCCGTGGCGGCGCCGACGGACCTGAGGTATCGGACGACGGTGGCCGCCATCCCTGCGTGTCCCATCACATCAGCCATTGAAGCTGACGGTATGTCAGATTGGAAGCCTCAAGGGTGCTGAAATGGCTTACAGGCCCCGGTATTTGGGGGTGCGCCGCTCCACGAAGCTGGCCACTCCCTCGTTCGCGTCCCGGGTCGTCATGTTGATCTCCTGGGCCCAGGCCTCGGCGGCGAGCGCGGTGCTGCGGTCGGCGTCCAGGGAGGCGTTCACCAGGTGCTTGGTGAGGGCGAGCGCGCGGGTCGGCCCGGCGGCGAGCCGCTCGGCCCACTCCTTCGCGGTGGCGGCGAGTTCGGCGTCCGCGACCACGCGGTTGACCAGTCCCATGCGCTCGGCGTCGGCCGCCCGCAGCGCGTCCCCGAAGAACATCAGCTCCTTCGCCCGCTGCGGCCCCACCAGGCGCGCCAGCAGATAGGCACCGCCTCCGTCCGGCACCAGGCCCCGGCGTACGAACACCTCGATGAACTTGGCCGATTCGGCGGCCAGGACCAGATCGCAGGCGAGCGCGAGGTGGGCGCCGATACCGGCGGCGGTGCCGTTGACGGCCGCGATGACCGGCTTCTCGCAGTCGAGTACGGCGGTGATCAGGCGTTGGGCACCCTGGCGGATGGTGCGGGCGACGTCACCGGCGACCCGCTCGCCGCCGGACGCGGTTCCGGTCGCCGGAGCCCCGCGAAGGTCGGCTCCCGCGCAGAACCCCTTGCCGGTGGCGGTGATCACGACCGCTCGTACGGCCGGGTCGGCGGAGGCCGCGCCGAGCAGCGAGATGACCCGTTCGCGCTGGTCCCAGGTGACGGCGTTCATGGCGTCGGGCCGGTTGAGCGTGATCCACGAGACGCCGTTGTCAGTGGCGTGGAGTACCAATGAATCCAGGGAGTCGAGTGAATCCGGGGAGTTGTCGAGCGCATCCATGCGGGGGGCTCCAGGAACGGGGGTGGGGAAGTGGTGGGCGCTGAAGCGGCGAGTGGAGGGAACGGCTCAGCGGCAGATGGCGAGGGCGTCGAGGGCGACCGCGCCCTGGCCGCGCGGGAGCACCATGATCGGGTTGATGTCCAGCTCGGCGAGCTCGCCGCCGAGTTCGAGAGCCATCCGCTGGACGCGCAGGACGACTTCGACGAGCGCATCCACATCCAGCGGGGGCCCGCCGCGTACGCCTTCGAGGAGCGCCCGCCCCCGGAGCTCGCCGAGCATGTCCCGCGCCTGCTGCTCGCCGAACGGGGGGACGCGCACGGCCGAGTCGCCGAGCACCTCCACCAGGACGCCGCCGAGCCCGACGGTCACGGTGGGCCCGAACAGCGAGTCGTGCGAGACGCCGACGACCATCTCGACGCCGCGCTCGACCATCTGGCACACCAGGATGCCGTCGAGGTCGACACCCTCGTACCGGGCGACGTCGGTGAGCTCGCGATAGGCGTCCCGGATCTGGCTGGCCGAGGTCAAACCGACCTTGACCAGGCCGAGTTCGGTCTTGTGGGCGAGCCGCGCTCCGGAGGCCTTCATGACGACGGGGTAGCCGACGAGCCCCGCCGCGCGCACGGCGGCCGCCGCGCTGGTCACGAGCTGCTCGCGCGGCACCCGGATCCCGTACGCCCGCAGAAGCTGCTTCGCCGCGTGCTCGCTGAGCTGCTGGCCCGGGCGCATCAGGGCCTGCGCCTTGCGGAACGAAGGAGAGGGCACGCGGGGCGCCTCGTCGAAGGGGGAGCGGTAGCCGGTGGTGAACCGGTGGTGCGAGAGGTACGCCCGTACGGCGCCGATGCAGTTGGCGAACGTACGGAAGGTGGCGACCCGGTCCGATCCGAGCAGCGTCTCGCGGTAGGCGGCCTCGGTGCCGAGCGGCGAGCCCCACACCACGCACACCAGCTTGTCCGTCTGTTCCGCCGCGTCCACCAGGTCCTGCGCCAGCTTGTCGCTCATGGGCGGGAAGGGCCCGGTGATCGGACAGATGAGCACGCCCACGGAGGGGTCGGCGAGGATCGCGTCAATGATCTTCCGCCCCCGCCAGTCGCCGACGGGGTGCCCGCCGTTGTCGACGGGGTTGGCGACGTTGAGGTAGTCGGGTATCCACTCGTGGAGCTGGTCCTGCTTGGCGGGGGAGAGGGTCGGGAGGTGGAGACCGGCGGCGGTGGCGAGGTCGGAGAAGTGCGCTCCCGTGCCGCCGGAGATCGAATAGACGACGACGCCGTCGGCGAGAGGCTTGCGTGCCCGGGCCAACAGGGCTGCGGTGTCCTGGAGTTGGTCGAGTCCGTCGACGCGGATGACGCCGTACTGACGCATGGCGGCGTCCACGACGTCGTCGGCGCCGGTCAGCTTGCCGGTGTGTGAGGCGGCCATGCGCGCGCCGGCCTCGGTGCGGCCGACCTTGACGGCGACCACGGGCACACCGGCGCGCGCGGCGCGGTCGGCGGCGAGCAGGAAGGAGCGTCCGTCCTTGAGCCCCTCGACGTAGCAGGCGATGGCTCCGACCTCGGGACGTTCGGCGAAGTAGGAGATGAAGTCGGAGGTCTCTAGGTCGGCCTCGTTGCCGGTGGGCGCCCAGTGCGAGAGCCGTACGCCGAGCTCCTGCAGGGTGAACACGGGCCGCCCCTGGTGCCCGGACTGGGTGATGAGCGCGATGGCGGGCCCGTCGAGATCGTCCCGGAACTTCTCGAAGGCGTTGAGGTTGGTGTTGGGCCCGAGGAGGCGGAGTCCGGAGCGCTTGACGGCGGTGGCGAGGCGGTCCTGGGCGGCGGCGCCCTGCTCGCCGGTCTCGGCGAATCCGGAGGCGAAGGCGACGGCGAACTTGACCTTGGCCTCGGCGAGTTCCTCGATGACGGGGAGCGGGTCGCCGACCAGGAGAACGGCCAGATCGACCTGTTCCGGCAGGTCGGAGACGGAGGGGACGCAGGGCAGCCCGAAGACGGATTCCCGGGTGGGGTGGACGGGGTGGATGCGGGCGCCGACCCGCTGGGCCCAGCCGATCAGCTGGCGGGTGATCCCGGTGTTGGGGCGGCCCTCGGCGTCGGAGGCCCCGACGACGGCGACGGACTCCGGCCGGAAGAACCGGTCCAGATCCGGTACGTCGGCGTACAGGGGGCGGCCGCTGACGTCCAGGTCGCCCTCGCCGGCGGCTCTGCCGTGGACGGCGCCGGGGGCGGGCTGCTCGCCGCAGGCGACCACGCGCGCGCGGAAGTCGGTCGTGAGGGTGCCGTGAGTCGATCCAAGCATCGTTCCGCCCGCTCCTGGTCGAGGGCCAACATGGCTGAGCCGTGCCGGTGGTAACTGACGCATAGTCAGATTACAGACCTGACGGTCAGTCAGGAACCGGTGTGCGAGCAAAGCCTCAACCCTGCGGGGCCGCGGGGTCCGCCCCGCCCCCGTTCCCTCCCCGCCCCAACCGTGCGCTGGGCCTGCCCCGAACCCCGGGTCTCCCAAACCCTGTTGGTCGGTTTTTGGCCGGGGGTGGGGGCGCGGCCGGGCGGGGTGCGCTGGGGCGGAGCCCCAGGGGGCCCGGGGTATTCCCCCCGCACGGGTGGGAGGGCGCCCCCCGGGAGGCGCGCGGCGTCACCCTGCCAGGGTTTTGGCGATTCGGGTGGCGTCCAGGGACAGTTCTCGCAGCATTCCGCTGATCGGATTCGTAAATCCCGTGAAGTGCAGCCCGGGAGAGCCCGGCACCGTACGCGCACCGTGTGCGAGGGGGCGGCCCCGCGAGTCGAGGACGCCGAGGTGGCCGACGAGGGCCGAGAGCCCACGCCCGTACCCCGTCGCGCAGATCACCACCTCCGGCGAGATCCGGGCCCCGTCCGCCAGGACGACCTTGCCGCCCTCGAAGGACTCCACCGCCGCGACCGGCGAGACCCGCCCGCCCCGCACCGCGTCGATCAGCCCCACGTCCTGCACCGGGATCGCCCCCTCCCGCACCCGCGAGTACAGCCCCCCGGCCGGCCGGGGCAGCCCGTACGCGGAGAGGTCCGGCACGGAGAGCCGTTCGGTCACCGACGCCGCCCGGTCCACCAGGCGTACCGGAAGCCGGCGCACCAGGATGCCGGTCGCCTGCGCGGGCCACCCCGCCGTGGACCGGCGCAGGATGTGCGGCGGGGTCCGCACCGCGAGCCGCACCCGCCCGGCCCCGCCGTCGGCGAGGTCGGCCGCGATCTCGGCCCCGGTGTTGCCGGCCCCGACGACGAGGACGTCCCGGCCGGCGTAGGGCGCCGGGTTGCGGTACCGGCTCGCGTGCACGAGCTCACCCGTGTACGTCTCGGCCCCGGCCCACTCGGGAACGTACGGCGTGTGGTTGTACCCCGTGGCCACCACCACGCGCGACGTAGAAAGGCGCCGCCCGCCGGTCGCGTACAGCACCCACCCCTCGTCCCCGGGCCCGCGCTCGATCCGCTCGACCTCGACCCCGGTGACGATCTCCAGCTCGTGGAAGTCCGCGTACTTCTCCAGGTATCGCACCACGTCGTCGCGCGACACCCACCGCCCGAACCGGCGCGGAATCCGCAGCCCGGGCAGCGCGGACAGGCGCCGTGTGGTGTGCAGGTGGAGCCGGTCGTAGTGGCGCCGCCAGGAGGCGGCCACGGAGTCGGACTTCTCCAGTACGACGGCCCGCACGCCCCGTGCGCGCAACTCGGCGGCCACGGCGAGCCCGCCGGGCCCGGCGCCGATCACGTAGACGGGGCTCGTCGTGGCGTTGGTGGTATCGGCCATGAACGCTGAGCGTAACGGCGCGAACACTTGATGGGTCTCGGTCAAGACCGGAATCGGTTGCGATCTGATCACGCATGCGCACGCCCTGTGCACATGGGCACCGCACGAGCCCCGCCCGAGCCCCTCGTGCGCGCCGCTCCGCATGCGGGCCCGCGCACGCACATGTGCCCCCTCTCGCCTCCCCACCCCTTGCGCGCACGCCCCGCATCCGCTGAACTGACGTACCGTCAGAAACCAATTCCTGCTGGGCAAGTACCAAGCCTGCTGGAGAAAGGGGCCCCGCGTGGACTCGATCTGGCTCGGCGGCGCCGAATGGCTGGCCGTCCTGCGCATCGGCCTCGGGCTGTGGTGGCTGGAGAGCTGGCGGCACAAGGACAAGAAGGGCTGGTTCGAGCGCGGCACCGGCATCGCCTGGGCGGCCGACGTCGCCGCCAAGCACAAGTGGAACGCCGTCCGCAGCGGCTTCGACGCCGTGGTCAAGCCCCGGCCCAAGACCATGGCGTACGTCGTCGTCTATGCCGAACTCGCCCTGGGACTCGGCCTGGTGACCGGGTTCCTGACTCCGGTCGCCCTCGTGGCCGGGCTCCTCCTCAACCTTCTCTACCTGGTCCTGATGATCCACGACTGGGCCGAGCAGGGCCAGAACGCGATGATGGCGCTCATCTCGCTCGTCGCCCTCGGCGCCATGTCGTGGCAGACCTGGTCCCTGGACGACGCGATAGGACTGTTCCGATGACCGCTGCCACCCCGGAAGCCGACCCCTTCACCCGCCCGTACTGGGACGCGGCCGCCGAGGGCCGGCTCCTCGTCCGGCACTGCACGGCCTGCGACCGCGCGCACCACTACCCGCGCGAGTTCTGCCCGTACTGCTGGAGCGAGGACGTGACCTGGCGGCAGGCGAGCGGCCGGGCCACGCTCTACACCTGGTCCGTCGTGCACCGCAACGACCTGCCGCCGTTCGGCGACCGTGTCCCGTACGTCGCCGCCGTCGTCGACCTGGCCGAGGGCCCCCGGATGATGACCGAGGTCGTCGGATGCCCGGAGGCGGAGCTGCGGATCGGCATGGAGCTGTACGTGACGTTCCGGGCCGGGACCGGGGGCGGCGGGGACGGCGGCGACGGCGGCGACGGCGTGAGTGTGCCGGTGTTCCGGCCCGGCCCGCGCTGATCGGCGACTTCCCGACGGGCCTGTTTCTTCGGCGGCCTGCGCGGCGGGCAGGACGTCGTGGTGCTTCCCCGCCTGGGCGGGCGGCCGCCGAAATTCCCGGCCCGCGCGTACGGATCAGGGATTGAATGGCGGCATGGATCTCCAGCTCATACCCGCCGACCTGCGCGGCCACGGCCTGCGCCTGCGCACCTGGCGCGACGACGACGTCCAGACCCTGCTGCGCGCGGTCACCGACCCCGAGTACCTGCGGTGGAACACGCACAACACCCCCGTCGAGGACGAGGCGGCAGCGGCCGAACTGCTGCGGCTGCGGGCGCTGGGCTGGGCGCGGGGCGAGTTCGCCACGTACTGCGTCACGGACGAGACCGACGGGGCGGTACTGGGCCAGGTTGGGCTCAACTTCATCAACTGGCCCATGCGTTGTGCCCGGGTGGGCTACTGGACGCTCCCCGAGGCGCGGGGCCGCGGTGTGGCGGGCCACGCCCTGGAACTGCTCACCCGCTGGGCCTTCGAGCAGCTCGGCCTGCACCGCATCGAACTGGGCCACGCGGTGGGCCATGCCGCGTCCTGCCGGGTGGCGGAGCGGGGCGGCTACGCGGCGGAGGGAACGCTGCGGGGTGCCATGTTCGAGTCCCAGCGCCGGGACGCGTTCCGCGACCTGCACCTGCACGCGAGACTGGCGACGGACTGAGCGGCTTGTCGCACGTAGGTGCCGGCCGGGGCAGACCTGCGAAGCCGAACTCGGGGGAGCGACCAGCCCCCACCGACCCGCACCCGAATACCCGCACTTCATTCGGGGCGCTCATTCGGCGAAACCCGGCACCACCAAACCCGACTCATAGGCAATGACCACCGCATGCGTCCGGTTCTGCGCCCCCAGCTTCGTCAGCACGTTCCCGACGTGTGTCTTCACCGTCTCCAGGCTCACCGTGAGGGACCTCGCGATCTCCGGGTTGGACAGGCCCGTGGCCATCGATCGCAGGACCTCCTCCTCGCGATCCGTCAGGGCGGCCCTCGGCAGCGCCTCGGCCGAGTCCAGGGGGCGGGCCGCGACCATGCGGCGCAGGGCCGTCGGGAAGAGGATCGCCTCGCCGGCGGCCACCACCCGCACCGCCTCCGCGATCTGCGGGACCGGGCGCCGCTTGAGTACGAACCCGCTGGCCCCGGCGCTGAGCGCGGCCGTGACGTAGCCGTCGTTCTCGAAGGTGGTGATCACCACGACCCTGGGCGTTCCCGTCAACTCGCTTGATTCTGCCAGGAGTTGCCGAGTCGCCTCGATTCCGTTGCGGCGTGGCATCCGTACGTCCATCAGGACCACGTCGGGCCGCAGCAGCCGGGCCTGTTCGACCGCCTCGACGCCGTCGGCGGCCTCCCCGACCACCGTGATCCCCGGCTGGGCCCCGAGCAACAGGCGCAGACCGCTGCGGGTCACCGCGTCGTCGTCCGCGATCAGGAGGGTGACGTCTCCCCGTGGGCTGACGTCTCCGTTCCCGCCGGAGTCGGCGGTGACGGGTTCGACGGGGTCGGTGCCCGCCCTGTCGACGCCCGTGCCGGCCCGGTCGGTGCCGGTCATGCCGACGTCCGTACCGGCAGCCGGACCGCCAGCCGCCAGCGCCGCGGGCCGTCCGGGCCGGACTCGATCTCGCCGTGCAGCAGCCGTACGCGCTCGGTCAGGCCGGGCAGCCCGTGCCCGGACGTCGGGAAGCCGCCCGCCGCCGCGCCCGTCCGGTTGACCACGGCGAGTTCCAGGACGTCCCGCCCGGCCGCCACCCGGACCTCGATCGGGCCGCCCGCCCCGTGCCGCAGGGCGTTCGTCAGGCCCTCCTGCACGATCCGGTACGCGGCCCGCGAAAGCGTGCCCTGCACCTGAGCCAGGTCGCCCGAAAGGTCCGGCTCCACCACCGCGCCCGCGTGCCGCAGCCGGTCGAGCAGTTCGGGGAGGTCGGCCAGGGTGCGGGTCGGCGCCGTCTCCGTCTTCTCCTCGCGCAGCACACCCAGTACGTAGTCGAGGTCCTCAAGCGCGGCCCGGGCCGACTCCTCGATGCTGCGCAGCGCGCCGCGGGCCGCCACCGGGTCGGCGGCGAGGAGTTCGCCCGCCACCGCGGCCTGGATCGTGGTGGCCGTCAGCGTGTGTCCGATGGAGTCGTGCAGCTCGTGGGCGAGCCGGTTGCGCTCGGCGAGCCGCAGCTCCCGCTGGGCCGCCAGCGCGAGCCGCTCGGCCGCCGAGGGGCCGAGCAGCCGGGGTGCCAGCCACCGCAGGGCGTACGTCACCGCCGCGCACACGGCCGCCCCGAGCAGCGCGCAGCCGAGCGCCATCAACCAGCTCGACCAGCCGCCCTCCGCCCGCACCGTCCGGCCGAACAGACTCACCCCCGCCTCGGCGTCGAGCCAGCCTCCGGGGAGGGTGACGGCGGCGATGAAGAGCAGGCCGCCCACCAGGGCTGCCGTCCACCCCAGCGCCACATGCAGCAGCAGCCAGAAGGGAGTCCGCCAACGGTCGGCGCCGGGCGACCGTACGGGTACGGGGTCCGGCAGCGGCACCCTCAGCACCCGCCGGGCGGCCACGACCAGCGCCCGCCGCGTGGTGCGGGCGAGCCCGGCCGCGCCGATCAGCGCCGCCCAGACAAGCAGCCCCAGACCCATCTGTGCGCCGTACGGAGCGGACCGCCACACCAGCCCCGGCAGCATCGCGAACGGCAGCAGCGCAAGGCTCGCCAACGCGCCGCACGATGCGAACAGCCCGCCCGTGTATGTGGAGCCGCGCAGCAGCGGCCGGATTCCCCTGAACATGGTCCGGCCAGTATGACCGGGCCGCTGACCTGCGACCTCCCCCGATCGGGGGAGCGGATTCTCCCGCCTTTCCGCGATGTGCGCCCGCGCCCCCTGACGCCACGATCGAGCCCTGAGCCACTGACGGGAGGACCTCGATGAACACGCGGGAAGTGCAAGAAGCAGCAGTAGCCCAGGGGTTGGGGGCGCCGCCGGACAGGAACGGTCTGGCCGTGGCCGCCCTGATCCTCGGGGCCGTCGGCCTGAGTACCTCGATCTTCTTCGTCGGCGGCCCGCTGGGCATCATCGGCCTGGTCCTGGGCGTCGTCGCCCTGATCACGACGAGGCGGACCGGCACCGGCCGGGGCAAGGCCGTCGCCGCGGTGGTGACGTCGGTCCTGGCGATCGTGGTGTCCGCCCTGGTCGCGGTCCTCATGGTCTGGTACGCGAACCACACGCAGGCCTGCTACCGGCCCGGCAGCTTCCACGAGTACACGCAGTGCGTCCGTGAGCAGCTCACGTGACCTGCGCCGCTGAATTCCCCACGTTTTCACAGGAGTTGACCCATGAGTGAGCAGGCGAGGCGGCGGTTCGGTCCGCGCAATGCTGTGGTGGCCGCGGCCGCGACGGTTGTCGGTGTGATGACGCTGGGTGCCCCGCCCCCGGCATCCGCGTCCGCCCGGCCGGACTCCGTCCAGCAGCGTCTCGACGCGCTGGTGCGGGCCGATGGCCTGCCCGCCGCGCTGGCCGGCGTGAAGGACCGCGAGGGGCACACCCGTCATTACACGTCCGGTGTCGCCGACGTGACGACCGGGGCGAAGGTGCCGGTGGACGGCCAGGTCCGCATCGGCAGCAACACGAAGACGTTCACGGCGGTGGTGGTGCTGCAACTGGTCGGGGAGGGAGAGGTCGGTCTCGATGCCCCGGTGGACACCTACCTCCCCGGACTCGTACGGGGCGACGGCATCGACGGCCGCCGCATCACCGTCCGCCAGTTGCTCCAGCACACGAGCGGGCTGCCGGAGTACGGCGACCACCTCGACGACCATGCCCTTCAGGACCAGTACTACGACCCCCGCGACCTCCTCGACATCGCCCTCCGGCACAAGGCGCACTTCGTCCCGGGCGCGAAGTGGGAGTACAGCAACACGAACTACCTGCTGGCGGGCCTGATCGTGCAGAAGGTCACGGGCCGGCCGCTCGCCGAGGAAATGGACCGGCGCGTCATCAAGCGCATCGGTCTGCGGCACACCTATTTCCCCGTCCCCGGCGACAGGACCATTCGCGAGCCGCAGCCCAAGGGCTACTACCAGGACGAGGCGGGCGCCCCGCTCCGCGATTTCACGGACATCGACCCCTCCTGGGGCTGGGCGGCAGGCCAGTTGATCTCCACGAACTCCGACGTCAACCGGTTCTTCGGCGCGCTGCTCGCCGGCCGCCTGCTCCCGGCGGCCCAGCTGGCCCAGATGCGTACCACCGTCCCCGTCGGGGCCGGTGGCGCGGGCTACGGCCTGGGCCTCATGAGCCGGCCGCTGTCGTGCGGAGGCGTCTACTGGGGCCACGGCGGTGACATCCCGGGGTACGAGACCCGGGGCGGGGTCACCGACGACGGCCGCGCGGTCAGTGTGGCGGTGACCGAGATTCCGCCGGACGCGGAGGTCACGGGGCGGGTGGAGAAGGTCGTGGACGCGGCGCTGTGCGGCCGTTAGCCATGGCCGGGTCGTGCGGCCTTACGGCCAGAGGAGCTCACGGACCCAGCCGGCCCCGTCGCGGCGATACCGCAGCCGTACGTGCCGGCGCCGGGCGTCGCCCTGGAAGAACTCGACCTCGGTGGGCTCCAGCACGTACCGGGTCCAGGTGGGTACGGGAGCCAGCGGATCGGCCTCGGCCTGCCGCCACGCCGCCTCGGAAGCGTCCTCCAACTCCCGGTATTCAGCGAGCACTTCACTCATTCTTCCGACCAGGGCCGCAGCCAGCGCTCCGGTCGAGCGGGCGTGCAGATCGTCCTGCGAGGCGGCCTCTCCGGCCGGGGTGACGGCGCCCCGCACACGGACCTGGCGGCCCACCGCGGGCCAGTAGAAGCCGAGGGCGGCGACGGGACGGGCGGCCAGCTGGCGCCCCTTCGCACTGGTGGAGTGCGAGGCGAAGTGCCAGCCGGCGTCGTCGGCGTCGTGCAGCATGAGGGTGCGGATGTCGGGCCGCCCGGCCTCGTCGACCGTGGCGAGCGACATGGTGTGCGGCTCGGCCTGCCCCGCCCCGGCGGCGTGCACCAGCCAGGCCTGGAAGAGGGGGAGGGGCGCGGCGGGAGCTGCGTCGGGGTCGAAGGAGGGAAGGGCTACGTCCCAGACGCGGAGGGTGTGGAGAAACTCGCGGAATTCCATGCGGCCCATTGTCCGGGCCGCCCGGTCACCGGACCGCCCGTGCCGCGAGCCAGTCCTCGCGCGTCAGCGCGTACTCGACCTCCCCGAGCTCGGTGCCCGGGATGGGGTCCTCGAACTCCTCGAAGTACGTGCGTACGTGGCTGAGCCCTGCCCGCTCCATGACGCTGCGGGACCGGGCGTTGACGTACATGGTGTTCGCGGTGATGCGGGACAGGCCCAGGTCGCCGAACCCCTTCTCGATCAGCGCGAGGGCACCCTCGATGGCGTACCCCTTGCCCCAGGCGGACCGCCGCAGCCGGTAGCCGAGGTCACCCGGGCTGTCGCCCATGGGGCGCAGGCAGTGCCAGCCGATGAACTCGCCCGTGTCGCGCAGATGCGTCGCCCAGAAGCCGCCCGTGGGGTACGGCTGCACCATCCGCTCGAAGGACCCGGCGCGGACCTCGGCGCGGGTCTGGGGGCGGCCGCCGGTGAGGTACCGCATGACCTCCGGGTCGCTGTCGAGCTCCACCACGAGGTCGAGGTCGGCCTCGGTGTCGGTGAATGCGCGGAGCGCGAGGCGAGGGGTGGTGAGGAAATAGTCCATGGGGACGATCGTGGGCGGGCGGGGGTGGGGGCCGCCACACAATTTCGGGTGCGGGGAGGGTGGACCCCCGGGTGGATTCCCCACCCCGCCCCTTCCCGAGACTCTCCGAGGGATGTCGTTCGGCTGCGGACCGTCTGTGGCCGGTCGCGCAGTTCCCCGCGCCCCTGGCAGGGTCAATGCCGGCCCGCACCGGAGCATTTCAGCCCGTCATGGGGCCCCCGGCCCTTCAGGCGCGAACGGGGTCCAGAGCCCCGACGCAATCTGCCCGGCCTGCTCACCCCCGTCCCAGCACCATCGTCCCCGACGAGCAGAACCATCCCCCCGTCCCCGACACCACCCCCACCTCCGGCAGCCGCCCCCCGGGCTTGCGGACCTGGCCCGCACCCCCCTCGCCCCGCAGTTGCCGTACCGCCTCCACCAGCAGGAACAACCCCGGCATCCCCGGATGGCACGCCGAAAGCCCACCCCCGTCCGTGTTCCCCAGCAGCGCTCCGTCCCGCAGCAGCAGCCCCTTCGACACGAACGCCCCGCCCTCCCCCTTCGCGCAGAACCCGAGGTCCTCAAGGGTCACCAGCGTCATGTACGTGAACGCGTCGTAGATCTCGGCCACGTCGACGTCCGCCGGGCGCACCCCGGCCCGTTCGAAGGCGAGCCGGCCCGAGACCGCCGCCGGGGAGACCGTGAAGTCCTCCCACTCCGACATCGTCGTGTGCGAGACCGACATGCCCGAACCCAGCACCCACACCGGCGACTTGGCCGTGTCCGGTACGTACTCCTCCGCCGCGAGCAGCACCGCGCAGCCGCCGTCGGAGCGGATGCAGCAGTGCAGCTTGGTGAAGGGGTCGGCGATCATCGGGCCGCCAAGGACGTCGTCCACCGTGATCGGGTCGCGGAACATCGCGTCGGGGTTGGTGGCCGCGTTCGCCCGCGCCTGCACCGCGACCTCCGCCAACTGCTCCACGGTGGTGCCGTATTGATGCATGTGGCGGCGCGCGGCCATCGCGTACTTGGAGATCAGTGTGTGGCCGTACGGGACCTCGAACTGGAGCGGGCCCCGGGCGCCGAAGGAGAGGTTCGAGGTGCGGCGACCCGCCTTGATGTCGGCGCGTGCGGTCGAGCCGTACACCAGGAGTACGGCGTTGGCATGCCCGGCGGCGATCGCGTCCGCGGCGTGCGCGGCCATGACCTCCCAGGTGGCGCCCCCGACGGCCGTCGAGTCCACCCAGGTGGGCCGGAGCCCGAGATACTCGGCGACCTCCACCGGCGCGAGCGTGCCGAGTCCCGCCGAGCCGAACCCGTCGATGACCTCGCGGTCCAGCCCCGAGTCGGCGAGGGCGCGGCGGGCGGCCTGGGCGTGCAGGGCGTAGGGGGTGGCGTCGTCCACGCGGCCGGTGTCGGAGAGTGCGACGCCTACGACGGCTACCTTGCGGCGCTGGGTGGTTGAGGGCGACATGAATCTGACGGTACATCAGATTCTGGCCCCGGCCCCGCCCCTTCCCGAAACCCGCCGGGGGCTGGAGAGGGGTGAAGCCGGGTTCCCTGGGGCTCCGCCCCAGACCCCGTGTCGCGCCTTAAGGGCTCGTCCTCAAGCTCCCCCAAGGCCTCAAGGGCCAGGGGGCACCCCCGTGACAGGCTGAAATGCCCGATGCGGGCCAGCGTGGACGCCGCTGGGGGGCGCGGGGAGCTGCGCGAGCAGCCACTGCGGCCCGAGGTCGAAAGCGGGGTCCAGGGGCGCGGGGAACTGCGCGATCGGCCGCAGCCGGCCCGCAGCTGAAAAGGGGGCCGCCTTTTAACGGCTCATCCGCCCCGCAGGGTCGATCCACCCTGCCCCACCCCTGTGCATCTCCGCCCCCCGCCCCTAACATGACGGCCCGTCAGATCAGAGGCTTCGCCTCTGGGGGAGGAGCTCGACGATGGACGCCGCCTTCACCGCGGAGCAGGACGAGATCCGCCGCACCCTGCACGAACTGCTCGCCAAGCACTGCGGCCCACAGGACGTGAAGAGCGCCGTGCGCACCCCGGTCGGTCACGACACCGCGCTCTGGGGGCGGCTCGCCGCCGAGCTGGGGCTGCCGGGGCTCGCACTGCCCGAGGAGTACGGCGGAGTCGGCTGCACCACCGCCGAACTCGCCCTCGCCTGCGAGGAGACCGGACGCGCCCTGCTGCCGTCCCCCCTCCTCGCCACCGCCGTCCTCGCCGCCCCGCTCATCGCGGCCCTCGGCACCGACGCGCAGAAGTCCGCCCTGCTCCCGCTCATCGCCCGCGGCGAGCGCACCGCCGCCCTCGCCGTGCCCGGCACCAGCCTCGCCCTCGCGCTCGGGCTCACCGGCGCCAACAGCGACGGCGACTGGGCCGGGGGCGGGCGGGCCGGCGGGGTACAGGCCAGGCGGATGCCGGAAGACGGCACCTGGCGGCTGTACGGGGAGGCCGCCCAGGTCCTCGACGGGCACAGCGCGCAGCTCCTGCTCGTCGCCGCGCACACTGGCGGCTTCGCCCGCAGCCGCACCCTGCTGTTCCTCGTGCACGGTGACTCGGACGGGCTTCGGCGCACCCGGCAGACCACCCTCGACGAGACCCGGTCTCAGGCGCGCATCCAACTGCGTGACACAGAAGGCGAGTTGCTGGGCAGCGACGACTCCCTCGACATTCACGCCGCTCTCGCCGCCACCGGGCTCACCGCCGCCGCCTGTCTCGCCGCCGAGGCCGTCGGGGCCGCGGCCGAGGCGCTGGAGCGGACCGTCGCGTATGTCAAGGAGCGGGAGCAGTTCGGGCGGGCCATCGGGTCCTTCCAGGCGGTCAAGCACCGGCTCGCCGACCTGTACGTCCAGGTGCAGGCGGCCAGGTCGGCGGCGTACTACGCGGCCTGGGACCCCGGCGCGGGCGCCCTCGCGCTCGCCCAGGGCCTCGACGCGCTGCGCTCCGCCGCCGCCGAGGCCGTCCAGCTGCACGGCGGCATCGGCTTCACCTGGGAGCACGAGGCGCATCTGTACTTCAAGCGGGCCGCCGCCGACGAGCTGCTCTTCGGGCCCGTGCACCGGCTGCGCGGCCACGCCGCCGACCGGGCCGGACTGTTCGGCCCCGCCCCGGCCGAGGCAACGGCATGAGCCCCGCCCCCACCCGGACCGCACCCGGGGTGCGGCTCATGCAGAAGGTGTCCTCCACCCGCACCTTCGCGAGGATCGCCCCGCACGTCATCCCCGCGATGGACCGCGCCGTACACCGCCTGACCCGCGGCAGGGTGATCCTCAGCGCGCAGATGCTGCCCGGTGTCATCCTGACCGCGCGCGGCGCCAAGTCCGGGCTCCCGCGCACCACTCCGCTCGCCTGCATGCCCGAGGAGGGCAGCGGTACGTGGATCCTCATCGGGTCCAACTTCGGGCGGGACGGACACCCCGCGTGGACCGGAAACCTGCTCGCCCACCCGGACGCGGAGATCAGCTGGAAGGGCCGGGACATCGCGGTGCGAGCCCGGCTGCTTCGGGGGGAGGAGCGGGCCGTGGCCTGGCGGGCCGCCCTCGACTTCTGGCCTCCGTACGCCACTTACCAGTCACGGATCGAGCGGGAGATCCGGCTCTTCCGTCTGGAGCGAAGGGACTAACGCAGGGCCGGCATACGGGAACGCCGACGGCGGTCGCCCCGCGTGGGGGTGAACCGCCGTCGGCGCGACAGGACTTGGGGTATCTGCCGAGGTGCCTACGGCTACTTCGTGGGCTTCTTGCCCGTAATGCCCAGGTGGACCAACAGCGCCAGGTTGGGCTTGAGTTCGGTCTGCTTGACGCCCCAGGTCTGGAAGCCTTTCTGGTGCGAGGCGACCGACGCCAGCATCGCGACGAGCGAGCCCGCCATCGCCGCGGGGCTCACGTCCTTGTCGACCTTGCCCTTGGACTGGAGCTCGGTGACCGCGTCCGTAAGGGAGTTGGTGACCGAGTTCAGGATCTTCATGCGGATCTTGTAGAAGCGTTTGTCGCCCTCGGCGGCGCCCAGGTCGACGACCCGCAGGATCGCGTCGTTCTTGCGCCAGAAGTCGAGGAAGCCCTCGACGAGCTCCTCCGCGGTCTGCCAGCCGGCCCGCCCGACCCAGGAGCGGCCCTCGACCAGAGTGGTCAACCCGGCGCCCTCCTTGGCCATTTCCTCGGCGATCTCCAGGACGGCGCCCTCGACGTCGGGGAAGTACTGGTAGAAGGTCGCGGGTGAAGTGCCCGCCTTCCGGGCCACGTCGATGACTTTTACGTCCCGGTACGGCGAGGAGCTGAGCATCTCACTGAGGCAGTCGAGCAGCTTCTGCCGTGTCGCCTGGCCGCGTCGGCCGGCCACGCGGCCGTCGACGGTGCGTACTTGTCCTGTCATGCCGTCAGCTTACCGAGGGGTGATCGGAGCGCGATTCGGCCGAGTGCAAATGGGGGCCCGGGGGCGGTGCATCCCGTCGGGCGGGGGGAACCGGCCGCCCCGGTGGCCGTCCGCGGGGGCGGTCCCCGCGCCGCGGGCCGGTGTCGCTGCCGATCGCCGTCCGCCTCACCGGTCGTCGACTTTCGGCCGCCCGCCTTCTCGGCGCCTCCGTCCCGTCGGGCCACTCGAATGGTGTTATCAACACCCTGTGGACAACTTTGGTGGACAAGCCGTGCGGCGCTTGGCCCGCCGCCCCGCCGCGCAGGGAAATCTGGCCATATGTTCGAATTGTGCCAGCGCATCGGACGTGATGGGTCGTTAGTTTGACCCCGATACGGCCCCACGACGGGGGCACCTCAGGAAGGAATCAGGCGCATGGGCGGATATCCGGAAGGCGCGCCGTGCTGGGCCGACGCCTCGCTGTCCGATCTGGCGGCCGGGAAGCGGTTCTACGGGGAGCTCCTCGGGTGGACCTTCGACGAGGACACCGAGGGGGCGGCCGACGTGATGCGGGGCGGTTACGCCGGCGCCTTCAAGGACGGAAAGCGCGTCGCGGCCCTCCGGTCCAAGCGGGACGGCCGTATGCCGACCTCCTGGACCGTCTACCTCGCCAGCCCCGACGTCCACGCGCTCGCCGCCCGCATCCGCGAAGCAGGCGGCCAAATGATCACCGAGCCGCTTCCGGTCCCGCCGCACGGCACGATGGCCCTCGCCGCGGACCCGGGCGGCGCCGTCTTCGGCCTGTGGCAGGGCGACCGGCACACCGGCTTCGAGCTGACCCGCAAGCCCGGCTCGTTCTGCTGGACCGAGGTGTACACCCGCGACAAGGACCAGGCCGACGCGTTCTACGAGTCCGTCTTCGGCTACGAGGGCGGCGACCCGGGCAGCCCCGACGAGATCGGCGCCGACTTCCGCACCTGGTCGCTGCCCGGCGCCGAGCCGGGACCCGACAACGCGATCGGCGGCCGCAGCCTGATGTCCGACGCCTTCCCCGCCGCCCTGCCCGACCACTTCCTCGTCTACTTCAGCGTCGAGGACTGCGACGCGGTCGCCGCCGCCTGCACCCGTCTGGGCGGCCGGGTCACCGCCGAGCCCTTCGACATTCCGTACGGGCGGATGGCGGTCCTCAACGACAACCAGGGCGCCGCCTTCGCCGTTCTGCAGGGCTCAGGCACGTAAAGCACGAGTGGAGCACGCACGCCACGTCCGGGGTGTCCCGGATCGGGGGGAGACATCCCGGTCTCGACCCGGGTTGGCCACCGGCCACCTCCGGCAGGGAGAATCGGGGTGCCGCGTGAGACGCTGCACGGGGCCGAATTCATGCACGGCCCGTACGGGGAGGTGGCAGGCAAGTGGAGCAGCTGACGCAGCACGACCCGAGGCGGATCGGCCCCTTCGAGGTGCTGGGACGGCTCGGTGCCGGCGGCATGGGGCTGGTCTATCTGGCGCGCTCGGCCTCCGGCCGCCGCGTGGCCATCAAAACGGTGCGCACCGAGCTCGCCGAGGACCAGCTCTTCCGGGTCCGCTTCACCCGTGAGGTGGAGGCGGCCCGCGCGGTCAGCGGCTTCTACACCGCCGCCGTCGTCGACGCCGACCCGCGCGCCCCCGTGCCGTGGCTGGCCACCGCCTACGTGCCGGCGCCCTCCCTCGAAGAAATAGTGAATGAGTGCGGGCCGCTCCCGGCCCAGGCGGTGCGCTGGCTCGCGGCCGGCATCGCGGAGGCCCTGCAGTCCATCCACGGTGCGGGCCTGGTCCACCGCGACCTGAAGCCGTCGAACGTCCTGGTCGTCGAGGACGGACCCCGCGTGATCGACTTCGGCATCGCGTCCGGGGTCTCCAACACGCGCCTGACCATGACGAACGTGGCCGTGGGCACGCCCGCCTACATGTCGCCCGAGCAGGCCAAGGACTCCCGCAGCGTCACGGGCGCCTCCGACGTCTTCTCGCTCGGTTCGACCCTCGTCTTCGCGGCGACCGGACATGCGCCCTTCCACGGCGCGAACCCGGTCGAGACCGTGTTCATGCTGCTGCGCGAGGGCCCGGACATCACCGGCCTGCCGGACGAGCTGCGCCCCCTCATCGAGTCCTGCATGCAGATGGAGCACCCGAACCGCCCCTCGCCCGAGGACCTCCAGGCCCAGCTCGCGCCCCACCTCTTCGCCTCGGGCTCGGACGACAGCGGCACGGCGTCGGCCTGGCTGCCGCCCCGCTCCGTCGCCATGATCGAGCAGCGCAGGGGCGGCGGCCGCATGCAGCTCGCCCCGCCCGCCGACCCCTCGCCGAGCTCCGCCGTGCACTCCGGCCGGCCGGCCCCGCCCCGCCCGGTGGAGCCCCCGTACGCGGGCGGGCACGGCGGCTCGGCCGTCACCTACCCGCCCGTCCACGCCGACGACCCGGTCCGCCTGCCCGGCGCCAAGGTGCCGATCGGCCCCGGGCCGCGGGCCGCCGACGCGTCCCGCGTCGCCGTCGACGCGGGGCCCGCCACCGGCTGGGTGCGCAGGCCCGGCGCCAACGGCGCGCAGGCCGGCCCGGTGCCGCCGCCCGCTCATCCTCCCGAGGCCCCCGGGCGCTGGCGCCCCTGGCGTTTTCGCATGTCGAACGATGTGTGGGGCACCCCGGCCGTCGCCGGCGACCTGCTGTACGTGACCTCTTTCGAGGTACACGCCCTGGACGTGGGCACCGGCCGCCGCCAGTTCAAGACGCGCGACGTCGCCTGGGCGATGGCTGTCGAGGCCGGCCGCATCCACGCCTCCGACGGGCCCACCCTGTACGCCCTGGACGCGGCCGACGGCGGCGAGCTGTGGCGCCTTCCGGCGGACGCCTGGGTGTACTCCCTGAAGGCCGACCGCGGCACCGTCGTCACCGGCACCCGCGGCGGCGGCGTACAGGCCTGGGAGGCCGCGAACGGCGAAAAGCTGTGGGAGACCTCCGGTGCCCAGACCGACTTCGAGACCCCCGAGGCCGGGCCCGCCATCCACGACGGCACGGTGTACGTCTGGCAGGACGCCCGGCTGCGCGCCCTGGACGCCCGCACCGGCGTCGAGCGCTGGTCGTATCCGGTGGGCGACGCGGCCTCCTGCGGCGGCGTCCCGGTCCGGGTCGCGCCCGCGCAGGACGGCTACGTCTACGTCTCGGCGGGCACCCGCGTCCTGGCGATCGACATCGCCTCCGGGCACGTCCGCTGGCACTTCGAGGCCCCCGCGGTCTTCCTGTGCCCGCCGACGTTCGCGCCGGGTCCCGCGGTGGCGGGCGGCGGCGTGTACCTCGCCGACTACCTCGGCACCGTGTACGCCCTGGACGCCTCGACCGGCAAGGACCGCTGGCGCATCGCCACCGAGTCCCGCCAGTCCGTCGAGCCGGTCCTGGTCGCCGACGGCAACATCCACGTGGGCAGCGGCAACGCGCTGTACACCCTGGACGCGGTCACCTCGACCCCCAAGTGGCGCTTCGCGGCGGGCGGCGAGGTCGTGGGCACACCCGTGGTGGCCGACGGCCGCATCCACTTCGGCTCGGCCGACCACTGCCTGTACACGCTGGACGCGGCGGGGGGCCAGCTCCGGTGGAAGCTGGCCACGGGTGGGGAGATCACCGGGTCCCCTGTCGTGCGCGGCGGGGTGGTCTACGCGTGCAGCAAGGACAGGTGCGTGTACGCGCTTGACGCGGTGAAGGGGACGGCCACTTCTGGATCCCGCTAGGCGCGGGGGCGCCGCTGATTGTGTCCGCGGGCCCGTCGTCGCTGATCGCGCAGTTCCCCGCGCCCCTCGAAGGGGGCGCCTGGTGCCGTACTCGAAAGGTTCGTCCCCGTATGCCAGTTGAGCCCTTTTCGCCTTCCGAGGTTGTCGGTCGACTTCGTGGCGCCGGGTGCGTATTCGCCGAGGACGAGGCGGAGTTGATACTTGCCGCTGCTGAAGGCCCGGCCGAAGTCGCCGCGATGGTGGAGCGCAGGGTTTCCGGGTTGCCGCTTGAGCATGTGGTGGGGTGGGCCGAGTTCTGTGGGCTCAAGGTGGCTGTCGATACCGGGGTTTTCGTGCCGCGCCGGCGTACGGAATTCCTGGTCCAGCAGGCGCTCGCGGCCGCCGGCACGGCCCGCCCGCTCGTGATCGTGGACCTGTGCTGTGGTTCGGGGGCGCTGGGGGCCGCGCTGGCTTCGGCGCTGCCGGGGGCGGAGTTGCACGCTGCCGACATCGAGCCGGCGGCCGTGGCCTGTGCCCGGCGCAACGTGGCCGCGCTGGGGGGCCGGGTCTACGAGGGCGATCTCTTCGCGCCGCTGCCGCCCGGGCTGCGCGGCCGCGTCGACCTCCTGACGGCGAACGTTCCGTACGTCCCCACGGACGAGGTCGGCCTGCTGCCGCCGGAGGCCCGCGACCACGAGCCGCTGGTGGCCCTGGACGGAGGTTCGGACGGGCTCGACATCATGCGCCGGGTGGCCCTCGCGGCGCCGGACTGGCTGGCCCCGGGAGGAACGCTCTTCGTGGAGACCAGCGAGCGGCAGGCGCCGGGTGCGCTGGCGGCGATGTCGGCGGGGGGCCTGCGGGCCGGGCTCGCCACCTCGGAGGAGCTGTACGCACATGTGGTGACGGGGGTACGTCAGGCGCGGGGCGGGCCGGGTGGGGGCTCGTAGGGCGGCTGCTGGTCCGGGGGCAGCGCGTGCCGGGGCTCGTACGGAGCCTCGTACGGGGTGTCCGGTGCGGGTACGTCGGAGCGGGGCCCCGGCTCCGGCCCGGCCGCGCGGCGCCCCGACATCAGGCCCGCCGCGAGCAGCAGGGCCAGCCCGCCGCCCAGGGCCATCGCGACGCCCTGGCCGAGGCCGTTGCCGGAGGAGTCGACGCTCAGGCTTCCGGTGACCTGCCCCTGCCGCACCATCCACAGGATGGCGAACCCGAGCGTGATCAGCCCGGCGACGGCGACGAGGACGCGGGAGCGCAGCACCAGGCCGACCAGGGTGACGAGTGCCGCGAAGGCGAAGGGGAGCAGGATGGAGCCGGCCACCTGCGCCTTGGTGGCGGAGATGCCCGAGAAGAGGTCGTCGATGCGGTAGGTGCTGCCGTGACGGCCGTCGTACCAGGCACGGAAGGGGCTCCAGACGGCGGCCGTCGCTCCGGCGAGAGCGAGGATCGAGCCGAGGACGTTGCGGACCATCGGCGGCCCTCCCCTCCTTGAGGCGGCTCTCGCTGCCGACGCTACGCCGGGCGAGACCGCGCCGCTACCCGGGAGGTTCGGTGCGGCCTTCCCTCCCGGCGTGGGACGGTGCGCGCCGCCCGCGCAGTTCCCCGCGCCCCTGCAGGGCACCCGGCGACGAGTGCCCTTGAAGCGCGAACGGGGCTGGGGCGGGGTCCAGGAGAACCGGCCTCGCCCTTTCCCCCCACCCCCGGCGGGTGGGGGAGGGGCGCCTCCGGGGGCTGGGGCGGAGACCCAGGGTTCGCGCGATACTGGCCGGCATGACCGAGGCGAGGACAGACACGACGCTCCGCGCCTGGTGGGCGCACCGCCAGGGGCTCGACGGGCCCCTGGAGGGCCACAGCCCCGCCGAGACGCTGACCCGCACCGGCTGGGCCCGCTCGGTAGGCGGCTCGGCCCCCTACCTGGGCCTGTACGCCCGCTGCGGCGCGACCCGCGACACCGTCGACAAGGCAGTCGCCACCCTCGACATCCACGAGCTCCCCTCCGCCCGCGGCTGCACATACGTCCTGCCCGCCCAGGACTTCGCCCTCGGCCTCACGCTCGCGGCCGGCCCCCCGGAGGCCGAGATCCGGGCCGCCGCCAAGCACCTCGGGGTGACCGCCGGGGAGGTCGACGAGCTGTGTGCGGCGGTGACCGGCGCCCTCGGCGACACCCCGCTCGCCCCGGCCGCGATCAAGACCGCCCTCGGCGGCGCCGTACGGAACCTCGGGGACGCGGGCAGGAAGCGCGGCCTCACCACCCCGCTGCCGCTCGCGCTCGGCCGGCTGCAGGCGAGCGGCGCGATCCGGCGGGTGCCGGTCAACGGCCGCCTCGACCAGCAGCGCTACGGCTACGTCCGCTGGGGCCTCGACCTCGGGGAGTGGACCAAGGAGCGCGCCGCCGCCGAGCTCGCCCGGCGCTACTTCGACTGGGCCGCCCCCGCCTCCCTCCAGCACTTCCGCTGGTTCAGCGGCTTCACCGCGGCCGCCGCGAAGGCCGCCGTCGCGGACCTGGACCTCGTGCCGCTCGCCGATGGCAGCGAGCTGCTGCTGCCCGCTGCGCTGCGGGCGGAGTTCGAGGCGTACGAGGCCCCGAAGGAGCCCCGGTACGCGCTGCTCGCCGGGATCGACGGCATGCATCTGCTGCACCGCGACCTGCCCCGCGTGCTCGATGCGGCGGACGGCGAGCGGGTCTTCCTCAAGAAAGCACTGAGCGCACAGCCCGACCTGCCCGCGCACATGATCGTCGACCGGGGCCGGATCGCCGGGCTGTGGGAGTACGACGTGGAGAGCGCGGAGATCGTGTGGCAGGCGTTCGGCAGGCCGGATGCGGCGCTGCGCGCCGAAGTCGACCGGGTCGCGGCATTTGTCCGTGACGAGCTGGGTGATGCGCGGGGATTCAGCCTGGATTCGCCCAAGAGCCGGGCCCCGCGGATCGCCGAACTCCGCGCCGGATAGCGACGCTTGACCGCCCCGGAGGGTTGGTCAACCGCTGTTAAATTGTCGGCCGGTCTTCGGAGGGGGGCGACGGTGGTACGTCGCGGAATGAAATGCGTGGCCATTGCGGCAGGCCTGGGGCTCGCGCTGACCGGGTTCTCCAGCCACGGCAGCCACGGCAAGAGCCACAGCTCCGGTGGCGGCTGCTCCAACTCCCACAAGAGCAACGGGAGTTCGAGCGGTGGGACCTCGGACGACAGCAGTAGCGGTAGCGGCAGTAGCACTAGTGGCGGAGGCGGCAGCTACAACGGCAACCGCTACGACAGCAACAACACCACGGGCAGCACGACCAGTGGCTCGACGTCGAGCGGCAACCGCACGGCCACCGCCACCACGTACGTCGTCACCTGCGCCTCGGCGGCGAAGGGCGAGACCGACTCCACGATCAAGGTCAGCACCGGATCGGGCGGCTCCGGCAGGCGCAGCTACCAGGTGCGGGTCATGTTCTACGACAAGGCCGGCGCCGTCGTCGACCGGGGCACCGCCTCGGTGTCCCTGGGTCCCAACGCCAGCAGCACCGTCACGGTGCCGATGAGCAACCCGGCCTTGCTGGCCCGAGTGGACCTCTGCGGCTCCGAGGCGACGGCCGGCTGAGCCTCGCCCAGGTCGCGGGGCTGTGCCATCGTGCGGCCCCACCGCGATGGCTGTCCCCCCGTTCGAGCGAAGCCGAGAACTTGGGGGAGCGACCGGGCCCCCACCGAATCGCAGGGAACGTACTCCCGCCCCGCGGACCCCGTCACCGCACCCGGAACTCCCCCGACCGCCGAGCGGCAAACAGCTCCGCCTGTCGCGAGGCCGGCGCGTTGCCCAGCGCCACGAACCCCGGGGCCCGGGCATGGGCCGTGGCCAGCGTCGCCTCCTTCGCGGCCCAGAGCGACCGCACCGTCCCCTGCACCGCCTCCGTGGGGAACGAGGCGATCGTCTCGGCGCACCGGGTCGCCGCCCCCAAATCGCCACCCTGCTGGGCCACTTCGCTGACGAAGCCGATCTCGTACGCCCGGCGCGCCGACATCCGCTCGGCCGTCCCCATGAGCGCGAGCCGGGCCGCCTCCCCGTGCGGCATGCGCAGCGCGAGGTACATCGACTCGTACGCGCTGACCATCCCGTACGTCGTGTGCGGGTCGAAGAACGTCGCGTCCTCGGCAGCGATCACGAAGTCCGCCTCGCCGAGCAGGTAGAACGCCCCGCCGCAGGCCATCCCGCGCACGGCGGCGATCACCGGCTTCCACAGGTCGTTCGCCTTCGGGCCGATCGCGATCAGCGGATCGTCGGTCGAGTACGGGGACGAGGGCTGCGGCACCTCGGCCGAGCGGTCGATGCCGGTGCAGAAGGCCCGCTCCCCGGAGCCCGTCAGCACGACCGCCCGCACCGCGTCGTCGAACCTCAACTCCCGCCATGTCGAGCGGAGTTGGCCGACCATCTCCAGATCCACCGCGTTCAGGCGATCCGGCCGGTTCAGGGTGACGACCGCGACGCCCGTCTCCTTGTCGCGGTCCACCAGGACGCTCATGCGCGCTCCAGGAGCCAGCGCGGCACGGTCATCCCGTCGACCTCGGCGAACGCGACCTGCACGCGGGCGCCGATCCTCAGCCGGGCCGGGTCGACCGAGTCGAGCGCGGCGCCCGGCTCGGCGACCACATTGCCGACGAGCCGGATCAGCGGATCCTCGGCGAGCTCGACGATCACCGCGTTGTACGGGGCCTGCGCCGCGTAGTCGGGGAGCAGCGGGGGATGGGGGAAGACGTACGACCATATGCGGCCGCGGCCCGAGACCCGGCGCCACTCGCTGTCGAAGGACTGGCAGTGCGGGCAGCAGGGGCGGGGCGGGAAGCGGAGCCGGCCGCAGTCGGGGGCGGCGCAGGCCTGGACGCGGAGTTCGCCCCGGGCCGCGTACTCCCAGAAGGGGGCGCCGTCCGGATCGACAACAGGGGTCAGCATCTCTCAACTCCTCAGCAGAATGGCGGAGGTGGGGACTCCCTCGCCCGCGGTGACCAGGCAGGTGGCGGCGTCCGGGACCTGGGCGGTGCTGTGGCCGCGCAGTTGTTTGACGCCCTCGTTGATGAGGTTGAAGCCGTGTACGTAGGCCTCCGACAGGCCTCCGCCGCCGGTGTTGATGGGCAGGCGGCCGCCGATCTCCAGCGCGCCGCCCTCGGTGAAGGCGGCGCCTTCGCCGCGCCCGCAGAAGCCGTAGCCCTCCAGGGAGAGCGGGATGAGCGGGGTGAACGCGTCGTAGATCTGGGCCACGTCGACGTCGTCGGGGCCGAAGTCGGCCTGCTTCCACAGGTGCCGGGCGGCGGTCCAGGCGGGGCCGGTCAGCGGGTCGTCGTTCCAGTAGTTGACCATGCCGTGGTGCTGGGCGGGCAGGCCCTGGGCGGCGGAGTGCACGTACACGGGCTTGTGCCGGCAGTCGCGGGCGCGCTCGGCGGAGACGACGACACACGCCAACGCGCCGTCCGTCTCAAGGCAGTTGTCGAAGAGGCAGAGCGGCTCGCTGATCCAGCGGGACGTCATGTACATCTCCCGGGTCAGCGGGCGCTCATACATGATCGCGGCAGGGTTCTGGTTGGCGCGGTTGCGGCAGGCGAGGGCGACGTTGAAGAGGTGGTCGCGGGTGGCGCCGTGCTCGTGCAGATAGCGGCGGGCCAGCATGCCGATCTCGTCGGCGGGCCGCAGGAGCCCGAACGGGCGGGTCCACTGGGCCGGGGTGGGCAGTTGAACTGCCGTGTTCTTCCAGGGCCTTGGGCCGCTGCCCCGTTTCCGGGACCGCCAGGCGACCCCGACATTCGCCTGCCCGGTGGCGATCGCGGCAGCCAGGTGCCCGACGGTGGCGCAGGAGCCGCCGCCCCCGTAGCCGATCTTGCTGAAGAAGGTCACGTCGCCCGCGCCGATGGACTTGGCGACCTCGACCTCGTCCGTCTCCTCCATCGTGTACGAGGCGAACGCGTCCACCTCGGCGGGGCTGATGCCCGCGTCGTCGAGCGCCGCGACGATCGCCCGGCACGCCAACTCCTTCTCGGACTCGGGCAGTTGCTTGGCGAAGGGCGTCTGCCCGATCCCGACTATGGCTGTCGCGTCCTTCAGGGTGGCCATGGCCCCACCTCCACGAGCGTCACCAGTACTGACAGCGGAGGAGGCTACAGCTAATCTGACGGTTAGTCAGCTACCGGGAAGGGCGGGGCCTCGATGCGCGGAGACCTGGAGTGGGGCACGATCGCGAAGCTGGTACGCGGCGCGGCCGTCCGGTACGGCGAGCGCGAGGCGGTCGTCGACGGCCGGAGCCGCATCTCGTACGCGGAGCTGGGCGAGCGGGTCGAGCGCGCGGCCGCCGCGTGCATGGCGGCCGGCGTCGAGCCCGGCGACCGGGTCGCGGTCTGGGCACCCAACACCGCGGACTGGATCGTCTCGGCGCTCGGCGCGGTGACGGCGGGCGCGGTGCTCGTGCCGCTGAACACGCGCTTCAAGGGCGCGGAAGCGGCGTACGTCCTCGAAAGCAGCCGCGCGAAGCTGCTGTTCGTGACCGGCACGTTCCTGGGCACCTCCTACGTCGCCTCGCTGCGCCGCGCGACCGCCGAGGGCTCCGGTTCGGGCCCGCTGCCCTCGCTCCCGCACCTGGAGCAGGTGGTGGTGCTCTCGGACGACGCACCCGACAACTTCCGTACGTGGAAGGACTTCCTGGCGGGCGGGGAGGGGGTGTCGGGCGCGGAGGTGGCGGCCCGGGCGGACGGCATCGAGCCGGAGAGCCCCTCCGACATCATCTACACCTCGGGCACCACCGGACGCCCCAAGGGCGCGGTGATCACCCACGCCCAGACCCTGCGCGGCTATGCGATCTGGTCGGACCTCGCGGGCCTGCGCGAGGGCGACCGGTACTTGATCGTGAACCCGTTCTTCCACACCTTCGGCTACAAGGCGGGCATCATCGCGTGCCTGATGCGGGGCGCGACGATGGTGCCGCAGCCCGTGTTCAACATCGACACCGCGCTCGCGAACATCGCCGCCGAACGCATCTCGGTCCTGCCCGGCCCGCCGACCCTGCACCAGTCGCTCCTGGACCACCCGGCCCGCGACCAGCACGACCTGAGCGCGCTCAGGCTGGTGGTGACGGGGGCCGCGGTCGTCCCGCTGCGCCTGGTCGAACGGCTGCGGGCCGAGCTGGGCGTGGGCACCGTCCTGACCGCGTACGGCCTGTCCGAGGCGAGCGGCATCGTCACGATGTGCCGCCGCGGCGACCCGGCTCAGGCCATCGCCTCGACCTCGGGCCGTGCGATACCGGGCACGGAGGTGAGGGTCTGTGCCGAGCCGGGCGAGCCGGGCGAGGTCCTGGTGCGCGGCTTCAACGTCATGCGGGGCTACTACGAGGACGAGCCGGAGACGGCGCGGGCGATCGACGCGGAGGGCTGGCTGCACACCGGCGACGTCGGCGTCCTGGACGAGGCGGGCAACCTCCGCATCACCGACCGGATCAAGGACATGTTCATCGTCGGCGGCTTCAACGCCTACCCCGCGGAGATCGAGCAACTCCTCGGCCTGCACCCGGAGGTGGCCGACGTGGCGGTGATCGGCATCCCGGACGCGCGCCTGGGCGAAGTGGGCAAGGCGTACGTGGTCCGCCGCCCCGGCTCCCCCCTGACGGCGGACGACCTGATCGCCTGGTCCCGCCGCGAGATGGCGAACTACAAGGTGCCGAGGGAGGTGGAGTTCTTGGCCGAGCTCCCGCGTAACGCGAGCGGGAAGGTGGTGAAGGGGGAGCTGCGCTCCTCGCCTGATACCAGGAGCTAGCCGATGCCTGGTATCAACTGATACCGTCGCTGTATGGCCAAGACTCAGATCAATATTCGCATGGACGACGAGACGGCCGAGATGGCCCGGCAGGCGGCGGCGACCCGGCGCATAGCGGTCAACGAGTACGTCGAGCAGCTGATCCGGAACGACAACGAGCACCTGCGTGAGAAGTTCATGGAAGGTGCCCGGCACGTCCTTGAGGAGTACGGCGACCTGATCGACGAGATCAGCGGGGAGCGGCGCACGTGAACCTTTCCGTCGACCTCGCCTGGATCCTGGAACTCGCGCGCGAGACCGGCCAGGACGATCCCGCCGTCGAGGACTACGGAGTGGCGCTCGCGGCGGTGGAGCGCCACAGAGCGGTGCTCATGGGCCACAACGTGTACCACGGGACCTTCGCCAGAGCGGCCGCCCTGACCCACACGCTGGGCCGCTTGCAGTGGCTGGAGCGCTCCAACATGAACGTCGCCGTAGCCGTGGCCCACGGCTATCTGCTGGCCTCCGGAGTGGACGTCAAACTGGACGGGGCCAGGGTGCGGGCGCTCGTGACGGAGCTGATGAAGGACACCTGCACGGCCCACAGCGTGGCCGCGGTCCTCAAAACATGGGCCGTCTGAGTCTCACACGCTCTCAAGCGAGTGACTCCCGGGCCGTGCGGTGAGCGGCCTGGATGTCCTCCGTGGCCTCCTGCCAGGCGGGATCGTCCCGGTCGAGGACCTGCGCGGCGTACTCGGCGGCGTGCAGGCGTCGCGGCGGCGTCGGGGAACGGCGGCGGTGCGGGCCCGCCCCCCCCAGCGGGTCCCGCACCGATGGTCTTGCTTCCCCCCCCGGCCGCGGCGGCTCCCCTCCCGCGCCGCCGCGGCCGTCCCCCGCTCGGATGGGCTACTGGGCCTTCGGCCTGAAGGGCTCCGACGTGGCGTGCTGGTCGAGCGTGGTGATCGCCGGCTCGTCCGTGGCGTGCTGGTCAAGGGTGGTGACCGGGGTGCCGGTGGCGTGCTGGTCGAGCGTGGCGATGGCGGGCTCGTCCGTGGCGTGCTGGTCCTGCGGCGTGACGAGCGGCTCGTTCTTCTTCACGTCGCCCATGATTCTCATCTCCCGTTGATGGCGCTGCCTGAGTGGATGGCGAAACCGTCCGGCCACTCCCCCGAGGGTGGCCGGACGGACTTGCCAGGGCCGACAGATTAATGTCCGGCCGTCCTGTCGGCTCTCGCGCCCCCCGACGCGCCGGGCCGACAGGTAAGACAATGCCGGGTGCCGATAAACGTTCAATGAACGCGCTGACCAGGGCCGTTATGCGGCCGCCAGCGGGCTGAGCAGGGCGCGCACCTGGACGGCCTCCGGCGAGCCCAGCTCCTCGAAAATGACCAGCGCGTCGCGCCAGCAGACCTGCGCCCGGCCGGCGTGGCCGATGGCCGCAAGAGCCTGTCCGAGCACGGTCAGGACGTTGCCGCGCCGCCACTCGCCGCCGATGCCGCGCAGCACGGTGAGCGCCATCTCGGCGTTGGCCGCCGCCTGCGCGGGCCGCCTGCCCGCGAGGTCGACCTCCGCGAGCCGGAACAGCGTCATGCCCTCCCACAGGCGCTGCCTGCTGTCCCGGAACACGTCGAGCGCCTCGTTGAGCCGGTCCGCCGCCGCAGGCAGCTGGCCGCCCTTGGTGAGCGCGAGACCAAGCGCGTAACGGGCGTTGGCGCCGCGCAGCTCGTGGCCCATCGCGTCGTAGATGTCGAGGCCCTCCTGCGCCAGGGTGACCGCGCTCGCGGTGCGGCCCATGGCCAGGTGGATGCGGGACAGGTTGCACAGCGCGCTGGCCTCGCCGGGCCGGTTGTCGTCGGCGCGGAACGCCTCGATGGCGCGGGTCAGATGGGTCTCGCCGTCGGTGTGCCGGTTCTGGTAGAGCGCGATGATGCCGCGCGCGTTGGAGGCCCAGCACAGCGGCAGCGGGTCCGCGGTGGGCCCGGCGAGGCGCATGGCCTCCTGGGCCTCGCGGTCGGCCGGCTCGAACCGGCCCGCCAGCTGGTGCACATTGGCCAGCGTCATCACCGCGCGGCCCTCGGCCTGGGTGTCGCCCCAGGTGCGGGCGGCCTCGCGGACCGCCTCGGCGGTCGCCTCGTACTGCTTGGAGTTGGCGCCGGACTCCCCGAGGTCGAGAGCCGCGTACAGGAGGTCGACGGCGCGGCGCAGGGTGCGCGGCCCGGACAGCTGGCGTACGCAGGCGAGCAGCGGGTCGGCCTCGGTGTACAGCCAGTCCTGGGCGGCGTGGCGGTCGTCGAAGACCAGGCCCCGGTGCGTGGTGGGCTCCAGGTGGTCCACGAGGCGGTCGCCCGGCCGCTCCAGGGCGTACACCCCGGACGCCGTCGCCAGATAGAAGTCGAGCAGGCGCGACATCGCCGAGTCGCGTTCCGCGGACGGCAGATCGTCCCGCTCGGCGCAGGAACGCGCGTAGAGCCGCACCAGGTCGTGATAGCGGTAGCGGCCCGGCGCGGCCGACTCCACCAGGGACGTGTCGACCAGCGACTCCAGGAGGTCCTCGGTCTCCTGCTCGGGCAGGTCGAGGACGGCGGCCGCGGCGGCGAGCGAGATGTCCGGCCCGTCGGGCAGGCCCAGCAGGCGGAAGGCGCGGGACTGGGCGGGCTCCAGCTGGCCGTAGCCCAGCTCGAAGGTGGCCTTGACCGCGAGGTCGCCGGCCTGGAGCTCGTCCAGGCGGCGGCGCTCGTCGGCGAGCTTCGCGGCCAGTACGGACACCGTCCAGGTACGGCGCGAGGCGAGCCGGGAGGCCGCGATGCGGATGGCGAGCGGCAGGAAGCCGCAGGCGGCGACCACGTCCAGGGCCGCCTCGCGCTCGGCGGACACCCGCTCCACGCCGACGATCCGGGTGAACAGCTGGAGCGCCTCGTCGGGGGACATCACGTCCAGGTCGACGAGGTGCGCGCCGACCAGGTCGACCATGCGGATGCGGCTGGTGACGAGCGCCGCGCAGCCCGCGGTGCCCGGCAGGAGCGGCCGGATCTGGGCCGCGTCACGGGCGTTGTCGAGCAGCACCAGGACCCGGCGGCCGTCCAGCGTGGAGCGGAACAGGGCCGCGCGCTCCTCCATCGAGTCGGGGATCGCCGAGTCCGGCGTGCCGAGCGCGCGCAGGAACGCGCCGAGCACGGTGTCCGGCTCGGCGGAGTGCTGCCCCGCGCCCTGGAGGTCGACGTACAGCTGGCCGTCGGGGAAGTACGGGCGGGCGGTGTGGGCGACGTGCACGGCGAGGGTGGTCTTGCCGACGCCCCCGATGCCGGCCAGCGCGGAGACCGCCATGACCGTGGTCTCGGCGCTGGCGAGCCGCGAGGTGAGCTCACGCACGAACGACGCTCGACCGGTGAAGTCCGGTACGGACGCGGGGAGTTGGGCCGGGCGCACCGGCGCAGGGACGGAGGCGGGCGCGTCGGCGGGCGGCCGGGCCAGGTCCTCGTCGGCCTGCAGGATGCGGTGCTGGAGGCGGGCGAGCTCTGGCCGCGGGTCGACGCCGAGCTCGTCGGCGAGCAGCCGCCGGGTGTCCGCGTACACGGCGAGCGCCTCGGCCTGGCGGCCGCTGCGGTACAGGGCCAGCATCAGGAGTTCGCGCAGTCGCTCGCGCAGCGGGTGGGCGGCCGTCAGTGCGGTCAGCTCGGAGACGGCCTCGGCGTGGCAGCCCGCCTCCAGGTCCATGTCGAGGCGGGCCTCGGTGAGCTGGAGGCGCCACTCGGCGAGCCGGGTGCGCTGGTTCTCGGCGTACGGGCCCGGCACGCCCGCGAGCGGTTCGCCGTCCCAGTGCGCGAGCGCCTCGTTCAGGAGGTCGCGGGCGCGGGGCTTCTCGCCGCCGGCCCGTGCCTTCTCGGCGGCGGTCGCCAGTTCCTGCGCCTCGGCGAGGTCGAGGGTGGCGGCGCCGGCCCGGATCGCGTAGCCGCCGGACTCGCTGACCAGGACCCCGGGGTCGAGCACCTTGCGCAGCCGGGAGGCGTACGTGCGGAGCGCGGCAAGCGCCTGCGAGGGCGGTTCCTCGCCCCAGATGGCGTCGATGAGTTCGGCGGCGGTGGCGGTGCGGCCGTCGCGCAGGAGCAGGGCGGCGAGCAGGGCGCGCTGCTGCGGGGAGCCGGACGGCAGGGCCTCTTCGCCCCGCCAGGCCCGTACGGGTCCGAGTACGCCGAAGCGGAGCCCGGCGCCGGATGCCTCCGGGTCGTGCTCGGCCGCCGCCTGGACGAGGTGCCCCGTCGTGCGCTGCGGCGGCGGTACCGGAGCGCGCTGCTCCGGTACGCGCGTCCCGCCGTCACGGTCCATAGCTGCCCCCTGTACCCCCGTACTCCTGGATTGCTCCCCGCCAGTCTGCCCTGTCCGGAGGGGTCGCGTCAGCAGCGGGTGACGCTCTGCACAAGGCTTCGACACATGCCCTGCACACTCATCGCAAGCGCTGTCCACCGCGAATCGGGCAGGATGCGGGGGTCAACTAGCTGACGGATCGTCAGATCAGGTCTACCGTAAACGACATGGAGACCTTCCCGAAGATCATCTCGGTGGACGACCACACGGTGGAGCCCCCCAACGTCTGGCGGGACCGCCTCCCGTCCGCATACCGGGACATCGGCCCGCGCATCGTCAGGGCCCCCCTGAAGGAAATGACGTTCCTGGGCGGCAAGTTCGCCCCGGTCATGGGAGCCAAGGGGGACGACGGGCCGATCGGCGACTGGTGGGTGTACGAGGACCTGCACCGCCCGTTGACCCGCCTGGACACGGCGGTGGGCTACGACAGGGACGAAATAAAGCTGGAAGTGATCACGTACGAGCAGATGCGACCGGGCTCGTACGACGTTCCGTCCCGCCTCGCCGACATGGACGTGAACCACGTCCAATCGGCCCTGTGCTTCCCGACCTTCCCCCGCTTCTGCGGCCAGACCTTCACCGAGGCGAAGGACCGCGAACTCGGCCTGCTCTCGGTGCGGGCGTACAACGACTGGATGGTGGAGGAGTGGTGCGGCCCCCAGGCGAGGGGCCGCCTGATCCCCCTCACCCTCATCCCGCTGTGGGACGCGGAGCTTGCCGCCGCCGAGGTCCGCCGCAACGCCGCGCGCGGGGTGCGTGCGGTGGCCTTCTCGGAGATACCGCCGCACCTGGGCCTGCCCTCGATCCACACGGACGACTGGGACCCCTTCCTCGCGGCGTGCGACGAGACCGGCACGGTGATCGCCATGCACATCGGCTCCTCCAGCCGCATGCCCTCCACCTCCCCGGACGCCCCGCCCGCGGTGGGCTCGACCATCACCTTCGCCAACTGCTGCTTCTCGATGGTCGACTGGCTGATGAGCGGCAAGTTCGAGCGCTTCCCCAACCTCAGGATCATGTACGCGGAGGGCCAGATCGGCTGGATCCCGTACATCCTGGAACGCGCGGACGTGGTCTGGGAGGAGAACCGAGGCTGGGGCGGAGTGGCGGACAAGGTCCACCGCCCGCCGTCGGAACTCTTCAGGGACCACGTGTACGGCTGCTTCTTCGACGACGCGTTCGGGCTGCGCAACCTGGACGCGATCGGCGTGGGCAACGTCCTGTACGAGACGGACTACCCCCACTCGGACTCGACGTGGCCCAAGTCGAGGGAGGTGGGGGAGTCGCAGATGGGGCACCTGGCGGGGGATGTGGTGGAGCGGATCGTGCGGGGCAACGCGATCGGGTTGCTGGGGCTGACGCCCGAGGGGCTTTGGGCGGGGGCGCGCGCCTAGGCGGGGCCGAGCGGGAAACACCGGGCCACGCAGGCCGCCCGGTGCGACCGTTGGGCTGCCGGCCGACCGCTGCCACCACCGCGCTCGCTTCGTCGTCCGGCTCCACGCCCCAGTCGTCGCTCATCCGCACCCACCTCCGGGGCGGCCGTACCCGGGACGGTCGGGACGGCACCGGCACAACGCCGGGACAGAAACTCTGTGTACTCGCTCGATCGCTCGCCAGGGTAGGCGCGGGTGGCCACGCTGAGTGATGTGAAACAGGAAACTGCCCAAGGGGTACGTGAGTTCAGCGTCCAGCTCTCCTGCACCAGGCGCGGCGCCCGGATCGCCAGGATCACCACGGCCGAGCAACTCCGCCGCTGGGAAAGAGGCTTCGCGGATGCCGAGTACGTCGTCGGCGAACTGGCGGCCAATGCCGCGCTGCACGGGCGCGTGCAGGGGCGGGACTTGCGGCTCCTGCTCAGAGAGGACGGCGTCACCCTGCGCATCGAGGTGACCGATGCGCAGGGTGACCGGCTGCCCGTCGTGCGTGCCGAACCGTGCGGCGAGGCGGGCCGTGGACTGCTGCTCTTCGGTGCCCTGGCCGACCGCTGGGGCGTCCTGACGGGGCCCGGCCCCTGCAAGACGGTGTGGGCGGAGCTGACGCTGCCCGGTCGGTCCCGTCACCGTGCGGACCGCGACGACCCTGGCAGGGGCTGATGGTTGCTGCCGGTGCCGCCGCCTTGCGGGCCAGGAGTGATTGAGTACGCGTACTCATGAAGCTGCCCATCCCTCCTCATAGCCGTGCGGCGGGAAGCGTGGGGCGGGAGAGGCGGAGGGGAAGAGTGGCGTCGTTCGAGGAGGAGTGGGCGCAGCTCAAGCGTGACGCTACGGCGATGCGGTTGGCGAGCGCCGCGCAGGACGATGTGGGCACGGCGGACGTGAAGGTCTCGCAAGCCGTGTGGACGTCGGCGGGGCGCGCCGTCGGGGAGCTCGGCGGCGACGTGAAGCAGGCACTTGGCGCGCTGGACCAAGGGCAGCAAGGGCTCGCCACCGGTGGCGGGGTGGACACCGCGGCGGCCCAGTCCGACGTCTAGAAGTCGGACGCCGCAGATCACGGAGCGTACTGGGACGAAGATTCTGAGAGTCTCCGCAACCAGGCGGCCGTAATAACTGGCAGGTACAACAAGGTGACCTATGGCTAAGTGGCATTCAGTGACGATCGGTCTGGTCGCCGCGACCTTGGTTCTCTCGGGTTGCTCTGGGGCGAAAGGTGAGAGCGTGCAAATTCGCGACGAAGCGCAGGTGAAGAAGAAGGTGCAGGGCACGTCGAGTCAGTTGCTCGACATCATGGGGGTCAAGGGAAAGGTGTCGGAGCCCGGACCGTCGACGCTGGCCTGCTCGGACTACCCGGACGATCAGACGGTCCACAGGATGCGGCATCCCTGGAGTGTGTACGGGGTTCCCGACGATGAGTTGCGACGTGCGATGGACCGGCTGCGGGATCGACTCCCCCGGAACGGGTGGAAGATCACCAAGGACGGTGTCGACAGCAGCCGGTCGAAGTCTCCGCAGATCATCGCCGAGTCTTCTGCCGACCGTCTCGCCGTTGACATCCGGCTGGGGATCGAGCCCGCAGGCGGCGAGTATTCCTCGATGATCGAGGTGACTGTCTCCTCCGCCTGCTTCCGTAGCCAATCGGCGGATGCCGCATAAGTCGGCCCCAGGTGCCGATGCGAGTGGATCACCTCTACCCCGCGGGCCGCTTGCCGGGCAGGAGTTGGTGCTACTCGGCCAGCCGGACAGCCGTCCGAACCCGGAGCCGAGCCAGGCACGCGCCCAGTACGCACCCCGCCAGGATCCCCACCCCGTGGTTGTTGCCCAGAGCGCACAGGATCAGGCCCGCCGCGGGGATCAGGGCGGGGAGAAGGCGGGGCGCCAATGGGGCCGGGCGCGGGAGTTGGGCTGTTGCCAGGGCGCCCAGCAGGCCGCACAGGGCAACCGAGTCGCCGCCTCCCGTCGGGCTCCAGCCCGCCATGCTCACTGCCTGCGCGGTAGCCCCGCTCGCCAGGAATATCAGCGGCATCCACACCGGGCCGAACCGACGCTGGGCCACGGGGGCGATGACCACGATCGCCGCCAGGTTGAAAGTCAGTTGGAGCGGGCCGGAGGTCTGCACCAGGAGTGCGGTCAGCGCCCGCCACCAGGGTGCGCCGGGCTCGCGCTGGAGGTGGTCCATGGCGGAGGGGACTGCCGTCTGCACGACCGCCATCGCGGCCATTACCACCACCAGCGCCGCCGCGACCCACGGCACCGGGCGCCGCCACAGGATGCGCAGCAGTTCGGCCGGGTTCACGCGGCGCGCGCCCGCCCCGGCCTGGACGATCTTCGTGCCGGGCACCACGACGGCCGCCGCGCAGCCGTAGAGGAGCACCGTGTGGAGGGTCATGGGCTCATCGTGGCGCAAGCGGTCCGGGACGCGGCAGGGTGGTCCGTCGTCGGGTGGCGGTGACATTTGTCCGGGGCGCCGCCACCATGAGCGGCATGGCGCTGACCCTTGCTGAAGCAGAGAAGATCCTGGCCGACAACTTCGCACCCTGGGTGCTCGGTCTCGGGCTGACGGTGGAGGACACCGGCGAGTTCCATGCCGTACTGCGGCTGCCCTGGAGCGACGCGCTCGCCCGGGACGGGGGCGGGATCAGCGGGCAGGCGCTGATGGCCGCCGCCGACACCGCCACCGTCATCGCCGTGGCCTCGGCGCGCGGGGCGTACGGGCCGATGACGACCGTTCAGCAGTCCACCACCTTCCAGCGCCCGGTGACCGGCGTCGACGTACTGGTCGACGCGCGCGTCACGAAGCTCGGGCGCCGGATGGCCTTCGCCGAGATCACCATGACGGCCGAGGGCGCGGAGGAGCCGGCCGCCCGCGCCTCCACGGTGTACGCCCTGCTGGGCTGACACCACCACCGCCCGCACACCCCTTGCCTGACGATGCGTCAGCAATGACGATGGGGCCACCGAGTCATTTGACGGATCGTCAGATCAGGGTGGAGGCGGGCGTACGGTGCCGATACTGCCGAACGGGCGACTGGTGTACGGGATGCAGCTTCCCGTCCAGTCGCAGAGCACCATCTACGCGGAGGGGTGGGAGGCCGACGCCGGGCCGGAGGATCTGGCCGCGATCGCGCGGGCGGCCGACCGGTCCGGCTTCGCGTACGTGGCCAGCTGCGATCACGTTGCCATTCCCCGGCGGCTCGCGGGACCCATGAGCACCATCTGGTACGACCCCGTCGCCACCCTCTCCTTCCTCGCCGGGGTCACCGAGCGGGTCCGGCTGATGAGCCATGTCGCCGTCGTCGGGCTCCGGCACCCCCTCGTCACCGCCAAGCAGTACGCGACCCTGGACCACCTCAGCGGCGGGCGGCTGATCCTGGGGGTCGGGGCCGGGCACGTACAGGAGGAATTCGAGGCGGTCGGGGCCGACTTCGAACGGCGCGGGCCCGTGCTCGACGAGACCATCGACGCACTGCGGGCCGCGCTCGGGCCGGAGGAGTACCCGTCCTTCCAGGGCGAGCGGTTCGCGTTCAGCGGGCTCGGACAGCGGCCCCGGCCCGCCCAGCGGCACGTACCCGTCTGGGTGGGCGGATCGTCCCCGGCGGCGGTCCGCCGGGCCGCCCTGCGCGGGGACGGCTGGCTGCCCCAGGGGGACAAGAGGAGTGAACTCCCTTCCCAGATCGCCAAGTTGAAGGGCATCCGCGAGGATGCCGGGATCGTCGACCCCATCGTCATCGGCGCGATCACCGAGGCGTTGTACGTCGGTGAGCCCGGCTGGGAGACCGGCCGGCGCACCCTCACCGGGAAGCCGGAGGCCCTCGCGGAGTCGCTGCGCGCGTACCGGGCGATGGGCGTCGACCAGATCCAGGTGCGGTTCCGGTCCCGGGGGCGCGACGAGCTCACCGACCAGATGGCCGCGTTCGGGGCCGACGTCGGCCCGTACCTCAATGACTAGGAGTCCAGTATGGGCAAGCTCGATGGGCGGGTCGTCCTCATCACCGGTGCGGCGCGCGGGCAGGGCGAGCAGGAGGCCCGCCTTTTCGTGGCCGAGGGAGCCAAGGTCGTCATCGCCGATGTGCTGGACGAGCAGGGCGAGGCGCTGGCGAAGGAGTTGGGGGAGGAAGCGGCCCGCTTCGTCCATCTCGATGTGAGCCGGGAGGAGGAGTGGACGGCCGCCGTCGGCGCCGCCAAGGATGCCTTCGGGAAGATCGACGGGCTGGTCAACAACGCCGGGATTCTGCGGTTCAACGCGCTGGTGGACACCCCGCTGGATGAGTTCATGCAGGTCGTGCAGGTCAACCAGGTCGGCTGCTTCCTCGGGATCAAGACCGTGGCGCCCGAGATAGGCGCCGCGGGCGGCGGCACCATCGTCAACACCGCCTCGTACACGGCGATGACCGGCATGAGCGCGGTGGGTACGTACGCGGCCACCAAGCACGCCATCCTCGGGCTCACCCGGGTCGCGTCGATGGAGCTCGCGCACTTGAAGATCCGGGTCAACGCGGTGTGCCCGGGGGCGATCGACACGGCGATGTCCAACCCCGCCCAGCTGGATCCCACGGCGGACGCAACCGAGACGTCGGCGGCCCTCGACGAGCTCTACCGCAAGCTGGTGCCGCTCGGCCGGGTCGGCAGGCCCGAGGAGGTGGCCGCGCTCGCCCTGTTCCTGTCCGCCGAGGACTCCTCGTACATCACGGGCCAGCCGTTCGTCATCGACGGGGGCTGGCTGGCGGGGGTGTCGCTGTTCTGAGGCCGGTCCTGGTCACGGTCCCGGTCCTGTACGTCTTCTGACTTGTCGTCAGGTATTGACTGCCTTCGCGGCCGGTGGAACAGTCGAGCTCGTCACAATCTGACGATGCGTCAGAAACTCGTGATATCTCATGAAGGAGAAGTCCCTTGGAATTCGGACTCTTTGTGCAGGGATACGTGCCGGCAGCACGGTCCGCGGTCGACCCCATGGCGGAGCACAAGGCGCTGATGGAGGAGACGAAGTACGTCATCCAGGCCGACAAGTCCGGCTTCAAGTACGCCTGGGCCTCCGAGCACCACTTCCTGGAGGAGTACTCGCACCTCTCGGCCAACGAGGTCTTCCTCGGCTACCTCGCCCACGCCACCGAGCGCATCCACCTCGGCTCGGGCATCTTCAACCCGCTGGCCCAGGTGAACCACCCGGTCAAGGTCGCCGAGAAGGTGGCCATGCTCGACCACCTGTCGGAAGGGCGCTTCGAGTTCGGGTCGGGGCGGGGAGCGGGCTCGCACGAGATCCTGGGGTTCATACCGGGCGTCACCGACATGAACTACACCAAGGAAATCTGGGAAGAGACCATCGCGGAGTTCCCCAAGATGTGGCTCCAGGAGGAGTACCCGGGGTTCCAGGGCAAGCACTGGCAGCTTCCGCCGCGCAAGATCTTCCCCAAGCCGTACGGGAAGTCGCACCCGGCCATGTGGTACGCCGCCGGGTCCCCCTCCTCGTACGCCATGGCCGCGCGCAAGGGGCTCGGGGTGCTCGGCTTCTCCGTGCAGAAGGTCTCCGACATGGAGTGGGTCCTGGAGCAGTACAAGACGGCCATCCAGGAGGCCGAGCCGGTCGGTGACTTCGTCAACGACAACGTGATGGTGACGTCGACGGCGATCTGTGCGCCCACGCATGACGAGGCCGTACGGATCGCGGTCGAGGGCGGGCTCAACCGGCTTCAGTCGCTGGTGTTCCGGTACCACGACACCTTCCCCCGGCCGGAGGGGATTCCGGAGTGGCCGGAGACCCTGCCGGAGTACAACGCGGAGATCATCGAGCTGCTCATCGCCGAGGAGCTGATGATCTGCGGCGATCCGGACGAGGTCACGGCGCAGTGCAAGCGGTGGGAGCAGGCGGGGGCGGATCAGTTGTCGTTCGGGCTGCCGATCGGGGTGCCGTTCGAGGACACGATGCAGACGATTCGGCTGATCGGGGAGCATGTGATTCCGAAGATCGACACGGATCCGGTGCACCGGTCGTCCCGGTTCCGGGCGGCGGCGGGGGGCTGACGCCCCCCGGGCCCCGGGGCCCGCACTCCCTCCCCTTCCGCTGTGACACTCTGCGTTCCGCCGCGCGGGCTCCGGGGGTGAGATGTCCGGGTGCGGCCCGGTGGTCGCTGCCGGGGCTCTGCCCCAGACCCCGTATCGCGCCTTAAGGGCGCTCGTCCTCAAACTCCCCCAAGGCCTCAAGGGCCAGGGGGGACCCCCATGACGGGCTGAAATGCTCCCGTGCCGGCCAGGATCAACCCTGCTAGGGGCGCGGGGAACTGCGCGACCAGCCACCTGCGGTCCGCAGGCGAAGGCGGGTTGGGGGGAGCGGGGCGCAGCCCCGCCGGGGTCCGGGGCGGAGCCCCAGGGCACCCCGCATCCCACCCCCGTCACGGGCGGGTGGGTGGGCGAACCCCCCGGGGTCTGGGGCGGAGCCCCAGGAGGGCCCGAGCTGTTCGACCCCGCGCATACGGGCGGGCCGGTGGGCAACCCCCGGGGGCCCGCCCCAGCCCAGGGGGTGCCGGGGGCAGTGGCCCCCGGGCACAAAGACGCGGGGTGGCGTCTTCCCGGACCGCCGCCTCGTACCCGGCCCCGGCCGGAGGCCATTCGCGGCGGCCCCCGGCCGGGGCAGACCCGCGTACGCGGAGAACGGAGGCGCACCCTGCGTACGCAGAACCGCCCCCGGCCGGGGCAGACCCGCGCGCGGAGAACCGGGGCCCGCGTACCCGGCACCGCCCCGGCGGGGGTGCGCGCCCCGTACCCAGAACCGCCCCCGCGTACCCCGCACGGCAAAGCCGCCGTACCGAAGAAAGGGACCCCATGCTCGACCACCTGATCAAGGGCGCCACCCTCGTGGACGGCACCGGCGCCCCCGCCCGGCCCGCCGACGTCGGCATCAGGGGCGGCCGGATCGCCGTCATCGCGGACCCCGGCACCATCCAAGAGCCCGCCGCCGGCACCGAGGACGCCACCGGGCTCGTACTCGCCCCCGGGTTCGTCGACCCGCACACCCACTACGACGCCCAGCTCTTCTGGGATCCGTACGCCACCCCGTCCATGAACCACGGCGTCACCACTGTCGCCGGAGGCAACTGCGGATTCACCCTCGCCCCGCTCCACCCCGACCGCCCCGAGGACGCCGACTACACCCGCCGCATGATGTCCAAGGTCGAGGGCATGTCCCTCAAGGCCCTTGAGGAAGGCGTGAGTTGGGGATGGGAATCGTTCGGCGACTATCTCTCCGCCCTTGACGGGCGCATCGCCGTCAACGCCGGATTCATGGTCGGCCACTGCGCCCTGCGCCGCCACGTCATGGGTCCGGACGCCGTCGGCGGGCAGCCGAGCCCCGAGCAGCTCGACGCCATGCTCGCCCTGCTCCACGACGCCATGGACGCCGGGGCCTGGGGGCTCTCCACCACCCAGTCCTCCACCCACTCCGACGGCGACGGCAAGCCCGTGGCCTCGCGGCACGCGCTGCCCGCCGAACTGCTCGCTCTCAGCAGGGCGGTTGGGGAGCACGAGGGTACGCAGCTGGAAGCCATCGTCGCCGGGTGCCTGGACCAGTTCGCGGACGAAGAGATCGATCTGCTCGTCGACATGAGCGCCGCCGCCGGGCGTCCGCTCAACTGGAACGTCCTCACCATCGACGCCGCCGTACCCGAACGCGTACCCCGTCAGCTCGTCCCGAGTGAGCGCGCCCGCAAGGCCGGTGGCCGGATCGTCGCGCTGACCATGCCGATCCTCACGCCCATGAACATGTCGCTCGGCACCTTCTGCGCCCTCAATCTCATCCCCGGCTGGGGCGAGATCCTCGGCCTGCCCGTCCCCGAACGCATCGAGCGCCTGCGCGACGCGGACGTACGCGCCGAGATGCTGCGCCGCGCCGACAGCAAGGAGGCCGGCATCTTCCGCCGCCTCGCCAACTTCGGGCGGTACGTCATCGGCGACACCTACAGCCCCGAGAACGAGGGCCTCTCCGGCCGGGTCGTCGGCGACATCGCCGCAGAGCGCGGGCTCGACCCGTTCCACTGCCTCGTCGAGATCTGCGCCAACGACCGGCTGCGTACGGTCCTTTGGCCCATGCCGACCGACAACGACCCCGCCACCTGGGCGCTGCGCCGCGAGACGTGGGAGCACGAGGACGTGCTGCTCGGCGGGTCCGACGCGGGCGCGCACCTCGACCGGATGTGCGGCGCCCCGTACACGACGCGCTTCCTCGGGGACTGCCTGCGCGGCCGCAAACTCGTCCCCCTGGAGCGGGCCGTGAAGATGCTCACCGACGATCCCGCCCGCCTGTTCGGGCTGCGTGAGCGCGGCCGGATCGAGGAGGGCTTCCACGCCGACCTCGTCCTGTTCGACCCCGAACGCATCGAGGCCGGGCCCGCCACCCTCGTACACGACCTGCCCGGCGACAGCCCCCGGCTCGACTCCAAGGCGATCGGCATCGTCTCGGTCCGGGTCAACGGCATCGAGACCCTCCGCGACGACCGGGTGACCGGGGCCGTGCCCGGCACGGTGCTCCGCTCGGGCCGCGACACCAGGACGGTGAGCACGAAATGAGCGACGGCGAACGGCAGTTGTTCATCGGTGGCGAGTGGGTCGAGCCCGACGGCGGGCACTATCCCGTGCTCGACCCCGCGACCGAGGACGTCGTCGGGCTCGCGCCCGAGGCCAGTCGCGAGCAGGTGTACCGGGCGGCGGCCGCCGCGCGCGAAGCCTTCGCATCCTGGTCGCGCACGCGCCCCGAGGAGCGGGCCGCGATCCTCGACCGGGCCGCCGACCTCATGCAGCGCGACTTCGCCCCGAACGCCGAACTCGCCCGCGCCGAGACCGGTGCCACCAGCGCCACCGCGCGCGGCATGCAGGTGGGCGTCGGGGTCTCCCGGTTCCGCCGGTACGCGAAGGGCGCCCTGGAGCCGGTCGAGGAGGCGCTCGTACCGCAGATCAACGAGGCCGGGCCCATGGGCAAGGCGGGGGTCTTCGGGGCGCTCGCCGTGCGGCAGCCGGTCGGCGTGGTCACCTGCATCACCTCGTACAACAACCCCTGGGCCAACCCGGCGGGCAAGGTCGCGCCCGCGCTCGCCATGGGCAACACGGTGGTGGTGAAGCCCGCCCCGCAGGATCCGCTGTCGGTGTTCAAGATGGCCGAGGCGCTTCAGGAGGCGGGGGTGCCGCGCGGGGTGGTGAACGTCGTCACCGGGTCCGCGCCCGCGGTCGGCGAGGCGGCCGTCGACTCACCGGACGTGGACATGGTCAGCTTCACCGGCTCCACCGCCGTCGGGCAGCGCATCGCCGAAGTGTGCGGCCGCGACATGAAGCGGCAGCTGATGGAGCTGGGCGGCAAGGGCGCGGCGCTCGTCTTCGACGACGCCGACCTCGACTCGGCGGTCCAGGGCATCGGCACGACCTTCGCCTTCTACAGCGGCCAGATCTGCACCGCGCCGACCCGCGTCCTGGTGCAGCGAGGCGTCCACGACCGGCTGATCGAGAAGCTCAAGGGGTACGCGGGCTTCATGAAGGTCGGCGATCCGACGGCCCGGGACACGGTGGTCGGCCCGGTGATCTCGGCCGCCCACCGGGACCGTATCGAGTCGTACGTGGAGCTGGGCAGGAAGGAGGGGGCCACGGTGGTGGCGGGCGGCGAACGCCCGGCCATGGAGCGGGGTTTCTATGTCGCCCCCACCCTCCTCGCGGACTGCACCAACGACATGCGGGTGGCCCGCGAGGAGATCTTCGGCCCGGTCGTCGTGGTCGTCCCCTTCGACGACGAGGACGAGGGCATCGCGCTGGCCAACGACAGCGAGTACGGCCTGCTCGACTACGTCTGGTCCGGGGACGTGGCCCGCGCCTTCCGCGTCGCGCGGCAGCTGCGCGCGGGCGGGGTCGGCGTGAACACGATCGGCCGCAACATGGAGGCGCCGTTCGGCGGCTTCAAGAAGAGCGGGGTGGGCCGGGACGTCGGCTCGTACGCCCTGCACGCGTACAGCGAACTCCAGGCGATCGTCTGGCCGGGCTAGCGCCTACTTCGGGGACAGCTCGGCCATCTTGTTCCACCCCTGGCCGGGCACCTCGACGTTGATGATCTCGGGGGTGGCGGCGATGGCGCCGGCCATCGACTCCATGCCCGCGCGGAAGTGGTCGGAGTCGACGTGTGCCGCACCCGCGGCCGCGTCGGCGAAGGCTTCGAGGAGGGTGTACTGGGTGGGGTCGTCCACGCTGCGGGACCAGTCGTAGAACAGGTTGCCCGGCTCGGCGCGGGTGGCGCGCGTGAAGTCGTCGACGATGGTGAGCCAGTTGTCGGCGTGCTCGGGGCGGACGGTGAACCGTACGGCGATGAAGATCATGCCTTCACGGTGCGGGGCGGACGGAGCCGGTGCAAGCGGGGCGGCGGCGGATTCCGGCTCCTTCGGAATCCGGGCCGGAACCCGTCGCGGCCGGGCCTCTCAGGCCCCCGGCACCAGCTCGGCGGCCGCCCGGGCCACGGCACCCCGGATCGCGCGGTGCCGCCTGCGGAAATCGGTGGTGGCGAGCGACACCGACAGGGCATGCACACTGCCGTCCCCGCGCGGACCGGGAAGCGCGACCGCGAGACAGGTGTACGCCGGATCCGCCTCCCCCATGGACACGGCGAACCCCTGCCCGCGGACCCGGGTGAGCTCCGCCTCGAACCGGTCGGCGGCCGTGATCGTACGGTCGGTGAACCTGGCCATCCCGTGCTCGTCCAGGTAGCGCCGGCGCACCGGCCGGGGGAGCCCGGCGAGCAGCGCCTTGCCGTGCGCGGTGGCGTGGGCGCGGATCTCGGGCCCGGGCGTGAAGGGGTTGGCGGTGTCGGCTACGGGGGCGGTGCTGTCGACCACGGTGATCAGCCCGCCGCGGTACGCCGTGTAGTACGCCTCGGCGCCGGTGGCCCGGCGCAGCCGCCCGAGCAGCTCACCGACGCCGGGGGCGAGACGCAGATGCCGCTGGAAGGACCGGTGCAGCGCGGGCACCCGGGGCCCCGGCGCGTACCCCTCGGCGGTCCGGGTGAGGTGCCCGCGCGCGGTGAGCGGCCCGAGCAGGTGGTACACGGTCGACAGCGAACAGCCGAGCCCCCGGGCGAGCTCCTTGGCCCCCACCGGCCCGGGCGCGTCCGCCACGGCATCGAGGATCGCGAGCGCGCGGTCGACGGACTGGGGAGTGCTGCTGGTCATGGGGCGAGGGTACGGCGAGGCTCAGTCGCGGGCGAAGTCGTCGGTCTGGAGGGTGAGGCCGACGACGGTTCCTTCGAGGTCGATGGGTGCGCCGAAGTCGAGGGTGAGTTCGCTGCGGTACTTGCCGTCCCTCGGCAGGGTGTGGAGGTGCCACTCGCTGGAATAGGGGTCGACGATCAGGTAGACGGGAACATCGGCCTTGGCGTACGTCTCCTTCTTCGAGCCATAGTCGTTGGCTGCGGTGTCCCTGGAGATGACCTCGGCGACGAACTCGATGTCCTGGTAGCGCCAGTGCCCCTTCGCGTCCTTCTCGGCACCGACGGCCAGGGCCGTCACATCCGTAGCGAACCCGTTGAGCCGCCCAGGGAAGTCGATGCGGACGTCGGACTTGAGGCGCTGGCGGGGATATTTGGCCCGGAGCTGTTCGATGATGTTTGCCGTGATGTCCCAGTGAGTGTCCCGCTGCGGCGACATGTAGATGGCCCCCTCGACGACCTCGACCTTGTATCCCTCGGGGACGCGCATCTGCTCAATCAGCTCGAACATGGTGTCGAGGGTGAGCTCGTTGCTCTGGTTGGCCATCTTGATCCTGTCGTCGACAGCAGTCACTGTGGCACTCCTTCCCCGCCGCGTGTGTGGTCACAGGCAGCCGCGCAGTACAACGATAAGCACGGCCGCGGGGTCACGTCGGGTTACCGGCCGTCCAGGAACACCGGATTCGTGAACGCCGTCAGCGGTCCCGGGAGCCCCTGGACGACCGGGGCGTGGCGGACCTCGGCCCGGATGTACGTCGCGTACTGGGGGGTCGTCTGCCAGGTCGCCGTGCCCGTGCCCGAGGCGGGGAGCCGGGTCGTGTACAGGGTGCCCTGGTCCGTCACGAAGGATGCCGAGCAGCCCGGCGCGCCCGTCACTTCCAGGCGGGCCGTCACCGGCTCGGCGGCGTCCGCCCGCAGGCGTTCACCGATGCCCGCGTGCTGGCCGTGGCCGCCGGACACCGAGAAGGACAGGGACACCTGCGCCGACTCCGCCACGTACGAGTGGCCCGCCTTCAGGCCCGCCTGGATCGCCTCTCGGCTGAGGTCGTCGGCAAGGACCACCGTCTGGGGGCCGCCGATGCGGTCCGGGTCGCGGTGGGCGTCGCTGTTGCCCATCGCTGGGGTCCAGGCCCGGCCCGAACGTGCCGACACCGTAAGGGAGTTGTCCCACTCCTGGAGAGTCACCTCGTCGTCCGGGGTGTACGGGCCGTTCCACACCTCCACCGCGTCCGCCTCGCCGAAGCCGAACTTCCAGCCGCAGCCGACGCACGTGGCGTGCGGGTGGGCCGGGACCACGATGCCGCCCGCCGCGCGGACCTCGCGCGCGAAGTGGCCGAAACGGTTGTCCCGGGCCCGGTAGCGCCAGTCGACGAAGGTGCCCGGGTCGGTACCCAGGGCCACCACGTGGCCGTTGCGCGTCGTGATCTCCTCGCCCGTCATGATCAGGAGATCGTCGCCCCACAGGCCCTGCCACGCCCGGTGTGCCGCATTCGTGTTGTGCTCGGAGGTGTTGATGAAGTCCAGGCCGGCCGCCCGCGCGAGCGCCGCCATCTGGGCCGGGGTGCGGCCGCCGTCCGAGTGCACCGAGTGCATGTGGCAGTCGCCCCGGTACCAGGCCCGGCCCCGCCCCTTGGCCCGCGTCGGCGGGTAGACCGGCGCCGGCGTCGTCCCGGGCTCGCCGTACTTCAGCGTGACCGTCACCGTGTACGGCAGGCCCTGCGGCGCCACCGTGTACGGGCCGAGCGCGACATGCCAGGTCCCCGCGCGCACCGGGCCGCGCAGATAGCCCGGCGTCGCGTCGTCCGCCCGGATGAAGAACTCCGTGCGCGCCCCGCCCGACCAGCCCCTGAACCCGGCCCCGCCGAGCCCCGTGCCCCGCTCGTCGAAGATGCCGATGTCCAGGGCATTGCCCTGCGTGCCGGCCGGCACCGTCACCTTCTCGTACGTGTACGAGACCGCCAACTCCCGTACGCCGTGCGGGACTTCGACCGGCAGATACACGAAGTCGGGGGAGCCGGGCGGCAGCGTGCCGCGTACCACCCGGGTCTCGTCGGGGCGGCCGCCCGCGCCGCCGCCGGGTGCCGCGTTCGCGAAGCTCACGGTTCCCAAGGTAAGCGCGGTCGCCGCGCCCGTCACGATGAGACCTCGTCTGCCGATGGATCCGGATCCGTTCTCGGTCATGAGCTGAGCTCCCAAGAGGTTGGGGGATGAGCCGGGAAATGGGTCGAGGTGTTTCCGAGGGGCGGCTGTCCTTCAGCCGGGCGCCTGCCCACTCTCGTACCCACGTGTGAACGCAGGGAGTCGGGGAGTTGAGGGCCCGTGGCCGATTCGGCCGGGCATCGGCCGCGGGCGTCCCTTGCGGGCTCGTCCCGCTGAGGATAGGAAGTGATCCCCACCGCAGACCGACCGGAAGGTATGCCGATGCGCATCGCCGTCACCATCTTCCTGACCGACCAGACGATCACCCCCGTACGCCTCGCCCGCGAGCTGGAGGAACGCGGGTTCTCCGGGCTCTACCTGCCCGAGCACACCCACATCCCCGTGGAGCGGGCCACCCCCTACCCGGCGGGCGGTGAGCTGCCGCCGGAGTACGGGCGCACCCTGGACCCGTTCGTCGCGCTCGGCCAGGCCTCGGCGGTGACCGAGAACCTCCACCTCGGCACCGGGATCACGCTCGTCGCCCAGCGCGACCCGATCGACCTCGCCAAGCAGATCGCCACCCTCGACCACCTCTCCGGCGGCCGCTTCACGCTCGGGCTCGGCTACGGCTGGAACAAGGAGGAGGCCGCCGACCACGGCGTCGCCTGGGCGACCCGGCGCGAACTCGTCCGCGACCGGATGGCGCTGATGCGTGCGCTGTGGGCAGATCAACCCACCTCGTACAAGGGCGAGTTCGGGTCCGTGAAGGCCTCGTACGCCTTCCCCAAGCCCGCCCGCAACGGCGCGCCCCGCACGCTCGTCGGCGGGGCCGCCGGGCCCAAGCTGTTCGCGGCCGTCGCCGAGTACGCGGACGGCTGGCTGCCCATCGGCGGGCGCGGTCTCACCGAGTCGCTGCCGGTGCTCCGCCGGGCGTGGGAGGACGCCGGGCGCGACGTGCGGGACCTCCAGATCGTGCCGTACGCCGTGCTCCCGGCCCCCGGCAAGCTCGCCCACTACGCCGAGCTCGGCATCGAGGAGGTCGTCCTCCAGCTGCCGCCCGCCGACGAGACCGGGGTGCTCAAGGTTCTGGACGAGTACGCCTCGTATCTGTAGGCGGGAAGTGGGGGCGGCCATTGGGGTCTCCCCTGCTCCCTTCAGGAGCTTGGGGAAGAGCCGCCCCCGGTCGCTCGGACTGGCTCAGCTCAGCGGGATCTCCAGGTACGACGGGTCCTCGTCGGGCGAGGTGATCGTGATCGTGCCGGGGGCCCCGTTGGGCTCGTCGTAGAACGGGTCCACCGAGTCCACGACGAGCATCAGGCGGTGGCCGGCCTTCACGTCGTACCCGGTGACCTGGAGCGCGATGTCGACCGTGGCCGGCGTCTTCGGGGTGCCGCCGAGCAGCGTGTACGGCGCGTGCGTGATGATGCGGGCCACGCCGAGCGCGTTCACGTCGAAGAGGTACGCCACGAAGGTCGTGTCCGGCGCGCTCGGCGCGACCGTCAGGCGCAGCCTCGGCACGCCGCGCAGCTGGTGGCGGGAGGGCAGGGGCGCGCTCGTCCACACCCCGGCCGCGGCACGGTCGATCTTCCCCGTCAGATACGCCTTGGGGAGCCCAGCCAGTTCGGCGTACCCGGTGAAGATGATCCGGTCCGCGACGGTGGCCGGGGTGTCGGTGCCGGTGGCGAACGTGGTGTGCCAGCCGTTGGTGGGCTTGTCCAGGAGCCCGCCGTCCTTGGCACCCTCGGAGGGGCCGGTGAGGTAGAAGCGCTCGGGGTTGCCGGTCGCCGCGTGCCAGGTCGCCCGCGACTCCAGGGCCCGGCCCCACATGATCTCGCTGACGATCTGGTCCTCGGCGCCGGACTCGGAGTCGAACGCCGCGGCCGCGGCCTCGTCCCCGTTCACTTCGCGCAGATGGCGGTCGAACCAGCGGTGCGCCTCGTGCCAGATCCGGTTGGGAAGGCCCACCATGCCGGTCATCTCGGGGCCCGAGTGGTCGCCGATCGACCAGAGCAGCCGCTTGGGGCCGCTCAGCGCGTTGAACATCTTCAGCGTCTGGTTGCCCGGGAACAGCGTCTCGTGCCAGGCCTGTGCGAAGAGCACCGGAACCCGACGCTCATTCAGCTTGTCGACGCGGTGGTAGGGCGAGCGCTCGGCCGCCCACTCCAGCGTCTCCTCGACGTTCTCGTTGGCCAGGACGTCGTCGAAGGCCTTCTGGGTGCGCGCGCTGAGCCGGGCCGTGGCGGCGGCGCCGAGCAGCGTCCGGACCGAGGCCACGTGACGCGTGCCGTTCTCGTAGAACGCCTCGCCCAGGTCGCCCCAGGTGCTGAGCGCGACCACGGCGTGCACGCGGGGGTCCTCGGCGGCGACCAGCTGGCTGATGCCGGAGCCGTACGAGTCGCCGAGGAAGCCGATTTTCCCGACCGAATCCGGGCCGCCGGCCTGGGAGATGAGGTGGTCCAGGGCCTTGATGCCGTCCGCGATGTCCTTCTCGCCGGCCACCTCGACCTCGCCGCCGGACTCGCCGAAGCCCCGCGTCGTGTAGGCGAGGACGTGGTAGCCGCTGCGGGCGAAGCGCATCGCCTGCACGGTGTAGACGGTCCAGCCCTGCTTGGCCCACGGCGAGGGCATCACGATCAGCGGGTGCGGCCCCTCGCCGTTGTGCAGCCATAACGCGGCGTCGAGTTCGACGCCCTCCCCGACCGGCACTTTCACGCCGTCCAGGAAGGTCGCCGTCTCCCGTGTCTCGGCCACCTCGGCCGCCCGGGCGGGGGCGAGCTTCGAGGTGTCGCCGGTGCGCAGCGCCTGCACGACCTGTACGAGCGCACCTTCGTCCAGCTCCGGGTAGAGGCTCACCACGGCGGCCGGTTGCGTTCCCTTTGAACCCTTTGAAGTCACGTCGGTTCCATCCCTGTTCGTCGTCGTCGACTTGCACGGGTGTCGCCGCTCGGGCCCGGAGCGACCCCCAGTATCGGGGCGGGCGCGCTGCGTAGCGATGCCCTTTGGTGCAGAACGGCCGGAAATGTGCGGCGGCTTGATCTCGGGGGGCTGGTGACGATGCCCACGGTCCCCGGGCGAGCGCACGCTCGTATGCTCGGTGGATGACTTCCAGCGCGCAGCCCCCGCAGGCAGAAGGACCGGGCCCTGCCTCACCGCAGTCCGCCGCACCGACCGCCAACTCGATGCGGCGTGCGCTGAAACGCGCCAGGGACGGCGTCGCGCTCGACGTCGCCGAGGCCGCCGTGCTGCTCCAGGCCCGCGGCGACGACCTCGACGACCTCACGGCCTCGGCCGCCCGGGTCCGCGACGCCGGCCTCGATGCGGCGGGCCGGCCCGGGATCATCACGTACTCCAAGAGCGTGTTCATCCCGCTCACCCGGCTGTGCCGGGACAAGTGCCACTACTGCACCTTCGTCACCGTGCCCGGCAAGCTGCGCCGGGCCGGGCACGGGATGTTCATGTCCCCCGACGAGGTCCTTGACATCGCGCGCAAGGGCGCCGAACTGGGCTGCAAGGAAGCCCTCATCACGCTGGGCGACAAGCCCGAGGACCGCTGGCCCGAGGCCCGCGAGTGGCTCGACGCGCACGGCTACGACGACACCATCGCCTACGTACGCGCCATGGCGATCCGCATCCTGGAGGAGACGGGGCTGCTCCCGCACCTCAACCCGGGCGTCCTGTCGTGGACGGACTTCCAGCGCCTGAAGCCGGTCGCCCCGTCCATGGGCATGATGCTGGAGACGACCGCGACCCGGCTTTGGTCCGAGCCGGGCGGCCCGCACTACGGCTCCCCGGACAAGGAACCGGCCGTGCGGCTGCGGGTGCTGGAGGACGCGGGGCGCTCTTCGGTGCCGTTCACCAGCGGGCTGCTCATAGGCATCGGCGAGACGTACGAGGAGCGCGCGGAGTCGCTGTTCGCGCTGCGCCGCGTCTCGCGCTCGTACCACGGCATCCAGGAACTGATCATCCAGAACTTCCGCGCCAAGCCGGACACGGCGATGCGCGGCATGCCGGACGCCGAGCTCGACGACCTGGTGGCGACGGTCGCCGTCGCCCGGCACATCATGGGCCCGGCCGCCTGTCTTCAGGCACCGCCGAACCTGGTCGCGGGCGAGTACGGGCGGCTGATCGGCGCGGGGATCGACGACTGGGGCGGGGTGTCCCCGGTCACCATCGACCATGTGAATCCCGAGCGCCCGTGGCCGCAGATCGACGAGCTGGCGGACCGCTCGCGGGAGGCGGGCTTCGCGCTGCGTGAACGGCTGTGCATCTACCCGGAGTTCGTGCAGCGCGGCGAGCCGTGGCTGGACCCGCGCCTGCTGCCGCACGTCCGCGCGCTCGCGGACCCGGAGACGGGCCTGGCCGACGAGTCGGCCGAGGTGCGCGGCCTGCCGTGGCAGGAGCCCGACGAGGGCTTCACCGCCAGTGGCCGTACCGACCTCCACCGCACCATCGACACCGAGGGCCGCACCGGCGACCGCCGCGAGGACTTCGACTCGGTGTACGGAGACTGGGGTGCGCTGCGCGAGGCGGCGGCCCCGGGCATGGTGCCGTCCCGCATCGACGCGGACGTACGCCAGGCGCTCGCGGTCGCCGCCGACGACCCGACGAAGCTGACCGATGCGGAGGCGCTCGCGCTGCTGCACGCGGACGGCGAGGCGCTGGACGCGCTGTGCCGGGTGGCGGACGACGTCCGCACGTCGATGGTGGGCGACGACGTGACGTACATCGTCACGCGGAACATCAACTTCACCAACGTCTGCTACACGGGCTGCCGCTTCTGCGCCTTCGCCCAGCGCCGCACGGACGCGGACGCGTACACGCTGTCCCTGTCCCAGGTCGCGGACCGGGCCGAACAGGCCTGGGACGTGGGGGCGGTCGAGGTCTGCATGCAGGGCGGCATCCACCCCGACCTTCCGGGCACCGCCTACTTCGACATCGCGAAGGCGGTGAAGGAGCGCGTCCCCGGGATGCACGTCCACGCGTTCTCCCCGATGGAGGTCGTCAACGGGGCGACCCGCACCGGCATGTCGATCCGCGAATGGCTGACCGAGGCGAAGGCGGCCGGCCTGGACTCGATCCCGGGCACGGCGGCGGAGATCCTGGACGACGAGGTCCGCTGGATCCTGACAAAGGGCAAGCTCCCGACGGCCACCTGGATCGAGGTCGTCCGCACGGCCCACGAACTGGGCATCCGCTCCTCCTCCACCATGATGTACGGCCACGTCGACCAGCCCCGCCACTGGCTGGGCCACTTCAGGACGCTGGCCCGCATCCAGCAGGAGACCGGCGGCTTCACGGAGTTCGTGACGCTCCCCTTCATCCACACGAACGCCCCGGTGTACCTGGCGGGCATCGCGCGCCCGGGCCCGACGTCCCGCGACAACAGGGCGGTCACGGCCATGGCCCGCCTGCTCCTCCACCCCCACATCCCCAACATCCAGACCAGCTGGGTGAAGCTGGGCCAGGAGGGCGCGGCGGAGATGCTGCGGTCGGGCGCGAACGACCTGGGCGGCACGCTGATGGAGGAGACCATCTCCCGCATGGCGGGCTCCAGTTACGGCTCGTACCGCTCGATCCAGGACCTGGTGGCCATCGCGGACGCGGCGGGCCGCCCGTCCCGCCCGCGCACGACGCTGTACGGCGAGGTACCCCAGGAGCGGGTGCGCGCGGCCCACGCGTCGGACGGGCATCTGCCGGAGCTGCTGCCGGTGGTGGACTGACGCGGCCTGCTGGGTGCGGGGTTCATCTGCGGCCCGATGGGGGCTGGCCGCGCGGTTCCCCGCGCCCCTGAAGGGGCGTGTGCCACGGCCGAATTGCACAAGTTCGCTCAGTCCAGCGCCATCGTCCCCCGCGTGTACCGCATCCCGTACTTCTCCCCCAGCGCGTTGACCTTCTCCAGGTCCATCGCGCCCTCGGCCGTGCGGATCTTCGGGCCCGCTTCGAACATGTCCTCCACGAAGCGGTCCCAGCCGCCCGGGGTCGAGATCTGGAGGGCGCGGACCGGGGGCTGGGAGGCGTTGCGCATGGCGTGGGGGATGCCGTGGGGGAGCAGGGCCGACATGCCCGCGGTCAGGCGATGGGTCGTGCCCCGGTAGTCGATCTCCATCTCGCCCTCCAGTACGTACACGAACTCGTCCATCAGGTCGTGGACATGGGGCGGGATGTCGACGTCCAGGCGGTTCTCCAGGACGGCCAGGCGGCCCTCGCTGTCGGTGGTGGTGACCTTCACGCCGAAGCCGGGTGGCAGCGGGACGCGGGTGGGGCGGGTCTCGCCCGGCTTGAGTACGAAGAAGCGGTCCTCGGGTGCAGAGGGCATGGGTGTGCCTTTCCGGTCTGCGGCTGGTGTGCCGGTGGCTGGCAGCACCACCGTACGCCGTATCTGGAGGAAAAGCTCCAGTTAGCTGGCGGCACCTAGCATGTTCCGCATGACAGGACTGCGTGCCGACGCCCGGCGGAACCGGGAGAAGATCCTGGCCGCGGCCCGGGAGCTGTTCCGTGAGCAGGGCACGGCCGTCGCCCTCGACGACATCGCCCGGCGGGCCGGAGTCGGCATCGGGACGCTCTACCGGCGCTTCCCCGACCGGGACGCGCTCGTCACGGACGTCGCCCTGGAGGGGTTCGAGACGGTTCTCGCCGTCGTCGAGGCGGCTCGTGCGGCCGGGGGTGGCGCTGAGGCCGTGCTGGACGAGATCTTCCGGCGCGTCGTCGAGCAGCGGGAGCGTCTCGTCATGCCGCTCGTCGGGGGACCCGTCGTGCGCGACGCCCGCGTGCGGAAGCTGCAGCGGGCGATTCTCGTCGCGTTGGAAGAGGTGCTCGTCGAGGGGCGTGGCGAAGGGGTGCTGCGGGCGGACATCACGGCGTTCGACCTGGTCGGGGCGGCGGCGATGGCCTGCCGGCCCATGCCGCACCTGCCGCGCGAGGCGGCGGGAGCGCTCGCCGCGCGGCATGTCGGCGTCTATCTCCACGGGCTGCGGCCCCACGGCGCTCCGGCGCTGCCCGATATGGTCGACCCGGGGGAGTATCTCGGTCTCGGCTGACGGGGGTTGGGGGGAGTGATGGGAGGCGTGCAGCCTTCGATGCAGGAGCTCATCCGACGCCGCAAACGCGCCGGGTTCGTGGGGCGGCGGGACGAACTCGCCGTTTTTCAGGGGAACTTCGATGTCCCTGTTGAGGATGAGCGGCACCGGTTCGTCTTTCGTGTGCACGGCAACGCCGGGGTCGGGAAGACCTTTCTCGTGCGGGAGCTGGAGCAGGCCGCCCTGGAGCGCGGGGCGCTGACCGCCTACACCGACGAGGGTGTCGACAGCGTGCCGGAGGCCCTCGGCGCGATCAGTGCGCGGTTCGCCCGGCAGGGGTGGCCGCTCAAGGCGCTCGACAAGATCCTGGCCACCTACCGCCAGCGCCGCTACGAGGCCGAGGCGGCCGGGGCCGGGGCCGGTTCGGGGCCCTCGGCGGGGGCGGTCGTCGCGGCTCGGGCGGGGCTCGCCGGGGTGGGCCTCGTGCCCGGGGTGGGCGTGCTCGCCTCCACCGTCGATCCGGTCCAACTCGCCGAGGGCGCCGAGCGGTTGAGGGCCGCGCTCAGTGCCCGCCTCGGGCGCCAGGAGGACGTGCAGCTCGTCCTCGACCCGCTGCGCGTGCTCACCCCCGTGTTCGTCGAGGAGCTCGGCCGGGTGGCCGCCCATGCGCCGTGGGTGGTCCTCTTCTTCGACACGTACGAGCGCACGGGCGCGTTCCTCGACGGCTGGCTGCGCGATCTGGTCACCACCGACCGGTACGGCGGGCTGCCCGCCAACACGGTCCTCACCCTGTCCGGCCAGAGCCGGCCCGACCCCCTGCACTGGCCCGCCGCCGCCGACTACGTGGCCGACCTTCCGCTCGACCCCTTCACGGAGGAGGAGGCCCGCCAACTCCTCGCGAGCAAAGGGGTGCTGGAGGAGGACGTCGTACGCGATGTGCTGCGGCTCTCCGGGCGGCTGCCCGTGCTGGTGAGCACCCTCGCCGGGAGCCGGCCCGCGACGCCGGGCGACATCGGCGACCCCAGCGCCACGGCGGTGGAACGCTTCCTGAAGTGGGAGCCCGACCCGGTCCGCAGGTCCGCCGCGCTCGAAGGCGCGCTGCCGCGCCGGCTCGACGAGGACGTGTTCCGGGCGGCCGTCAGCGGGGACGCGGCCGGGCTCTTCGACTGGCTGCGCTCGCTCCCGTTCGTCCGGGACCAGGGTGGCCGCATCAAGTACCACGACGTCGTCCGCGCCCCCATGCAGCGCCTCCAGCGCACCGCCTCGCCGCAGCGCTGGCGGGCCGGGCACGAGCGGCTCGCCGCCTGGTACGCCCAGGAGCGGGCCGCGGCAGGGGACGGGCGCTGGCGCGACGAGAGCTGGCGCGAGCCGCGCCTCGAAGAGCTCTACCACCGGCTGTGCGCCGACCCCGCCGGCGCGTTCGGGGTCGTCCTGCGCGACGGCATCGAGGCCTGCCGCCAGGGCACGGTCACCGCGCGGCGCTGGGCGCGGGTGATCGCCGAGGCCGGCGAGGACGCCAACCGCGAGCCGCTGCGCAAGTGGGGCGCCGCCTGCCTCGCGGCGCTGGACGCCGAGCGGCGCCACGCCATAGACGTCCTCGGCATGATGCTCGCCCGCCCCGAACTCACCGACGGGGACCGGGTCGCCGTGCACATCGCCCGCGCCTGGGGCTACTTCAGGACCGAGGCGTACGAGGACTCCCTCGCGGACTACCGTCGCGCGCTCACGCTGGACGCGTCCTGCGCGGACGCCCACCACGGGCGGGCCGTCGCCCACCGGGCCGTCGGCGACCACGCGGCCGCCCTCGCCGACCTCGACCGGCTCGAAGAGCTGGAGCCGGGCCGCCCGCGCGCACCCCGCGAGCGCGGCGAGACCCACCGGCGCGCGGGCCGCTACGAGGAGGCCGTCGCCGAACTCGGCCGGGCCCTCGCGCTCGACCCGGCGGACGCGCTCATCCTGGGCAGCCGGGGCCAGGCATGGGCCCAACTCGGCCGTCCCGCCGAGGCGTTGGAGGACTTCGACCGGGCGCTGCTCATCGACCCCGACTACGGCTGGGCGCTGGTGCGCCGGGCCCATGTGCGGGGCCTGCTCGGCGACACCGAGGACGCGCTCGCCGACCTCGACCGCGCCGAGCGGCTCTCGCCGTCGTGGGCGTGGGTGCTCGGCGAGCGCGGCGACGTGTACCGGTTCGCGGGGCGTTACGAGGAGGCCGTCGCCGCGTACGGACGGGCCCTCGCGCTGGACCCCGGGTACGCGTGGGCGCTCGGCAGCCGCGCGGTGGCTCTCGCCGAACTGGGGCGCGTGCCCGAGGCGCTGGCCGACCTGGACCGGGCGGTGGCCCTGGTGCCGGGCTATGTGTGGGCGTACCAGCAGCGGGCCCGGCTGCACCGGGCCCAGGGCCGTGAGGAGGAGGCCCTCGCGGACCTGGCGCGGGCCGCGCGGGCAGGGGCGGCCCAGGGCATCCCGCCGGGGCCGCTGCCCGCCGACGAGGGCGACCCGGCGTACCCGGGCATCCCGCCGGAGCCGGGCCCCACCCCCAGACCCTGACCAGCTCGTGACCGCCCCTGCCCGGGTTCGGTCAATTTGCCCTCTTAAACGGGCGCATCCGTTCAGGTACCGTGCTGCCGCATGAGCGCAGCAGCCGGAGCCACCGCACCCGTCTGGGGCCGTGCCGAACAGCAGGACTTCCGCAGCCGGGTACGGGGCTGTCTGCTCGGCGGGGCCATCGGGGACACGCTCGGCGCGGGCGTCGCGGGGCTCGCCCTGACCGAGATCCGCGAGCGGCACGGCATGGACGCCCTTGGCGACCTGGTCCCCGCGTACGGACGCCCGGGCGCGGTGAGCGCGGCCACCCAGCTCACCCTGTTCACCGTCGACGGGCTCATACGCGCCCAGGTGCGCCGCGACACCGGCGCCTGGCACCCGCCCACCGATGTGCACCGGGCGCATCTGCGGTGGGCGGCCACCCAGCGCGACTGGGGGCCCGACGAGCGCCGAGAGGACAACGGCTGGCTGGCCCGCGAGGAGTGGCTCTACGCCCGCCGCGACCCCGCCAAGGCCTGCCTCGTCGGGCTCGGCGACGACGTCATGGGCACCCTGGAACAGCCCAAGAACCCGGGTGCCGACGACCCGGCCGCGCTGACCCGGTCCGCGCCCTTCGGCCTCCTGGTCGGCTGGGAGCCGCAGTTGGTGCTCCAGCTCGCCGTGGAGTGCGCGGCGCAGACCCACGGCGACCCGGCGGCCTATCTCTCGGCGGGCGCGCTCGCCGTCGTCGTGCACGGGCTGGCGCGCGGCGAGTCCATGGACGGCGCCGTCCAGCGGGCCCTCGCGCAGCTCGCCGTGCGCCCCGGGCACCAGCCGGTCACCGAGGCGCTCAAGCACGCGCTCGGCGCGGTGCGGCAGGGCATGCCGAGCCCGGGCCTGGTCGCCACCCTCGGCACCGGGCACACCGCCCCCGAGGCGCTTGCGATCGGCGTGTACTGCGCGCTGGTCGGGGAGGACATCCGGCACGGACTGCTGCTCTCGGTCAACCACGACGGGCCCTCGGACGCCACCGGCACCGTCTGCGGCAGCCTGCTCGGCGCGATGCACGGCGAGACCGCGCTGCCGCCCGCCTGGCTCGCCCAGCTCGAAGGCAGATCCACCCTCCTCGAACTCGCCGACGACTTCGCGATGGAGATGACCCAGGGCCCCGCGTTGCACGGCCCGGCCGTCAACACAGCGAGTTGGCTGCTGCGCTATCCGAGGGGCTGAAACCACTCGTGCGGGCGGATGGCCGCACCCGGAACCGCGTGTCCCTCGCGCGCGCACGCGGGAGTTCGCCAGGGTCGTCCTCATGACCCCCATCCCCAGAGCCCGCACCGCGTACTCCCGCGGCCTGTCGGCACGCTGGATCACGGCCCCGCTGGTCGCCCTCGTGCTGCTCGGCGCCGGCGCGGGCACCTCGCTCGCGGCCCCGGCCGACGACTCCGGTCAGCAGCAGTACGTCCAGTCCGAGGCGGAGCCCGCGTTCACCGACCCCTCGGCTCGCGAGGGCGACCTTCCGCCGTACGACGCCAGGGACGCCCAACAGGCCGTCGACGCCATGGTGATGGACGAGAACGAGGGCGACGGCCAGCACTGCCCGCCGCAGAGCGACGACTCCCGGAGCCGCTACGAGCGCTGGGGCCCGCACCGCGACGACGCCTACCCCGACCAGCCCGAGATCATCGGCTGAACCCCCGCGCCGCAAGGAGCGGGGCAGGCCGTCGGCGTCGTACCGCCGGTCATCACTCGGCCGTCACCGCCTTCGCGTCCCCCGCCGCCGGCTGAGCCGGAAGCGACGCCGCGGCGGATGCCGAACCCGGGCCGTCGTCATCGGAGTTGATGAGGGCGAGCAGCGCGTCCCGCTCCGGGGTGTCCTCGGGCCTGAGCAGCCCGATCAGGACGTACAGGACGAGCGAGATCGCCAGCGGCACCGACACCTGCCACTGCAGGGCCACACCGGCCTTCTGCGAGCCGTCGAGGTTGTAGTTCACGAAGAAGAAGGCGAGCAGCCCGGCCGCCCAGCTGGTGAGCGCCGCGGTAGGGCCCGACTTCCGGAAGGTCCTGAGCATGCCCAGCATGAACGGGATCGCGATCGGGCCCATGAGCCCGGCCACCCACTTGATCACGACGGTGATGATGTCCTTGAACGCGGGTGAATTGACCTGCGTCGCGATCGTCATCGACAGGCCGAGGAAGACCAGCGTCGACAGGCGTGCGGCGACGAGTCCCGCGCGCGAGTTCCAGGAGCGGGCCGCCTTCGAGAGCACCGGCATGATGTCCCGGGTGAAGACGGCCGAGATGGCGTTGGCGTCCGAGGAGCACATGGCCATGGTGTGCGAGAAGAAGCCGACGACGACCAGGCCGAGCATGCCGTGCGGCAGCAGCGTCTCGGTCATCAGGGCGTAACTGTCCGAGCCGTCCGGCTTCTTGGCGTGGACCAGGAGCGGCGCGCACCACATCGGGAAGAACAGCACGGTGGGCCAGACCGCCCACAGGACCGCGGAGAGCCGGGCCGAACGGGTCGCCGAGCGCGCCGAGTCGGTGGCCATGTAGCGCTGGGCCTGGTTCCACATGCCGCCGTTGTACTCGAAGGTCTTGATGAACAGGAACGCCATCAGGAACGTGACGGTGTACGGGCCGGCGGTGGCGTGCGCGTGGCCGCTGGGCAGCTTGTCCCAGACCGTCCACAGCGTGGAGAAGCCGTCCAGCTTGCCCATGACCGCGATCAGCATCGCGAGCCCGGCGAACAACTGGATGATGAACTGGCCGAGTTCGGTGAGCGCGTCCGCCCACAGCCCGCCGACCGTGCAGTACACCGCGGTGATGCAGCCCGTGATGAAGATTCCCTGGGTGATCGTGATGCCGGTGAACACCGACAACAGGGTGGCGATCGCGGCCCACTTGGCGCCCACGTCGACGATCTTCAGAAGCAGCCCGGACCAGGCGAGGGCCTGCTGGGTGGAGACGTTGTAGCGGTTCTTGAGGTATTCGAGCGGGGAGGCCACGTGCAGCTTGGAGCGCAGCCGGTTGAGCCGGGGCGCGAAGAGCTTTGCGCCGATGCCGATGCCGACGGCGATGGGGAACGACCAGGTCACGAAGGACGTGACGCCGTACTGGTAGGCGATGCCGGCGTAGCCGGTGAACATCACCGCGCTGTAGCCGGACATGTGGTGCGAGATCCCGGACAGCCACCACGGCATCTTGCCGCCGGCGGTGAAGAAGTCGGAGACGTCGCCGACCCGCTTGTGGGACCAGACGCCGATCGCGACCATCACGCCGAAGTAGCCGATGAGTACGGCCCAGTCGAGACTGTTCATGTGCCCCCTCCAAGGGGTCCGCCTTGTGAACGTCAATGAACTCGGATGCTCTTCGTCAGTACGTCCGGCTCGGCGGCGCCCCGTGCGGGAGCGGGGACTTCGGGGATTGAACCCGTTGTCGGAGGGGTGGTCAAGACATCGCACGGTCACAGATATGAACGAGGATCACAAAGTCGAACGATTTTGCCGTCCCTTTGCTTCGAGGGGTGTTGTCGCGCCCGTGACGGGGGCCACACGATGAGGGCACTTCGTCAGGCTCGGTCCATCGGGCTCCCTGCACATGCGAACGACCGCACGGGATGCGGGTCCCGTGCGGCCGAGAGAGTCGGGTCCAACTGCCTTTGTCCGTACGTGAGGTGAGACCGTACGCCTACCTCATCAGCTCGCCCGCGTTCACCAGCAGCGACTGGCCGGTGATCGCGCGGGACCGGTCCGAGGCCAGGAAGGCCACGGCGTCCGCCACGTCCGCGTCCGTGGCCAGCTCCGGCAGGGCCATCCGTTCGGTGAGCCGCCCGAGCACCTCCTCCTCGGGCACGCCCTCGGTGTGCGCGGTGAACTGGACGTACGCCTGCACCGGCGGACCCCACATCCAGCCCGGCAGCACCGTGTTGACCCGGATCCGGTCCGGGCCGAGCTCGCGCGCCATGGAGTACATCGCGGAGGTCAGCGCCCCCTTGGACGCCGCGTACGCCGCCTGCCACACCTGTGAGGGCGCCGCCACCGACGACTGCGTACCGATGACGACCACCGAGCCGCCGCGCGCCTTGAGCGCGGGCAGGCAGGCCCGCGTCATGCGCAGCGTGCCGAGCAGATTCACGTCGATGACCTGCTGCCAGGTGGCGAAGTCCGCGTCCTGGAGGCCGCCGAAGTAGCTGTCCCAGGCGGCGACATGGACGACGGCGTCGATCCCGCCGAAGCGCTCCACGGCGAGCGCCGCGAGCGCCTCGCACTGCGCCTCGTCGGTGATGTCGGTCGGCGCGTGCGCGGTGTGGGTGCCGTCCGGGTCGATCTCGGCGGCCGACTTCGCGAGGTTGGCCTCGGTGCGCGCGCCGAGCACCGCGTTGCCCCCGTCGCGCACGACGGCCGCGGCGACCTGGTGTCCGAGCCCGGCCCCGACCCCGGACACGATGACGGTCTTCCCACTCAGCAACATCCGGTCGCCTCCCGGCTCTGGCACTTCGTCTGACGGGGCGTCAGAGTATGTCCGTCCGGTGGCGGAGGGAAGGGGAGCGGCATGACGGAGGACACACGGCCCGAGGCGTATGCGGAGCTGGCCTCGGTGGGGCCCTACGGGGTGCGTCCGGGGCACGCGCTGATCACCATGGTGGAGCCGCATCCGGGCCATGAGTACGCGTACAACCGCTGGTACGAGGACGACCACTACTACGCCGGCGCGATGGCGATGCCCTGGATGTATGCGGGGCGCCGCTGGGTGGCGACCCGCGAACTCCAGGAGCTGCGCTACCCGGAGAAGTCGGCGATCGCCCAGCCGGTCGGCGCGGGCTGCTACCTCTCGACGTACTGGATCACCGACGGGCGCTACGACGAGCACATGAAGTGGACCGTCGGCATCAACAAGCGGCTGAACCGTGACGGGCGCGTCTACCAGGACCGCACCCATGTCTTCACTTCGTTCCAGGACCACGAGGCGACCGTCTACCGCGACGGTGCCGCCGGGCCGCGCGACTACCACGCCCTGGACCACCCGTACGCGGGCCTCGTCCTGGAGGTCGTCGACGCCGAAAGCCCCGATGCGCGGGCCGAGTTGCTGGAGTGGTTGCGTTCGCGGCATCTGCCCAAGCGGCTCGCCGGGGGGCCCGCCGCGATGGTGACGGTGTTCCGGCCCACCCCGCTGCCGGGCGACCGCATGACGTATGTGAAGCAGGTCGAGGGCGTCGGCACCCGGCTCACGCTGCTGTGGTTCCTGGAGCGGGATCCGGGGGAGGTGTGGGCGGACCACTTCACGGGGCTCGATGCCGAGGTCGCCGAAACGGGGCTGGGGAGGCTGGAGCTGGCGGCGCCGTTCATTCCCACCGTGCCGGGCACCGACCGCTACGTGGACGAACTCCGGTAGCGGCCGGGGCCCGAGGACATGGCCGAGCCCCCTCGGCCGGGACGGCGGACCAGTCGAGAGGGCTCTTGTCGGTGAGGCGGGTATCACGTCGGCTGTCGTGGGTGGTCAGCTGAGGGAATCCCGGGTCACCTCGGCCACGAACGCGTTCCACGCGCCGGGGGCGAAGGCGATCGAGGGGCCCTCGGTGACTTTCGAGTCCCGCACGGCGATGGCGTGCATCTCGGGAGACTTGACTTCGACACATGCGCCGTTTCCGGTGGAGTACGAGGACTTGGTCCAGGTGTCCGTGGCGCCCTGAAGAATTGCCATGTTCGCTCCGGTTCTTGCCAGTTGGTCGTTCTCGGCCAGCGTTCTTCGTTGGCGTGATCGACGCTACTCGCAGGTCCCGGGGTGCGCGGCGGCCATTCACTCGACCGGATGGCATATTCCGGCCGGGCCTTCCATCGCGGTACGTGGGGGGTGTACGGTGCCGCGCTTCAGATCTCAGCCGGCCGTGCCACGGGCGTAGTCCTTCGCGATCCCGGTAATGAATTCCCGGGTCTGGTCCACATTCAGGGCCTGTGCGCGCAAGTGCTCGTACATCACGCTGTATTTCTGGACATCATTGGCCTTTTCCAGGTAAAGGTCGCTGGTGACGCCCTCGATGTAGACGACACTGGAGTCCGAGGCGTCCGGAAATTCCAGAATCGCGTACTGGCCGTTGATTCCCGGATGCGCGCCCATGCTGAACGGCAGTACCTGCACGGTGAAATGCGGCAGTTGGGACCGCTCGATGAGGAACTCCAGCTGGTCGATCATCAATTGCTTGTCCCCGACCCGGCGGCGCAGCGCGGCCTCGTCGATGACCACCCACAGTCGCAGGGGGTTCTCCGCCGCCCGTACCCGCTCCTGTCGCCGCAATCGGACGTTGACCCGTTTCTCGACGTCCGTCGGGGCTGTCTCGGGGAGCGCCCCCGCGATGAGGGCCTCGGCGTACTGCGGGGTCTGGAGCAGGCCCGGCACGACCTGGGGATCGTAGACGCGCAGGCTCGCGGCGTCCGTCTCCAGGCCGATGTAGACGCTGTACGGGATGTCGCCGAAGGCGTGCCACCAGCCCTGCTGGCGGGAGTCCTTGGCCATCTGCATCAGCGAATCGACGATGCGGTGGTCCTCGACCTCGTACACCCCGCACAGATCGCGGACATCGCGCTGGCTGATGGAACGGCGGCCGTTCTCAAGGCGGCTGATCTTCGACTGGGACACCAGCAGGCGTTCTGCGACCTCTTCGGCGGTCATGCCTTTCAGTTCGCGGAGCCTGCGCAACTCCTGGCCCAGTCGGCGTCGCCTCACGGTGGGATTGACATTGGACGCCACGGGAAACGCACCTCCGGCTCACGGCTTTTCTGTTCTTCTGCTCTGCAGACTGCCACCAACATCCGGGCGCGCGCTGGAAAATGGCCACACACAGCGACTACGCAAACGCGCGGGGCTGTTGGGACAGCCCCGCGCGTTCATGGTGCGGCTCCCGAACCGGGTCATGGGGACGACGGTGCGGCGGTCATGCGATGCGGCTGGTGATGCGACTGGTCGTGCAGGTCCTGCCGGTGCGGCTGGTGGTGCTAGTGGTGTGCCACGGCCCTCGCCATCGCCCCGTGATGCGGCTGCATCGGGACGCCGGCCGCCGCCGCGTGGCGGCTTCCGGTCTCCGGCGCGGCGCCGGGGCCCTGGCCGCCTCGGCGTGGCTGAGCGGCCACACCGTTCTGGACGTCCATCACGGCGTGCGCGACGAGACCGCCCATCGGGTCGTGCCTGATCAGGTCCCTGAGACGGGAGCGCGATGACCGCCCCTCGTTGCCGGGGTACAGGTGCTTGCCGAGCCCGACTGCGTGGGCCAGCGCGGCAAGCGCCGCGGTCCGCGGGTCCGGCGGTACGCCGGTGCGGATCGCACTGTCCAGCCGGGCCCTGATGTCCCGGCTGATCGCCGTGTCCGTCGCTTGGTAGCGAGTCGTCGGCAGCACCCCGCACATCTGGCCCGACACGGCATGGACCATGCCGCACCGCTCCAGGTGCGCTAGGTAAATCTGGCGGAGCCCGAGGCGGGGCCCGCCGATCCAGTGGACGGCCCGGACCGGGCTGCCGCGCCTGCGCAGCAGTTCCAGTGCGGAGTCCAGTGTCGGATCTCCTGTCGGCCGTGCCATCACCACGGCGATACGATCCCCGTCTGGGGCTATCCGTCCTGCCAGAGCCAGCTCCACTAGCTGGGCTCCGGCGAGGCCGAGGTCGAGCGACTGCGGCTGCGCTGTGGTACCCGTGGCCGGGTCCAGAGCGAGCAGCAACAGCTCTTCCGGAATAGTTCTGCGGCTCCTGCCCATCCATGCCTCCCCGCGTGGATGAATGACAGGGTGACCCCTCTCACATTCATCTGTCGAGAGCGCCTGGGTGGTTCGTACGGGAACCAGCAGGTATGTCGTTCTCGTCTAGCCGGGGGGTCCTACCCGGCACACGGGACACTGGTACATGGTTCGGGCAGTTTCGGATGACGCCACCCGGCGTCTGGAGGAGGCATCGGTGGCGGGCGAGTCCCCCGACAAGTCGGAGCAGAAGCAGTCGTCGGGGGAGACGACTACGAGCGAACGCGACCCGCGTATCGCGGTCTCCTCCCCGTCCCCCTCCGGGGTCCCCTCCGGCGAGGACGGCGCCAGGACGGCGAATGGTTCCGGCGCCGGTGCCCGTACGGGTTCCGTTCCGGCCGGGGCGACCGCGCCGGGCGGCGTCGATCAGGCGACCGCGGTCTTCCGGGCCCCGCGCCAGGAGGACGGCGACTCCCGGCTCCGCGCGGCGGTCGCGGCGTGGGTCGACCAGGAGGCGGAGCCCAAGGGTTCGGATTCCGAGGGTGCGGCTTCCGGGCCGGAGGGTGCTGCCAGGACCCAGGGTGCGAAGGCCGAGCCCGAGGACGCCAAGCCCGGCGCGGCCGATGCCGAGGCCGCAACCGGTACGGACGCCGACGCGGAGGAGGACGGCGGGCCCGAGCCCACCGCCCCCAAGGCGGATGAGGCCGAGCAGGCGGGCGCCGAGCCGGAAGCCGCCGAGGACAGCGGCACCGACACCGGGGCAGCCGCCCCGAAGGCGGACGACGCCGAGCCCGCGCCCGCGACCTCCGGCAGCACCAAGCCCGAGGTGTCCGGCACCGCTCCTGCTGCCGCCGAGCCCGGCGTGGCCGAACCGAGCGACGCCGAGCGCGCCGACGCCAAGGCCGCCGACGCCGAGCCCGGCGACGAAGACGCGGGCCCCGGCGCGCGAGCCACCTCCTGGGGAGCCAAGCCGACCGACTCCGAGCCGAAGGCGAGCCCCGCGAAGGCCGAGCCCAAGGCGAGCCCCTCCGAGGCCGACGCCAAGGCGGAGCCTTCCGAGCCGAAGGCCGGCCCCGCGAAGGTCAGTCCCGCGAAGGCCGATCCCAAGGCCGACGGAGCGAGCCCCTCCGGATCCGGTGCGAAGCCCGCCGAGCCCGAGGGAATCGACCACCCCACCGCCGTCTTCAAGGCCCCCGCGCCGCCCGCCGTCGACCAGCCGACGGCGATGCTCAAGCTGCCCGCGCCCAAGCGGGAGCCGGCCGCCGAGCGGACCAGCCGGTTCATACCGCTGCGGTCGGACGACGCGGGCGCCGGCACGGCGGCCCCCGCGAGGAATCCCGCCGCCCCCGCCAAGAACCCCAGCGCCCCGGCGAAGGGCCTCGACGCCCCCGTCAGGAAGCCCGAGGCGCCGAAGGTCACCCCGCCGCCGGCCGCGGCCCCCGGCCCCGCCCCGGTCATCCCGGAGCGCGCCGAGCGGACCCGTCAGCAGCCGCTGCCGCCGAAGCCCCCGCTCGACCTGCTCGCCGAGCTGACGAACACCCCGCCCCCGCCGCAGACCCCGGTCCGCACCACGGTGCGGCGGTTCAAGATCTGGACCCCGCTGGTCCTGCTCCTCCTGATCGTCTTTGCAGTCGTACAGATCATGCGTCCGCTTCCGGAGCCGAAGCTGACCCTGACCTCGTCGGCGACGTACACCTTCGACGGCGGTGCGTTGAACCTGCCGTGGCCCGCCGAGGGGCAGTCGGCGGTGTCCGTGGACGGGGTGGGCAGCCTCGGTACGCACGGGGAGCAGAAGCCCGCGCCGCTGGCGAGCGTGGCCAAGACGATGACGGCGTACGTGATCCTCAAGGGCCACCCGATAACCGGGAAGCAGGAGGGCGAGAAGATCACGGTCGACCAGCAGGCCGAGGACGACGCGAAGAAGCCCGACGAGTCGACGGCGCCGATCCGCAAGGACCAGCAGTTCACCGAGAAGCAGATGCTGGAACTGCTGATGATCCCGTCCGGCAACAACGCGGCCCGTCTCCTTGCCCGCTGGGACGCCGGATCCGAGGAGGCGTTCATCGCGAAGATGAACGACGCCGCCAAGGAACTCGGCATGACCAGCACCACGTACACCGACCCGAGCGGTCTGAAGGAGACCACGGTCTCCACGCCGGTCGACCAGCTCAAGCTGGCTCAGGCCGTCATGCAGAACGACGTGTTCCGCGGCATCGTCAACACGCCCCAGATCAAGATCCCGGGCATCGACACGATGATCTACAACAACAACACGATCCTGCTCAAGCCGGGTGTCAGCGGCATCAAGACCGGCTCCTCGACCCCGGCCGGCGGCAACCTGCTGTGGTCGGCCGACACGGTCGTCGACGGCAAGAACCAGCGGATCTACGGCATCGTCATGGGCCAGCGCACCGGCACCACCCTCGACAACAAGCTGAAGGCCGCGATCAACAACAGCTACACGCTGATCCAGGCCGTGCAGAAGGCCGTCACCTCGGCGACGGTCGTCAAGAAGGGCGATGTCGTCGGGTACGTCGACGACGGGCTCGGCGGGAAGACCCCGCTGGTCGCCGCCAAGGACCTCAAGGCGATCGGCTGGCCGGGCCTGAAGGTGGACGTCACCCTTGGCTCGGGCGGCAAGCCCGTCCCGCACTCGGCGAAGCCGGGCACCGTGGTCGGCGAGCTGTCCATCGGCTCCGGCAACGGCAGGCTGACCGCGCCGGTCGAGCTGAAGAGCGCCCTGACCGAACCGGGCACGGGCGCCAAGCTCACCCGACTGGGCTGACCGCCCCGGACGCATCGAGGGCGCCCCGACCTGCGGGGCGCCCCCGTGCTAGCTTCGGGCAACTGGGGACGCGGGGACGGCGTCCTTGGAATCAGGGGACAATCTCGGGGGAGAGTCCTGGGGAGAACCTCGGGAACCCCCGCGCAGACCGTATGCAACTGCAAAGTAATGCACTGCAAGCGCGCACGGTCGCGTATGCCAGGTGAGACAGCGTGAGGCGGGAGAGCCGCAGTGACCACCGCTGAGCCGACGCCCACCCGCGCCGACAGCACCGCGAGTACGAGCAGTACGAGCAAGACCGACACGGCGAGTGCGAGCTCCGCCGAGACCGCGAGCTCGACCGGGTCCGCGCTCTGGTCCAAGACGCGAATACGCCTCGGAATGGGACCGGGACTGGGACTGAGCCCGGACTCCTGGCCGATGCGCCACCCCGTCGCGTTCGTGACGGCGGCCGCGGCCGTGACCCACATCCTGTGGTTCTTCCTCTTCGCGAACAGCGGCGGCGACCTCGCGGCGCAGGACGCCTGGACCGAGTTCGTCGGCCGCAACCCGGAGTCCGCGTACAACCTGGCCTGGTACGGCGGGATGCACCCGGTGTCGTACAGCGTGGTCTCGCCGTATCTGATGTCGGTGCTCGGCGTGCGGACGACGATGATGATCGCCGGGACCGTGTCGGCCGGGCTCACCGCGCTGATCCTGGTGCGCGTGAAGGCCGTCCGCAACCCGCTGGCCTGCTCCTTCGCCGCGCTGTTCGCCTTCCTGTGCAACGCGATGTCGGGCCGGGTGACGTTCGGGCTCGGCATGATGTTCGCGCTCGGCGCGGTGGCCGCGGTGTTCTGCTGGCCGCACAACAAGCGCGAGAACCGCTGGCCGAAGGCGGCGGTGGCCGCGCCCTGCGCCGCGCTCGCCACCGCGAGCAGCCCGGTCGCGGGACTGTTCCTCGGCCTCGTCGCGGCCGCACTTTTCCTGAACAAGCGCCGCCCGGGCGCGTACGCGATCGGTCTGCCGCCGGTCGTGGTGGTCGGCCTGTCGGCGTGGCTGTTCCCCTTCTCGGGCACGCAGCCGATGTCGCTGGCCACGACGTCGGGCCCGTTCCTCTTCGCGGTGCTGATCCTCTTCCTCGTACCGAAGGACTGGCGGACGGTCCGTACGGCCGCGCTGGTGTACGGCGTCGCGGTGCTGCTGTGCTTCGCGATCCAGTCCCAGATCGGCTCGAACATCACGCGCATGGCGATGCTGTTCGCCGGGGTCGTGCTGCTCGCGGCCCTCCCGTACACGGTGCCGAAGTCCCGCAAGTGGTACGCGGTGGTGCTGGCCTTCGTCGGGCTCAACGGGTGGATCGGCTTCAAGTCGGTGGACGACATCGTCAGCACCGCCCCCGCCGCGACCTGGGCGCGGGACCTGGCGCCGCTGGTCGACCAGTTGCAGGGCCTCGACGCGAAGACCGGCCGGGTGGAGGTCGTCCCCGCCTCCAGCCACCGCGAGGCCTCGGCGTTCACCCCGTACGTGAACCTGGCGCGCGGCTGGAACCGGCAGGCGGACATCCAGCGCAACCCGCTCTTCTACGACGACACCCTGAACGCGGACAACTACCACGCCTGGCTGAACCGCTGGGCGGTGCGCTACGTGGTGCTGCCGCTGGGCCCGGCGGACGTGAACGGCGCCGTCCAGGAGGGCAAGCTCATCAAGGAGGGCCTGCCCTACCTGAAGCAGATCTGGTCGAACGAGCACTGGCGTCTGTTCGCGGTCGAGAACCCGACCCCGCTGGCGGACCCGCCCGCCACGGTCAAGCACGCCGGCGAGGGCGAGGTCACGGTCGAGGTCCGCTCCCCGGGCAAGATCCTCATCCGCATCCCGTACTCGCCCTGGCTGAAACTGGTCGACGAGAAGGGCAAGGGTGTCGTGCCGCCGCAGGAGACCCCGGAGTCCAAACTCCGCGGCCACGGCCCGAAGACGTACACCAACCCGAACGGCTGCCTCCGCAAGGCCGCCGCGACGCCGGCGGGCGACGAGTGGACAGAACTCCTCGCCCCGAAACCGGGCACGTACCACGTGGCCGCGCCGTACAGCATTCCCCGCGGGACGGGGTGCCCGGAGGGGGTTGTGGAGCCGTGAGGCCTTTCCGGCAGACGTTCCGCGCCGGGTAGCAACGGTCAGCCCGATCCCGGTTCTCGGGAAAGCTCCGAGGGGCCCGGGGATCAGGCCCGATCCCCGGGCCCGGCGAGCGTCTCGACGATGTCCAGTGCGAGGTGCCACGGATAGCCGTCCGCCCGGCGCTCACCAGGTTCGTTCGGTACGAACCCGCCCTCGCCGTACAGCACCGTCACCCCGGCCGAGCGCAAGGTGGCCACGGACTGCTCGAACTGAGGGTGCTGTACGTAGGCGGCGTTCACGCACGGCATGGCCACGATCGGGATCCGCTTGCCGATCGCCTCGGCAGCCACGCCCACGACGAAGGTCGAAGTCAGGCCGAGCGCCCATGAGTTGACGGTGTTGAACGTGACGGGCGCCACCAGGATCAGGTCGGCCTTGGGCCACACGTCCGGCTCTCCCGGCCGCTTGTACTGCGACCGAACGGGATGCCCCGTCAGGGTCGCAAGACCCGACAGGCTCTCCCTCAGCCAGTCGGCCGCAGTCGGCGTCAGCCCGAGGCACACGTCCCAGCCCCGAGCCTGCAACGCCTCGATCACCGTGGCGACCTCGAAGACTGGCGGGGCCGCCGAGCAGAACAAGTACACGGTCCGTGAAGTCATGGCGCCCAGTGGATCACATGCAACTGCCGCTGAAGCGAACGGAATCAGAGGTGGACGCTCCCCCACGGGCCCGTCCGCGCGTACCGTTCCAGGAGGCCCGGTCTCTTGCCAAGTGCACGGGATAAGCCGGGCATGTGCACTTCCTGTCCTTCGGCCCGACGAACGTCGCCGTGCACGAAGTATCGGCGAACGTCGAACTGCACCACTACGGCACGGCCGTCGAGAACGCCGCCGCGGTCAACATCCCGCGCTCGTGGGCCATGTCGCGCAGGGCCCACTTCCACATCGACAAGGCACGCGCCGAGATGGAGACAGGCCGCACTGAAGCGGCTCTGGCCGATCTGGTGCAGGCCCGCAAGATGGCACCGCAGCAGACCCGCTATCACGCAGGCGCCCGCGAGACCATCAGAGGGCTCGTCCACGCCCGGCGCCGCACCCCCGACACTCTCGACAGCATGGCGACCTGGATCGGCCTGTAGGACGGCTCGGCCTCCGGTCGAGTGCCACAGAATTGTGGCACTTCATGCCCCGCCATGTCGTCAGGCTGGTCCTGTACCTGATCGACGACGAGGCGGGGCACACGATGACGGGTCACGACGAAAGAGAGCTGACGCTCCACATCTGCACCTACTGTGATGAATCCGGTGCCAGTTGCTGTGTGCGCATGGTCAGTGCTGCGGAGACCGGTACACGATTCGAATGCGGACACCCGGGCTGCGCCGCCGACAACGGGGTCCGCCCGCTCTTCCTTGTCGCAGACTCCGGGGCGGAGCGGGCGTCATGACATCCACAAGCCGCACCCAAGTTCTGCGTCGCCTGCGACCGGCCCATCGAAGGGGCCGCCATCAAGGTCGCGGGCGAGTCTCACCTCGGCGCGTCGAGTGGGGCCAGGGGAGACGATTACCGGCATGTGAAGGGCGACCCGGCTTGTCGGCCGAGGGTCCGTTGATGCCGGGGCTCCCGACGCCCCTGGCCGCTGGCGGCACAAGGCGCTCGGCCTGACCGGGGGTGCCGAGGTCCCGGGGTGGGTCAGAGCAGGCCCCGGACGTAGGCGGCCTGGCCGACGTGCTGGAGGTCGTCGCCCAGGACGCTCACCAGGCGGACGCCCAGCGTGACCGGCGGGTCCCAGCGCTCGTCGACGACGCGGTTGAGCGCGTTGCCGTCGAGCTTGCCGAGGAAGCCGAGCGTCTGCTCGTGGACCGCGTCGTAGTAGCCGAGCAGCAGCTTGCCCGAGGTCACCCGCACCTGGCCGACCTGCTGGGACGTGTGCCCGTATCCGGTGTCCGCCTTCGCCAGCGGCAGGTCGAAGCGGTCTGCCCAGCCCTTGGCCAGCCACACCTGCTCGATGCCGGCCGCGTCGGCGATGTGGTCGTCCTGGACCCGGGTGAGGTGCCAGATCAGCCACGCGATGGAGTTCGCCTCGCCGTCCCCGGGCCTGGCGTGGAGATCGTCCGCGGAGAGCCCGTCGACGACGGCGTGCACCTCTTCCCGGATGCGTCCGTAACCGTCGATGAGTACGTCCTGTGAGCGCATGCCATGCAGTCTCGTCCACGCGAGGGGCCCCGGCCAGCGGGGCAGAGGGGCGTTTCGCGCCGAAACGGGCTCTGCCTGTTTCGGGGGGAGCGCGCCCCGGGCCCTCGCACAAGCGGGTGGTGGCTGACGACGTCGAAGGGCCGCTCGTGCGCGTTACGACTTCAGGGTGGTTCCCAACAAGGTCGCGACTCCCGGCGCGTCTACGGGCGTTTTGGGATTATCTAATACTAATTTTCGTGACCGTAAGGAATCGATCTGCCACGGATCGTGTCCACTGCACTCCATTGGAGATGAAATGAACGAGCTTCGCAAGGCGGCCGTCCTGGTCGTTGCCCTCGGCAGCTTCGGAATGCTGGCCGCCGGCACGGCCCAGGCGCACGACGGTGGGAAGGGTGGTGACCAATTCGCCATCGGGCAGAGCAGCAACTGCCGGTCGCACGACCTGAACGTCGACGTCCTCGGCCAGGTCGGCATCCTCAACGGCGTGCTGGGCAACGCGCTCAACGGCGAGGGCAACCCGGGTGCGCAGAACACCCACATGGGTTCGAGCATGGGCTGCAACAACAGCGCCCTGTAAGCCGGGCTTGCGGCAAAGCCTTGTGGCTGCCGCATCGCCGCGGGCCAGGGCCCTGAGCCTCTGGCCCCCGGCGAGTGCGTACGACTCCTACGGTGCATGATGAGCGTCGCGCCCACGACCGACCCGGGCGCGACGCTCATCCACGCCCCCAGGAGCCGGGGCCAAGTCCTCGTACCGCCGCCGGGGCAGCTCGACTTCGTGAGCATCACCCGCTGCTCCCCGCCCTCGGCGCACCCCGGTGCGCCGCACCTGTGCTGCGAGACCGAAGGCCCTGCCGCCCATGAGGACGGCAGGGCCTTCGACCTGCTGATGCGGTGGTGCCCCCGGCAGGATTCGAACCTGCGACACCCGCTTTAGGAGAGCGGTGCTCTATCCCCTGAGCTACGGAGGCGGGGGCTTGTCGGAAACCTTGCTGAAAACCCCAGTGCGGAGTCCCTGGCCTGGCTAGACAAACGCCCTGGTCAGACTGCTGATGCCGGGTTCGGGGGCAGTACCCCGAGGGGTACTTTGCCGAGCACACGGCCCCGATAGCCGACTGACCGCGGATAGCCTAGCGGATCGGGCGGGGAGAGGGCGTACTCGGTGGTGTGCCCGGTCTTCGGGATGTGCGTAGTAGGCCTCTGAGCTGGGATTTCTATGGCTGCTGTGGCTGCGGCGAGGATGCTGGGGAGGCAGTCGGGTGCGTGGGGCGTCTGCTGAGATGTCCGTTTCGGGCTTCTGGTGCTGGGCGAGCCCGCTGATTCGTGAGGTTCTGGTTCTACGGCCTTCTCAGACTCCGGACGCTGGTGGTGAAGTCCGCAAGTGCGCTGGCGACGGTTGCAGACGGGCAGAGGGGCTGGGGTTCTTCAGGCGGCGATACAGAGTTCCCTCCGCGTGCGCTGGATGAACTTGCGGACGCCCGGTTCGCGGCGCCAGGAGGTGAGAGCGGTGTGGCATTCAGCGCCGTAGTCCTTGGCCCGGGTCGAGGGTCGATTGGATGTGGGCGAGGATGTCGACGCTGCGGTTGCCGAGTTTGAGGCCGTGGTCAAGATCGTGGGCCTGCAGGTGGGCGGTGACAGCGGTGGCGAGCCGCATGCTGACGGAGCGGGTGATACCTCCCGGCCGGCACGGCGGTGGCCTGCTTGTGCCAGGCGAGGGCGGCGTTGGGATTCTCCAGGTCGCGGAGGACCGCGACGGGCACCCTGGGTCATGTCGACGACTTCGGAGGAGAAGCCCCCGCATTAGGGACTGCGTCGCCATCGTGGTCAGCACATTGCGGGCCGAGCTGGACGTCGCCGCCGGCGCGGGCCAGGCGGAGGGCCTGGATGAAGTGGCGCAGGGCGGCATCGTGCCGATCGATATGGAAGGCCGTCCAGCACGTGAGGCCCGACAACTTGCCATTCATACGGAAGAGTTCACGGAAGACCGCGCCGGAGAAGCTGCCTGCCTTGACCACTGCCCTCATGATGGGCGGTGTCGTCTGTGGGGCTGACCAAGCAACGGGTGATGGGCATGGCGAACGGCTGGTCTTGGGTAGTCGCCCCTGGACTCTTGCTGCTGGTCATCGAGACCCACAACTCAAGTGTCCGGTGCGGAAACCGTGGGCTTTCTGCCTGCTTTACGCGGCTCGGTTCCGGGTGCTTTCGCCTTGGCGGAAGAGCCAGTTGAGGCGGGGCTCGATGAAGGGCCTCGTCGCCTGCTGGATGGGACGGGTGCAGAGCAGGAGGGCGAGGGAGATGGACAGGACGGTGAGGGCGACCTGGCCTGCCGGGTGGTGCAGGACTTCACGGTTGTAGACGTGGGTGTGGACCAGGGCTTGGCGCACGAAGGCGTGGATGAGGAAGGCGCTCATGGTGCCGGCGCCGAGTGCGGTGAACCAGGTTCGGCGATTGGGGACGAGGGCGAGGAAGGCTGCCGTGAGGATGAGTCCGACGGCGTAGATCGCGGCCGACTGGGCGAGCCAGTGCGTGTAGGAGACGTGGAGCTCGTCGGCACTGCTGCTGCGGTACAGCCATCCGGCTCCGAGGCGCGGAGCCAGCCAGTACGCCGCAGCGCCTGCCACGGCAAACACGGTGAGGGCTGCCCCCTTGAGCCACCGAGTCTCGCGCAGCCAGGTCAGGTGGGACGGGCGCAGAGTCAGCCCGATGACGAAGAACGGCAAGAACTGCAGTACGCGGGTGATGGAGAACTGGGCGCCGAGGGAGAAAGCACCGGCGGCCAGGAAGAGCGCGGTGGCGAACGTCACCGGTGCGCGCAGGGTTTGCCATATCGGGGCAGTCAGGCGCCAGAGGCAGAGGGCGATCAGGAACCAGGTGATCCACACTGGAGTAAGCGGTTGGATCTTCGCGTGGGCGCCGGAGAGCGTGTTGTTGAAGAGTGTCAGCAGGGTTCCCCACAGCACGAAGGGTATGAGCACGCCGCTGGCCAACCGTCTGAGTTGTTGCGGTTGGGCGGTGAAAGTCCGAGAGAAGAAGCCCGATATCAGAACGAATGCGGGCATGTGGAAGGCGTAGACGAGCAGGTAGAGGGCTTTGAGGTGGCGCTGCCCCGACTGTTCTATGAGCGGTTCCCAGAAGTGGCCGCAGACCACCAATACGACGGCCAGCAGCTTCGCATTGTCGTAGTAGGGGTCCCGGCCTTTATCGGGTCTCTCCTTGTTGTCGGAGCGGAGGGCAGGGGGAGCGAGCTGGGTCACGTGGGCTACCTCGGAGACTGGCGGTCATGGGCAGGCGCTGCGGACGCGGAACCGCCACAGTCGACGCCGATCGTAGACCCGCCCGTGGGACACCTGTGCGACAGCTCGGTCTGGCCCCCCTTTTTCTCTCAAGGCGCCGCCACGTTCACGCCGGGTGCGGCCGAGCCCTGGGCGTTGTGATGCTGTCGGCAGGCTGTGCCCGATTGCTTCTGGGATGGACGGGGGCATGTGGATGTTCGAGGGAACAGGTCATTTCATGCCTGAACATGAGAAATGCTCAGATAGGGCAAAAGGGATCTTCGAGCTTGGGTCTGGGCCTCGACTTCAGCCTGAACAGTCGATTGCCCCGATCGATGCGCTATCGCGTATGTAGGGGCGATATCTGGACTTAGCGGAAAGATCTGTCCATCTGCGCAACCGGGAGTCCATAAAGGGCTGTTAAAAAAATGTGATGCGTACGTGACTGGCTTCCCTCTATCTTGCGCCGGTCGTATGCATGCCTCTGCGTCACCCTCAGATGAGTCAAACCTGCCAATGCGCAGGGAAGTTCATGCCCTGTCGGTCGCCCAGCGGTGAGTGGCGGGTGTCCACGGCCTCGGGCTCGGCGGCTGCCCCCTTCCGGCCAATGTGGCCTGAGTCATGGGTTGACCGCGAGTGGTTATCACCGTTTGATTCGGTCACTTGTGTGATTTCTGTGTTGTTCCTGTGGGGGGAGCGTCGGTGGTGAATGTGCTGGGCCATAGGCCTGTCACGGGAAGGCTGGGGCATCGTGCTGTGGCACGGCTGGCCGTGTTGGCTGCGGTATCCGGTCTGATTGTGTCCGGAGGTCAGCTGCCAGCGGCAGCAAGCGGCCTTGCCGCGTCCGGCGCGCAATCGGAGCGGGGCGATGCCTCCCCCGGCCATGGCGATACTGCCGAGTCGCTGGCCGTGGCGGAGGCGAAGCGTAGCGGCAAGGAGGTGAACGTCCCCTCGCTCCAGGACGAGTCCAGCGAGGTGTCGGCGAGGCCGGACGGCACCCTCGTATCCACCACCCACACCAAGCCGGTCCGGACGCGTAAGAACGGCTCTTGGCGCACGATCGACACCGGGCTGGAGCCCACGTCGGGAGGCGCGGTGGCGCCGAAGGCGACGCTGTCCGACCTGGAGTTTTCTGGTGGCGGGACGCAGCCGCTGGTGCGGATGTCGAAGGCGGGCAAGGAGCTGAAGCTCACCTGGCCCAAGCCGTTGCCCAGGCCTGTGATCAGCGGAGATACGGCCGAGTACCGGTCGATCCTGCCGGACGTGGACCTGCGGATGACCGCCACCCAGGACGGCTTCACGCAACTCGTCGTGGTCAAGACGCCAAAGCGTCAGCGTCGACTACAGCGCCTTCGCGGATGCGGCGGGTGCCGGGTACGGCGAACGCCTGCACTTGGTCCAGTTCCCGGCCTGTCTGCTCACAACGCCGGACAAGCCCGAATGCCGCAAGTCCACCCCTCTCGCCGGGCGCAACGATGCGGAGAAGAAGACGGTCACCGCCGATGCGGTCGCCATTCCCGGCACTCTGAACAGCCCGAAGTCCGTGACTTCTATGGTCGGCAGGGCCTCGATGGCGGGGGGAGCCCTGGTACTCGCCGCCACGCCCTCACCCAGTGGGCTGTCCGGCGACTTCAAAGCCTCACCACTGTCGTCAGCGACGACGTGGAGCACAGCGCTCAACAGCGGCTCATTCTCCTGGTCCTACGGCATGCCAGTTCCCAACGTCCCTGGGGACCTGAAGCCCGACCTGAGCCTGGCCTACTCCTCCGGAGCCATTGACGGCCGCACGGCCAACAGCAACAACCAGGCCTCCTGGGTCGGAGACGGCTTCGACCTCTCTCCGGGATTCGTGGAGCGTTCGTACAAACCATGCGGTGACGAGGGCGTCAAGACCGATGGTGCGGAGCCCGGCGACCTGTGCTGGGCATACGACAACGCCACCATCAGCTTCGCCGGGCATGCCGGTGAACTGATACCGACCGGCACCGACGAATGGCGCATCAAGGGCGACGACAACACCAAGGTCGTCCGATTGCGCGACACCGCCCGCGGAAACGGCGACAACGACGGCGAGTACTTCCAGGCCACCACCACTAGTGGCACCCGCTACTACTTCGGCTACAACCGGCTTCCCAACTGGGGCGTCGGCAAGACGGAAACCAATTCGGTGGAAACCGTCCCCGTCTACGGCAATAACAGCGGCGAACCGTGCAACAAAGCGACGTTTGCCGACTCGTGGTGCCAGCAGGGACGGCGCTGGAACCTCGACCTCGTCCTCGACACCAACGGCAACGACATCACCTACTGGTACAAGCCGGAAGCCAACTCCTACGGCCGCAACCTCAAGGACACCGCTGGTACCGCCTACGTCCGTGCCACCACTCTGGACCACATCGACTACGGACAACAGCAGGGCGACATCTACTCCGCCACCGTCAGGCCGATGGCCCGTGTGGATTTCACCACCGGCGAGCGCTGCCTGGAAGACGACACCACCCGGTGCGACCCGGCCAATATCGGTACCAACCGGCAGTACTGGTACGACGTCCCGTGGGACCAGAACTGCAAGGTCGGCAGCAAGTGTGACCAGGACCGATTTTCACCTACATTCTGGACGCGCAACCGGCTGGCGAAAGTCACCACCCAGACCCTGCAGGCCGACGGCACCTACAAGCCGGTCGACGAATGGGCGCTGCACCACAAGTGGGGTACTGCCGACGTCGACTACCAGCTGCTGCTCGACTCCATCCAGCACACCGCTCTGGCGGGCACGACCCCGGTCAAGCTCCCCACGACCAGCCTCTCCTACACACCGCGCATCGGCCGCCTCGACAAGGACGGTGACGGCCGCCTCGCCTACTACAAGCAGCGCCTGAGCACCGTCGCGGACGAATCCGGCGGACAGCTGGACGTGAACTACTCACAGGCCGCCTGCGACTGGAACCACCTGCCCACTCCGCAGACCAACACGACGCACTGTTTCCCGCAGAAATACCAGCCCAACAACGACGTGCCCATGACCACGGAGTGGTTCAACAAGTACGTGGTCGACAGCGTCATCGCCACCGACCGCACGGGCGGCGCCCCCGACATGGTCACGCACTACAGCTACCTCGACGACGGGGCGTGGGCGTTCGACGATGACGACGGCATCACCAAGGAAAAACTCAAGACCTGGTCCCAGTGGCGCGGCCACGCCCACGTGCGGGTGGAGACCGGCGGCGACGCGGCCATGTCCACGCAGACCGACCACTACTACCTGCGCGGCATGAACGGCGACCGTACCGATCCGTCCGACAAGACCAAGACACGCAACCTCAGCATCCCGGATGGCGAGGGCACCACTCTCACCGACGACGAGGCATGGACAGGCGTCGAATACCGCACCGAGACCTATGACAAGCCCGGCGGCAAGATCCTGTCCAAGGTAGTCAACACGCCTTGGAAGAAGGAGACCGCCAAGCGCGTACGCGACTGGGGCACCACGACCGCCAACCTCACCGGTGTCGCCACCGCACGCAATTTCACGTCCCTCGATGCGGGAGCCGGGACCAACTGGCGCGAGACCCGTACCAACTCCACGTTCGACGACCGAGGACGAGCCACCCAGTCCGAGTCACTGGGCGACATCGGCACGGACAAGGACGACACGTGCACTCGCACCACCTATGCGGACAACACCACCGCCTGGCTCTTCACGGCTCCCATCCACACGGAAACCGTGGCCGCCAGCTGCGCCGCCACTCCCAACCGTGACACCCGGAGCGACGGCTCCTCCGTCGTGCTGACGGATACCCGGATCCGCTACGACGACCAGGCCTACGGCGCCACCCCGACCAAGGGCCAGGCGACGATGACCGAGTCGCTCAAGTCCCGCAGCGGAAACAGCGCGACGTACCTCGACGACAAGGCCACGTTCGACACCTACGGACGACCGCTGACGACCACCGCGCTGTCCTCCACGAGCGTCTTCAACCCGGCGGACGAGACCAAGGCCCCCGTTACCACCCCAGCAGTCGACGCCCGCACAACCACCACCGCCTACACCCCGCCCACTGGCCGTCCGACAGCGCAAACGGTCACCACACCGCCCGCCACTGTCGGCACCGCTGCCTCGGCTCAGACCACAACCACGTACTTCGACCTCTTGCGTGGTCTGCCGATCGTGTCCACCGACCCGACCGGCCGCCGTATCGAAGCCGACTACGACGCCCTCGGTCGTCCGCTGAAGGTCTGGAAGCCCAACCGCTCCAAGGTCGACAGCCAGAGCCCGAACCTTGAGTTCCGCTACAGCAACGACCCGAACGTCATCCAGTCCGTCGCGAGCCTGACCCTGAACAGCGACGGGTCCCAGGACACCGCCTACACGCTGTACGACGGCTTCGGCCGCGTCCGCCAGACCCAGGCACCAGGCCAGGACGGCGGCCGTCTCCTGACCGACACCTTCTACGACGAGCGCGGGCAGGCCAAGCTCGCCTATGCCCCGTACTACGCCACCGGCGCACCCAGCACTGCCCTGTTCAAGGTGGAGGACGCCACAGGAGTCGAAACCCAGACCGCGACCCAGTACGACGGCCTGGGCCGCCCCACGAAGACGACGCTGTTCGCGGGCGACAGTCAGAACACCGTGCTGTCCACCACGACTACGCAGTACGGCGGTGACCGGGTGACCGTCACCCCGCCTCTGGGTGCCACCCCCACCACCACGATCACCGACGCGGCTGGACACACCACCGAGTTGCGTCAGTATCACGCCAACGTCCCCACCGGCCCGGCCGGTCCGTACGACAGCACCACCTACAGCTACGACCCGGCCGGTCATCTGGCCAGCCTGACCGACCCGGCCGGCAGCGTCTGGATTTGGATCTACGACCAACTCGGGCGGCAGGTCAAGGCGGTCGACCCGGACAGCGGCACCAACACCAAGGCGTACAACGACCGAGGCGAAGTCACCTCCACCACGGACGGACGCGGCAAGACCATCACCAGCGTCTACGACAACCTCTCGCGCCTGCTGGAAACCCACGACGGCACGGCCGCCGGACCGTTGCTGACGTCCCAGACCTGGGACCCGGCCAACAATCAGGGGCAGCAGGCGTCTTCGACGCGGTACGCCACCATCGGTGGCAAGAGCTACGCGTACAAGACGACAGCCAACAGCTACGACGCGCTGTACCGGCCGACCAAGACAACCGTCGCCGTACCATCAGTGCCTGGTCAGGAGGGCCTTGCAGGGAACTACGTCACGACCAGTTCCTTCAACCTGGACGGCACTCCCAAGTCGGCGACCTACCCGGCAGCGGGCGGGCTCGCCGCCGAGACCGTCGCCTTCACGTACGACAAGCTGCACCGGCCAATATCCACCAGCAGCAACTTGTCCACCTACCTCACCAACCAGACCTACAGCCTGACCGGCAAGCCCCTGCAGTCCACTCTCAACGCCGGCGGCAAGAACACCCAGATCACCAACGGCTACGAGTACGGGACGCAGCGCCTGTCGAGCAGCCGTACCGACCAGGACGGCATCACAGGCGCTGCCCGGTCCACGGCCTATACATACGACCAGGCCGGCAACGTCACTTCAATGAGCGATGTTTCCCGTTCGGGCACCGATCGCCAGTGCTTCCAGTACGACTACTTGACCCGCCTCACCGAGGCGTTCACCCCTACCGACGCAACCTGCCCCAGCACCGCGGACGGAAGCAAGCTCGGCGGTGTCGCCCCGTACTGGAGCAGCTACACCTACAACACGGACGGCACCCGCAGGACCGAGACGCGGCACGACCCCAAGGGCGACACCAGCAAGGACAGCACTCGCTCTTACACCTATCCCGCCAATGGTGCCGCCCAGCCGCACTCGCTCCTGTCCACCAGTACCTTGACGGGCGGCGGCACGGGAGCGCGGGTCGACGAGAGCTATGCCTATGACGCCGCAGGCAACACCACCGGACGCCATCTCAACTCCAGTCCGACTGCCGCCAACGACCAGACCCTGACCTGGAACTCGGAAGGTCGCCTCGGCAACGTCGCCGACATCGTCAAGACGAAGTCCGGCTCGTCCACGTTCACCACGAACAAGAACACCGACTACGTCTACGACACCAGCGGCAACCGACTCACGGCCCATACCCTCGACACAGCCGACCCCGCCGCCGAAAACACCACGCTGTACTTCGGCAGTACCGAGCTGAACTTCATCAAGGGTGCCGCCAAACCGAAGGCAACCCGCTACTACGCACTCGGTAGTGCCACCGCTGTCCGTACGGACGACAATAAGGTCACCTTCCAGGTCACCGACCACCACGGAACCGCCGACACCAGCATCAACGCCGCTGACGGCAGCCTCAGCCAGCGCCGCTCCACACCGTTCGGTGAGGACCGTGGCACGGCCCCCAGCGCGTGGGCAGGGACCAAGGGATTCATCGGCGGTACGAAGGACACCGACACCGGACTCACCCACCTTGGTGCCCGCGAATACGACCCTGAAACCGGCCGATTCATCAGCGTTGACCCCATTCTCGCCGACCAGGACCCGCAGTCCCTCAACGGCTACACCTACAGCAACAACAACCCGTTGACCCTGGCCGATCCGAGCGGCGAGCGCCCGGCAGGAACGTGCGACGGGACAGCGCAGTGCAAAAGCCCTGACGGCGTAGTCATCCAGGACCTCTGGAGTTACGACACTGACAAATGGACTGTCAAGTTCAAAAAGAGCGATGAGACGAAGGCAGTCCTCTACGGTGGCGTGGTCGTCAACAAGACCAAGAGCTACAAAAAGCTCCAGAAGAAGATCGCAGAAGGAATCCGGACATACCAGCGAAACGGCTACAAGTTCGGGTATGACGCCGCAGCTGATGCTCATCAGTATGTAGCTGCGGCCACGAATGCTTGCTTCGGGGATGAGGAATGTCACTCGTCGGACACGTATGACGAAATTGATGGCAAGCTGAAGCAATGGAAATTTGAAAATGTTCCCATGCTCGGAGGGGAGGGGGAGGATTTCCCAAGTAGCGTAGTCGGCAAGGGGATGGGTAAGGAGGATGCACGGGGAGAGGTTGAGAGGCCCAAGCCTGGCGCCTGCAACAGTTTTCCCGCAGGCACTCCCGTACTCCTTGCGGACGGTTCGCTCAAACCAATTGAAAAACTCGAAGTCGGTGACGAGGTTGCAGCTGCGGATCCGGAGGACGCGAAGTCCGGCTCACGCAAGGTCGATGCAACGATCGTCACCCCTGACGACGCAGACTTCACGACTCTCACCATTGAAGATGCCCAGGGGGCCCGTAGCACCCTCACAGCCACAGACCACCACCCGATCTGGTCACCCAGCGTCCATGCCTGGCTGAACGCTGCCGACCTAAAGCCGGGCATGAAACTCCGCTCGGCAAGCGGGGTGGATGTCGAGGTCGTCAGTACCATCCACTTCAAACACAGGCAGGCCGCCTACAACCTGACGGTCGAAGACTTCCACACGTACTATGTGCTGGCGGGGGCCACGCCGGTCCTGGTCCGTAACTGCAATATTCCGATGGATGAGGCCGTTAACCGTGCCGTGGCAAACGTTGGCGAAAATGCAACGGTTGTGCGGTCCGGCAGCGGTGGACTTCAGTTCATGAGTGTGACGACCGACCAGGCCGGTAACGTGGTCAGGAAGATTGCGCGGTTCGATGTGAACCCCAATAGTCCTCACGTTCAGAAACTGGGACCGCACCTGAATCTGGAAACTCAGATCAATGGAAAGACGGTTACTAGTAGGACTTTGTTAGGTGGTGTCGTAGGGCTGCCAGGGTGCGGGCTGTCTGCAGGTCG
>NZ_BAAASQ010000015.1:0-99633 GCF_039532965.1 Streptomyces mauvecolor | reverse complement strand
GTATTTCGTGTTTCCAGCTTAGCAGATCCGATTTCCCGTTTCTGCCACCCGCTGGAGCGGGCTGCCGATTCGATATCCGCTTTCGCGTTTCCCTTTTCGGCGATTCCGACTCTATCAGAAGCTTTTCGGCCGACCGAATCGGCTTCATTGACTTCGAATGATGAATCGAAATGGCTCATCATTCAGAAATTCAATTTCCGATGAGAGCGAGAGAGATGCTAGCCAGTGCTCCCGAGCTTGTCCAGTCCGGGGCAACCGTTTGAATCTACCTCCCCACTCCGACCGTGTCAACGGTTTTTGTGGGCGAAGAGGACAGTAGCAGGTCAGAGGGGTCGTGCGCACATCACGCGGCCGTCGGGAGCTCGGCACTGCGGGCCGTGGCCTCGACGTCGCCCACCTCACCGGCCCGTGCGGCTCGGCCGCCCAGGACGTACACGTACACAAGAAAGGCCAGTTCGGCGGCGATGCCGATGGTGATTCGAGCCCAGGTGGGGAGGCCGGAGGGAGTTACAAAACCCTCGATCGTGCCGGAGACGAACAGCACCAGGGCCAGGCCGATGGCCATGCCTACGGCTGCGCGGCCCTGTTCGGCGAGGGCTGCTCGGCGGGTGCGCGGGCCCGGGTCGACGACGGTCCAGCCGAGGCGCATCCCCGTACCCGCCGCCACGAACACCGCGGTCAGTTCCAGGAGGCCGTGCGGCAGGACCAGGCCGAGGAAGGTGTCGAGGCGTCCCGCTGACGACATGAGGCCGATGCCGACGCCCAGGTTGAGCATGTTGAGGAAGAGGATCCACAGGACCGGGATGCCGAGGAAGGCGCCCAGGACCAGGCACATTGCGGCGGCCTGGGCGTTGTTCGTCCAGACCTGGGCCGCGAAGGACGCTGCCGGGTGGCTCGAGTAGTACGTCTCGTATTCGCCGCCCGGCCGCGTCATCTGGCGCAGGGCGTCGGGCGCGGCTATAGCGGACTGGACCTCCGGGTGGGTGCCTATCCACCAGCCGATGACCGCGGCGACGGCTATGGAGGTCAAGGCCGAGGGGATCCACCAGCGGCGGGAGCGGTAGACGGCCGCAGGGAAGCCCTCCGTAAGAAAGCGGGCGGCATCGCGCCAGGTCGCGCGGCGAGTGCCGGTGACGGTGGAGCGCGCGCGGGCCACCAGTTGCGTCAGGCGAGCGGTGAGCAGGGGGTCCGGGGCGCTGGACTGTATGTGGGAGAGGTGGGTGGACGTGCGCTGGTAGAGCGTCACCAGTTCGTCCGCCTCGGCGCCCGTGAGGCGGCGGCCGCGGTGCAGGAGGTGTTCGAGTCGGTCCCACTCCGCGTGGTGGGCGGTCACGAAGACGTCTAGGTCCATGTTCTGCTGCTGCTCCAGGCACTGGGTGCGTACGGTCCGTACTACGCGGCGCGCTGCGGGCCAGCTTGGCAGACTGGGTGGTCAAAGGGGTGGGCAAGGCCGTTTGCAGTGGAGGGTGGGGTATCGAGTGAGCGCGCTGGTCACGGGGGACGCGGTCGTACTGGGGCTGCGGCCTGCGCGGTTGCCGAGTCGGGCACTGGCGTTGGTGATCGATCTGGCCGTGGTGTGGGCCGCGTACATATTGGTCTCGCTGGTCATGTTGTTCGCCACCGCGTCGCTGGATGCCGCTGCCCAGGCCGCGACGACCGTCGCCCTGTTCGTGCTTGTGCTGGTCGGGGGCCCCATAGCGGTCGAGACGCTGTCGCACGGGCGGTCGCTGGGGAAGCTTGCCTGCGGGCTCCGGGTGGTGCGGGACGACGGGGGGCCGATCCGGTTCCGGCACGCGCTGGTCCGGGGGGCCATGGGGGTCATCGAGATTCTGCTGACGTTCGGGGTCGTCGCCTGTATCGCGTCGCTCGTCTCTGAGCGCGGGCGGCGGATAGGGGACGTCTTCGCAGGGACGCTGGTTGTGCGGGAGCGGGTGTCGTCGGGGTGGGCCGCGGCCGTTCCGCCTCCGCCGCCGTGGCTGGTGGGGCGGTTCGCCGGGCTGGACCTGTCGCGGGTGCCGGACGGGCTGTGGCTTGCGGTGCGCCAGTACCTGATGCGTATGCGACAGCTCGATCCGCAGGTGAGCTGGACGATGGCGGTCCGCCTGGCCGAGGACATGGCGGCCTGTACGGGGACGCCCCTCCCGGACGGGGTGCCGCCTGCCGCCTATCTGGCCGGTGTGGTGGGCGAGCGCCAGGCGCGGGATGCGCGACGGGCATTCGGGCCGGGGCAGGCCGGCGGTGGCACGGTGGCTGCGGTTGCTCCGCCCTGGTTCGTGGGCCTGGGTCCGGGTCCGGTTCGAGGTTCGGGCGCGGGGCCGCGACCGGCCCCGGTTCCGCCTGCGGTTTTCCCGTCGGCGGGTCTGCCGGCTTCGGGCGGTGCCGCTGAGCCGACTGGTTCCGGGGGGCCGGGTGTCGAGGCGGCGAACAACGCTGAGTCTCGCGTGCGTTCGACGGGGTTCGCGCCACCCGCCTGACGGTGGGCCGGAGTTGGGCCGCCGGTGGCGGGGTCCGGGCGGCCAGCCGTCCGGACCGGGGTGTTCGAGCGTTCGGTGCCGGGGCTACGGCGTGGGGAACGTCGAGGGTGGGGATTCCAGGGATTCCAGCTCGATTCCCGGGGCCGCGAGGACTACGTCACCCGCGATGTGGACGGTGTGCTGCTCCCCCGTGTCCAGGGCGCTGACCTGGTACTCGTCCACGGTCAGGGGGCCATTGTCAGTGGCGTGCGCTTCACTTTTCATCAGGGCCCAGGACTGGTCGATCGTCCGCGGGGCGAGGACCGGGTCCGTGAAGGCGACGAGGCGGACGCGCGTCGTCGGGGACTGGGGGGTGAGGCGGAGCAGACGGGAGGTGGCGACCAGGAACGCGGGTGAACTGCCGGCGAAGGCGTGGGCGCGGACATTGCCTTCGGTGGCGTGGACCCCGGAAGGGTCTGTACGGACCCAGGTGACGCCGTCGAGCGCGGCGCCTCGTACCTGCCAGCCGGCGGCATGGAGTTCGAGGCGGATCGGTCGGCCGAGTTCGTCGAGGGCCAGGTCTACGGAGCCCGCATGGTCTCCGGAGGGGGTGGTGAGCTGGGAGACGTAGCGCCAGCCGGAGGGGCCGGGCGCGCAGTGGAAGTGTTCTTCACCGAGAGGGGTGTGGTCGTGGGGATCGTGAAGCGAATATCGGCCGCGGGGCATGGGATCTCGGGGTCCTCGGGAGTCGGGCGCTGACTCGGTGTGGGGGCGGTATGGGGCAGGCCCCCGTCACGGGGGTGCGGGGGCCTGCCTCAGTACCGATGACCTGCCCGGGTACCGACGACGTACCGATGGAGCCCGTGCGCCTGGTGGCCGCTGGGCCGACGATGCGTCAACTCCGGTGACTGCAGGGGCCGTTGGGCCCGACGCCCTGCAGTCCTCGGGGTGCCGGTGTCAGGTGCTCAGTAGCGGTAGTGGTCCGGCTTGTACGGGCCCTCTACCTCTACGCCGATGTACGCGGCCTGCTCCGGGCGGAGTTCGGTGAGCTTGACGCCGAGCGACGCCAGGTGGAGGCGGGCGACCTTCTCGTCGAGGTGCTTGGGCAGCACGTAGACGTCGGTCGGGTACTCGGACGGCTTGGTGAAGAGCTCGATCTGGGCCAGCGTCTGGTCCGCGAAGGAGTTCGACATGACGAAGGAGGGGTGACCGGTCGCGTTGCCGAGGTTCAGCAGGCGGCCCTCGGAGAGGACGATCAGGACCTTGCCGTCGGGGAAGGTCCAGGTGTGCACCTGGGGCTTGACCTCGTCCTTGACGACGCCCGGGATCTTGGCCAGGCCGGCCATGTCGATCTCGTTGTCGAAGTGACCGATGTTCCCGACGATCGCCTGGTGCTTCATCTTGGCCATGTCCGAGGCCATGATGATGTCCTTGTTGCCCGTCGTGGTGACGAAGATGTCCGCCTTGTCGACGACCTCGTCCAGCGTCGTGACCTGGTAGCCGTCCATCGCCGCCTGGAGCGCGCAGATCGGGTCGATCTCGGTGATGATCACGCGGGCGCCCTGTCCGCGCAGGGACTCCGCGCAGCCCTTGCCCACGTCGCCGTAGCCGCACACGACGGCGGTCTTGCCGCCGATGAGGACGTCGGTGGCGCGGTTGATGCCGTCGATCAGGGAGTGTCGGCAGCCGTACTTGTTGTCGAACTTGGACTTCGTCACGGCGTCGTTCACGTTGATCGCCGGGAAGAGGAGGTCGCCGTCGCGCATCATCTCGTACAGGCGGTGGACACCGGTGGTGGTCTCCTCCGTCACACCGCGGATCTCGGAGGCGAGCTGGGTCCACTTCTGCGGGTTCTCGCCCAGGGTGCGGTTCAGCACGGTGAGGATCTGGGCGTACTCCTCGGAGTCCGCCGTCGACGGGTCCGGGGCCGCGCCGGCCTTCTCGAACTCGACGCCCTTGTGCACCAGGAGGGTGGCGTCGCCTCCGTCGTCCAGGATCATGTTCGGGCCGCCGGTCGGGGTGTTCGGCCAGGTCAGCGCCTGCTCCGTGCACCACCAGTACTCCTCGAGGGTCTCGCCCTTCCAGGCGTAGACCGGGACGCCGGCGGGGGCGTCCGGGGTGCCGTTCGGGCCGACCGCGATGGCGGCGGCCGCGTGGTCCTGGGTGGAGAAGATGTTGCAGGAGGCCCAGCGGACCTCGGCGCCGAGGGCGACCAGGGTCTCGATCAGCACGGCGGTCTGCACGGTCATGTGCAGCGAGCCGGTGATGCGGGCGCCGGCCAGCGGCTGCGTGGCGGCGTACTCCTTGCGGATCGACATCAGGCCGGGCATCTCGTGCTCGGCGAGGGTGATCTCCTTGCGGCCGAAGGCGGCGAGGGAGAGGTCGGCGACCTTGAAGTCCTGGCCGGCGCCGGTGGCGTCAGTCGTCATGGCGGGCTGCTCCTCGTGGGTTGGTGGCGAGGGTGGGTACGGCTGGTCTGCGGGCGCGGCGATGGGCATGGGAGTGCCCGAACGCGCTCGCAGCGCAGTCCGTCGGAGGCCCTCTCTCCCTCGGCCGGGTCCATGAAGGACCGACCGACCGCCATCAGCAGCGACGTCTGGCTCTGGTCACGAATCTACACCGATCGGCCGAGCGTGCCCCAGCGTGCCCGGCCAATGGCCTCGGCAGGAAATCGGGACCAGAGTCCGGATGAACCGGGCCTAACGGACTTTTGATCTGGCCCTTACCTGATGGAGGATGCTTGGGTCGGCCCGACTCGGGATACGAGCGGAACGTACGCAGGATCTGCGCGACGAGGCGCGAAGCGTTAGGAGACCCCCACGTGACCAGTCCGGCTAGCGAGGGGCAGCGGAAGTTGAAGCTGCTCGCGGTGACCGCCTGTCCGACCGGCATCGCTCACACCTACATGGCCGCCGAGAAGCTGGCCCAGGCTGCGGCGGCGCTCGGCATCGAGATGAAGGTGGAGACGCAGGGCTCCATCGGGGCCGAAAACGTACTCTCTGACAACGATGTCAGAGAGGCGGACGGCATCATCATCGCGGCCGACAAGGATGTCGCGCTCGATCGGTTCGTCGGCAAGAAGGTGTTGAGCGTGCCGGTCGCCGACGGCATTCACCGTCCCGAGCAGCTCATCGAGCAGGTGCAGAGCGCGGCCGTGCACGCGGGCGGCCACGGCCTCCCGGCCGGCGGTGGCGGCGGTGCGGGTGGCGGCAAGGAGCGCAGTGCCGCGTACAAGGCGCTGATGAACGGTGTCTCGCACATGATCCCGTTCGTGGTGGTCGGCGGTCTGCTGCTCGCCGTCTCGATCGCGCTGGGCGGGCACAGTACGCCGAAGGGCATCGAGTTCGACAAGGACTCGTTCTGGTTCTACGTCAACACGCTCGGCACGCTCGGCTTCAAGCTGATGCTGCCGATCTTCTCGGGTTACATCGCCTTCGCCCTCGGCGACCGGCCCGCCCTGGTGCCCGGCATGATCGGCGGCTTCCTCGCCGCCGACGCCGTGAACATCTACGGCGCGGACGCGAACGCCGGATTCCTCGGTGCGATCGCGACGGGTTTCCTCGCCGGGTATCTGGTGCTGTGGATCCGCAAGGTCAAGGTGCCGAAGTTCGTCCAGCCGATCATGCCGATCATCGTGATCCCGATCGTGTCGACGCTGGCGTTGGGACTGTTCTACATCTACGTGATCGGACAGCCGATCTCCTGGGTGTTCACGCATCTGACCAGCTGGCTCAACGGCATGACCGGATCCAGTGCGATCGTGCTCGGCGCGCTGATCGGTCTCATGATCGCGTTCGACATGGGTGGGCCGGTCAACAAGACGGCGTTCCTCGTCGCGGTGGGTCTGATCGGCACGAACAACGCCGTCATGGGCATGGCCGCGGCGGCCATTCCGGTCATGCCGCTCGGCCAGGGCCTGGCCACGCTGCTGCGGCGCAAGCTCTACACCGACCAGGAGCGGGAGACCGGTATCGCGGCGCTGTTCATGGGCTTCTTCGGCATCTCCGAAGGTGCGATTCCGTTCGCCGCGGCCCGTCCGGCCCAGGTCATCCCCGCGAACATGCTGGGTGGCGCCGTGGCCGGTGCGGTCGCGGGTGCGGCCGGGGTGACGGATTCCGTTCCGCACGGCGGGCCGATCGTTTCGCTGTTCGGGGCCGTGGGCGGGGCGGCGATGTTCTTCGTGGCCATCGCCATCGGTACGGCTGTCACCGCGCTGACCACGAATGCGCTGATCGACATCAAGGAGCGGAAGGGGCGGCGGGGCGAGGCTGGGGCTGCTGCTGCCTTGGTTCCTGAGCCTGCTTTGGCTGGGGTGGCTGTTGGTGGGGGCGCGAGTGCCGGTGGTGTGAGTGCCGGTGGATCTGCGGGTGCCAGTAGGTCTGCGAGTGCTGGTGGTGCTGCGGGTGTCGGTGATCAGGGTGCTTCTGCCTTGTCCGTCCAGGCCCCGGAACGCTCTGGCTCCGTTGCCGCGCCCGAGGTGCTCTCCGGGTATCTCACCGCCCAGACCGTCAAGGTTCAGCTCGCCTCGCACGACAAGGACGCCGCGATCCGGGAGATGGCCGAGATGCTGGCCTCGACCGGGAACGTACGGGACGTCGACGAACTCGTACGGGTCGCGCTCGCGCGGGAGGCCCAGGGGACGACCGGGCTCGGCGAGGAAATCGCCATTCCGCATGCGAAGACCGATGCGGTGTCCGTGCCGACCGTGGGGTTCGCCCGGTCTGGCGAGGGCATCGAGTGGGGGTCGCTCGACGGGACGCGGGCCAAGCTCATCTTCATGATCTCCGTGCCGGAGGCCGCGGCCGGGGACGAGCATCTGCGGATTCTGGCGTTGCTGTCGCGGAAGTTGATGGATACGGGGTTCCGGGGGCGGTTGTCGGAGGCATCAGACGCGGCGGCGGTGCTGGAGGTGCTGGCGGAGATCCAGTAGGCGGTGGGGGGGGGCTCCCCGCCCCAGCCCCTTCCCGAGACCCCCCGGGGGTCTGATCGGCCTCGGCCGGTGGGTGCGCTGGGGGCTCTGCCCCCCAGCCCCTGCTCCTCGAACGCCGGAAGGGCTGGGTCGCCGGGGTCGTACGCGGGGGCCCGACCCTTACGGTCCCCTGCCCGGCCCGGCCGGGGGACGGAATCAGCTGCGCCCCGCACCGGTTGCCTGGCCTGGGGTGCTCAGCCGAGGAGGGCCGCCGCGGCCGGGGCGGGCCGGCGCCCTCACCCGGGTCGCTGTCAGCCGGGCCGCTCGGCCGAAAGTGGCCGCCCCGGCCAACGGCCAGACGCCCCGCCAAGACCAAGCGCACCCGGCCAAGCCAAGGCATCCCAGCCGATGCGCCAGACGCCCCGCCCCAAAGCAAAACCGACCCCACCTGGCCAAGACCGTGGCAGCCCAGCCGATGGCCGGCACCGGCCAGAGCCAAAACCAAGCCAGCCAAGCCAAGGCACCCCAGAGCCAAAGCGCCCCCGCCGAAGGCTGTGATGGCTCAGCGGCCGCCCGGGGTGGCGGCGGGGTCGGGGCCCGCCGCTGCTTCCTCCGCGCTGTAGATGTCGGGCTCCAGGTAGATCACCCTCGCGATCGGGACGGCCGCGCGGATGCGGGACTCCGCCTCGTTGATCGCGGTGGCGACCTCCTGGGCCGTGTCGTCGTGCTGGACGGCGATCTTGGCGGCCACCAGGAGCTCCTCCGGGCCGAGGTGGAGGGTACGCATGTGGATGACCGAGGTCACCGTGTCGCCGTCCACGATCGCCGCCTTGATCTTCGCCACCTCGTCCACGCCGGCCGACTCGCCGAGCAGCAGCGACTTGGTCTCCGCCGCCAGGATGAGGGCGATCAGGATCAGCAGGACGCCGATGCACAGCGTTCCGATACCGTCCCAGACGCCGTCGCCCGTGGCCAGCGCGAGGCCCACGCCGAGGAGGGCCAGGACCAGGCCGACCAGCGCGCCGAAGTCCTCCAGGAGGACGACGGGGAGTTCGGGCGCCTTCGCCCGGCGGATGAACTCCTTCCAGGACAGGCCGCCCCGGGTGACGTTCGATTCCTTGATCGCGGTACGGAACGAGAAGCCCTCCGCGACGATCGCGAAGACCAGCACGCCGACCGGCCAGTACCAGGCCTCGATCGCGTGCGGGTGCTGGATCTTCTCGTAGCCCTCGTACACCGCGAACATGCCGCCGACCGAGAACAGCACGATCGAGACGAGGAACGCGTAGATGTAGCGCTCGCGGCCGTAGCCGAAGGGGTGCTGGGGCGTCGCCTCGCGCTGGGCCTTCTTGCCGCCGAGCAGCAGCAGGCCCTGGTTGCCCGAGTCGGCGAGCGAGTGCACGCTCTCCGCGAGCATCGACGACGAACCGCTGAACAGGAACGCCACGAACTTCGCCGCCGCGATGGCGAGGTTGGCGCTCAGTGCCGCCACGATGGCCTTGGTTCCGCCTGACGCGCTCATGGAGTAGCCGTCTTCCCTTCGTCGGTTGCCCTCTGCGGGGCCGGCCGATGCCGGACCCCGCGGCGGCACATTGTTACATCAGGCAACCACCGTGGCGCGGAACACCGTTCCCGTACCGGACAGTTCGGACTCTTCCTCTGCCGGTACGAATACGGACGCGCCGGGGGTCAGTGTCAATCCCCCGACCGAGGGGCTGCCCGCCGTGCAGAGGACGATCTGCGGGGTCTGGGCCGTCAGGTCGGTGGGGGCCGCGCCCTCGGCCCGTACGAAACGGGACAGGCGGAACTCGTCGATCGGGGTCTCGTACAGCTCCTCCCCCGCCGCCGACGCCTCGGGGCGCAGCACGCCGGGGTCGGTCGGCTCGAAGCGTACGACCCGGAGCAGTTCGGGGACGTCGACATGTTTGGGAGTCAGACCGCAGCGGAGGACGTTGTCGGAGTTGGCCATGATCTCCACGCCCATGCCGCTGAGATAGGCGTGCGGCACTCCGGCGCCGAGGAACAGGGCTTCGCCGGGCTGGAGTTGGACGTAGTTGAGCAGCGTCGCCGCGATCACACCCGGATCTCCGGGGTAATGGTGCGCGAGGGAGGCGTATGCCGTGTACTGCGCGCCGCCCAGGCGTTCGCATGCGGCGGCCGTCTCGGTCACCGTCGCCGCCATCTCCTCGCGGTCGGCGCTCAGTACGGCGGTGAGGACCTCGCGCAGGGCCGCCTCGACGGGGTGGGCGCGCAGCAGGTCGACGTAGGGCTTGAGCGAGTCGACTTCAAGGGCCGCCAGGGTCTGCGCGGCCTCCTCCGGCGCGCGGAAGCCGCACAGGCCCTCGAAGGGCGTGAGCGCACAGATCAGTTCGGGCTTGTGGTTGGCGTCCTTGTAGTTGCGGTGCGGGGCCTCGATCGGGACCCCGGCCCGCTCCTCGGCCTCGTAGCCCTCCTTCGCCTGGGCGAGGTCGGGGTGGACCTGGAGGGAGAGGGGGGCGCCGGCCGCGAGGAGCTTGAGCAGGAAGGGCAGGCGGGGGCCGAACCGGGCCACGGCCGCGCGGCCCAGCTCGCCCGCCGGGTCCACCGCGATCACGTCTGACAACGATGTCGGGCCTGTGCCGCGGTCGAGCCGGGACGGGGCTCCGGGGTGGGCGCCCATCCACATCTCGGCCTGGGGCTCGCCGCTGGGGGTGGCGCCGAGGAGTTCCGGAATGAGGGTGGTGGAGCCCCAGGCGTAGGGACGGATGGTGTTGGTGAGACGGTCCATGGGTCGTCCTGTGTTCTCTTTCGGGTTCCGGAAGCCGGCTCCGGAAGACGGTTCCGGGAGACGTTCCGCATGCGGGGGTTCCGCGTTCGGGGGGTGCCGAAGGCTATTGGCTTCCCGGTGGCGGACTGGCTGTGGCAGGCGCCCTGTCCCTGGGCAGACCCCGGCCGCGCGGCGCGGGCGGGGTCAGGTCGACGCGATCGTCAGGTACACGGTCGCGAAGTCGGTGATGGCGAGGAGCTCGGCGAGGCATTCGAGCTCGTTGCCCTCCTCGGGTTCGAGTTCGCTGATCGGGGTGTCGTGGCTCAGCGCGAGTTCACGGGCGGCCGGGGCCGCGGAGAGGCCGCCGACGGGCCGGTCGCGCAGCAGGACGACGCGGGCGTGCAGGTGCTCGGGCTCCTCCACGCGGTCGCGGAAGAAGTCGTCCGGGTCGGCGCCGGCCGCGAGCGAGCCCGCGAGCAGCACGCCGTGCGCGGGCAGCGCCTCGGGGAGTTCGGCGGCGAGCGCCGGGTGGCCGGACAGCTCGCTGAGCACGGCGGCGAACCGGCGTCCGGCCGAGGCCGCGCCAGCGCCCTCGGTCCAGATGAGCGGCAGCGACTCGGCGAGCTCGGAGGCGAGCGTCTTCGCGGGATTGCTGTAGGTCGCGATCGCCGGGCCGCAGCGTTCGGCGGTGCGGTCCAGGCGGGCGGCGACCTTCTCGATGGTCTCGGGGGGCGCGCTGAGCAGCCCGACCCGGTCGAGGAGCGCGAGCAGGGGCGTGAAGAGCGACCACAGGGCACCCGGGCTCGCGGCGGACATCTCCGCCTCGTCGGGTTCGAAGGGAGCCGACGCCATCGGGACGACGAGGCCGTGCACGCCGTCCACGGCCTCCGCGAGCGGAGAGCGCTGCGGGGCGACCGCGACGACGTTGCAGCCCCGGCGGTAGGCCTGCTCGGCGAGCACGGCCAGGCCCGGCTCGGTGCCGTCGGTGGTGGTGATGAGCAGCAGGTCGACGGAGCCCGCCCAGCCCGGCAGGCTCCAGCGCAGGGCGCCCGCGGCGGGTGCGACGCCGGTGGACTCCAGGCGGGTGACCGGTGCGGACGCGCCCGCGAGCGCCGTGATCAGGTCGGCCACTCCCGCGGCCGCGGTGCCGGGACCCGCGATCAGTACGGACCGGGGGCGGCCCTCCGGCTTCAGCTCGGCGATACCGGCCTCGGCCGCGTGCCGGGCCGCGGTGCGGACGCGGGCGCCCGCCTCCGCCGCGCCGCGCAACAGCCCACGGCGATCGGCCCTGGCGAGGGCTTCCGGTGCATCGAGCAGCGACTCGTCGAGCATGTAGGTCGGCCTCCGGCTCTGGCTTGACGGGTTACCGGGAGTGCGCGGGCCGGGCCCGCACCCTGCTTACGCGGGGCGGCGGGCCTCGTCCACCAGGAGGACCGGGATGCCGTCGCGCACGGGGTAGGCGAGGCCGCAGTCCTTGCCGGTGCAGATCAGCTCGGGCTCGTCCGCCGAGGTCGCGTCGCTGAGCGGGGCGTGGCAGGCCGGGCAGGCGAGGATCTCGAGGAGGCCGGCTTCGAGCGGCATGGGGTTCCCTTCGGCGTTTCTTCGTTCCGTACGCGTCCGGAACGCGCGCGGGGGTCGGGCCAGGTCAGCCTACCGCCGGGGTGGCCGGGGTGCGTGCCCGGTGAAGGGAGTCCCGCCCGGCGTGAAGCATGGGCGGCACCCGGCGCCCGGCGTGGGCGGCCCGGCCGCCCACGCCCTTCGGAAGCCGACTCCGGGTGCACCCGCGGTCAGGGCCTGCCTCAGCCCCGGACGATCGCCAGGACCTCATCCCGTACCTTCGCCATCGTCGGGACGTCGCGCGCCTCGACGTTCAGGCGGAGCAGGGGCTCGGTGTTGGAGGCGCGCAGGTTGAACCACCAGTCCTGGGCGGTGACGGTCAGGCCGTCGAGCTCGTCCAGGGTGAGGCCGGCCCGGCCCTCGTAGGCGGCGCGGACGGCGGCCGCGCGGCCCGCCTGGTCCTCGACCGTGGAGTTGATCTCGCCCGAGCCCGCGTAGCGGTCGTACTGGGCGACCAGGGCGGAGAGGCTGCCCTCCTGGCCGCCCAGCGCGGCGAGGACGTGGAGCGCGGCCAGCATGCCGGTGTCCGCGTTCCAGAAGTCGGCGAAGTAGTAGTGCGCGGAGTGCTCGCCGCCGAAGATCGCTCCGGTGGCCGCCATCTCCTGCTTGATGAAGGAGTGGCCGACCCGGGTGCGGACGGGGGTGCCGCCGTTCTCGCGGACCACCTCGGGGACGGACCAGGAGGTGATCAGGTTGTGGATCACGGTGCCGCCGGGGTGCCGGGCCAGCTCGCGGGCCGCGACCAGGGCGGTGATCGCGGAGGGCGAGACCGGCTCGCCCCGCTCGTCGACGACGAAGCAGCGGTCGGCGTCGCCGTCGAAGGCGAGGCCCAGGTCGGCGCCCTCGGCGATGACGCGGGCCTGGAGGTCCACGATGTTCGCCGGGTCGAGCGGGTTGGCCTCGTGGTTGGGGAAGGTGCCGTCGAGCTCGAAGTACATCGGGACCAGGTCGAGGGGCAGCCCCGCGAACACGGTGGGCACGGTGTGCCCGCCCATGCCGTTGCCCGCGTCGACCACGACCTTCAGGGGGCGGATGGAGGAGAGGTCGACGAGGGACAGGAGATGGGCCGCGTAGTCCGTCAACGTCTCGCGCTCGCCGATCGTGCCCGGCTCGGCGGCCGGGGTCGGGGCGCCCTGCTCGGACCACCGCTCGACCAGTTCGCGGATCTCGGCGAGGCCGGTGTCCTGGCCGACCGGGGCCGCGCCCTTGCGGCACATCTTGATGCCGTTGTACTGGGCCGGGTTGTGCGAGGCGGTGAACATCGCGCCCGGCAGGTCCAGGGCGCCGGAGGCGTAGTACAGCTGGTCCGTGGAACACAGGCCGATGAGCGTGACGTCCGCGCCCAGGGCGGCCGCGCCGCGCGCGAAGGCCGCCGAGAGGCCGGGCGACGAGGGCCGCATGTCGTGGCCGACGACAATGGCGTCCGCCCGCGTCACGGTGACGAAAGCCGCGCCGAACAGCTCGGCAAGGGACTCGTCCCACTGATCCGGCACCACTCCGCGGACGTCGTACGCCTTCACGATCTGCGACAGATCAGCAGCCACGGCCCAACCTTCCCTGATGTCGTCGACGGCGTCCTCCCCGGGGCGCCGACCGGGCTCCCAAACTACCCGCCGCCACCTGGGCCCCGGCCACAGCTTCGGTGGAACCGGGACGACTGTGTCAACTCGGCCGCGACACCTGTGGGTTGCGGGGCGACAGCTCGGGAGACCCTCCGACGACGGCGGATCCGGGTCAGGATTCGGGCGAGGGCAGGACGCGCAGATGGCCGCGGCGGCCGACTTCCGCCGGGTCCGCCGCGCGCGCGCCGCCGGGCTCGGCGGCGCGCTCCTGGGGACGTGCGGCCTCCCGTACGGCGTTGGCGAGCGCCTCCAGGTCGTCGCCGCTGGGGCGGGCCGGGGCGGAGGCATCCGTCAGGCGGACGACCTCCCAGCCGCGGGGCGCGGTCAGGCGCTCGCTGTGCTCGGCGCACAGGTCGTAGCAGTGGGGTTCGGCGTAGGTGGCGAGCGGACCGAGAACTGCGGTCGAGTCCGCGTAGACGTACGTCAGTGTCGCGACGGCAGGGCGGCCGCACGCGGTGCGCGAACAGCGACGTACAGGGCTCACGACGTTGGACGGTACCGCACTCTTGACCGGGCCGCGACGACTCTCCACCAGGTCACTCCCCCGTGTCGCGGTGTGAGCTCGCACACAGGAGGCGTCCGAGCAACTGCGCTGACCTGCACGGGAACAGGGGGCCACGGGCAGTTACCGACCTTGTGCCGACCGCCACTTGGGAACGATTCGGTCAAACGACGTGAAATCCTAGGTGTCGGACGGGCCGGTAACCGCTCTCATGCGTGGCCGAAATGGTCATCCCGCGACATGCCCGCGCCACGCCCGCGACATGCGGTCCCCCGGGCCGTCGCCGCGATCGCCACCGGCTCCGGAGGGCTACGCTGCGTCAGTGATGGACAGCTCCAGCTCAGCCGAAGGTACTGGCTCCCGATCGGGGCCCCGGCGCCGCGACCGGCACGGCCGTGGCATGCGCGGGCCCGTGGCGCCTCCCCAGGTGCCGCTCTCGGCCAGCAGGGCCGAGGCCTTCCGCGATCTCGTACTCGACTCCGTGGAGCGCCTGGAGCGGCGCTGGCCGCAGCTGGCGGAGGTGGAGTTCCTGGTCACCGACGTGCCGTTCAAGGACTCCCCCGGCACCGCGGACGACGACGGGGAATCGGCGGCCTGGAGCGACGAGGCGGTGCCGCTGGGCCGTGCGCTCCCGGCGGGCAAGGACCGGCCCGCCCGGATCCTGGTCTACCGCCGGCCGGTCGAGATCCGCACCAAGAACCGGGACGAGCGGGCCCTGCTCGTCCACGAGGTCGTGGTCGAGCAGGTCGCCGAACTCCTGGGCCTGGCACCCGAGTCGGTCGACCCGCGGTACGGACAGGACTGAGCGCGCTCTTCTTTCTCAGGGCCTACTTCTCCAGGACCGAGAGGTCCTGGGAGGCGGCCGGCACGGCGACCGTGCCCTTGTCGTCGGCCAGCGTCTGCACCGTGAACATCGGGACCCCGTCCTGCGTGATCGCCAGCGTGCGCGAGGCGTAGACGGGCCCGCCGTTCGGATCGGGCTCGACGGTCAGCGCGTACGAGCCCTTGAGGCCCGGGGGGACCGGCGGGTCGACGGCGAGGGTGGTGCCGGCCTTCACGGTGTACGTCTTGGACTGCGGCTCGCCCGCCTCGGTGCCCGCGGAGGAGGTGACCTTCACCGTGGCGTCCTTGGCGCCCGGCGCCGTCAGCGCGAGCGTGGCGGCCTTGTCTCGGTTGTCGGTGACCGTCGAGCGGGTGCCGACCGGGTTGGTCGCCGGGATGAAGGCGATCTCCTGCTTGTCGCCGGTGCCGCGGACCACGCGCAGCGCCGCGACGACCGGAGTGCTGCCGTCCGAATCCGGGGTGAGCAGAAGGGAACCCGTCTCGCCCCTCGTGACGTTCTTCAAATCAAAGGACGCCGTCATCCCCGATTTCACGTGGACGGTGTCCAGCCCCGCCGGTGTGAAGCTGCCCCCCTTGCCCATGAGCTTCACCTTGAGGTCCGCGTCGTCCGCGCCCTTGGCGTGCACGATCAGGCGTACGTCGGTGGCGTCGCCCGGGATGCCCGCAAGCACCTGGGAGGCGGCCGCGTCCGCCGACGCGGGCAGCCAGTCCGCGCCCGCCTTCGCGTCCGTGGCCTGCACCACCGCGCCGACGCGGCCGGCGCGGGTGGAGACATGCACCGTCAGATCGTCGGCCACCGTGCCGGTCAGCGTGGAGAGGAGAACGGGGACGCTCGACTTGGCGGGGATCGTGATGCCCTCGCCGATGTCGGCCTTGATGGGACCGTCCTTGCCGAAGAGCTCGATGTCGGCGACGGCCGCGGTGTCGTCCGGGTTGGTCAGGTGGACGTAGTCCTGGCGGTCCTTGGCCGTGGACGCACCGGGGAACCAGAAGTCGGCGTCCGGCGCGGTGCAGCTGGTGCCGAGCAGGGCGCGCCCGGCGCCGCCGGTGATCTGGGTGGTCTGCTGGGCTGCCCAGCCCGGGGCGAGCAGGCCGTCGGCGGAGCCGGTGAGGGCGGGCGCGTCGGCGCCGGACGCGGTGGCGGCGGCCGGCTTGCCGGGCTCCTTCAGGGCGATGACCGGCTTGTCGGAGGCGGGCTTGTCGGCCGGCTTCTTGCCCTTGCCGTCCTTGCCCTTGCCGTCCTTCGCCTTGTCGGTCGAGGCGGTGGGCGAGGGTGCGCCGGTGTCGGCGGGCGGCGGCACCGCCGGGTTCAGCACGGCCGTGCCCGGCTTGCCCTGCGGGCCGCCCGCGGCGCCCTTCGGGGTGAACGCGGTGTACGTCGTCTGGGCCAGGTCGGAGGTGCTGGGCGCCGGGCACAGCAGGCTGGAGCGTTCGACGGGCAGCCGGGCCGGGGACTTGGCGCCGGTGTCGGCGGAGCCGCTGGGCGCGGTGAGCGAGGCGAAGCCGGTGAGCGCTGCGAGGGCGACCGCCCCCGCGGCGAGGGAGAGGGTGGTGCGCTTCACTGCTGGCTCCCGTCGGGGCGGTGCGGCTGCTGCTCGGGCTGCTCGGGCGGGTATCCGTAGCCGTAGGGGTCGTAGCTCCCGTCCGGCGGCAGCGGCTGGCCCTGCGCCTGCTGCTGGTAGGGGTCGTACGGCTGCTGCCCCTGCCCGTCGGCGTACTGGCTATGGCCGAACTGGCCGTCGGCGTCCGGGACTTGGGGGTACGGGGTCTCGGGGTAGTGCTGCTCGGGGTACGGGACCTGGGCGTACTGGCCGTCGGGGTACTGCTGGTAGCCGGGGTACTGCTGCTGGTACGGGTCGTACTGCTGCTGTGCCTGCTGATCGTGCTGGGCGGGGTCAGTGGCCGGGGAGGCGGTGGCGTACTGCGCCGCGTCCCACTCGTCGTACGCCGGCTGCTGCGGGATCCCGGGCTGCTCGGCGGGCTGTCCGGCGCCCGGGGCCTCGCCGGGGGCCTCGGCCTCGGCCTGGGCGCGGAGCCTGCGGGCCCGGCGGCCCTCGCCCGCGACGGGCTGCGCGGGAACGGCCGCCAGCGCCTCCTCGGCCTCGGGCAGGTCGTCGTCGATCTCGCGGCGGCGGCCCGGCAGGGCGAGCACCAGCAGGACGAGGGCGAGCGCGGCTTGCAGCCAGATCCAGGCGGTGTGGGTGAAGGGGGCGTCATAGGTGACGTCCAACGTGCCCCCGCCGGCGGGGAGTTCGAAGCCCTGGGCCCAGCCGTCGACGGTGGTCTTCTTGAGCGCCTTGCCGTCGAGGGTGGCGGTCCAGCCGGGGGCGGCCTTGTCGGCGATGCGCAGGACGCCGCCCGCCTGGTCCGCCGGGATCTTCGTGTGGATGTCGACGGGGTCGGCGGCCACGGGCAGGCTCTCGCCGCCCTTGGCCGGGACGATCACGGCGCGGGCGACCTGGCGGTCGACCCGCCACAGCGCGCTGCCGTCGAGCTGGCTGAGGCGGCTGAGGCCGGGCGTCGAGTCGAGGGTGCGCGCGAAGGAGCGGGGCGCGCCGTCGCGGACCAGCACATAGCGCACGGCGTAGCCGCTGAGCTGCGTCGACTGGTCGGCGCCGGAGCCCGCGACGAGGTTGGAGACGACCTTGCCGAGCCCGGCGTCGGCGCCGCCGGACGCGGCGAGTTCGGCGTCGCCGAGCTGTGCGCCCGAGCCCCTCACCAGCGTGTACGCGACCTTGGCGGGCGAGGTGCCGCCGAGCACCAGGGTGCGGGCCTGGTCGCGGGTGCCGCTCTCCTCGGCGACGAACGCCGGCACCTGCACGGGGTTGCGGCGCTCCAGCGGGCCCGCGGCGCCGCCGATCATCCAGTTCGCGGCGGAGTACACGGGCCCGAGGGCGGCCGCGAGTGCGATCAGCGCCGCGACCGGCTGGCGCCAGCCGAAGCCGTGCCCGGCGACCCGGGTCCGGCCGTTCTCGGCGCCGAGCGCCCCGGCGGCGAGCAGCGCGAGCCCGTACACGAGGGTCGCGGGGCCCGCCCAGGCGCTGTGGTTCGACAGGGCCGCGAAGAGGAAGCCGGTGAGCGCGACGGCCCAGGCGGTGCGGATCGCGAAGGTGCGCTCCGAGCGGAGCAGGGCGGCGAGCGCGGCCCCGACGAAGCCGATGAGCAGCAGCCCGCCGATGGTCTTGGGCCCGCCGGGGCTTGCCCCGAGCAGGTCGAGCGCGCCGGCCGAGCCGTCGCCGTACTCCAGGCCCGCTTCCCCGAGGAAGCCGGACGGGCCGGTGACCAGGGTCAGCGACCAGGGCGCGAGCATCAGGAGCGGGGTGCCGACGGCGGCCAGGAACCGCAGGCCGTACGCCCCGAGGTCGCCCCGGCGCAGGGCGAGCACGCCGATGCCGAGCAGCACCGCGACCGGCCACACGACCGGCGTGAACGCCGTAGCGATGGTCAGGAGCAGCGCGTACGTCCAGGTGGCGCGCCAGCTGCCGCGGGCGCCGTCGTCGCGGAACCCGGCGGCGGACACCCCGGCCCGGCCGATCAGCGGCAGCAGGATCGCGAGGACGGCGGTGCCGAGCCGGCCCGCGGCGAGCGCGCCGGTGGCGGCGGGCAGGAAGGCGTAGGCGATGGCCGCCCAGGCGCGCAGCTGGCGGGATGCGACGAGCGGGCGCGAGGCGAAGTACGCGGTGAGCCCGGCCAGCGGGACCGAGCAGACCAGGAGCAGGGTCAGCGCGAAGCCGGTCGAGCCGAAGCACAGCGCGGACAGGACGGCGATGATCGCGAGGTAGGGCGGCGCGGTCTGGGTGCCGCCGGCGCCGATGGGATGCCAGGCGTCGGCGTAGCGGCCCCACAGGCTGCCGATGTGGTCGGGGGCGGGCAGCAGGGCGCCGCCCATGAGGGTGCCGCCGCCGAGCAGATCGCGGCACGCGACGAGGGAGACCAGCAGGAGGAGCGCGAAGAGGACCGGCGCCGGTTTGCGGGCGATCTTCTTGAGACGGGCGAACTGCTCGATCTCCAGGAAGTCGGCGTCGTCGCCGCCGGGTCCGGATTCGACGGCGCCGTGCCGGGAGCCGCCGGTGTCCTCGGTGCCCGCGCCGAGGCTGCCGGCCACGGATTCGACGGTGGCGCGGATGGTGGCGCCGGGCGGCGGGAACAGCGGGCGCAGCTCGCTCGCCTCGACGCCGCTCTTGCCGCGCCGCTTGCGTCCGGCGACGATCCTGCCCGGCCGCAGCAGGGTGCCGAAGAGGCCCATGACCTCGTCGACGGCCTGCCCCGGCACCTTGCCGACGAGGTAGGCGACGGTGCGCAGGAGCGTGCCGATCACGATGCGGAGCAGCACGTAAGGGAGCAGTACGGGACGGGAGTTGACGAGCATGGTGTAGACGGCGCCCGCCTTGTCGACCCGGTGCGGGTTGACGACCGAGCGGCCCGCGCAGTCGACGGTGCGGCGCTCGCGGGCGGCGGCCTCGGCGTGGCGGACCGCGGCGTCGGGGGCGACGAGGACGGTGTGGCCCGCGGCGTGGGCGCGCCAGCACAGATCGACGTCGTCGCGCATGAGGGGCAGCCTGCGGTCGAAGCCGCCGAGCTCGTCCCACACGTCGCGGCGGATCAGCATGCCCGCGGACGACACGGAGAGGACGGGGCGGACCTGGTCGTGCTGGCCCTGGTCCTGTTCGCGCCGGTCGAGGCCCGTCCAGCGGCGCCCGCTGTGGGCGATGGAGACGCCCACTTCGAGGAGTTGCTTGCGGTCGTACCAGCCGCGGAGTTTGGGACCGATGATCGCGGCGTAGGGGTTGGAGTCGGCGACGCGCAGCAGTTCGGCGAGCGCCTCGGGCTCGGGCGCGCAGTCGTCGTGGAGCAGCCAGAGCCACTGCACGGGCTCGCCGTGCGGGAGTTCGGGCAGGTCGTAGCTGTCGTCGCGCCAGGTGCGCGAGACCGGGTCCCAGCCGCTGGGGCGCTTCAGATAGGGCAGTTCCTCGGGGCCGAGCACGGGTGCGGTGCGGGCGGCCTCCTCGACGGCGGCGCCGAATCCGGTGCGGCGGGCGAGGTGCAGGACGCGTTCGGCGCCGAGGGCCTCGGTGACCAGGCGGGCGGAGTCGTCGGCGCTGCCGGTGTCGGCGGCGTATGCGTTCTGTACAGGGCGTTCCTGGCCGAGGAGTCCGGCCAGGACGTCGGGGAGCCAGCGTGCGCCGTCGTGCGAGACGACCACGGCGGTGACGACATGTCGGGGGAACTCGGGAGTCGCGGCCGCCTCGTACGGGGCCGTCGACTGGCTGTGCACGGACATCGAGGTACGGGCCCCTCCGCCCCGGAAGGCTGCTGTGCTGACTGCGGTCGGCGCGGCCGGTGTTGCGAGACGGGCTCTGACGTGACCGGAGTGCCGTGGACAGCGCCCCACACTAACGGCTGCCACACAAACGGTCCGCCGCCTGCGGACGGGGCGCAGGGGACGGACCGTTGGTTGTGTACGGAGTTGGGCGGTTTGGGCCCCCCGAGGGTGGCCGCCGGGGGTCAGACGGCGGCGTTCCCGAGGGCGCTTCTTGACGGCCCTTCCCGAGGAGTTCAGACGGCGGCCTTCTTCAGGCGGCGGCGCTCTCGCTCGGACAGGCCGCCCCAGATACCGAACCGCTCGTCGTTGGCGAGGGCGTACTCAAGGCATTCGGAGCGCACTTCGCAGGCGAGGCAGACCTTTTTGGCCTCCCTGGTGGAGCCGCCCTTTTCGGGGAAGAAGGATTCGGGGTCGGTCTGGGCGCAGAGTGCCCGTTCCTGCCAGCCGAGCTCCTCTTCGGCCTCGTCGACCAGCAGTTCCTGAAACAGCTCGGTCATGTGCGCCCCTCGTCTGTCTTTTGCTGCCCCGTGATGTTGCCGTTACCGAATCCGGCTGAACGACACGAGTGAAATTACAAGTGCGTGGATCCGGGCCAGTCAAGCCGAGATCTGCTATTGGGCCCCGTATTCACTCTGCGGAACCAAGGCCATGCGGAAAGTGTTCAAATCGGTTAAAAGGTGACACCCGCCACTGCGCCACACCGACACCCCTCCTCACCGGTTCGCTCGACCCCCGCTCGACTGCGACTGCAGAGGAGGACGAGCCGAGTGTTGATCTTGTTGCGCCCGTACCCGGAAAGCGGCCCGGATCACATTCGGATCACGAGAAGGCAACGGCGTTTGGTTGCACAGTTACTGCGCCACATCTCCGGCCCCGCGACTGCACAAACCTTTCTCCGGCTCCAGTAACCGGATGAGGTGAAACATTGCCGCCAAATCGGTCATTGGGTTGACAACACACCCACCGACCCGTTCTCCTGGACCGCATGTCAGTGACCGCAGCGCACCGAGCGACCCACACCCGTGGGTTCCGCAGCGCTGTCCAGGCACGCTGTTGCTGTTCCAGCTGTTGATCCCGCACCCCCTGCGCCACGTGCGATCCAGCTTCTCCCCCCGCCTCCCCTGAGACGCCACGCGTCCGCTCCGGGCGGCCGCCGTCTCAGCGAGACACCTCATCTGCGACACCCCAGCACTTCTGCCGAGGAACCCCCGCACCATGAACAGCAGCCACAGCGACCTCCAGATCGCCGGCGACATCCTCGAGGTCCAGCACCTCCTGCAGCCCGCCCGCGAGCACCCCGCCACCGTCGCCGAGTTCGCCGGACTCGCCCGCTCGATCGCCGCCGACCGCTCCCAGTGGGCCCACCTCGTCCAGTACGACGCGGTCTCCCGCTGGTACCACCGCCTGCGCACCGGGCCCGGCTACGAGGTCTGGCTCCTGTCCTGGGTGCCCGGCCAGGGCAGCGGCGCGCACGACCACGGCGCGTCCTCGGGCGTGCTGACCGTCCTGGCCGGCGAGCTGACCGAGCGCACCGAGCGCGGCGTACGGAACCTGGGCGCCGGATCCCAGCGGGTCTTCGCGCCGGGCTATGTGCACGACGTCGTCAACGACTCCCTGGAGCCGGCCGTCAGCCTGCACGTCTACTACCCGGGCCTCACCGACATGCCGATGCATGCGAGCCAGAGCTCCTCCCCGGCGACCCAGGATGTCGTACCCGCCTGACACGCCCTCCCTTCCCCAAGCTCTCAGCGAGCGGGGGAGGCCCCCACTCCCCACCACCGCCCCTCAAAGGATCAGGCTCCGCCTGACAGACTGTCGGCATGCGCATTGTGGTTCTGGCAGGCGGCATCGGTGGTGCCCGCTTCCTCCGTGGTCTGAAGTCCGCCGCCCCCGACGCGGACATCACCGTCATCGGCAACACCGGTGACGACATCCATCTGTTCGGCCTGAAGGTCTGCCCCGACCTCGACACCGTGATGTACACCCTGGGCGGTGGCATCAACGAGGAGCAGGGCTGGGGACGTACCGACGAGTCCTTCACCGTGAAGGAGGAGCTCGCCGCGTACGGGGTGGGGCCCGAGTGGTTCGGGCTCGGCGACCGCGACTTCGCGACCCACATCGTCCGTACGCAGATGCTCGGCGCGGGCTATCCGCTGAGCGCCGTCACCGAGGCGCTGTGCGCCCGCTGGCAGCCCGGCGTCCGGCTCATCCCGATGTCCGACGACCGCGTGGAGACCCATGTGGCCATCGACATGGACGGCGAGCGCAAGGCCGTCCACTTCCAGGAGTACTGGGTGAAGCTGCGGGCCTCCGTGGACGCGCAGGCCGTCGTGCCGGTCGGCGCCGAGCAGGCCAAGCCCGCGCCCGGCGTCCTCGACGCGATCGCCGCGGCCGACGTGATCCTGTTCCCGCCGTCCAACCCGGTCGTCTCGGTCGGCACGATCCTGGCCGTGCCCGGCATCCGCGAGGCGATCGCCGAGGCGGGCGTGCCCGTGGTCGGCCTCTCCCCCATCGTGGGCGACGCCCCGGTGCGCGGCATGGCCGACAAGGTGCTCGCGGCGGTCGGTGTGGAGTCCACTGCGGCGGCGGTCGCCGAGCACTACGGCTCGGGGCTGCTCGACGGCTGGCTGGTCGACAGCGTGGACGCCGGATCGGTCGCGCGGATCGAGGAGGCGGGCATCCGCTGCCGGGCCGTGCCGCTGATGATGACGGACCTGGACGCGACGGCGGCGATGGCCCGCGAGGCCCTCACGCTGGCGGAGGAGGTCCGCGCGTGAACCCTTCCTTCCGGGTGTGGGCGCTGCCGGGTCTTCCCGAGGTGCGGGCCGGTGACGACCTCGCGAAGCTGATCGCGGCGGCCGAGCCCGAGCTCGCCGACGGCGACATCCTGCTCGTCACCTCGAAGATCGTCTCCAAGGCGGAGGGCCGCATCACCGAGGCCGCCGACCGCGAGGCGGCCATAGACGCCGAGACGGTACGGGTGGTGGCCCGGCGCGGCACCCTGCGCATAGTCGAGAACCGGCAGGGCCTGATCATGGCCGCGGCGGGCGTCGACGCCTCCAACACCCCTGCCGGGACAGTCCTGTTGCTGCCCGAGGACCCGGACGCCTCGGCGGCCGCTATCCGCGCCGGGCTGCGCGACGCGCTCGGCGTCGAGGTCGGCGTGATCGTCACGGACACCTTCGGACGGCCGTGGCGCAACGGGCTCACCGACGTGGCGATCGGCGCCAGTGGCGTACGCGTCCTGGACGATCTGCGCGGCGGCACGGACGCGCACGGCAACCCGCTGAACGCGACCGTGATCTCGCTCGCCGACGAGCTGGCCGCCGCGGGCGACCTGGTCAAGGGCAAGGCAGGCGGGCTACCGGTCGCCGTGGTCCGCGGGCTCGGCCACATCCTGGGCGAGGGCTCGGCCCGCGAGATGGTCCGCGCCTCCGTCGACGACATGTTCCGCCTCGGCACCTCGGAGGCGGTACGGGAGGCGGTCACCCAGCGGCGTACGGTACGGGCCTTCACGGCCGAGCCCGTCGACCCGGGCGCGGTACGGCGGGCGGTGGCGGCGGCGGTCACCGCGCCTGCCCCGCACCACACGACGCCCTGGCGCTTCGTGCTGCTCGAATCCGAGGAGTCGCGCACGCGGCTGCTCGACGCGATGCGGGACGCCTGGATCGAGGACCTGCGCCGCGACGGCAGGTCCGAGGAGTCGATCGCCAAGCGGGTCGCCCGGGGCGAAGTCCTGCGCGCCGCGCCGTACTTGGTGGTGCCCTGCCTGGTGATGGACGGCTCGCACTCCTACGGCGATGCCCGCCGCGACGGCGCCGAGCGCGAGATGTTCGTGGTCGCGGCGGGCGCGGGCGTCCAGAACTTCCTGGTGGCCCTCGCGGGCGAGCGGCTCGGCTCGGCGTGGGTGTCCTCGACGATGTTCTGCCGCGACGTCGTACGCGACACCCTCGGCCTGCCCGCCCACTGGGACCCGATGGGGGCGGTGGCGGTGGGCCACGCGGCGGAGCCGCCGAGGCAGCGGCCGGAGCGGGAGGCGTCGGCGTTCATAGAGGTCCGCTGAACCGGTCCCCTTCGCTCAACTCGCCTACAGCGGGGCGATGTCGCGGGGCTCCATGCGCGGGGCCCGGCGCTCCGGGGTGCGGCCGCTGAGCAGGATCAGACGGGCGGCCCGGTGGCGCTGGCCCGCGTACGGTTCGAGCAGGGCCAGCATCTCGGCGTCGTCGGCGTTCCGGTTGCCCGCGAGGGCGTGGCCGATGATTCCGGGCAGATGGAGGTCGCCGACGGTCACCAAATCGGCTGCGCCGATGGCCCGTTGGAGCGTTTCGGCGGCGGTCCACGGGCCGATGCCGGGGATGACCTGGAGCCGCTCGGCGGCCTTCTCCGGGTCCATGGCGGCCGCCTCTTCCATGCGGCGGGCCACCCTGACCGCGCGCATGACGGTGTCCGAGCGCTTGGAGTCGACACCGGCACGGTGCCACTCCCAGGACGGGATCAGCGCCCACGTCCTGGCGTCGGGCATGACGTACATCCCGTCGGGGGCGCCGGGGGCGGGCTCGCCGTACTTGCGGACGAGCAGCCGCCAGGCGCGGTAGGCCTCGGTGGTGGTGACCTTCTGTTCCAGGACGGAGGGGATCAGGGATTCGAGGACCAGTCCGGTACGGCCGAGGCGCAGGCCGGGGCGCCTGCGGTGTGCCTCGGCCACGAGGCGGTGGCGGGGCGCGAAGGCCCCCGGGTCGTCCAACTCGCCCAGCAGTGCGGGGAGTTGGTCCAGCATCCACTCCGCGCCCTCGCCCCACGCTTCGGCGTGCGCGGTGTCGTTCGCGGCGGTCACGCGCAGGGTGGCGGGACCGGCGGGGGTCCTCGATGTGCGCCATACCGCTCCGTCGGGGGTGGTGCGGTAGGTGGGGTCCGCGGGGCCGCGTCTGAGGGGGCCGAGCGTCAGGGCGAGGTCGAGGGGGCCCTCCGCCGGGGCCCACGTCCGGGTCCGCCCTGCCGCGCGGGGGGCGGGGACGGGGCGGCGGCTGGGTGTGCGGGGAGTGAATCGTCCTGCCACGGGGGTTCCTCGGAGGGTGGGCTGCCCTTCGAGGGTACGCGGCTTTTACTTCCCCACCCCGCCCCTCCCCGCTGTGACACTGTGCGGCTCCGCCGCGGGGCCTCCGGGGGTGTGGATGGGCTGAACTGGACTCCTGGGGCTCCGCCCCAGACCCCGTTCGCGCCTGAAGGGCGCTCGTCCTCGAACTCCCCCAAGGCCTCAAGGGCCAGGGGGGACCCCCATGACGGGCTGGAGGGGGCTGACGTCCGTGATCGCCTGACGGCCAGGAATGCCTGCATGAGCACTCTGCCCAAGTTCAGCCCTGCCAGGGGCGCGGGGAACTGCGCGATCAGCCCCCACCGGCCCGCCAGCCGAAACCGCCACCCCCTAAGCCCCTCCGGCGTATGAGGAGCAGGGTTGAGGCGGAGCTACTGGTCCGAGGAGAAGCGCACCGACCCCGCCGGCAGCACCGCCCCGCACCACACCCGTACCCCCTCGCGGAGCTCGTTGTCCGGGCCCACCCTCGCGCCGTCACCCACGACCGCCCCCGCCAGGATCGTCCGCGCGCCGATGCGCGCACCCGCTCCGACCAGCGAGTCCGTGATCACCGCGCCCGCTTCGACCACCGCGTCCGACAGGATCGTGCTGCCCGTGATCCGCGCGCCCTCGCCCACCACCGCACCGTGGCCCACCACCGTGCCGCCCGTCAGCTTCGCGTCGGGGGCCACCTCCGCCGTGGGGAGGACGAGGCGGTCGCCGCAGCGGCCCGGTACGGCCGGGGAGGGGGCGCGGCCCAGGACCAGGTCCGCCGAGCCGCGGACGAAGGCCTGCGGGGTGCCCAGGTCCAGCCAGTAGGTTGAATCCACCATTCCCTGGAGGTGGGCGCCTTCCGCCAGCAACCCCGGGAACGTCTCGCGCTCCACCGAGACCGGGCGGCCTGCCGGGATGTCGTCGATCACCGAGCGGCGGAACACGTACGCCCCCGCGTTGATCTGGTCCGTGACGATTTCCTCCGGCGTCTGGGGCTTCTCCAGGAACGCCGTCACCCGCCCGGTCGGGTCCGTGGGGACCAGGCCGAACGCCCTCGGGTCGTCGACCCGGGTCAGGTGCAGGGAGACGTCCGCGCCGGAGGTGTTGTGGGTGTCCACGAGGGCCTTGATGTCCAGGCCGGTCAGGATGTCGCCGTTGAAGATCAGGACCGGGTCGTCGGGGCCCGAACGGAGACGGGACGCCACGTTGCGGATGGCGCCGCCCGTTCCCAGCGGCTCGTCCTCCGTGACGTACTCGATGCTGAGGCCGAGCGAGGAGCCGTCGCCGAAGTACGGCTCGAACACCTCGGCCAGGTAGGAGGTGGCCAGGACGATGTGGTCGACGCCCGCCGCGTGGGCCCGGGCCAGCTGGTGGGTGAGGAAGGGGACGCCGGCCGCCGGAACCATCGGCTTGGGTGTGTTCACCGTGAGCGGGCGCAGCCTCGTGCCCTTGCCGCCGACCAGGAGGATCGCTTCTGTCACCTGTCGTCTCTGCTTCCTGCTGGGGCCGGCCTTCGGATTCCGTCACGTTCGGGCGGAACTCCCGGCCGGCCAGTGTATGCAGACTGTCCGGATGCTCATGCCGCCCGGTCAGCGCCGGCCCTGGTAGTGGGCCGCGGCGACCCGGGCCGCACCGAGCCTGCCGTACAGGCGCGTCCCCGGGCAGTCGGTGGCGAATCCGTCGCGGTGACCGGAGATGGCGTTGAGCTTGACGCTTGTCCCCTTCTTGTAGCGATTGCCGCCGGCGGAGACGAGCGTGCTCTTGCCCTTCGGGTTCACTCCGTACAGCCCGAGCTTCCAGGCCGAGAGCTGCTCGATGGCCTTGAGCGCGGCGGCGGACGGGTTCGTGTTGTTGTAGGTGCCAAGGAGCGCGATGCCCATGCTGTTGGTGTTGAAACCGAGAGTGTGCGCGCCCATGACGGCCTTGGCCACACCCCCGGCACGGCCTTCGTAGATGTTTCCGCACTTGTCGACGGCGAAGTTGTAGCCGATGTCCCGCCAGCCGTTGCTCTTGACGTGGTAGCGGTAGATACCGCGGAGGACGGAGGGCGCCTGGGCACAGCTGTATGCGTTGCCGGTCCCGGTGTGGTGGACGAAGGCGACCTTGACGCTCTTGGTGTAGATGAACCCGCTCTCGCGCATCCGCTCGTCGGCGCCCCAGCCCTTGCGCGTGATGATGCGCGGCCGCTTCCCGACATACGGGCGGGCCTCGGCAGGGGACCCCGCCACCTCCGAGGCCTCGGCGGCCTCGGCGGCCTCGGCCTCGTCCTGACCCGCGGGCTCGTCGAGCGCGGGCAGCACATCGGGGACCCGGGTCTCGCGGGTGCCCTCGCCCGCGTCCTGCTCGTCGGGGTCGGCGCCCGGGTCGACGAGGTCCAGGTGCAGCCCCTCGGGAAGCGGTTCGCCCTCGGCGCGTACGCGTGCCTCGACGGCGTCCGAGTCGCCGACCCACAGCGGCGCGGTCGAGCCGTGCAGGGGGCGCGCGGCCTCGGGGGTGTCGGGGTCGGCGGCATGGTCGTGGTTGTGGGTCTCCAGGTCCTGCCAGGCGGACCAGGTGCCGGCCGCGCGGCCCCGGGTGCGGACCTGGACGCTGCCGTGCAGTTCGTCGTCCGCGTTGTCCCAGACCACGCCGACCAGCGAGAACGGCCGTACTTCCCGCTGGGCCAGGCCCTCTTGGGACGTGCCGTCCGCCGCGCGGTCCGTGCCGGGCAGCGGCTCCAGAGGCAGCGACTGGGTGGAGCCGGCCAGTTCCGCGGCGGGCGGCGGCGCGGAACCCGACGCCGCTACGGGTGTCGTGGCCGCCAGGGGGAGGGCGAGGGCCGCGACAGCGGCGACGCCGATCGAAGACGCATGGAAGCTACGCATGCTGACGATCGTGGACATAGAGGGACAATCCTGTCCATTGCGGAACTGACGGGCCGTCCGCCAAACCGGTGTACGCACCCCGCCCACCGGTGCCGGTGCCAAGGCCGCGCCCCACGTAGCCTTGCCCGCGTGAACGCCAGCGACCGCACCCCTGCCGACCTGCTGCGATCCGCGCTCGCCGCGGACCCGGGCCGCCCCTTCATCACGTTCTACGACGACGCCACCGGCGAGCGCGTGGAACTGTCCGTCGCCACCTTCGCCAATTGGGTGGCCAAGACCGCGAATCTGCTCCAGGGCGATCTCGCCGCCGAGCCCGGCGACCGCCTCGCGCTGCTGCTCCCCGCGCACTGGCAGAGCGCCGTGTGGCTGATGGCCTGCCACTCGGTGGGCGTGGCCGTCGAGATCGGCGGCGACGTGGCCGCGGCCGACCTCGTGGTCAGCGGCCCCGACACCCTCGACGAGGCCCGCGCCTGCACCGGCGAGCGGGTGGCGCTCGCGCTGCGCCCGCTCGGCGGCCGCTTCCCGCAGCCGCCCGCCGGGTTCATGGACTACGCCGTCGAGGTGCCGAGCCAGGGCGACCGGTTCGCGCCGTTCATGCCCGTCGACCCGGACGCCCCCGCGCTCGCCGTCGACGGCCTCGAACCGAGCGCCGCCGAACTCGTCGCGCGGGCCCGCGCCGAGGCCGCCGAACTCGGCCTCGGCTCCGGTTCGCGGCTGCTTTCGGCGCTCCCGTACGACAGCTGGCCCGGTCTCGCGAGCGGTCTGTACGCGCCGCTCGCCTCGGGCGGCTCGGTCGTCCTGTGCCGCAATCTGGCCCAACTGGCCGACGGCGGCCTCGAAAAGCGCGCCGAGAGTGAGCGGGTCACGCACCGCTCGCTGTGACCGTCCGCCGATCTCCACCCTTGTGGCCCACTCGGGGGCCGATCCCCCGGGCCCCGGTGGCACCTCCGGTACATGATCGACCGTACGCACAACCATGCGCGCGATTCGGCCGTCTACCGGGGTGCCCGGCGGCGCGCCCGCCGACCCCGTGATGGCCCGTGAGGATGGACGCCGACGTGACCGACAGTGCTGGCACTCCCCCTGAACCGGAAGACCGGGCCGGGGCCGAGCAGCCACCGCCGCCGCCCACCGGCACCGACCCGGACGCGGAGCCCGGGGCCCCCGGGCCCGCGGAGACCACCGACACCGAGGAGGACCCGGAGACCCCGGACGCCAAGGGCGGCCGTCGCTGGCTGCGTTGGACAGCGCTCGGCGTCTCCGTCGTCGTCCTCGCGGCGGCCGGAACCGGCTGGTGGTTCTACCGCAAGCTCGACAGCAACATCCAGACGGACACCACCGCCGCGCACGAGCTGGACAAGTACGAGCGGGACCGGCCCGCCTCCGTCGTGCACGACGCGCAGAACCTGCTGCTCATCGGCTCGGACTCGCGCGCGGGCAACAACTCCTCGTACGGCAGGGACGACGGCGGCAGCCAGCGCTCGGACACCACGATCCTGCTGCACCTGGCCGCCGACCGGCTCAGCGCCACCGCCGTCTCGCTGCCCCGTGACCTGATGGCGGACATCCCCGCCTGCGGCAGGCCTCAGGGCGGCGAGACCAAGCCGCAATTCGCCCAGTTCAACTCGGCGTTCGAAATGGGCGGCGCGGCCTGCACGATCCGTACGGTCGAGAAGATGACCGGCATCCGGATCGATCACCACATGGTGGTCGACTTCAGCGGGTTCAAGGACATGGTCGACGCGGTGGACGGCGTGGAGGTCTGCCTGAAGGAGCCGGTCGACGACCGTCAGGCCCATCTGAAACTCCCCGCCGGACGCCAACTGCTGCGCGGCGAGCAGGCGTTGGGCTTCGTGCGCTCGCGGCACGGCTTCGGGGACGGCAGCGACACCCAGCGCATGGACCGCCAGCAGCAGTTCCTCGGCTCGCTGATCAAGAAGGTGCAGAGCAACGGGGTGCTGCTCAACCCAACCCGCCTCTTCCCGGTCCTGGACGCGGCGACCCGCTCCATCACCACGGACCCGGGCCTGAACACCCTGCGGGACCTGTACGACCTGGTGCGCTCGGTGCGCGGAATTCCGACCGAGAACATTCGCTTCCTGACCGTTCCGCGTCAGCCCTATGCGTACGACGGAAACCGCGACGAGCTTGTGCAGCCGGACGCGGACCGGCTCTTCCAGCAGCTGCGCGAAGACCGGCCGATCAAGGTGGCGCCCGCCGCGGACGTGCCGAAGGCCAAGGAGAGCGGGAAGCCCGGCTCCGGCGGGGACGACAAGCGGCCCGACGATCCCGACCCCTCGCCGAGCGCGTCGGCGACACCCGTCTACTCGGGGACGAACGCTGCCTCCGGCATGTGCGGCTAGCCGGGCGTGTATGTCGACAACCTGTGAAATGCACGCAACGACCAGCGGATTGGGGCCAAATGCCCGGTTGTAAAGGGCGTGGAATTTGTCACGGCCGTCGCTCTTGGGCGAACTGGCCAGATAGTGTGACGCGATCCGGTGCTACCGGCCAGAGGGCCGGGCACTGCAGGAGCGAATGATTGAGCGCTTTGGGGGAAGCGACTCGGCACCGACGGAGGACAGAAGCAACCGTGGATGCGCAGAGCCGTGGGCGGGCCGATGATGTCGACCCCGCAGACCAGTGGGTCCTCAACCCGGACACCGGCACTTACGAATTGCGACTGAATCCTTCCGGAACGCAGTCGAATTCCGCTCCCGGCCGGTCGTCGACCGGTCCCGCGTCGGACAGAAGATCAGGGCAGTCCGGACGTTCCGGGCGCCGCGAGGTGCCCGGGCAGCGCAACCGCCGATCGAACCGGTCCCCCGAGGGGGCCCCCGACACCCCGGGCCGCCGCAAGCGCAAGCCCAAGGCGACGCGCAAGAAGAGGGCGCTGCTGTGGACGGGCGGCGTGATGGGCTTCGTCCTCGTCGTCGGCGCGGGCGGGGCGTACTGGCTCTACCAGCACTTCAACGGCAACCTCAACACCGTCGACGTCGGTGACGCGGGCAGCAAGAGCTCGGTGCCGGACGGCGCGTTCAACATCCTGGTCATCGGTACCGACAAGCGCACCGGCGCGGGCAACGAGGGCTACGGCGACGCGGGCAGCGAGGGCCACGCCGACACCAACATCCTCTTCCACGTCTCGGCGGACCGGACCAACGCGACCGCGATGTCCATCCCGCGCGACATGGTGATCGACATCCCCTCCTGCCCGACGAAGCAGAAGGACGGCTCCACCAAGACGGTGCCGGGCGAGAAGAAGGTGCGGTTCAACACGAGCCTGGGCCAGGAGGGCCGCGACCCGGGCTGCACGATGCGTACGGTCAAGCAGCTCACCGGGCTCAACGTCGACCACTTCATGATGGCCGACTTCAACGCCGTCAAGGAGCTGTCCACGGCCGTCGGTGGCGTCAAGGTCTGCCTCGCCAAGCCGGTGAACGACCCCAAGTCGCATCTGAAGCTCCCGGCCGGCGAGAGCGTCGTCAAGGGCGAGCAGGCCCTCGCGTTCGTACGGACCCGGCACAGCTTCGGCGACGAGAGCGACCTCTCCCGGATCAAGCAGCAGCAGCAGTTCCTGAGCTCGATGATCCGGCAGATGAAGTCGGACGACACCCTGGGCAGCCCGACCAAGATGTACGGACTGGCGGACGCGGCGACCAAGGCGCTCACGGTCGACTCGGGGATAGGCAGCATCAAGAAGCTGACCGACCTCGCCCAAGTGCTCGGCAAGATCGACGCGAAGAACATCACCTTCACCACGCTGCCGGTCATCGACAACCCGGCCGAGGGCAAGAAACACATCACCGTGGTGCCCGACCCGACGAAGGCCGATGCGCTGTTCGCGATGATGCGCGCCGACACCTCGCTCACCGAGGTGAAGAAGAAGGAGGCGGACGCCAAGAACGCGGCCGCGGCCGAGGAGGCCGCCCGCCTCAACGGCCCCCGTGCCAAGGCCTCCGACGTACGGGTCAACGTGCTCAACGGCGGCGCGGCGGCGGGCTCCGCGGGCGACATGGTCACCTGGATGCAGAACCAGGAGGGCGTGCTCAAGTCGAGCAACGGATCGAACGCGCCGGCCAAGGTGCCCGCCACGGTCCTGGCCTACGCACCGAACCAGGCCGACCAGGCCCGCAAACTCGCGGATCTGCTCGGCCTGGCCGCCTCGGCACTGCAGCCGGGCACGAAGGACGCCGTGGGCAAGGAGCCCATGGTGCTGACCCTCGGCCCCGACTTCAAGCAGGCGGGAACACCCATAGCCGCTCCGGCCAAGGCACCGGAGGGCATTCAGAAGGTCGAAGCCGACAAGTCGGTGTGCGCCAAGTAGCAGACTCACGGCCCGCCCGGGCCTCAGGGGGAGTCTGAAGGACAGGGGGTATTGGGGTGGGCAGGAACAGTGTGCGCGGGGAGGGGACGGACGGACGTGTGGGGCACGCCGACGAACTCGGCTGGGACGAGAGCCTGTACGAGGACGACGCGCCCGGCGGGTCCAACTCGCCGGAGAAGTCCGGCAGTTCGGAGCCGGAGGGCGGCTCCGGCGCGTCCGGTGGCAGCGGCACGCCCGGGGATGTGGGGGCGTCCGGCAGCGGCCACCGCAGGGGCGGCCGCCGCAAACGCGGCAAACGCAAGCACCGGATACTGAGATGGACCGCGATCACGCTCGCGGTCCTCATACTCGGGACGGCCACCGCCGGTTACCTGTACTACCAGCACCTGAACAACAGCATCCGCAAGGGCGACCGCAGCGCGGGCGGCAGCGACGCCAAGAAGACCGCGCCGAACGCCGACGGCCAGACGCCGCTGAACATCCTGCTCATCGGCTCCGACAGCCGTAACTCGGACGAGAACGTCAAGCTCGGCGGCGCGAAGCAGGACCGGGGCGGCGATCCGCACGCGGACGTGCAGATGCTGCTCCACGTCTCCGCCGACCGCAAGAACGCCTCGGTCGTGAGCATCCCGCGCGACACCCGGGTGGACGTGCCCGAGTGCAAGGACAGCGTGAAGAACAAGGTCAACCCGGCCACCAACACCATCATCAACGAGGCACTCGGGCGGGGCGGGGCCGGCTGTGTCCTGGACACCTGGGAGAAGCTGACCGGCATCTACATCGACCACTGGATGATGGTCGACTTCGCCGGTGTCGTGGCCATCTCCGACGCGGTGGGCGGCGCCGACGTCTGCGTGAAGCAGAACATCGACGACCACCCCACCAAGGCCCAGCCCGGCGGCTCGCACCTGCACCTGACCGCGGGCAACCACACAGTGAAGGGCGAGCAGGCCCTGCAGTGGCTGCGCACCCGGCACGCGTTCGGCAGCGACATCGGCCGCTCCCAGGCTCAGCACATGTACATGAACTCGGTGATCCGCAACCTCAAGGACCAGAACGCGTTCACCGACACGGGCCGCCTGCTGGACATCGCCGACACGGCGGTCAAGGTGCTCCAGGTCTCCTCCGAGATCGGCACCGTCCCGAAGCTGCTCGGCCTCGGGATGGAGCTCAAGAACATCCCCATGGACCGCATCAACATGCTGACCATGCCGCGCCTGCCCGACCCCAAGGACCCGGAGGCCCACGTGGTGCCGGACAAGGCGAAGGCCGACGCACTGTGGGCGCTGCTGCGCGACGACAAACCGCTGGACGGCAAGGACGACGGCAAGCCCGCCCCCGTGCCCTCCAAGGGCCCGGCCGCCGCGGCCCCGGACTCGCTCGCGGTGACCGTGGTCAACGGCACCGGCACCGGCGGCCGCGTCGCCGCCAAGGGCCGGGCCACCGAAGTGGTCACCGCCCTCAAGGCCAAGGGCTTCAAGAAGGCCGACACGGGTTCCGGCAGCCCCGCCTCCACCAGTGAGGTCGACTACCCCAAGGCCGCGGGCGCACAGGGCAAGGCGGACGCGGAGTCGGTCGCCACGGCGCTCGGCCTGCCCGCCTCCGCGGTCAAGGCCTCCGACGTCAAGGGCCTGACCCTGGTGGTCGGCGGCGACTGGCGCACCGGCGACAGCTACCCGAAGCAGGACCCCAGGGCGAGCGACCCGCTCAAGGACACCGAGTCGGTCAACGGAGCCGACAAGGGCGCCTGCATGGAGGTGTACGCGCCCTACCGCTTCTAGCCCGCGCACGGATGCGAAAGGGGGCGCCCGGTGCTGTGCGGCACCGGGCGCCCCCTGTTTCGTACGCGCTGTTTCGTCGGCTCTGTGTCGTCCGCTCAGACGGACGTGGTCCGCACGCTCGGGCGGCGGCTCGCGATGACCTTCTTGGCCAGCGCCTTCGGGCTGGTCAGGAAGCCGTAGCCCCACGACATGTGCATCGTGGCGAGCGCCACCGGGATCTGGGCGCGGGCCTTGAGCGAGAGGCCCTTGCCGGCCGGCAGCGAGCCCGCGGCGATCGCGGCGAGATAGCCGGCCGGGACCACGAACGCCCACGGCGTGATCAGCGCACCCACCACCACGCCCGCGGCGATCGCGCAGACGGCGGTCGGCGGCGCGAGGTAGCGCAGGTTGATGGAGCCCTCGTGGTAGCGGGCCACCACATGGCGCCAACGTCCGTAGTCCTTGTACTGCTTGGCCAGCGCCTTCACCGAGGGCCGGGGCCGGTACTGGACCTTCAGCTCGGGCGAGAACCAGATGAGGCCGCCGGCCTCCCTGATCCGGAAGTTCAGCTCCCAGTCCTGGGCACGGATGAACTCCTCGTTGTAGCCGCCCTGTTGTTCAAGGGCCTCGCGGCGGAAGACACCCAGATACACGGTTTCGGCGGGCCCGGCCGCGCCTCCGGTGTGGAAGGCCGCGTTGCCCACGCCGATCTTCGAGGTCATCGCGGCGGCGACCGCGTCCTCCCAGGCGTTCTCGCCCTCGGCGTGCATGATGCCGCCGACGTTCTGCGCGCCGGTCTCCTCCAGGAGCCGTACGGCGGTGGCGATGTAGTTCGGCGACAGCATGCCGTGGCCGTCGACGCGCACCACGATCGGGTGGCGGGAGGCCTTGATGGCGGCGTTCAGGGCCGCGGGCGTGCGCCCGGTGGGGTTGGGGACCGTGTGGACCCGGGCCCGTTCATGGGACGCGGTCTCGGCCACCAGCTCGGCGGCGATCTCGTCGGTGCGGTCCGTGGACGGGCCGAGCGCGATCACCACCTCCATCTCGCCCGCGTACTCCTGCTCCAGGATGTGACGGACCGAGTTGCGCAGGTGCCGCTCCTCATTGAGGACCGGCATGATCACGGAAACAGCAGGCGTGGCGTTCATCGGTGGTCACGTTACCGCGAATGGGGGACACGGTCGCGCGGCGGCCGGGGCGGTGCCCGGGGTAGCTGATCGTATGGGCCTACGGTGCTCAAGATCCCCCTGTCACCCGCGGAGGTCCCCGTGCCCACGCCGCCCCGTCCGCGCTCCCTACGACCCGGTCAGCCCAGCAGCAGACAGCACGACGAGCGCCCCCGCTGGGGCCTGCGGCTCGCCACCACGCTGTCCGTCCTGGTGCTCGGCGCGGGCGGGGTCGGGCATGCGGTGGTGACCAGCCTGAACAACGGGATCGGCCGGGTCGACCCGTTCCGGGACATGAAGAACCGGCCGCAGGGCAGCCGGGGCACGAACATCCTGCTGGTCGGCACCGACGGGCGGGAGAAGATCACGGCGGAGGAGAAGCAGAAGTACCGGCTCGGCGGGGCGCCCTGCCACTGCACGGACACGATCATGATGGTGCACGTGTCGGCGGAGCGGGACCGGGTCAGCGTGGTGAGCCTGCCGCGCGACTCCTACGCCGAGGTCCCCGAGCACACCGACGAGGCCGGCAAGCACCACGACAAGCACCCCGTGAAGCTGAACGCGGCCTACGCCGAGGGCGGGCCCCCGCTCACCGTGCGCACCGTCGAGCACGCGACGGGGCTGAAGATCGACCACTACCTGGAGCTCGACTTCACCAGCTTCATGAGGACGGTCGACGTGGTCGGCGGGGTGCAGATCTGCACGGCCCGCCCCATGAAGGACGCCTACACCGGCCTCGACCTCGCCGCGGGCACCCACCAGCTGAACGGCGGCGAAGCCCTCCAGTACGTGCGCTCCCGGCACACCGACGGCTCCTCCGACCTCGGCCGGATGCAGCGCCAGCAGCGGTTCCTGGCCGCGCTCGTCGCGAAGGCCACGAGCAACGGGGTGCTCCTGAACCCGGTGAAGTTCCGCGAGTTCGCCTCGTCCATGCTCTCCTCGGTACGCGCCGACGAGGGCTTCGGGGTGGAGGAGATGCTGAACTTCACCTCCGCGATGAAGGGGTTCTCGCCCTCCTCCTCGGACTTCACCACCGTGCCGCTCGCGCAGCTCGGCATCCAGATCAAGGGCGTCGGCTCGACCGTGAAGTGGGACGAGGCCAAGGCGAAGAAGCTGTTCCAGCTGCTCCGCGACGACAAGCCGCTGACCCCGCACGCAGCCCCGTCGAAGCCGGCCTCCAAGGACGCGAAGCCGCCCCGGAACCCCGGCGCGATCGTCGAGGTCGACCCCGCGCGGATCAAGGTGCAGGTCTACAACGGGACCCACAACGACGGGCTCGGCCAGCGCGTCGACGACGCGCTGCAGGCCGCCGGCTTCAAGACCACCGGCTTCCCCCGGCCGAGCACCAACCCGGCCGTGCACCGCACCCTGATCGAGTACGACCCGCGCTGGGACCGCTCCGCCGGCTCCCTGGCGATCGCCCTCCCGGGCAGCGAGCTGCGCCCGGTCAAGGGCCTGGGCGCCACGCTGAGGGTGACGGCGGGCGCGGACTTCAAGGACGTGGTCCCGGTGCGCGCGGAGGAACAGCCCCAGGGCGTCTTCGGAACGGTGACGGGGGACAAGGTGATCTGTCCCTGACACCGGGGGGGTGCTGAGCCCTGAAGGGGCGCGGGGAACTGCGCGACCGGCCCATGACGGCCCGCAGCCGAACAGCCGTCCCACGGAGTGCTCAGTCGTCCAAGCCCTCGGCGGATCGCTTCTCCCGGAGCTCCATGATCGCGCGGCGTCGTGCGAGGCGGTGGGTGCGGCGGATCTGGGCCTCCTGGTAGCGCCGCTCGTCGCGCTCGGTCTCGGGGACCACCGGCGGCACCGGGCGGGGCTTGCCGTCGGCGTCGACCGCCGCGAAGACGAGGTAGGCGGAGCCCACCTGCTGGGCCGGGGTCGACTCGTTCCAGCGCTCGGCGAGCACCCGCACGCCGACCTCCATCGAGGACCGGCCCGTCCAGTTGACCTGCGCCTTCACATGCACCAGGTCGCCGACCCTGACCGGCATCAAAAACACCATCTCGTCCATGGAGGCGGTGACGGCCGGGCCGCCCGAGTGGCGTCCGGCCACCGCGCCCGCGGCGTCGTCCACCAGCTTCATGATCACGCCGCCGTGCACCGTGCCGAGGAGGTTGGTGTCATGGGTGGTCATGATGTGGCTCAGGGTGGTTCGGGAGGCCGAGGTCGGCTTGCCCGGAAGATCAGTCATGTCTTCACTTTAGGCGGCGACGCGCCGAACCTCTTTGCATCAGCCTTGCAACAGCCCTGCCCCGAATCCCAACCTGCCCTGTCAGCGGCCCGGGGCCGCCGTGCATGCTGGACCGCATGAACGAATGGCCCGACGCCCGCAGTGGCAACGCCCGCGGAAACGGCGACGACGCCTACGGCCGCGGCAGCTCCGCCGCGCAGCCCGAGGGCGCGCGCCGGATGCAGCACGTCCAGCGGCCCGTCCCTCCCCAGCAGCGCTCCGTCCCGCAGCAGCAGCCCGGGTACGACGACGGCTACGGACAGCCGCAGCAGTACGGCCGCGGCGTGCCCGCACAGAGCTCGTACGACAGCGGATACAGCGAGGGCCAGGTGTACGGCAGCCCGGCGGGCCGGGGTCCGGCGGGTCCGGGCGGCCCCGGTGGCCCCGAGGGGCCGCGGCGCGGCGGCGGGCGCAGGCCGGGAGCGGCGCCGAACTGGCGCAAGCGGATCACGATCGGGGTGCTGTCCCTGGTCGTCGTACTCCTGGTCACCTCGGTCGCCACGTACTTCTGGGCGGACGGCAAGGTGCGCCGCGAGGTCGACCTGTCCAAGGTCATCGACCGGCCCGCCGAGGGCAAGGGCACCAACTACCTGATCGTCGGCTCCGACTCCCGCGACGGCATGTCCGCGGACGAGAAGAAGAAGCTGCACACCGGTTCGGCCGAGGGCAAGCGGACCGACTCGATGATCCTGCTGCACGTCGGCGACAACGGGAACACCATGGTCTCGCTGCCTCGCGACTCCTGGGTCACGATCCCCAGCTTCAAGGGCTCCGACTCCGGAAAGTCGTTCCCGTCCAAGGGCAAGGACAAGCTGAACGCGGCGTTCTCCATAGACGGTCCCGAACTGCTCGTCCGCACCATTGAGGCGAACACCGGACTGCACATCGACCATTACGCGGAGATCGGCTTCGCGGGATTCGCTAACATCGTGGACGCGGTCGGCGGCGTGGAACTCGATATTCCGCAGGACATCAAGGACAAGGACTCCGGCGCGGACTTCAAGAAGGGCAAGCAGACCCTGGACGGGCAGCAGGCCCTGGCGTTCGTCCGCAACCGGCACGGCTATGCCGCCGGTGACCTGGAGCGCACGAAGAACCAGCAGAAGTTCCTGTCCGCGCTCGCCAGCCAGACGGCGACGCCGACGACGATCCTCAACCCGTTCAAGCTGTACCCCGTGATGGGCGCGGGCCTGGACACCCTCATCGTCGACAAGGACATGAGCCTGTTCGACCTGGGGTCCATGTTCTGGGCGATGAAGGGCATCACCGGCGGCGACGGCATCTCGATGAACATGCCGGTCGCGGGCGACGGCCCGCAGACCTCGCTCCTGTGGGACAAGCCGAAGGTCACCCAGCTCGTGAACGAGCTGAAGAACGACGAGACGGTCACGGTCAAGTAGCCGCCGGGGCACGGGCGTTGGCCGGTGCCGCATGACATGAGTCACAGAGAAACCATAGGAACCGTGGGCAACTGCCCCCAGTTGCTGTGATTTGCCCGCCGCCGGGCACCCACCGGGTGCCCGGCGGCGGGCGTTTTTCCGCTTCCCCCGCACCACGTCGCGGCCCTACGATCACGGCCTATTTCTTTTGCGTTCTTTTGGACCGTTCTTTTGGACTCACAAAGGGCTCCAGTGAAGATAAGCCGTACTCTCGCGACGGCCGTCGCCGCCGCCGTCACCACACCCGCTCTGCTGCTTTCCGTAACCCCGGCATTCGCCGACGGAAAACCGGCGGCACAGACCGCGAAGCAGCCCACGATCGCCGAGCTCGAAAAGGCGGCGGCCGAGGCGCAGAAGGCGTACGACAAGGCCGCCGCCGACGAGAGCGCGGCCCGCAAGGCGCTCGCCGACCTCGACTCGGCGCCGGCCATCGTCGCGCTGAAGGCCGCCCAGAAGGACGCGGACGAGGCCGCCCGTGTGAAGGCCGCCGCCGACCAGGAGCTCACCGACGCGAAGGCATGGCAGAACGCGCTGCCCGCCACCGCGAGCCCGGTCGACAAGGACCTCGCGGCCCAGCGCGTCGCCAAGGCGGAGGCGGCGGTGACCGCCGCCGACACGGCGAACAGCGCCGCGGCCGGCAGGCTCGCCACCGCCAAGAAGGCGGCCGACCAGGCCCAGAGCGCGGCGAAGGCCGAGCTCGACCGCGCCAAGGGCGCCACCGCCAAGGCGCTCGCCGACAAGCAGGCCGCCGACAAGGCGCTCGCCGACGCCAAGGCGGCCGGCGGCGAGGGCGGCACCGGCGGCCAGGGCGGCAAGTGCGCGCAGGACATGGGTCTCACGGCCGTCCTGAACGGCTTCCCGTCCCAGATCGCGGCCGGTTCCAGCGCCGACTTCTCGGTACGCGTGACGAACGGGACCGGCAAGCAGCTGGACCGCCTGTGGCCGTTCGTCTACGCGTACGTCAACGGCAAGGGCGGCGGCAAGGACATCGACAAGCTGGTGCACCTCCAGTGGTCCGACGCCGGCTCGAACGGCTGGAAGGACCTGCCGCTCAACCAGGCGGGCCCGGTCACCAACCTCGCGGCCGGCAAGAGCGCCGATGTGAAGCTGCGTCTGAAGGTCGACGGCTCGACGCCGCTCGGCAGGACCGACCTGTTCGTGGCCGCCGACTACCGCAACGCGGACGGCACATGCGGCGGGACGCCGAGCCAGGCCAGGTACGAGTTCGACGTCCTGGCCGCCGGCGCCAAGCCCACCAAGACCGGCGAGTCGAAGCCGAGCACGGCCCCTCGGCCCCAGGGCGGCGCCGCGGCGACCCCGCTGTCCGCCACCGCTCCCCAGAGCGGCGCCCTGGCGGAGACGGGCTCTTCCTCGGCACTCCCCCAGCTCGCCCTGTCGGGCGGCGCGGTGGTCCTCGGCGCCTCAGCGATCGCCCTCGTACGCCGCCGCAAGGCCGCCCAGCACTGACACACAGCACAGCACGACGAAGGGCCCGCATCCATACGCGACGGATGCGGGCCCTTCGTCAACTCCCTTGCCGCTACGGCAGGTTGCGGGACATCACAATGCGCTGGACCTGGTTCGTACCCTCGTAGATCTGGGTGATCTTGGCGTCGCGCATCATGCGCTCGACCGGGTAGTCGCGGGTGTAGCCGTAGCCGCCGAGGAGCTGGACGGCGTCGGTGGTGATCTCCATGGCGACGTCGGAGGCGAAGCACTTGGCGGCGGCGCCGAAGAACGTCAGGTCGCTGTCGAGGCGCTCGGACTTGGCGGCGGCCGCGTAGGTGAGCTGGCGGGCGGCCTCCAGCTTCATGGCCATGTCGGCCAGCATGAACTGGATGCCCTGGAAGTCGGCGATCGCCTTGCCGAACTGCTTGCGCTCCTGGACGTAGCCCTTGGCGTAGTCGAGGGCGCCCTGCGCGATGCCGAGGGCCTGGGCCGCGATGGTGATGCGGGTGTGGTCCAGGGTCTTCATGGCGGTCGCGAAGCCCGTGCCCTCCTCGCCGATCATGCGGTCGGCGGGGATGCGGACGTTGTCGAGGTAGACCTCGCGGGTCGGCGAGCCCTTGATGCCGAGCTTCTTCTCGGGGGCGCCGAAGGAGACGCCCTCGTCCGACTTCTCGACGACGAAGGCGCTGATGCCCTTCGAGCGCTTCTCGGGGTCGGTCACGGCCATGACCGTGTAGTACTCGCTCTCACCGGCGTTGGTGATCCAGCGCTTCACGCCGTTGAGGACCCAGAAGTCGCCGTCGCGGACGGCCTTGGTCTTCATCCCGGCCGCGTCCGAGCCGGCGTCCGGCTCGGAGAGGCAGTACGAGAACATGCCCTCGCCCTTGGCCAGCGGGCCCAGGTACTTCTTCTTCAGCTCCTCGGAGCCGGAGAGGATCACCGGGAGCGAGCCGAGCTTGTTCACGGCGGGGATGAGGGAGGAGGAGGCGCAGACCCGCGCGACCTCTTCGATCACGATGACGGTCGCGAGCGCGTCGGCGCCGGCGCCGCCGTACTCCTCCGGCACGTGCACGGCGTGCAGGTCGTTGGCGACCAGCGCGTCGAGCGCCTCCCGGGGGAAGCGGGCCTGCTCGTCGACCTCGGCCGCGAACGGGCCGATCTTGGCCTCGGAGAGCGAGCGGATGGCGTCGCGGAGCATGTCGTGCTCCTCGGACGGGCGGTACAGGTCGAACTCCGAGTTGCCAGCCGTTCCGGCCAAGGTCTCTCACTCCCCAAGACGCTAACTACCGTTAAGTAACCTAATTTTAGGGGGCCGGACCGCCGCAGGCATACGTGAGCTTGGCGACAGCCCGCAAAGGGGGCCTGTCCGGGGCCCGACTATGCTCGGGCAGCGCGTTTGTCGCCCGTACGCTGCCCGCCTCCCGAGCCCGCACTTCCAGGAGCACCGCATGGCCCTCAAGATCACCGTGATCGGCACCGGATACCTCGGAGCCACTCATGCCGCGGCCATGGCGGAGCTGGGGTTCGAGGTGCTCGGCCTCGACGTGGTTCCCGAGAAGATCGAGATGCTCGGCCAGGGGCGCGTCCCCATGTACGAGCCGGGGCTCGAAGAGCTGCTCCGCAAGCACGTCGCGGGCATCGAGGGCGCGACCGGGCGGCTGCGCTTCACCACCTCCTGGGAGGAGGTCGGGGCGTTCGGCGATGTGCACTTCGTCTGCGTGAACACCCCGCAGAAGCACGGCGAGTACGCCTGTGACATGAGCTTCGTGGACGCCGCCTTCGGCTCGCTCGCCCCGCATCTGCGGGACGGCGCCCTGGTCGTGGGCAAGTCGACGGTGCCGGTCGGCTCGGCGGCCCGGCTTGCGGCGGCGCTGCCCGAGGGCGTGGAGCTGGCGTGGAACCCGGAGTTCCTGCGCGAGGGCTTCGCCGTCGACGACACCCTGCACCCGGACCGGATCGTGGTCGGCGTGGAGAGCGAGCGCGCCGAGAAGCTGCTCCGCGAGGTCTACGCGACTCCGGTCGGCGAGGGCTCGCCGTTCGTGGTGACCGACTTCCCGACCGCCGAGCTGGTCAAGACCGCGGCGAACTCCTTCCTCGCCACCAAGATCTCGTTCATCAACGCCATGGCCGAGGTGTGCGAGGCCGCCGACGGCGACGTGGTGAAGCTGGCCGAGGCCATCGGCCACGACGAACGGATCGGAAAGAAGTTCCTGCGGGCCGGCATCGGCTTCGGCGGCGGCTGCCTGCCCAAGGACATCCGGGCGTTCATGGCGCGGGCCGGCGAGCTCGGCGCCGACCAGGCGCTGACCTTCCTGCGCGAGGTCGACTCGGTCAACATGCGCCGCCGCGGCCACATGGTGGAGCTGGCCCGCGAGGCGGTGGGCGGCGAGACCTTCCTCGGCAAGCGGGTGGCGGTCCTCGGCGCCACCTTCAAGCCCGACTCCGACGACGTACGGGACTCCCCCGCGCTGAACGTCGCCGGGCAGATCCATCTCCAGGGCGGCCAGGTCACGGTGTACGACCCGAAGGGCATGGCCAACGCCCGCCGCCTCTTCCCGACGCTCGGCTACGCCGACTCCGCCTACGACGCGGTGCGCGGGGCCGATGTCGTGCTGCATCTGACCGAGTGGCGCGAGTTCCGCGACCTCGACCCGGCCGAGCTCGCGAAGGCGACCCCCAGCCGGATCATCCTGGACGGGCGCAACGCCCTTGACCCGGCGAAGTGGCGCGAGGCGGGCTGGACGTACCGCGCGATGGGACGTCCGCGCGCCTGACGGCCCCTGCGGCCGGGGCCTCGCTCAGGGCCCGTCCAGGTCCTCGATGGTGGCCTTCGACGGGGTTCGGCGCGGCGCCGTGGCGCGGGCGGTGAACTCCACATCGCGGACGACCCGGGCGAAGTTCTCCCAGGTCAGCGCCCCGATTTCGGGTTCGGTCCAGCCCCGGCCGAGAAGCTCGGCGATCAGCGTCGGATAGCAGGAGGCATCTTCGAGGCCGGGGATCCGCGGGGCGCCCCTGACCAGCCCGAACGTTCCCGCAAGCCCCACGTGGGAGGGCCCGGCCACATCCCGCACCCGCTCGATGTGATCGGCCACATCGCATACGGTGACGGCCCGGCCACCCTGCTCGATCTGCTCGGGGTCGAAGCTCACCAGACAGACCCCGCCGCTCCTGCCGAGCTCGGCGAGCAGCTCGTCGGAGGCGTTCAGCGGGTGCTTGGTGAGGGAGGCCGCCGCCGAGCGCGAGAGCAGCACCGGGGCCTTGGAATTGTCGATGGTGCGGCGCCAGGTGCCCGGTTCGGCGCCCGAGAGGTCGAGCAGCATCCCGAGCCGGTTCGCCTCGCGCACCACTTCCAGGCCGAAGCGGGTGAGCCCCGGCTCGGTCCAGCGGGTGCCCGGGCCCAGCGCGAGGACCCGCACGCCGAGGAGGTGGTACGCCCGCAGGGTGCCCAGCGAGTCGCCGAGCGCGTGCGCGGTCACCGGGCCGAGGAACGAGGCGATGCGGCCGCAGTTGCGGGCGTCCGCGAGGTCCCCGCCGGTCAGGGCGAGCCGCAGCCACTCCGGGTACGAGGCGATCAGGGAGCGGATCCGGTCGAGCCGGTCCAGGGTGACCCCGGCCGGGTCCGGGCAGTCGGCTTCCGCGGTCAGCGCCCAGAACTGCGCGCCCACCCGGCCGGCCCGCAGCCGCGGGATGTCCGTGTCGAGCCCGCTCTCGCCGACCTCCAGGTCGTGCCAGGGGATCTGCCCGAGAGCCTTGGCCAGGGTGTTGTGCCCGTCCGCCACGGGGTATGTGGCGAGCAGGTTCCGGGCCCGGTCGAGGCAGTCCTCGCCGTATTCCGGTACGTGTACCGGGTCGGGGGGTCCGGGATTCGGCTTGAGCTCGCCGACGGCCGAGGTGTCCTCGGGGGCGTCCTGCAGATCTGCCATGGCGGGGCTCCCGGCGGGTCGGCGGTGGCGGCAGTAGGGCCACGGTGCCATGCGGGGGCGGCGGGGTCACGACGGGTGGGCTGTCCGGGGGATCCTCCCCCACTCCGGCCAGCCCCGGGCAGCCCGGACAAGCACGGGGGCTCCGCCCCAGACCCCGTCTCGGCCCCACCCCGCCCCTTCCCTAAACCCGCCGGGGGTTGGAGTAAGAGGGAGGCCGGTTTCCGGGGGCTCCGCCCCAGACCCCGTATCGCGCCTGAACGGCGCTCGTCCTCAAACTCCCCCAAGGCCTTAAGGGCCAGGGGGGACCCCCATGACAGGCTGAAGATGTCGGAACCGGCGAGGATCAACCCTGCTAGGGGCGCGGGGAACTGCGCGACCAGCCGCCCACGGCCCGCGGCCGAGCGACCACCCACTCAGCCCCTCCGGCGATTGAGGAGCGGGGTCCGGGGCGGAGCCCCGGCGGAGCCCGCCCCACAAGTGCCCCGGGTTACGCGTCCAGGTCCGCCAGCACCGCGTTCGACGGACCCCGCTGAGCGCGCAGCTCCCTGGAAACGGACTCCGCGTCGCGCAGCACCCGCACCGCGTTCGACCACGTCAGCTTCGCCAGGTCCGCCGAGGACCAGCCCCGGGACAGCAGCTCGGCCACCAGGTTCGGGTAGCCCGAGACGTCGTCCAGGCCGGACGGGGTGAACGCCGTGCCGTCGAAGTCGCCGCCGATCCCGATGTGGTCCACGCCCGCGACCTCCCGCATGTGGTCCAGGTGGTCCGCCACCGTCGCGGCCGTCGCGACGGGCCGCGGATGTGCCGCCTCGAACGCCTCGTGGAGCTTCATCGCCTCCGGCGACGTGTCGAGGTGGTGGTGCCCGTGCGCCCGCAGGTTCTCGTCGGCCGCCTGGGTCCACGCCACCGCCGCCGGCAGGATGAACTTCGGCACGAACGTCGCCATCGCCACCCCGCCGTTGCCCGGCAGCTGGGCCAGGACGTCGTCCGGGATGTTCCGCGGGTGGTCGCAGATCGCCCGCGAGGAGGAGTGGGAGAAGATCACGGGGGCCGCCGTCGTCGACAGCGCGTCCCGCATCGTCGTCGCCGCCACGTGCGACAGGTCCACCAGCATGCCCATGCGGTTCATCTCGCGTACGACCTCGTGGCCGAACGGCGAAAGGCCGCCCACCCCCGGCTCGTCCGTCGCCGAGTCCGCCCAGGGGAGGTTGTCGTTGTGGGTCAGGGTCATGTACCGGACGCCCAGCGCGTACAACGCCCGCAAGGTGGCGAGGGAGTTGTTGATCGAGTGGCCGCCCTCGGCGCCCTTCAGGGAGGCGATGCGGCCCTCGGCGCGGGCCGCCTCCATGTCGTCCGCGGTGAGCGCGGGCGCCAGGTCGCCGGGGTAGCGGGCCAGCATCTGGTCGACGCAGTCGATCTGCTCCAGGGTCGCGCTGACCGCCTCGTCGCCCGCCAGGTCGGTACGGACGTACACGGACCAGAACTGCGCGCCGACCCCGCCCGCCCGCAGCCGCTTGAGGTCGGTGTGGGTGCGGCCGGTCAGGTCGGTCGCGAGGTCGCAGCGGTCGAGGTCGTAACGGGCCTTGGCGCGCAGCGCCCAGGGCAGGTCGTTGTGGCCGTCGACGACGGGGTGGCGGGAGAGCAGGGCGCGGGCTTCGTCGAGATGCGTCATGGGACTCACTTTCCGAAACCGAAGGCGCCCGAACCCTCGACCTTCGCCCGCAGCCGCTTGCCCTTCTCGGTGGCCTGGTCGTTGAGCTCCTGCTGGAACTCCCGCATGCGGGCGAGGAGTTCGGCGTCCTGAGTCGCCAGGATGCGCGCCGCGAGCAGGCCCGCGTTGCGCGCGCCGCCGACCGAGACGGTGGCGACCGGCACCCCGGCCGGCATCTGCACGATGGACAGCAGCGAGTCCATGCCGTCCAGGTACTTGAGCGGCACCGGGACGCCGATGACCGGCAGCGGGGTGACCGAGGCCAGCATGCCCGGCAGGTGGGCGGCGCCGCCCGCGCCCGCGATGATCGCCTTCAGGCCGCGGTCCGCCGCGTGCTCGCCGTACGCGATCATCTCGTGCGGCATCCGGTGCGCGGAGACGACGTCGACCTCGTACCGGATCTCGAACTCGTCGAGGGCTTTGGCGGCGGCCTCCATGACGGGCCAGTCGGAGTCCGAGCCCATGACGATGCCGACGACGGGGCCGTTGACGGATGCGCTGCTCATTCGGTGATCGTTCCTCTGAGGTAGTCGGCTGCGTGGCGGGCCCGCTCGCGGACGTCCGCGAGGTCGTCGCCGTAGGTGTTGACGTGGCCCACCTTGCGGCCGGGCTTCACGTCCTTTCCGTACATGTGGATCTTGAGCTGCGGGTCCCGGGCCATGCAGTGCAGGTACGCGTAGTACATGTCCGGGTAGTCGCCGCCGAGCACGTTGCACATCACGGTCCACTTCGACCGCGGGCGCGGGTCGCCCAGGGGGAGGTCGAGGACGGCGCGGACGTGGTTGGCGAACTGCGAGGTGATCGCGCCGTCCTGGGTCCAGTGGCCGGAGTTGTGCGGGCGCATGGCGAGCTCGTTGACGAGGATGCGGCCGTCGCGGGTCTCGAAGAGCTCGACCGCGAGGTGGCCGACGACGCCCAGCTCGGAGGCGATGCGCAGGGCGAGCTGCTGGGCCTCGCCCGCCAGACCGTCGTCGAGGTCGGGCGCGGGGGCGATCACCGTGTCGCAGACCCCGTCGACCTGGATCGACTCGACGACCGGGTAGGCCACGGCCTGGTCGCTGGGGGAGCGTACGACGTTGGCCGCCAGCTCCCGTACGAAGTCCACCTTCTCCTCGGCGAGGACGTCGACGCCCGCCTTGAAGGCGTCGGCCGCGTCCGCCTCGGAGCGCACGAACCACACGCCCTTGCCGTCGTAGCCGCCGACGACGGTCTTGAGGATGACCGGGTAGCCCTCCCCTTCCGCCGCGAACGCCGAGACGTCCGCCGGGTCGGCCACGATGCGGTGGCGGGGGCAGGGCGCGCCGATTTCGCTGAGCCGGGCGCGCATCACCCCCTTGTCGTGGGCGTGCACCAACGCGTCGGGCCCCGGCCGGACGACGATGCCGTCCGCTTCCAGGGCCCGCAGGTGTTCGGTCGGAACGTGTTCGTGATCGAACGTGATCACGTCACAGCCGCGCGCGAAGTCACGCAGCGTGTCCAGGTCGCGATAGTCGCCGATGACGACGTCGCTCACCACCTGGGCCGCCGAGTCCTGCGGGGTGTCACTGAGGAGCTTGAATCTGATGCCGAGGGGGATGCCCGCCTCGTGGGTCATGCGGGCGAGCTGACCGCCGCCGACCATGCCGACTACCGGGAACGTCACACCTCCAGGGTATCCGCCGCCTCCGTGGGCCCTCCATGGCCGGGTTCCGCCCGGGGCAATACGGATGCCCGGGGGCGTCGTGCGGAGGGGGTGGTTAGCATGGGCGGGTTGACTGGCACGAAAAGCACACCTACTCGGACGGGGCTGGGCGATCACCATGAGTGCACAGGGCGCGTCGCCATCGCGACTGCGACTGCTCGTCCGGGAGGTCGCCAAGTTCGGCGCCGTCGGCGGGCTCGGGGTGCTCGTGAACATGGGCGCCTTCAACCTGCTGCGGCACACGACCGAGCTCCAGGTCGTGCGGGCGAGCCTGCTGGCCACCGCGATCGCGATCGCCTTCAACTACCTGGGCTTTCGCTACTTCACCTACCGGGACCGCGAGAAGAGCGGCCGGGCCCGTGAGCTCACCCTGTTCCTGCTGTTCAGCGTGGTCGGCGCGGTCATCGAGAACGGGATTCTGTACGCGGCGACGTACGGCTTCGGCTGGAACAGCCCGTGGCAGAACAACTTCTTCAAGTTCGCCGGCATCGGCCTCGGCACGCTGTTCCGGTTCTGGTCCTACCGCACCTGGGTCTTCCGCGCGCTGCCCGCCCGGGAGGCCGTGCAGACGGCGGAATCGTTTCTTGACGACCCCCGGCCCGCCGTCCCCGCCAAGCGCTGACCGCGTGCGCTGAACCGGGAGCGGTTCAGCGGATCGTCTCCGTGCGCTCCGGCTCCCGGCGCCCCCGCGCCTCCCTGCTGAGGAACAGCGCGAACACCGCGGGCTGCTGCTGGAGCATTTCGAGCCGCCCGCCGTCGGCCTCGGCGAGGTCGCGGGCGACGGCGAGGCCGATGCCCGTGGAGTTGCGGCCGCTGATGGTCCGCTCGAAGATCCGCGCGCCGAGGTCGGGACGCACACCCGGGCCCTCGTCGGTGACCTCCACCACGGCCTGGTTTCCCGTGACGCGGGTACGTACCGCGACCGTGCCGCCACCGTGCATCAGCGAGTTCTCGATCAGCGCGGCCAGCACCTGAGCGACCGCGCCCGGCGTCCCGACCGCCTTCAGGCCCGTCTTCCCGGAGCGCACGATCGCGCGGCCCGCGCTGCGGTAGGCCGGGCGCCACTCCTCCAGCTGCTGCTTGACGACCTCGTCCAGGGAGAAGACCACGGCCGAGCCGGTGCGCGGATCCCGGTTGTTGGTGAGGAGGCGCTCCACGACGTCGGTGAGCCGCTCGACCTGGGTGAGCGCGATCGTCGCCTCTTCCTTGACCGTGTCGAGGTCGTCGGTGAGGGCGATCTCCTCCAGGCGCATGGACAGCGCGGTGAGCGGCGTACGCAGCTGGTGCGAGGCGTCGGCCGCGAGGCGGCGCTCGGCGGTGAGCATCCGGCCGATCCGGTCGGCCGAGGAGTCGAGCACATCGGCGACCCGGTCGAGCTCGGGCACCCCGTACCGCTTGTGCCGCGGGCGCGGGTCGCCCGAGCCGAGCCGCTCGGCGGTCTCGGCGAGGTCGGTGAGCGGGGAGGCCAGCTTGTTGGCCTGGCGTACGGCCAGGAGCACCGCGGACACGATGGCGAGCAGGGCCACCGCGCCGATGATCAGCAGCGTGCGCCCGACCTCCTTGGTGACCGTGGAGCGGGACTCCTCGACCAGGACGGACTCACCGCGCTCGCCCACCGCGGTGCCCTTGATGACGGTGCCCTCGGGCTTCTGGCCGATCTCCATCACCGGGCGGCCCGGGATCGCGATGCGGGCGTAGCGCTTGGGGTCGATCTGTTCGTCCAGGACCTGCGCGTTGATCGTCTCGTTCGCCAGGGTGCGGCTGTCGACGACGGAGACCAGCCGCAGCGCTTCGGAGTCGACACTCTCCTGGGCGCTGCTGCTGATGGTCCGTGTCTCGACGATGACGAGGGAGACGCCGAAGACCGCGATCACCACGAGAACGACCGCGAGTGTGGAGTTGATCAGTCGACGGCGCATGTGCGGAGGTGCTCTAGCTCTTCTCGAAGCGGAAGCCGACTCCGCGGACGGTGGCGATGTAGCGCGGGTTGGCCGCGTCGTCGCCGAGCTTCTTGCGCAGCCACGAGATGTGCATGTCGAGCGTCTTGGTCGAGGACCACCATGTGGTGTCCCAGACCTCGCGCATCAGCTGGTCGCGGGTCACGACCCGGCCGGCGTCCCGCACCAGGACCCTGAGCAGGTCGAACTCCTTGGCGGTGAGCTGGAGCTCCTCGTCGCCCATCCAGGCGCGGTGCGACTCGACGTCGATCCGCACCCCGTGGGTGGCGGGCTGGGGCACCGGCTCGGTGGCGCCGCGGCGCAGCAGCGCCCGGACCCTCGCGAGCAGTTCGGCCAGGCGGAAGGGCTTGGTCACGTAGTCGTCGGCGCCGGCGTCGAGGCCGACCACGGTGTCCACCTCGTCGGCGCGGGCGGTGAGCACGAGGATGGGGACGGTGTGTCCCTCGGAGCGCAGCCTCCGGGCGACTTCGAGGCCGTCCATGCCGGGAAGCCCCAGGTCGAGCACGACCAGGTCGGCGCCCCCCTGCAGTCCGGCGTCGAGGGCGGTCGGGCCGTCCTCGCGCACCTCGACCTCGTAACCCTCCCTGCGCAGGGCGCGGGCCAGTGGCTCCGAGATGGACGCGTCGTCCTCGGCGAGCAGTACACGGGTCATGGGGGTGATGGTAGTCCGCGGCGGCGACAATGCGTCAGGTGATCCACCCACCCTGCGGGTGTACGAAGCGATCTTGTTTAACACCTTCGAATTACGGTCAGCGGTTCCAGGGATGCCTGTGATCCATCTCTCAAGTCCTTCCATATGCCGCAGTTGGGTGACGTATGGTGTGCCAACGCCTATAGCACTACACGGGGACCTTTGGCTTGCTCGGCGCGCCAAGGGTCTCTTTTCTGCACAAGACGGGCTTTGCCAGTCTTGAGACCAGTGAATGACCTACGGGCCGGGCCCCAGCGCGAAGAAGCGCAAGGGGTGTGGATCCCGGTGTGGTCTGTCCTTCCCGCGCTCCCCCACGGAGCCGGACCCCAAAGGCGTTGGGGGGACAGTCTCCATGCCGGTGCCGGCCCTCCCCCACCGGGCGCGACTCAACGCTCACGAAGCGCGCGTCCCGAGCAAGCAAGGATCGACCATGGCGTCCAGCCTGACGAAGGACTCCGCCAGCACCACTGGCACCGAGAAGACCTTCCTCGGCCACCCCCGCGGCCTGGCCAACCTCTTCATGACGGAGATGTGGGAGCGCTACAGCTTCTACGGCATGCGGGCTCTGCTCGTGCTCTACCTGGTCGCCCCGGCGTCCAGCGGCGGGCTCGGGTTCAACATGGCCACGGCCACCGCGATCTACTCCGTGTACAACGCGATGGTGTACCTGCTCGCCCTGCCGGGCGGCTGGCTCGCCGACCGTGCCTGGGGCGCCCGCAAGACGGTCGCCGTCGGCGGCACGATCATCATGATCGGCCACTTCCTCCTGGCCGTGCCGGTCGAGATCTCGTTCTTCATCGGGCTCGCGGCCATCGCGATCGGCTCGGGTCTCCTCAAGGCCAACATCTCCACGATGGTCGGCCACCTGTACCCGGACAAGAACGACCCGCGTCGCGACGGTGGCTTCACGGTCTTCTACATGGGCATCAACCTCGGTGCCTTCGCCGCCCCGCTGACCATCGGCACCGTCGGCCAGAACGTCAACTGGCACTTCGGCTTCGCCCTCGCCGGTGTGGGTATGGCCCTTGGTCTGCTGTTCTTCTTCCTCGGTACCCGCCACATGTCGGCGGAGAGCGACGTCGTCCCGACGCCGATGTCCGAGGCCGAGCGCGCCGGGATCATCAAGAAGGTCCTGCTGTGGCTGGCCGTCGCGGTCGTCGCCTACGGCGCCCTCGCCGTCTCGGGCCACTTCACGGTCGACTGGGCCATCTGGCCGCTGACCATCGCCGGCCTCGTCATCCCGGCCTGGTACCTGCTGCGCATCAAGCGCGACAAGGACCTCGACGAGGTCTCGCAGTCGCGGATGTCGGCGTACGTCTGGTTCTTCGTCGCCGCGGCCGTCTTCTGGGGCATCTACGACCAGACCGGCTCGACGCTGAGCGTGTTCGCCCAGGACAAGACCGCGAACAACCTGTTCGGCCTGGACTTCCCGTCCAGCTGGTTCCAGTCCCTGAACCCGCTGTACGTGATGGCCCTGGCTCCCGTCTTCGCCTGGCTCTGGGTGTACCTGAACAAGCGCCGCCAGGAGCCGAGCACGCTGTCGAAGTTCGCCTTCGGCCTCACGCTCATCGGCGCCTCGTTCTTCGTGATGATGCTGGCCCAGGCCGCCGCGTCCGGCGACGTCAAGGTCACCCCGCTGTGGCTGTGCGCCGTCTACCTGATCCAGACCATCGGTGAGCTGACGCTCTCCCCGGTCGGGCTCTCGCTGACCACCAAGCTGGCGCCGCAGAAGTACGCCTCCCAGATGATGGGTGTCTGGTTCCTGGCCGTCACGGCCGGCGACTCGGTCATCGCGCTGCTCCAGCTGATCGGTGCGCCGACCGACTCGACGTACTGGTTCGCCAGCCAGGGCGGCCTCGCCGTCCTCGCGGGTGTCGCGATCTTCATGTTCCGCAAGAAGGTCAAGCCGCTCATGGGCGGCGTGCACTAAGCACCGCGTACGCAAGTGAAGAGCCGCCGCACCACGAAGGTGCGGCGGCTCTTCGCGTTCCCGGGTCGGGTCAGCGCGTGCCGCGCAGGCGCCGCCACGGGGTGAAGGTGAAGATCGCGCCGCCGAGCAGCAGGACCGTGCCCGCGACCAGGCCGAGCGCGCGCAGGGCGCCCGTGTCGCTCGCGCCGGTCTGGGCCAGGCCCCCGGACGTCGAGGAGCCGGAGGCCCCCGCCGTGCCCGCGGTGCCGGCGGAGCCCGCCGTGCCCGCGGAGCCGCTGCCGCCGGCCGCGCCGCCGGGCTGGGCCGCCGTGTCGAGCTCCAGGGAGACCGGCGCCGAGCCGGAGACCTTGCACGGGATGTGGATCGGCGAGCCGCCGAGGGTGACGTCGATGGACAGGTCGCCCGGGCTGAGGGTCGACTTGCCGGAGGCGCCCGGCTTGTAGGTGCCCGTCATGTCGGTGAGGCTCACCGGGTCGCCCGACTTGATCGGGTCGGGGTTGGCGGGCCCGGTGACGGCCACCGAGCCCTTGTCGGCGCCGCCGACGGTGACCTGCATGGACGGCTTGAGCGCGCCCGCCGGAAGGTCGGCGGGACTGTTCATGACGCCCTTGGCGGTCTTGACCGTGAGGTCGTAACTCCCGCCGTTCTTCTTGGCGTTGATGGTCACCTTGGACTGGATGCTGGCCGGACCGGGCGATGTGCAGGCGAAGTTGACGGCGACCTCCTTGCCCGGGAAGTCGGTCTGGCCGCCGCTGCCGCCGGAGGTGCCGCCGGCCGTCGAGCCGCCGGAGGTGGAGCCGCCGCTGGTCGTGCCGCCGGTGGTGCCGCCCGAGGTCGTCGTGCCGCCGGTGGTGGACCCGCCGGTCGTGCCCCCCGACGTCGTGGTGCCCCCCGACGTCGTGGTGCCGCCCGACGTGGAGCCGCCGGTGGTGCCACCGGCCGTGGTGCCCCCGGAGGTCCCGCCGGTCGTGCCTCCCGCGTCCGTCACCTTGATCGTCGCGCCGACCCCGACCGCGGCCTTCGGCGTGCACTTGGTGTCCGTCGACATGATCTGGTTGACGTTGATGTTGTACGCGTCCGGCGTCAGGGTGACGTCGCCCGCCTTGGTCAGTTTCAGCTTGGCCGTCATGTCCGACAGGATCATCGGGCTGTTCTTGGGGATCGGCGGGTTCTGCCGGGGGCCCTTCATGGGGATGTCGGCGCTCTGCGCGCCGCCCGCCTTGAGGGTGCCGGTCGGCAGGACGACGTCCTTGTTGAGGTCGAGGACGTTGGGGTTGTTCGACGCGGCCTGGGTGAACTTCCAGACGACGTCCACCACGTCGCCCACCTTGGCCGTGGCGGGCGCGGTGATCTGCACCTTCGTCGTCCCCTCGACCGGCGGCAGACCGGAGATGGACGGCGGTATGCACTCGGTGGCGTACGAGACTTCGGCTGCTTGTGCGGGGCCTGCGGTCAGCATGATCCCCGCGCCGCCGAGCATCAGCGCGAGACCGGCCGCGCTCATCCTCCGTTGCGTGGTCACGGATTTCCCTTCGTCGTGGGACGTCATGAACGGTTGGGGTGGTTCTCGGTCGGTGCGGAGTCGGAGGTGAACCACGGCAGCGCGGCCGCGGTCCCGTTCTGTGGACCCCGGTCCGGTTCGGCGGGCGGCTTCTTCCGCTCGCCCGGCCGGGAGCCCGGCTTCGGGAGCCGTACGGTCACGTCGGGCAGCCGCATGCCGCGGTGCCGGGCCCGGCCCGCCCGCTTCGGGTCGCGCGGGCGCAGCCGGTCGACCACGGCCATGCCGATGCGGAAGACCGCGGTGGGCACCACCAGGCAGAGCAGCACCCAGAAGAAGGTCACGCCCCAGGGGCGGTCCACTCCCCACGGCTCGGTGGCGAGCAGCTTCTTCGCGTACTGGAGCGAGACCTGGTAGTCGCCGTGGGCGCCGGCCGACAGCTCGAAGTCCAGCCTGACCTCGGCCTTCTGGCCGGGCTGGATGGTGCCCTTCCACTGCCGGTCCTCCCACTGCGGCGCGAACACTCCGTGGGAGGTGCCGAGCTGGAAGACGGGGTCCTTGACGGGGGCCGAGCCCAGATTGCCGACGGTGAAGACCAGGGTGCGGCTCGGCGGCGCGCCGAACCAGGTCAGCAGGGAGCTGCTGCCGTCGAGGCGGGGCTCGGCGAGGACGGCGAGCTTTCCGTCGCCGGTCGCGGTCGGCAGCGGCGCCACCGGATGCCCGGTGATCTTCAACTCGGTGTCGACGACGGCCTGTTCACCCTGCACGGTCGCCACATGCACGACGCAGGGGCAGGGCCTGGGCGGCGGCGCGGCCGGGAGGACCTTGCTGAAGGAGCCCCCGGCGTCGGTGGTGACGGCCTGCCCGTCGGCGTTGGAGCAGGAGTTGGTGCCGCCGATGACGCCCTTGTCGGGGTCGGACTGCCCGCAGACGAGCAGCATGAGCAGCGCATTGGGGCGCCAGCCCTGGCCGGTGACGGTGACGTCCGCGCCCTTGGCGGCCTCGGCCTTGGAGAGCGCGACGGTGGGCTTGCCTGCGTCGGCGTACGAGGGCCCGGCCATCGGCAGCGCGAGCAGGCCGAGCAGGCCGAGCAGCAGGACGAGGGCCGGGCCCCGCGGGCGTGGCTTCACTGACGAGCTCCTGTCTGCACCAACTCGCGTTCCGTTACGTGTGGTTCGGGGCCATCGGCGGCCCGGCGTCTGCGGCGTCGTACCAGCCGGAGGGCTCCCGCCGCACCCCCGAGCAGCACCAGGCCCGCCCCGCCGACCGCGCCCCACGGCACGAAGGCGGCGCTCGCCTCGGCGGTGGAGTGCGCGCCGCCGTCCGCGGTGACGTCGAGGCGGACGGTGACCCGGTCGAGGGCGGGCGGGTGCGCCCAGGGTTCGGTCAGCTCGACGCGCTGGCCGGGCAGGAGCTCGACCGGCAGGGTCCGGGCCGGGCGGTCAAGGGCGCGCCCGAACACCCCGTCGGCGCGCAGTGCGAGGCGCGGGGTCAGGGCGGTGTTGCCCCGGTTGACCAGGGCGTAGCGGATGAGCCCATGGGCCTTGTCGACGCGTACGGACTCCACGGTCAGGGCGCTCAACGTCGGCCCCGAGACCCGGAGTTGGAGGCGTACACCGACCTCGCGGCCGCCCGCCGCGGCGACCAGCGCCGCGGGGTGGTCGCCGGGCTGCGCACTCGCCGGGACGGTGACCGCGAAGGGCACGTCGGCGCGGGTGTGCGGCGGGATCTTCACCTCGGGCGCGGCGAGCGCGATCCAGGGGTCGGGCGCCCGGCGCACGGCGAAGGCCCCGTTCGCGGCGTTGTAGGCGGCGGCTCCGCGCAGCTTCAGCGTCACGGGCGTGCCGGTCGGGTTGCTCAGCGAGACCTTGTCCTCCAGGACCGTGCCGGGTGCGCCCTCCAGGTAGAAGCAGGGCCTCCCGTCGGCGCTCGGGCGGGTCCCGCCGCCGGATGCGGGCGCGGCGGTCCAGTCCCCGCTCGCTGCCGGTGCGCCGTGCGCGGCGGGCGCCGAGAGCGCGCACAGCAGCAGGGCCGCGGCCGGCAGGGCCAGGCGGATCGGACGCATCGGCGGCTCCTCGGGTGCGAGGGGTTCTGCTGGTCGGGGCGTACGGGAGCGGAGGTCAGGCCCGCCGGCCCCGGCGGGTCAGCCACAGCACTCCGGCCGCGCCGACCAGGACCACGGTGCCGCCGAGGGTGCCGAGCGCCACGGCCGAGTCGAGGGGGCCGGTCTTGGGCAGGGCGGCCGGGTCACCACCGCCGCTGGTGCCGCCCGAGCCACTGGCTCCGCTGACGTCGAGTTCCAGGGAGGGGCCGGGACTGTTGCTCGCGGTGCAGGTCGTGGTGGTGCCGAGCGCCTTGATGGTGAGGACGCCCGCGGTGAAGGTGACCTTGCCGTTGGCCTTGGGGACGTAGGTACCCGACAAATCACTGATCTTGATGGGGGTGTTGGCGGGGATCTCCGCGGTGTTGGCGGGGCCCTTGACCGCGACGGTGCCCTTGTCGGCGCCGCCCAGGTTGATCACCGCGCTCGGGTTCATCGCGCCCGCGCCGAGGGCGACCGGGCTGGAGGAGACGCCCTTCTGGAAGGTCATGGTCACGTTGTAGGAACTGCCGCTCTTGACCGCCTTGATGTCGATGGGCGACACCGCGCTCTTGGCGCCGATCGGCGTCTGGCAGTTGTAGTTGACGTCGACGACGGAGGCCTGGGCCGCCGGTGCGGTGATCAGCACCACCGAGCCCGCGACCGCTGCCGCCAGCGCGAGAGCTGTCCTCTTCTGGTACGACACCTCTGGTTCCCCTCATACCGGTTCTGCCGGAGGCCGCCAAGTTACTGACGGCACATCAGATTGGGCGCTCAAGGTACGCCGGGGACCTTGTCGAGGGAAGACAAAGAACAGGGTGGGATCGAGGTGCGGACATGCCTGTGGACCGGCGGTCCGAACCGCCGGTAACCGTGAACAGGAGTTACGCGGGTGCCGCGAGTTCCGCCCAGACCGTCTTGCCGGCCACCCCCGGCGTGCGCACCACGCCCCAGTCGAGGCACAGCCGCTGCACGATGAACATCCCGTGCCCGCCGGGACGCCCCGCGCGGTGCGGGGTGCGCGGCGCGGGCTGGCCCGTACCGAGGTCGCTGACCTCCAGGCGCAGCACCTTCGAGGTGCGTGAGACCCGCAGACCCTCGGGGCCCTCGGCGTGCAGGCAGGCGTTGGTGACCAGCTCGGAGACGACGAGCAGCACGTCCTCGCAGGCGGCGCGGCCCTCGGCCGTCGCCGCCGGGAGCCAGCCCCAGTCGTAGAGGGCCTGCCGGGTGAAGTCGCGGGCCATCGGGACGATGCCGCTCGCCCCGTTCAGCGCGAGGACGCGCGAGGACGCGGCGGGTGCCGTGCCGTCGGATTCCGACGGCACGGCACCGGGCCGGGCGCCGTGGGGCTCGGGCCCGCGGTCGCCCGGAGCCTGCTCCCGGGTGGTGCTCATCAGCGCTTCACCTCACCGATTCGCCAATGTCTTCAGTCTGCTCTCCTGCCCGGACGAATCGGGGTCAGTCACACAGAGCGGTATCGAGCGAATCATGCACGGTGAAGACCGCCTCCGCCCCCGTGATCTCGAATACTCGCGCCACGACGGGCTGCATCGCCACCAGATGGACCCCGCCGCCGAGCTCCTCCGCCTTGAGGCGGGCGCCGAGCAGCACGTTCAGCCCGGTGGAGTCGCAGAATTCGAGCTGCGAGCAGTCGACGACGAGCCGGGTGCGCCCTTGGGCGATGGCTTCTTCCAGGGGTTCCCTGAGCAGATCCGCGGTGTGGTGATCGAGCTCACCCGCCGGCGTCAGGACCTCACTGCGGCCCACCGTGCGGACTCCGACCCGGAGCCGGCCCCGATTCGTGCTGCCGACCGTGCCGCGGTCCATGCCGTCCCTCTTCGCCGATTCGTCGTAACTTCCCAAGAACACTACGCCTTCCCTACGCCTTCTGGAACCCGAACATCCCAACAAAGCGGACATAGCGGGACAAAGAAGCCTTGCGGGAGCGTGCTCAAAGCGGGTAGGGGTAGTAGGGACAGCTATTCAACACGACCGGCCACGGAGGCGCCGCAGACCGCGGACAACACGTATGGGCATCGGCAGCCATATGCCGAGAACGATGGAGGAGACCCATGTCACCCCGGCTCGACGAATCGCAAGCGGATACGTCGATCAAGCAGGACCCGCAGGACATCCGCCCCCCACATGCACGATCGCACGAATCGGAAGCCCTTGAGGGCCTTCCCGAGATCCCGCCCTTCACCGAGGTCGGCCCCGTCGACGCACGGGCGCTGTCGAAGACGCTCTTCGCCCGCCTCGACGCCCTCGAAGAGGGCACGCACGAGTACGCCTACGTGCGCAACACCCTCGTCGAACTGAACCTGGCCCTGGTCAAGTTCGCAGCATCGCGCTTCCGCTCCCGCAGCGAGCCGATGGAGGACATCATCCAGGTCGGCACCATCGGCCTGATCAAGGCGATCGACCGCTTCGAGTTCGACCGCGGCGTGGAGTTCCCCACCTTCGCGATGCCGACCATCGTCGGCGAGATCAAGCGCTTCTTCCGCGACACCTCCTGGTCCGTGCGGGTCCCGCGCAGGCTTCAGGAGCTCCGTCTGGACCTCGCCAAGGCGGGCGACGAACTCGCCCAGCAGCTGGACCGCTCGGCCACGGTGGGCGAGCTCGCCGAACGCCTGGGCATCACCAAGGAAGAAGTCGTCGAAGGCATGGCGGCGAGCAACGCGTACACCGCGAGCTCGCTGGACGCGCAGCCCGAGGAGGACGACTCCGAAGGCGCGCTCACCGACCGCATCGGCTACGAGGACCACGACCTCGAAGGCGTCGAGTACGTCGAGTCGCTGAAGCCGCTGATCGCCGAACTCCCCGCCAGGGACCGGAAGATCCTCTCGCTGCGCTTCGTCGCCAACATGACGCAGTCCGAGATCGGTGAGGAGCTCGGCATCTCCCAGATGCACGTCTCCCGGCTGCTCTCGCGCACCCTGCGCAAGCTCCGCAAGGGGCTGACACTCGAAGAATAGGACCGGCCGGTCCATGAGTGCCGCACAGCTGTCCGAAGGGCCCGTTCCGTCAAGGTGCGGGCCCTTCCGCATTGTTGACGAAGCGGTGCGGACTGGGTCACATTGAGCGCTGGGGATGCGGGGGGTCTGGGGGGACTTCATGGCGTACGAAGAGCTCGAAGGGTCGATGCGCGAACGGCTGGGGCGCGAGTGCCTCTATGTGCCGTCCTGCCGGCTCGGCCTGTACGTGGCGCTCAGACACTGGTGCCCGCCGGGCGGCCGGGTGCTGATGTCGCCGGTCAACGACGACGTCATCTTCTTCGTGGTGCTCGCGGCCGGCCTGCGCCCGGTCCAGGCACCGCTCGATCCGCACGACGGATCCATCGACCTCGCCGCCGTACCGGACGAACTCTGGCCGCGGCTGTCCGCCGTCCTCACCACCAATCTGTACGGCAACCCCGACCCGGCACCCGAACTGGCTGCCAGATGCGGGCAGTTGGGGATCCCCCTCATCGAGGACGCGGCGCACGCCATCGGCAGCGAGGCCGCCGGGCGCAGGGTCGGCACCTTCGGCCAAGCCTCCCTGTTCAGCCTCTCCAAGCACACCGCGGCCAAAGCGGGCGGCTTCCTCGCGATCGCCGACCCCGGCCTGCGCGAGGCCCTCGCCAAGACCCGCGACACCCTCCTCGCCCCCCGCCGCCCCGGCGCCGAACTCGCCTACTGGGCACGGCCCTACGCGGAGGCGACCGTACGCGGTCTTCGCCTGGCGCCCGCCGCCCGGTCGGTGCTGCGCATGCTCGGGCAGCAGGAGCGCGAGGACATCCGGATGCCGCTGCGCCCCGGCGAACTGCGCCGCGCGATCGAGGCCGCGCCGGGCCTCGCCCCCTTCCACTCCTGGGCCCGGGTCGACATGCACGACTACCGGGCCACCCCGGGAAAGGTCCGACTGGCCCGCATCCAGCGGAAGTTGGGCAGGCTCGACGCCGTACTCGACGCGCACCGCCGGGGCGCCGAGCGCTTGCTCGCCACCGAGTGGGCGCGGCCGAAAGCCGGGCCCGTCCAGCCGCTGTTCCGGGTGCCGCTGCTCGTCGAGGACCGGGACGCGGCCCGCGCGGCCCTGGCCCGGGAGCGGATCACGGTGGGCTATCTGTACGACCCGCCGCTCGACGACTACGCGGGCGAGGCCTTCACCGGCCTCTCGCCCGCCCCCGAGGCGGGCCGCTGGTTCGCCCGGCACGCCCTGCCCGTCGACCCGTTGAAGGCCGCGCGCACCATCGAGGTGCTGCGTGCGGCGGGCACCCGGCCCGCGAGGGGCGGCCCCGCCGGTGTCTGACACGGCCAGAACCGAGATCGAGGACATCGCCGCCGTGCCGTCCGACCAGGCCGTCACGGACGGCCCCCCGCCCGCCGGCGGCGGCGACTCGATGTTCCGCAACGCCTACGCCCTGATGCTGTCCACGGCCGTCTCGGCCGCCCTCGGCCTCGGTTTCTGGCTGGTCGCGGCCCGCTACTACAGCGAGGAGGCGGTCGGGCAGGGCTCCGCGGCCATCGCCGCGATGAAGCTGCTCGCCTCGATCACCGCCACCACCATGATCGGCGCGGTGGTGCGCTACGTACCCCGGGCCGGCCGCTCGACCGGCCCGCTCGTGCGGCGCGCCTACGTCGCCAGCACCGTCGTGGTGGCGGTGGCCTGCGTCGTCTTCCTGTTCACGCTGCCGCTGTGGGGGCCCTCGTACGCGCCGCTGTCCGGGCTCACCGCCGGGGTGATCTTCACGGCGTCGTCCGTGGTCTGGGCGATCCTGACCCTCCAGGACGGCGTCCTGACCGGCCTGCGCAAGGCGATCTGGGTGCCCGTCGGCAACGCGGTGTTCTCGCTCGGCAAGCTGCTCCTGCTCGCCGTGTTCTCGGCGCTCGCGCTCGGCGTCTTCATCTCCTGGGCCGCCGCGATGGTGCTCTCCGTCCTGCCGCTCGGCTGGCTGATCTTCCGCCGGCTGATCCCGGCGCAGGCCGCCGCGGACCGCGACCGGCCGGTCCCGGAGCTGCGCGAGATCGGCCGCTTCCTGGCCGGGGACTCGGTCGGCGCGCTGTTCTCGCTCGCCATGATCAACCTCCTGCCGGTGATGGTCGCGGTGCGCTTCCCGGCCGCGCAGAACGGCTTCTTCTTCATCGCGTACACGGTCGGCGGGACCATGGAGTTCATGGCCATCAACATGGCCTCGTCCCTGACCGCGCACTCCTCTCACAGCCCCGACAAGCTCGCCGACGGGGTGCGCGGGGCGCTGCGCCGGATGGCGCTCCTGCTGATCCCGGTGGTGCTGTTCCTGATCCTGTTCGCCCAGCAGATCCTCGGCCCGTTCGGCGGCGACTACGCCCAGCACGGCACGCTCGTGCTCCAGCTGCTGGCCGCGGCCGCGATCCCCCGGGTCGCCGTCGAGCTGTACATCGGCGTGCTGCGCGTCCAGGGCCGCACCGGCATGCTGGCGATCCTCCAGGGCACGATGTGCACCCTGGTCCTCGGCAGCGCCGCCGTGCTGCTCGGCGTGTTCGGCATCTCCGGCGCCGGCTGGGCCCAGCTGTGCGCGATGACCGTGATGGCGCTGTGCTGCGTGCCCGGGCTGCGCGCGGCGCTCGTGGGCCGCGCCGCCGTCCGGCCCCCGCGTCCCGCCAAGGCGGCCGAGTTCGGCACCAGTTGGGCCTTGCTCGCGCAGGCCGCCCGGACCGAGGAGGCCCAGGAGTACGGCACCCGCTGGGCCACCCAGACCGCGTATCTGCGCGGCGGCATGGACACCGCGACCCCCGCGCTCGGCATCCCCGTGTACGTCCCCGGCGCCCACCACCCCGAACAGGGCTCCGCGACCACCCTGCATCTGCGCACCCTGCCCGACCCGGCGGCCCGCGAGAGCGACGAGTCGCTCCTGACGACCGCCCTGTGGCTGCTCCTCGGCCTCGCCGCGGGCCTGTTCTGGGTGCCGCTGTCGCGCGCCGCCGACGTCCCCGGCGGCAACCTCAACGGCACCGGCCTCCTGCACTACCTGCCGCCGGTGAGCCTCACCGCGGGGGTACTGCTCATCGTGGTGTGCAGCGCGGCGGTGTCGCTGTACCGGCCGCGCCCGGGGCTGCTCGCGGCCGGCCTGTGGGTGACGGTGGCGGGCCTGCACACCGCACCGGTCATCCTCGGCGTACCGCCCGACCCGGTGTCGGGCCCCTGGCACACCCCACTCGTCCGCTTCCTCACCGAGACCGCCCGACTCGCCTCTCACAACGGCGTCGAACGCTGGCTGCCGATCGCCCTGCAACTGCTCTGCCTGGCCCTGGCGACGGTGACCCTGCGGGCGCTGCGGGTGCACTGGCGGGTCACCGCGGTCGTGGTGTGGGTGCTTGCGGTGGCGGGCTGGGCGGCCCAGCACGCGTTCGCCGAGGCCGCGCTGCCGGTTTTCGCTGGGCTGTGCGCGACGACGGCGGCGGCCCTGGTGAACCGCTGGTTCACCGACCGGGAACGGGCTGCTTGAAGTACCCGTCCGAGCCGGCGGCCCGGTAACCGGCAAGCGGGGGCCCGGAGTTGACGGTGAGGTCGCAGCCCTTCCCCGGAACGGACCGATTCCACATGACCAGGGCCTTGGCGTCGGGCAGAGCGGACTTGGCGACGTCCGGCACCTGCTCGTACCACTGCCGGGCCCGCTCGGGCTGCTGGGGATCAGGGGCGGTGGCGAACTCGGAGAGCATGATCGGCTTGCGGTCGGAGATGTTCGCGCGCAGCCAGTCGTAGGTGGGCTTCTGGCTGCGGGAGAAGTCCTTCCAGTCGGTCGTCCTGTGACAGAGGAAGTAGTTGTACTGGTCCATGCCGATCCAGTCGACGTAGTCGTCGCCGGGGTACAAGCGCTTGAAGAGTGGACCGTTGGCGAGATAGCCGGAGACGGTCCACACCCACACCACGTTGTCCACGCCGAGTTCCTTGAAGCGGTCGTGGAGGTGGCGGTAGGCGGCGACGTACTCCTCGGGCGTGCCGGCGTCCGGGGTGCGGGCGTCGACTTCCTGGTCGAAGGAGAGAAAAACCCGCTTCCCGTAGGCCTTGATGCGCAGCGCTTGCGGATCAATGATCGACTCGTCGTACGCCCCCGAGGCAACTTTCGCCCACCCCAACTGATCTTCCGTGTACCCCTCGTGGTGCGGCTTGCGCCAGACCGTGGACTCCCAGGCCAGCATGAGCAGCCGGTCGCGGCCGAGCTCCTGCTCGTCGGGGGTGAGCAGCTCGCCGTCGAGCGGCTTGTCCGACATGTCGTGGTACGTATACAGCAGGTCGAGCCTGCGCCCGATCTTGCTCTCGAAGTCGAGTACGGGGTCCTTCAGGGAGCCGTTCTCCGCGTACGGGACGTACGCGCCCCACCAGGCTCCGCACGGCGGGGCGAGCTTGGCGTCGGGGGCACAGGGTCCGCTCGGCGCGGGGCCGGAGGCGGCGTTGGCGGGCAGCGCGTCCCGCTTCTCGGGCTTGTCGAGCCAGACGGCGAACCCGGCGACGAGTCCGGCCGCGACCAGCAGGGTGGCCGCGGTGACCGCACGCCGGGTCACCGCCCGGCCCCGGGTTTGGCCCGTTTCGTACGCTCCACGGCGCCCCGGGTCGCGGCGGGCAGGGGCAGCCCCGGGAAGGCGCAGGCCACGGTCGAGAACGCGGCGAGCGAGATCAGGAAGGCGGTGGCGGAGAACCCGTGCACGAGAAAGAGGCAGGTGGACACGAGTGCCCCGAACGAGAGGCTGAGCGGCGCGACCAGTGCGAGTGCCTCCAGGCGGGCGCCGGGGCGCAGGGTGCCGGGCTGCGGGTAGAGGAGCGCGAAGCCGGGGCCGAGGGTGACGAAGAGGAGTACGGGGATCCATCGGGCGGGGCTCGCTGCGGGCAGCGCGGTCGCCGCGAGGGCCAGCCACCCCGAGAGGGCGACGGTGACTCTGACGTGCGTCTGGCTGAGGGTCATGTGCGGTGGCCTCCGGGTCGGTGAGGGTGGTGATCCTGAACGTGCGTTGCTGCCCGGCAGCGGGCGGTTGCCTTTCGCGCAGTTCCCCGCGCCCCTGAACCCCCTTTCGCCCGCAGACCGTGCGTGGTTCTCGCGCAGTTCCCCGCGCCCCTAGCAGGGTTGGACCTGGCGGGGCTGCCCATGCGGGCATCGGCAGCCCTCGGGCGACGACGGACGTCAGCCCACTCCAGCCCGTCATGGGGGTCCCCCCTGGCCCTTGAGGCCTTGGGGGAGTTTGAGGACGAGCGCCCTTCAGGCGCGATACGGGGTCTGGGGCGGAGCCCCAGGAGTCCAGCTCAGCACACCCACACCCCCGGAGGCCCCGCGGCGGAGCCGCACAGTGTCACAGCGGGAAGGGCGGGGTGGGGCTAACCAGGGCGCGGGGCCACATACTGCAGCACCGTTCCGTACGCATTCCCGTCGATCACCCTGAACCGCGGCGAAGCCTCAAGCTTCGACTTCAGCTCCGCGAAGCCCCCCGCAGGGAGCAACCCCTCCCCCGCCGTGTAGAAGTCCTGCGTCCGCGTGAGGATGAAGTACACGGGCCGCCCGTCCTTGGGCAGCTGAGGCTCCAGATACCCGACAGGATCCCGCAGCATGATCGCGTTCTGCGGCTCCTCCTGCTCCGCGACATACCAGTGCTCCAGTTGGTCGTACCGGTGCAGCGCCTGCGGGAAGGACCCGGTGACGGCCAGGATCATCGACCCCTTGGGCGCGTTGTCGAGCACCTTCGTCACCATCGCCGTCTCGGCCGGAGGCGTGTAGTACATCCGCTCCTTGCCGTAGTACGCGGGGATGAACCCCGCCACCAGCAGGACGAGCACCAACGGCAGCGCGACCGCCGCGACCCGCTGCCGCACCACAGGTCTGATGCGCCCCTTCCCCTGCCCCGCCGCCGCGGGCACGAGCGCCGCCGCCGCGAAGAAGGCGGCCCCCGGCAGCCCGAACAGATAGACGCGGAAGAGCATTTCGCCGCCGTAGTCGTTGACGGCGAACAGCGGCACCGGCGCGATCGACACCAACAGCAACGGCAGCGCGCTCTTCACCAGTTTCCGGCGCAGCACGACCGCCACCGCCGCCAACCCGGCGATCACCAGCACCATCACCACGTCCGCCCGGCCCTGCAACACCGGCCCAGGACCGGTCAGTTCACCCGCGTACCCCGCCCGCGAGTTGTTCAGCAGGTTGCCCACCGACTCCTTCAGCGAGGCCAGCGTCTCCACGAACAGGGGCCGGCCCATCGTGACGTCCCAGATCAGCATGATCACAGCCGTGACGACGAGCAGCCCGGGGTTGCGGTAGCGCCGGGTCAGGTTGAGCGCGAACAGGGCGACGCACAGCATCACCGGAGTGAGCTGGTGGGTGAAGTTGATGGCGGCGATCAGCGGGGCCAGGATCGCGACGCAGACCGCGCGCTGGCGGCCCGTGGTGGGCGGCGGGATGCTGGCGGCGGCCGGATCGAGGTTGGCCCGTGAGCGCAGCTCGCCCGCGGCACCGGGACGTACGAAGTGCCGGAAGACCACGGCCAGTACGGCCAGGTCCAGGATGAGCGCCATGCCCTGGGGCGAGAAGTAGTCCTGGCCCACCCAGTTGGCGACCTCGAAGATCCAGACGCCGGTCCACACCAGGCGCCAGTCCTCGGCGAAGGTGCGGTAGATCAGGACCAGTACGGGGATGAGGACGACACCGTAGAAGAGCGAGGCCCAGTTGAGGTACGAGGCCGCGGTGTCCACGCCGAAGGCGCGCACCAGGCCCGCGTTGAGCGTGAAGAAGCCGGGCCACTGGTCGTACGCCGCCATGTTGCCCGACAGCGGCACGCCCGGGCGCAGCTCCTGGTTGGCGAGGAGGTGGTTGACCACCGCGTCGTGCTTGGAGGACCAGGGGTAGCGCACCGAGTTGTACAGGATCGCGGTCGGCGCCTTGAGGGCGAAGAGCAGGGCGACGCTGTAGAGGCCCGGCCACCAGGGCGCGGTGCCCGCCCGCCGCAGGCTGACGACGAAGCCGCCGGTGAGGAAGGCGAGGGAGAGGTAGAACGCGGCGGGCAGCTGGTCGAGCAGGCCCCAGTCGTCCATGTGCCGGTAGTCGATGTGCGGCAGCGAGTACACCCATAAGGCGGTCGCGACCACCAACGGCAGCCAGGTGAACAGGATTTGAGGCTGGATCGGATCCGGTCTCGACCAGCGCCGCGCGCCCTTCGTCGGCGCGTCCGCCGTCTGCTCCCCGGCCGGGCCGCCGGGGGGCTGCTGCTTGCTCCCCTGGACCGGCGTGGGCACACGTTGCTGCACAGTGCGACTCCCCCCACAGATGTGGTCACGGCCGTCACGCCGCTGTCCCCTGGCTGTTGTGCTGGCTGTCCCCTTGAGATCCTGCGCCTGAGCGCAGTATAGGAACACTCTTCGCGTTTGTACGGCTACACCGCAGATCACCCCGCTCCCGTCACCCCGCGAAGACCGGCCCCTTCACGAGGGCCCTGGTCCGCCGGTAGAGCCGCCAGCCGACCGTTCGCGGCGAGTCGTTGTACGGGGCGACCCGTGCCCCCTCCCCGCGCATCCATGCCTCGACGTCGGCGACGGTGTGCGTGCGGCGCAGGATGAGCCGCGCGATGCGGTACGCCTCGTCGCGCTCCGAGCTGAGCGCGTGCCGCACCGCGACGGCCGTCTCGTATCCCGCCGCGCGCGCGGCCCGCCGCACGGCGCGGCTGTTGTAGCCGTGCGGATAGGCGAGATGATCGATCCGGTGACCGAGGGCGTCCTCCAACTCGGCCTTGGATTCGGCCAGTTCACGCCGCAGATCCCGCACGCCGAGCGTGTCGAGCTGGGGGTGGGAGACGGTGTGGCCGCCGACCTCCATCCCGTACTCCTCCAGGAGCCTCGCCTGGTCGAGGGTCATCATCGGCGCGGGCGGCAGCAGGCTGCGCCGGCCGGGCGTGATCGCGCCGGTGGTGAGGTAGGCGGTGGCGGGCATGCCGCGTGCGGCGAGCGCCTCGGCGGTGCGGCCCGGCAGGTCGGCGAAGCCGTCGTCGAAGGTGAGCGCGACGGGCCGGGGCGGCAGCGGGGCCCGCCCGGCGAAGTGCGCGGCGAGCGTGCTCATGGCCACCGGCGTACGTCCGCTGGCGCGGATCGCATCGAGGTGGGCTTCGAACTCCCTTGGCGCGACGGTGAATTCGGCGATCCAGTCGGGCGGGTCGTCCATCACCGCGTGGTACAGGAGCACCGGGATGCGGGGCGCGTCGGAGCGCGGCGGACTCATCGGGTCGCCTCCCAGGGCAGCCGGTGACCGCGCACCCGGCGCCGGGCGCGGAGGTAGCCGAGCGGCCCGTACAGCATGCCCCGGCGCTCCAGGCGGGACAGCGAGCGCGGCCACGGGTAGCTCTGCGAACCGTGCTCGCCCGGCACGGACTGCTCGCCCGCGTCGCGGTGGGCGCTGATCGCCAGCGCGTGCGCGAGGCCGCGCGGAAGGCGGGCGAGCAGCGCGGGCAGCAGCGCCGGGCGGCGCACGATGATCGCCGTGAGGTAGGCGGTGAGCCCGGCACCGTAGCCGTACGCCTGGTTCTCCAGGTCCTGCCAGGTCTCGCGGTGGTGGTGCCACACCAGCGCCTCCGGCGTGTAGCTGAGCCGGTGGCCTGCGACGACGACCCGGGCGAACGCGTACAGGTCGTCGCCGCCCCTGGCCGGGGTTCCGGTGCCGGTGGCCGGGTCGAAGCCGCCGACCGCGCGGATGGCGTGCGCCCGGAAGGCCATGTTGGCGCCGGAGCCGAACCGCCCCGCTGTGAACGGGAACAGCGGCTCGTCGGCCGGGGGCCTGCGCGGGTCGAAGTGGCGCGGCGCGAAGCCCTTGGTGAAACCCCCGTGGCTTTCGAGCAGGATCTGCGCGGGGGTGGTGAGGCGGGCGGGCAGGATGAGCCCGGTGACGCAGCCGAGCCGGGGGTCGTCCGCGAAGGGCGCGGCCAGCGAGGACAGCCAGCGCCGGTCGGCGATCACGTCGTCGTCGGTGAACGCGAGGATCTCGCCGTGAGCGGCCGCGACACCCCGGTTGTGGGCTGCGGCGAGACCCGGCACGGGCTCGACGACGTAGCGCACACCCAGCGCGGCGTAGCGCTGCTCGACGAGCTCGCGGGTCTGGTCGGTGACCGGGTTGTTGTCGACGACGAGGATCTCGTAGTCGGGGTGGTCCTGGCCGAGCAACGAGTCGAGGGCGCGGGCGAGTTGACTGGCCCGCTCCCTCGTGGCGACGACGACGCTGGCGCGCGGGAGCGTGGGCGAAGGCGCGGGCCGCTCCTCGGGCACGAACCCGGTGAGCTGCTTGCGGGCCGCCGCGGCGAGCACCTCGGCCGTGTCGTCCACCTCCCTGACCTGCCCGAGCACCGTCCCGACCGGCCGCCCCCGCAGCCTGACCAGGACGTACACCTCGCCGGGCCCGACCGGCGGCCCGCCCGGCGCGGGCGTGAGCGACAAAACGTCCCCGTCCAGGCCGTCGAGGTCCAGCTCCCCCACGCTGATCCCCTGCCTGATGCCCTGCGGTCTCACGAGGTTCTGGGCCTCCGGGCCCTGCGACGACTGCGACGACCTGTCCGACACTGTGCTTCCCCCCGTGCTCCGGGTCTCCAGATGTGCTCAATGCCCTCGCGGGGCTACTTTCCGGCCCCGCGCAACCGCCCGGCCCGCTTGAGGCTGCGCTGCGCGAACTCGGCGAGCCTCGGCCTGTTCCGTACGAATCCGTGCGCCCGGCGGGACGGCTCGCGGCCGATCCAGTGCAGCACCGCGCCCGCGCCCGGCCGGGTGGACGCCCCCTCGTACACCGGTATCTCGCCGGTCTTCAGCGCGTCCTTGTACTCCGCGGCCCCCCGCCCGAGGTCGAGCATCCCGATCCCCTCGGCCGCGGCGGCCTCCGCCATCCGCAGATGGAGCACCAGACCCGGCGAGAACTTGGCGAACTCCGGGTCGTACGCCGGGAACCAGCAGGCCAGAACCGTGCGCGAACGCAGCCCGAAGTGGGCCGCGACCGGCCGCTCCCCCGCGTAGAGCACGGAGAGCACCCCCGAGCAGCCCGGCGCACGGGTGTGGGCGAGCTGCTGCACCAGGGTGTTGATCCAGTCCTGCGCGAACCGGTCGCGCCGCCCGGTGCGGCGGTACTGCGCGGACTTCCACTCCATGAGCCGGGCGAGCGCCGCCGGGTCCCGCTCGTCGAAGACGAACCGGACCTCCCCGGCCTGCCGGCCAAGGCGGCGCTCCTTGGCCGCGGTCGTCTTGAAGAACTTCGGCGACTGCTGCCGCAGGATCGTTTCGTACGACGCGTAACCGTCCCCCACGTCGATCACGAAGGAGGCGTACTCGGCGGCGGCGTCCGGCACGAACAGCGACTGCCCGGCCTCCAGGTTGTCGAACTCCCAGGAGGACAGACCGCAGGCCCGCATCAACTCGTCTCGTTCGAGAGCGAGTTGAGGCCGGACGATCGCCCCCTGACAGTCCGACACCCCGAACCCGATGGCGCGTCCCTGACCCACCTTCCCTTTCTCGTACGGGAAGAAGGCCGCCGGCTCGCCGCCCTCGTACACCACGGCGACCCGCGCCGAGGACCGCACTCGGCCCACCGCCAGAGTGAACTCCGGCTCCATGAAGGGATTTTCCGGCGCCTGCGACTTGGCCCGCAGCTCGCGCCAGACCTCCAGCTCCCCGGCGTTCAGATCTCCGGGCCTGGCCACCCGTATTCGACCCCGCGCGCCCTCGGCGGCGCCACTCCCGCGCAGACTGCTCAACTTTCGACCCCCCGGTCTCCCCCTGAGCCACGCTGAACCTGGACGGTACCGGTCGATTTCACCCGACGGTAGGTACCCTCCCGCAGTTTGTGACCATACGGTGAAGGTTGGTACGCCGTCGTGGTTCTGTCCCCGTCCCGGGGCGGGCGACGGGTGGGGCTGACGGGCCCGGAGGTACGGGGGTGGCGCTCGGCGTGAGGTAATGCACGGTATGAGCTACTTCATGACCGACCTGTCGGGCACCTCCGTCGAGGAGCCCGACGAGGCGATGATGCGCACGATCCTCGACGGCCTGGCCGATGCCGACGACGAGCACCCCGACGTCTCCCTGACCCACGAGAACGGCTGGTCCCTCAGCGCCTTCCCGAGCGGAGAGCTGCTCTGGCTCCTCTGGGAGAACCTGGACGAGCCCGACGCGCCGCCGCGCCAGCTGTCCGGCGTGTCCAAGGACGAGGTGCTGCGGCTCTTCGGGCTGCTCGCGGCGGGCGACACCGCGGAGATCGAGCGCCTGGCCGGTTCTTGAGGGGTGCCTGAGGGGCGCACGGCGCATATCCATCGGGCAATCGCGCTCCTGAGCGCCGCCTACGCGCCGGAACCTTCTCGCCGGGGTCGTGGCGTCCTAGGACACGTAACCGGAGGCGCAGCGGTCCGGGGAGGGCCGCGCGGACGAGGGGGGCACAGCCGATGGAGAAGAGGCTGTGGCAGCGGAGTTTATGCGTGGCGGTGGGTACGGCGGCAGTGCTGCCTGCCCTCACCGGGGTGCCGGATCCGGCGGCGCCCGAGCGCATGGTGACCACGGCGGCGACGGCCGCCGCGGTCGGCTCCGCCCCCTCCGCGTCCACGCCGGGGCCCGGCCCTTCCACGCCACTGGCCGGGCCCACATCTCCTGCGCCGACGCATGCCGCGGGGCCTTCCCCACGGCCGTCCGCGAAGCCCGTGTTCACCGTGTACCCGACGGCCAAGGAGGGCGGGCCCCTCCATGTGAACGGAAGTGGCTTCGACTGTGCGGGGAACGACGACGGGTTCGCCGGACCGATCACCCTGACCAGCGACTTCTTCCCGCCGGTCAAGGGGTGGACCGACACGTCGGGCGCCTTCACGTACAGGTACGTGGTGCCTGCGAACGCCACGCCAGGGACGTACACGGTGGTCGCGACCTGCGCGTCGCGCCCCTCGGTGAGCCGGAGCGGGAGCTTCCGGGTCCTCGCGCCCGATCCGCCACCGGTTCTGCCGTCGCCCTCGGTCTCGCTCACGCCTGGATCCGGCGCACCCCGCAGCACCGTGAATGTCCTCGGCACGTCCTTCCAGTGCGGTGCGGCGGCCACTGTCCTGTGGGACGGGACGGCCGTCGCTTCCGGGACCGCGTCGAGGGCGGACTGGAAGCTCAGGGTCTCCTTCGCCGTGCCGGCGGGGGCCGCGACGGGCCCGCACAAGGTGACCGTCACCTGTCAGGGGCTGCCCGTCGCCAGTACCGGGGGCCACACCACGCCCGGGGAGCAGCTCACGGCCTCGGCCCGGTTCACGGTGCCCGCGACGGCGGTCACCCCGCCCGTGTCGCCGTCCCCGTCATCGCCCACACCCACGCCCACACCCACACCCACGCCCACGCCCACGCCCACACCGGACGACAAGGGCTCGCAGACCCCGTCCACCGGTCACGCCAGGCCCCCCGGCCAGCACACGGACGCGACCCCGAGCCCGAGCCCGCATGCGACACCGGGCGACCCCGGCACGAAGCTCGGATCGCCGGACCCGACCTCCTCGCGCAAGACCTCGGGCGCCGTCTCTTCCCCGTCCTCCACGCCCCCGCCGAAGACCGGGGGCGGCGGATCCGGAAGCGGCCACGGTCACGGGATCGGGCTCGTCGGGAGTCTGCGTACACCCGCCGAAGTGTCGTGGGCGCTCAAGGACCTGGCCGGTTCGGCCGGGCTTGCCGTCTGGTTCCTGTTCATGGTGCTGCTCCTGGAGAAGGCGTTCCCCTCGCAGATCGCCGAAAACGCGCTGACCCGCTGGTGGCGCAGGCGGCGGCAGCACGCCGGCCCCGCCAGGATGCCCGGCTGGCTGCGGATGGGCTGCTACTCGGTCGGCGGCGGGGCGCTCGTCGTGTGGGCGGACGCCACCACGCACTGGAGCGCGGGGACCGCCGTCAAGGTCGTCGGAGCGGCGGCCGGGATGCTGCTGATCCTCGTGACGTACGAGAAGACGAAGGACTCGCTGCTGCGGCCGGGCCGGGGCGGTGTCCCGGCCGAACTCCGCGTGGTTCCGGCCGGGTTGGCGCTCGCCGTGGTGATGGCTGCGCTGTCGAGGTGGCTGGAGTCCCCCGTGCCGTACGTCTACGGGCTCGTCGCAGTGTATCTGGTACTGGGCGCCCCGCCGCGCGTCTCGGGCGGTGTGCCGAAGGGACAGGCCGTGCTGGTCGGCGGGATCTGCACACTGGCGGCCTCGCTCCTGGTGTGGACGCTGGGCGCGCCCCTGGTCGAGGCGGGGCGCGACGCCGATCCCGGGGACCTGTCGTACGTGCTCGCGTACACGGTCGGCCTGGCGGTGGTGGGCGGGGTCGAGGTGGTGGTGTTCGGGATGCTGCCGCTGTCCGGGATGGACGGGCGCGTGCTCAAGGAGTGGAACAGGCCCGCCTGGTACGCGCTGTATCTGGTCGCGCTGACCTTCTTCTTCCACGTGCTGCTGAGCCAGGTGCACCCGGGCGCGGGCGCGCACCTCCTGGTGTCGAAGGACCTGCGCTGGGTGACGGTGGGCATCGCGACCGGTCTCTTCGTGCTCGCCGGGGCTTTCTCGCTGGGGCTGCGCCGCTGGGTGGCCCGCCTGGAGCGGCGGGCCGCGGCAGCGTGAACGAACGGCCGACCGATCAGGCCCTGCGGCCCGCCCGCCAGACCTCGCTCACCAGCGGGACGCCGGGCCGGTAGGCGAGGTGGACGTGCGAGGGCGCGTCCAGGAACGCCAGGTCGGCGCGGGCGCCCGGGGTGAGGCGGCCGATGTCGGTGCGGCGCAGCGCGGCGGCGCCGCCCGCGGTGGCTGACCAGACCGCCTCGTCCGGGGTCATCCCCATGTCCCGGACGGCGAGCGCGATGCAGAACGGCATCGAGGACGTGAAGGACGACCCGGGGTTGCAGTCGGTGGACAGGGCGACGGTCGCGCCCGCGTCCAACAGCCGCCTGGCGTCCGGCCATTGGGCCCGGGTGGAGAACTCGGCGCCGGGCAGCAGGGTGGCGACGGTCGCGCTGTTGGCGAGGGCGTCGACGTCGGCGTCGGTGAGGTGGGTGCAGTGGTCGGCGGACGCGGCCTCCAGCTCGACGGCGAGCTGCACACCGGGCCCGTACGTCAGCTGGTTGGCGTGGACGCGCGCCAGCAGCCCCTTGGCCTGGCCCGCGGTCAGAATGGCACGGGCCTGATCCCCGTCGAAGGCACCCTTCTCGCAGAACACATCGACCCAACGGGCGTACGGGGCGCAGGCGTCGAGCATCTCGCCGGTGACGAGGGCGACGTATCCGGCCGGGTCGTCGGCGTATTCCGGGGCCACGATGTGCGCGCCGAGGTAGGTGACCTCGTCGGTGTGCTCGGCGGCGATGCGCAGCGCGCGGGCCTCGTCGTGGACGGTGAGCCCGTACCCGGACTTGGTCTCCAGGGTGGTGGTGCCCTGCCGCAGCGCCTCGGCGAGGTACCGGGCGACGTTGTCCCCCAGTTCCTCGTCGCTCGCTGCGCGGGTGGCGGCGACGGTGGTGCGGATGCCGCCGGCGGCGTAGGCCTGGCCGGACATGCGGGCGTTGAACTCCTGGGTGCGGTCGCCCGCGAAGACCAGGTGGGAGTGGGAGTCGACGAAGCCCGGGATCACGGCTCGGCCGTGGGCGTCGTGGGCGGTGTCGGTGGGCGGTGCGTCCTGACTGCGCCCCACCCAGGCGATGGTCTGGTCCTCGATGACGAGGGCGGCGTCCTGGATGAGGCCGAGGGGGCCGGTTTCCCTGGTGGGGTCGTTGGTGACGAGGGTGGTGATGTTGTGTACGAGGGTGCTGCTCATGGTGTCCTTTCCTTGTTCCCCACCCCGCCCCTTCCCGCTGTGACACTGTGCGGCTCCGCCGCGGGGCCTCCGGGGGTGAGTGTCTGGGCTGCGGCCCGGTGGTCGCCTCCCGGGGCTCCGCCCCGGACCTCGCTCCTCAAACTCCCCCGAGGACTTTGTAGCAGGGGGGACCCCCAGGGGCTGAGAGGCCGGTCGACCATCTGCGACCCGGTGGGGGCTGGTCGCGCAGTTCCCCGCGCCCCTGACAGGGTTGGTCTTTGCTGGGTTGCCTCCCTGGCCGGTTTCCCCTTGGCAGGGGTGTCCCTGCCGTCAGGCGATGACAGACATCAGCCCATTCCCAGCCTGTCATGGCGGTCGCCCCTGGCCCTTGAGGCCTTGGGGGAGTTCGAGGACGAGCGCCCTTCAGGCGCGAACGGGGTCCGGGGCGGAGCCCCAGGAGTCCAGCTCAGTCCGTCACACCCCCCGGAGGCCCCACGGCGCAGCCGCACAGTGTCACAGCGGGGAGGGGCGGGGTGGGGGATTCCTACGATCTCAGCGCGCCGATCGCCGCCGCCAGTTCCGACGGCACGTCGGGTATCAGGGCGTGGGACCCGTCCCGCACCACCTGACGCCCACCCACCACCACGTGACGGACGTCGGACGCGGACGCCGCGAACACCGCCGTCTCCGCGGCCAGCCGAGGAACCGGGCCCGCCGTCCGGACCGAGTCGAGGGCGATCGTGGTGAGGTCCGCGAGGGACCCCGCCTCGATGCGGCCCGCCTCGGCCCAGCCGAGGGCCGCATGCCCGTCGGCCGTGGCGGCTCGCAGCAGGGCCGCCGCCGTCCAGTGCCCCCGCGTCCGCGTACGGAGGCGCTCGTCGAGCTCCATCGCCCGCGCCTCCTCCAGGATGTCGATCACGGCATGGCTGTCGCTGCCGAGCGACAGGGGGGACCCTGCCCGCTGGAGGGCGAGCGCGGGGCCGATGCCGTCCGCGAGGTCGCGCTCGGTGGTGGGGCACATGCAGGTGCCCGTGCCGGTGGAGCCGAGCAGCGAAATGTCCCCGTCGGTGAGGTGGGTGTTGTGGACGCCCGTCGTGCGCGGGCCCAGCACCCCGTGCTCGGAGAGCAGCCGGGTGGGCGTCAGACCGTGCGCGTCGAGGCACGCGTCGTTCTCCGCCGTCTGCTCGGACAGGTGGACGTGCAGCGGGGCCCGCCGTGCCTCGGACCACTCCGCGACCGTGCCCAACTCCCGTGCGGGCACGGCCCGTACGGAGTGGATGGCCGCGCCGATGCGGGCGTGCTCGCGGTCCTTGAGGGCCGAGCAGCGTTCCGCCCAGGCCTCGGCCGTACCGTCCGAGAAGCGGAGCTGGTGCGGGTCGGGTGCGGCGCCGAAGCCGGAGGAGAGGTACGCCGTGTCCAGCAGGGTGATGCGGATGCCCGCCTCGGCGGCCGCGGCGATCAGCGCCTCGCCCATGGCGTTGGGGTCGGCGTAGGGGGTGCCGCCCGGCGCGTGGTGGACGTAGTGGAACTCGCCGACCGCGGTGATCCCGGCGAGCGCCATCTCCGCGTACACGGCGCGGGCGAGGGCGTGGTAGGTGTCCGGGGTGAGCTTGGACGCGACCTGGTACATGATCTCGCGCCAGGTCCAGAAGGTCCCGGAGCCGACCTGCACGGTGGAGCGCAGGGCGCGGTGGAAGGCGTGCGAGTGGGCGTTGGCGAGCCCGGGGACCGTGAACCCCCGCAGGACCACGGAGCCGGGCGGTGGAGCCTCGACTCCCCTGCGGACAGCGGCGATTCGGCCGTCGTCGGCGACCTCCACGACCACGCCCGGCTCGACCTCGGGGTCGAGCCAGGCATGTTCCAGCCAGTACGTCACCTGCACGCCAGGCCCTCCAGTACATCGGCGAGTGCGAGCACCCCGGCGACGCAGTCGTCCTCGCCGGCGAACTCGGCCGGGGAGTGCGAGACGCCGGTGGGGTTGCGTACGAACAGCATGGCGGTCGGGATCGAGCCGGACAGGATTCCGGCGTCGTGTCCCGCTCCGGTCCCGAGGACGGGAGTGTGGCCGCCGAGGATCTTGGCCAGCTCGTCCCGCAGGGCGTGCTCGAACTCCACGACCGGCGTGAACGACTCCCGTACGACGGTCAGGTCCACGCCGTCCCGCTCGGCGCGCTCCTCGGCGGCCTGCTCGATCGCGGCGACGACCGTGTCCAGGGTGGACTGGTCGGCAGCCCGCGAGTCCAACCAGCCGCGCACCAGGGAGGGGATCGCGTTGACCCCGTTGGGCTCGCAGGAGATCTTGCCGAACGTCGCGACGGCGCCCGCGAGTTCCGCCTCGCGGCGGGCGGCGAGGACGGTCTCGGCGTACGTCAGCATCGGGTCGCGGCGGTCGACCAGGCGGGTGGTGCCGGCGTGGTTGGCCTCGCCCGCGAAGTCGAACCGCCAGCGGCCGTGCGGCCAGATCGCGGAGGCGATGCCGACGGCGTCGCCGCTGAGGTCGAGCGCCCGGCCCTGTTCGACGTGCAGCTCCACGAACGCGCCGATGCGGGCGAGGCGTTCGGGGTCGGGGCCGATGGCGTCCGGGTCGTACCCGGCGCGCTCCATGGCCTGCGGGAGGCTGACGCCGTCCGCGTCGCGCAGGCGGTGCGCGGCGTCGACGGTGAGCTGTCCTGCGGCGAGCCGCGACCCGACGCAGGCGAGCCCGAACCGCGCGCCCTCTTCGTCACCGAAGTTGGTGATGGCCAGGGGCCTGGTGAACCGGGCCCCTCGGCGCCGTAGTTCATCGAGCGCGGCGAAGGACGAGACGACGCCGAGGGGGCCGTCGAAGGCGCCGCCGTCGGGTACGGAGTCGAGGTGCGACCCCGTGACGACGGCGTCCCCGGCCTCCGGGTCTCCGGCCCAGGCCCACTGATTGCCGTTGCGGTCGAGCTCGTAGGCGAGCCCTCGGGACTCGGCCTGCGCGCGGAACCAGTCCCGGCAGTCGGCGTCGGCGGCGGTCCAGGCGAAGCGGCGGTAGCCGTGGGTGCCGGGGTCGCGGCCGATGGGCGCGAGCTCGCGCCACATCTCGTGGAAGGACGCGGATTCCCCACCCCGCCCCTTCCCCAGACCCTCCGGGGGTGAGGAGTCCGGGTGCGACCCGGTGGCCACGGGACTCCGCCCCGGACCCCGCTCCTCAAATGCCGGAGGGGCTGAGTTTGCGGGTCGGTCGGCCGCGGACCGTACCTGGCTGGTCGCGCCGTTCCCCGCGCCCCTGGCAGGGTCGGAGGGGTCCGGGGGCAGAGCCCCCGGGGTGGGGCCCGGCGGGGTCACTCGCCCTCCCGCATCGGGATGCGGACCCCGCGTTCGTCCGCGACCCGCTCCGCGATGTCGTAACCGGCGTCGACATGCCGGATGACACCCATGCCGGGGTCGTTCGTCAGGACGCGGCGGATCTTCTCGCCCGCCAGCTTCGTGCCGTCCGCCACGGACACCTGGCCCGCGTGGATGGAGCGGCCCATGCCGACGCCGCCGCCGTGGTGGATGGACACCCAGGACGCACCGGAGGCGACGTTCACCATCGCGTTCAGGAGCGGCCAGTCGGCGATCGCGTCGGAGCCGTCCAGCATCGCCTCGGTCTCGCGGTACGGGGAGGCCACCGAGCCGCAGTCCAGGTGGTCGCGGCCGATCGCGAGGGGCGCGGCGAGGGTGCCGTCCGCGACCATGTCGTTGAACATGTCGCCCGCCTTGTCGCGCTCCCCCTGGCCGAGCCAGCAGATGCGCGCCGGGAGGCCCTGGAAGTGGACCCGCTCGCCCGCCATCTTGATCCAGCGGTGCAGGGACTCGTTCTCCGGGAACAGGTCCAGGAGCGCCTTGTCCGTCTTCGCGATGTCGGACGCCTCACCCGAAAGGGCCGCCCAGCGGAAGGGGCCCTTGCCCTCGCAGAACAGCGGGCGGATGTAGGCCGGCACGAAGCCGGGGAACGCGAACGCCCGCTCGTAGCCCGCCAGTTGGGCCTCGCCGCGGATGGAGTTGCCGTAGTCGAAGACCTCGGCGCCGGCGTCCATGAAGCCGACCATCGCCTCGACGTGCTTGGCCATCGACTCGCGGGCCCGGGTGGTGAAGCCCGCCGGGTCCTTCGCCGCGTACGACGCCATGTCGTCGAAGTCCACCCCGACGGGGAGGTAGGAGAGCGGGTCGTGGGCCGAGGTCTGGTCCGTGACGATGTCGATCGGGGCGCCCTCGGCGAGCATGCGCGGGAGCAGCTCCGCCGCGTTGCCGAGGAGGCCGATGGAGAGCGGCTTGCGGGCGTCACGGGCCTCGACGGCCAGCTGGAGGGCGTGCTCCAGGGAGTCCGCCTTCACGTCCAGGTAGCGGTGCTCGATGCGGCGCTCGATGGCGCGCGGGTCGACGTCGATACAGATCGCGACGCCGTCGTTCATCGTCACGGCGAGCGGCTGGGCGCCGCCCATGCCGCCGAGCCCGGCGGTCAGCGTGATCGTTCCGGCGAGGGTGCCGTTGAACTTCTTCGCGGCCACGGCGGCGAACGTCTCGTACGTGCCCTGGAGGATGCCCTGCGTGCCGATGTAGATCCAGGAGCCGGCCGTCATCTGGCCGTACATGGTGAGGCCGAGGGCCTCCAGGCGGCGGAACTCCTCCCAGTTGGCCCAGTCGCCGACCAGGTTGGAGTTGGCGATCAGGACGCGCGGCGCCCACTCGTGGGTCTGCATGACACCGACGGGGCGGCCGGACTGGACCAGCATCGTCTCGTCCTGCTTGAGCGTGCGCAGCGTACGCACCATGGCGTCGAAGGAGCGCCAGTCGCGGGCGGCCTTGCCGGTGCCGCCGTAGACGACGAGCTTGTCGGGGTGCTCCGCGACCTCGGGGTCGAGGTTGTTCTGGAGCATGCGCAGCGCGGCTTCCTGCTGCCATCCCAGGGCGCTCAGTTCCGTGCCGCGCGGTGCCCGTACGGGGCGGGGTCCTGACATGGCGATGCCTCCTCGTGACCTGATCCAGATATTCACATCCTGTGTCACTGAATAGAACTAGTCAATAGATGCGTACCCTCTGCGCTCGGAGCCACCCGGTGATTGGCTTGATCGCATGACTTCCCAGGCAACGTCCCGCACCGCCGGGACCGCCGCGGCGGAGCGCCGCGAACAGGCCGTGCGGGCCGCGGTGGAGCAGGGTCTGGCCGGGCCCGACGCCCCCATCGTCGCCCTCCTCGACACCACCGGCATCCGCGCGGGCGCCGCCTCCCTGCGGGCCGCCTTCGCCGCCGTCACGACCGCCCCCGTACTGCACGCCTTCGCCGTGAAGGCCTGCCCGCTCGTCCCCGTGCTGCGGCTGCTGCTCGCCGAGGGCCTGGGCGCCGAGGTGGCGAGCCCGGGCGAGCTCGCGCTGGCCAGGGCCGCCGGGATCCGCCCCGAGGCCACCGTGCTCGACTCCCCCGCCAAGACCCCGGCCGAGCTGCGCGAGGCCCTGGCCCTCGGCATCGCCGTCAACGCGGACAACCCCCAGGAACTGGCCCGCCTGGACGCGCTGATCTCCTCTGCGCCGAGCACCTCGCCCCTGGGCATCCGGGTCAACCCGCAGCTCGGCGCCGGGTCCATCGACGCGCTGTCCACGGCGACGGCCACGTCGAAGTTCGGCGTGGCCCTGCTCGACGAGGGCGCCCGGGACTGGGTCGTCCGGGCGTACGCCGAGCGCCCCTGGCTGACCCGGCTGCACACGCACTCCGGGTCGCAGGGCGTGGCGCTCTCCCTCATGGCGCGGGGCGTGCGGGCCGTCTTCGACCTCGCGGAGGAGATCAACCGGGCGGTGGGCCGCCGGCAGGTCGACACGATCGACATCGGCGGCGGCCTCCCCGTCAACTTCGGCTCCGACGAAGAGACGCCCACGTACGACGCGTACGCACGCCTCCTCAAGGAGGAGGTGCCGGGACTGTTCGACGGGCGGTACGGCCTGGTGACCGAGTTCGGCCGCTCACTGCTCGCCAAGCACGGTCTCGTCCTCGCCCGGGTCGAGTACGCGAAGAGCTCGGGCGGCCGCCCCATCGCGGTCACCCACGCGGGGGTGCAGATCGCCGCCCGCACCGTGTACGCGCCCGCCTCCTGGCCGCTGCGGATCGAGGCGTACGACGCGAAGGGGCGCCCCAAGCAGGGCCCGGCGGTCGCCCAGGACATCGCGGGGCCCGCCTGCTTCGCCGGGGACCTGCTCGCCGAGAACCGCCCGCTGCCCCTGCTCGACCAGGGCGACTACACCGGAGTCCTGGACACCGGCGCGTACTACTTCGCCCACCACTACTCCTACAACTCCCTTGCCCGGCCCGGGATCTACGGCTTCACGGCCACGGCGGACGGGGTGGAGTTCGCGACGGTGCGCAGCCCGCAGTCCATCGCGGACCTGGTCGAGGAGGCGGGCGGCGCCCACGCGGACGCCCTGCTCTGAGAGAGCTCTGCGTCAGCGGCGCCGGGCCCCGCCGGGCGCCGCGTCCCCCGCGCCGGGCCCGGTCGCCCGGAAGCCCCGCACCTTCTTGCCCACCGGCGCGCCCTTGGGCACCCAGTCCGTGCGGACCCAGACCAGCGCGTCGCCCGCACGCTCCAGGCGCCCCAGCCAGCCCGCCTTCAGCCACAGGCCCGCCCCCGCGCCGGCCATCAGCAGGCCGCCCGCGCCGGGCAGCGCGAAGGAGGAGCCCGCCGCCGCGAGGAAGCCGAGCAGCAGCCACCAGCGCCAGGCCCGCCGCCAGGTGCGTACGGTCACCGACCGGTCCTGGAGGAAGTCCGCCTTGGCGGCGCGGGACGCGGCCTTCGCGAAGTGCGTGTAGCGGCGGCGCCCGGCCAGGAACACGACGGCCGCCGAGACGATGAACAGTGCGGCGCCCGCGAGCAGCCCGATCCGGCGGCCCGTCAGGCTCACCGGGAGCACCGCTCCGAGGCCCGCGGCCAGCAGGCCGAACCACCACAGCGGGGCCGCCCCGGCCCGTACGATCACCGCCACGCGCGCCAGCGCCTGCCCTCCGCGACCCACGTCCCACCTCCGCACGCTCGAATACTGGCGCGGAGGCTAGCCGGGCAATCTGAGCGGTTCCTTAGAGGCCGGGACCCGAAGAGCTATAGAGGCCGGGACCCGAAGAGCTATTCCACGAACAGGCCCCGCGCCGCGGCCTTCGCGTCGAACTCCTCCAGGCGGGCCTGTGCGTCCGGCAGGTCGTCGCACATGGCTTCCAGGAGGACCCGGCCGAGCAGCATCGGCGCACACGCCGTGTCGAAGGCGAGGCCGGTGCCGACAGCCGCCGGGATCAGCAGGTCGCTGTACTTGGCGACCGGCGCGAACGCCGAGTCGGCGACCGTGACCACGGTGAGCCCGACGGACTGCGCGTAGGCGAGCGCCTCCACGACCTCCTTGGGGTGGCGCGGCAGCGCGAAGCACAGCAGCGCCGAGGCCCCGGCCCGCAGCGCCGCGTCGATCCGGTCGGCCAGCGTGGTGCCGCCCTCGTCGAGCAGGCGGACGTCGGGGTGGACCTTGGCCGCGAAGTAGGCGAAGCCGCGAGCCTGTGAGGAGGCCGCGCGCAGGCCGAGCACCGGCAGCGGCCGGGAGGCCGCGAGCAGCCGGCCCGCGTCTTCGACCGGGCGCGGATCGGCGAGCAGCCCGGCCAGGTGCTGGAGGTTCTCGATCTCGGCGAGGACGGCCTGCTGGTACTCGTTGTACGAGGTCTCGGCCTCCTCGCCGGTCGTGGCGGGGGCGACTTCGCGCAGGTGGCGGCGGAGTGCCGGATAGCCGTCGAAGCCGAGGGCGACCGCGAACCGGGTCACCGACGGCTGGCTGACCCCGGCGAGTTCGGCGAGTTCGACGCTGGACAGGAAGGGCACGTCGGCGGCGCGGCGCACCATGCAGTGCGCGATGCGCCGCTGGGTCGGGGTGAGCCTGCGCCCCTCGAAGAGCTGTTGCAGCCGTGCGGCAGGGCTGTCGCTCATGCCGTCCCCCTTCATGCCTTCAGGTCCTTCTTCATGCGTACAGGTCCTTGAACCGGTCGAGCAGTGCGGCCGCCCGGTCGACGTCCGCGGTCAGCGGCCGGTCGGTGACGTCCTCGTCGAGCACGGACTCGGCGAGCGCGAACGCCCGCCCGACCGGGAGTTCCGGGTCCGGGCGCAGGGCGCGCTGGCGCAACGCCCTTACCGCCGCGACGAGTTCGCACCCCACCACCAGCCGCAGCGCCCCGCCCAGCCGCAGCGCCTGGCGGGCCGCGAGCGAGGCGAAGCTGGCCTGCTCCTCGACGCCCCGAGAGAGTACAGCGTGGCCCAGCGAGGCCGGGGCGGCGAAGGCCCGCAGATCACCGAGGGCGGCGCCGGCCGCGTACTCCAGGATCATCACGCCCGACGAGGCGGGCTCGGCGTCCGCGAGGAAGGGCCTGAGGCGGGTGTAGGCGGGCTCGTTGAGGGCCGAGAGGCGCGAGGTGGACAGGCGGGCGACCTGGGTGACGGCGAGCCGGAAGTGGTCGAGCGCCAGGGCGAGTTGGGCCAGGTAGAAGCCGCCGTGGTGGTAGGCCGCCAGGTCGTCGGGCGAGATCAGCGGGTTCTCGGCGGCCGCGTTGATCTCGATCGCGAGGACCCGCTCCAGGGCGTCGGCGGCGTCGTGCGCGGGCCCGTGGATCTGGGGCAGGCAGCGGAATCCGTACGGGTCCTGGATGCGGCCGAGCGGCGGGGTCGGACGCTCGGGGGCACCGAGCAGCCGGCGCATGCGGGCGGCGGTGGCGTACGAGCCGGGGTGCGGGCGCGCCGCGTGCACGGGCTCCGCGTAGGCCTCGTAGGAGCCGTCGACGGCGAGCAGCGAGAAGGCGCCCACGATCTCGGTGGCCGCGACCAGGCGGCGCAGCTCGTCGAGGGCGAGCGCGGACTGGCCGAGGGTGAGGGCGTTGGAACTGATCAGCGCCAGCGCGTCGTTGTTGTCGAGGGGCTGCGCCTCGGGCTCGGGGCCGCCCTGCCAGGGGTGCTCCCCGGCGAGCGCGAGGCCGACCTGGGCGAGGGCGGCGATGTCGCCGGTGCCGACCGAGCCGAACGCGTTGACCACCGGCTGCGCCCCGGCCTCAAGGGCCTCGCACAGCGCGGTGACGACGGTCGGGCGCAGGCCCGCGCCGCCCGCGAGCAGCTGGTTGGCCCGCACCGCGAGCATCGCGCGGACCTCGCGGGCGGGCAGCTCCTCGCCGATCGCCCCGGCGTGGCTGCGCAGCAGGCGCAGGCCGTGGCCCGCGGCGGCCTCGGTGGGCACGGCCTCGTTGCGGTTGGCGCCGACGCCGGTGGAGCGGCCGTACACCCGCCCGGACGCGGCGAGTTCGCGCGCGGTGTGCCAGGCGTGCTCGACGCGCCGCATCGCCTCGGTGCCGGGCACGGGGCGCGCGGCTCCGTCGGCGAGCCGGACGACGTCGGCGACGGGCAGGGTCTCGCCGTCGAGCACGACGATCCCCGTCGGCGAATCCTGCGAAGCGTCCACGACGTGGGACGACAACATGCGCGAACACCACCATTTCCGGACGCGGGATCAACGGCCCGGGCGTGAGCCATTGACAAGTTATTCAGACACCCAGAACTCTGCATGACGATATACAGCCGGGCAAGCCTTCACCGCCTCCTCGTCACGAAGGAGCACCCCATGACCGCATCCCCCGAACCCCCTGGGCCTGGCGCCTCCCTCGTCGAGCGCCGCTCCATCGACGTCGTCCCGGACGACGAGCGCCACGGCAGCGCCTTCAGCCAGTTCACCCTGTGGCTCGGCGCCAACCTCCAGATCACCGCCGTCGTGACCGGCGCCCTCGCGGTGGTCTTCGGCGGCGGCGCGTTCTGGTCGCTCATCGGCCTCGTCGCCGGCAACCTGCTCGGCGGCGCCGTGATGGCCCTGCACTCGGCGCAGGGCCCGCGCCTGGGGCTGCCGCAGATGATCTCCTCGCGGGCCCAGTTCGGCGTGCGCGGGGCGGTGGTGCCGCTGCTCCTGGTGATCGTGATGTACGTCGGCTTCTTCGCCGGCGGCAGCGTGCTCGCGGGCCAGGCGACCGGCGAGCTCACCCACCTCGGCGAGACCCCCGGCATCGTCATCTTCGCCCTGGTCACCGCCGTGACGGCGACAATCGGCTACCGGGTGATCCACGCGCTGGGCCGGGTGGCGAGCGTGATCTGCGCGCTGGCCTTCGTCTACCTGGGCATACGCCTGCTCGACGGGATCGACCTGACGGCCGTCCTGCACGACCGCGCCTTCCACCTCCCGATGTTCCTGCTCGCGGTCTCCCTCTCCGCCTCCTGGCAACTGGCCTTCGGCCCGTACGTCGCGGACTACTCGCGCTATCTGCCCCGCACGACGAGCACCCGCGCCACGTTCTGGTGGACGCTGGCGGGGTCGGCGCTGGGCTCGCAGTGGTCGATGACCTTCGGCGTCCTGGTGGCGGCCACCGCGGGCGACGCCTTCCTCGCCAACCAGGTCGGGTACGTCGTCGGGCTCGGCGGCACCGGCCTGATCGCCTCGTTCCTGTACTTCACGATCGCGCTTGGCAAGCTCACCATCAACGTGCTGAACACCTACGGCGGGTTCATGTCGATGGTGACCAGCGTGAGCGGCTTCCGCGCCCAGAAGACGATCGGGCCGCGCGCCCGCGCCCTCTACATCGGCGGCATCATGCTGGCCGGCACGGCGGTGGCGCTCGCGGGCAAGGACTCGTTCCTGGCCTCGTTCAAGGACTTCCTGCTGTTCCTGCTGACCTTCTTCACCCCGTGGTCGGCGATCAACCTGGTCGACTACTACCTGATCTCCCGCGAGCGCTACGACATCCCGGCCCTCTTCGATCCCCGCGGCCGCTACGGCGCCTGGCGCTGGGACGCGCTTTCGGTGTACGCGGTCGGCGTGCTCGCCCAGCTCCCGTTCCTGGCCACGGGCTTCTACACAGGCCCGCTGGTCGAGCGGCTCGGCGGCGCCGACATCTCGTGGATCGTGGGGCTCGCCGTACCGGCGGCGCTCTTCTTCGTGCTGGCACGAGGGAGAAATACGGGGGGTACCCCCAGTGCGGACAAGGCCTCCGCTCCGTACCGTCACATGCATGGATGTCCGTGACACCGAGCCCAGGCCCAGCCTCCTGAAGGACGCCGAGCTCAAGAAGGAACTCGACGCCACCCTGCACGCCCGTAGGGACCTCGGCCCCGAGTACGAGTCCGCGCTCGTCGACTCCTTCCTGGAGAAGGTGGAGCAGCGGGTCGACGGCTCGGTGGACCGGCGGGTGCGGCGGCAGCTGGCGGAGCAGCAGATGGTCGTGGCCCGCGGCGGCCGCCCGGACCGGGGCGGCCCCGAGAGCAACTTCGGCGAGCGCTTCGGCTTCGCGATGATCTCGCTGATCCTCGCCGTACCGCTGTCCGCGATCGGCGGGGTCAACGCCGGCTTCAAGGGTCTGGTGGTGACCTGGCTCGGCATCGTCGCCGTGAACGCCGTGCATGCGGCGCACCGCTGGCCGTGGCAGCACATCCGGCGCTCCCGCGAGGACGACTGAGCCGCAACCGCCGTACGGGAGTGGCGAGTCGGGTCCCCGTCGGCCCCGGAAAGGTGATCGCGGGGACCGCCGCACCCCCGGTCGCCCGGGGGGCGGGACGACGGCGGTCCCCGCGAGGGACACGGTCCGGGTCAGGGCCGGTCTCCGCGTCCTGGGCGTACGGGGGAAAGTCCGGGAGCCGCTCCGGAGGTTCCTCGACGCCGCTGGTGTCGTCGGCCGGGGCCCCTGCCCGGGTTCCCCCGCCGACATCCACCACTGTGCACGAGCCGTGTTAAGCGGGTGCTGCGCGCACATGTCGCGCTCGTACCGGTTGTGCGACTTCGGCTGCCTCGCCGACTCCCGCTTCCCGGAGGGGAGTTACGGGAGCGGCGGCAGCGCCCCGACTACTGCGGGGTGCGGGCCAGGAAGGCCAGCAGGTCCTGGCGGCTGACCACACCGGTCGGCTTGCCCTCGACGATCACGATCGCCGCGTCGGCCTTGCCGAGCACGGACATCAGGTCGCCGACCGGCTCGCCCGAGCCGACCTGCGGGAGCGGCGCGCTCATGTGCTTCTCCAGCGGGTCGTCGAGCAGCGCGCGCTGGGTGAACAGGGCGTCGAGCAGCTCGCGTTCGACGACCGAGCCGATGACCTCGGCGGCCATCACATCGGGGTGACCCGCGCCCGGCTTCACGATGGGCATCTGCGAGACGCCGTACTCGCGGAGCACCTCGATGGCCTGGCCGACCGTCTCCTCGGGGTGCATGTGCACCAGCGAGGGCAGGTGGCCGGCCTCCTTGAAGCCGAGCACGTCGGAGACGCGCGCCGAGGGACCGGCCTCCTCCAGGAAGCCGTAGTCCGCCATCCACTCGTCGTTGAAGATCTTCGACAGATAGCCGCGGCCGGAGTCCGGCAGGAGCACGACCACCACGTCGTCGGGGCCGAGGCCCTCGGCGACCTTGAGCGCGGCCACGACGGCCATGCCGCAGGAGCCGCCGACCAGGAGGCCCTCCTCCTTGGCCAGGCGCCGGGTCATCTGGAAGGAGTCCTTGTCCGACACCGCGACGATCTCGTCGGTGACGTCCTGGTCGTAGGCGGTCGGCCAGAAGTCCTCGCCGACGCCCTCCACCAGGTACGGACGCCCGGAGCCGCCGCTGTAGACGGAGCCCTCCGGGTCCGCGCCGACGATGCGCACCTTCCCGTCGCTGGCCTCCTTGAGGTAGCGGCCGGTGCCGGAGATGGTGCCGCCGGTGCCGACGCCCGCGACGAAGTGGGTGATCTTCCCCTCCGTCTGCTCCCACAGCTCGGGACCGGTGGTCTCGTAGTGCGAACGGGGGTTGTTCGGGTTGCTGTACTGGTCCGGCTTCCAGGCCCCCGGCGTCTCGCGCACCAGGCGGTCCGAGACGTTGTAGTACGAGTCCGGGTGCTCCGGGTCGACCGCCGTCGGGCAGACCACGACCTCGGCGCCGTACGCCCGCAGCACGTTGATCTTGTCCGTGGAGACCTTGTCAGGGCAGACGAAGATGCACTTGTAGCCCTTCTGCTGGGCCACGATGGCCAGGCCCACGCCCGTGTTGCCGCTGGTCGGCTCCACGATCGTGCCGCCGGGCTTGAGCGCGCCGGACTGCTCGGCCGCCTCGATCATGCGGACGGCGATCCGGTCCTTCACCGAGCCGCCCGGGTTGAAGTACTCGACCTTGGCCAGGACTGTCGCCTGAATGCCCTGGGTCACACTGTTGAGCCTCACCAGCGGGGTGTTGCCTACGAGGCTGATCATCGAGTCGTGGAATCGCACCGTTGTCTCCGGGTCTCCGATTAGGTACCGCCAGCGTATGCGGACCACGACGGGGTGTTCACCTTTGCGCTGGATTGAGCGACACCCGCTACCGGGCAGTTAGCTGGTGTACGACGGCAAGCTCCAGGGAGGTGGCGGTGGCCGGGACTCTGTCGAGAGCCAGGGCGGCACGGCGGATCGCGACGGGCGCGGCGTTCGGCGGCGGCGGCATCGGGCTGCTCGCCGGGGCCGCGGTCGGCGTCGTCCTGGCCGAGCTGGCGCTCGCGAAACGCTCGGTGGGCGGCGGCTCCCCGCAGGCCCCGAACGCGGACGGGCTGTACGGAACGGCCTTCGCCGACGGTACGCAGCCGCTCAGGCTCGGCATGCTGGGCGACTCAACGGCGGCCGGACAGGGGGTGCGAAGAGCGGGCCAGACCCCGGCCGCACTGCTCGCCTCGGGCCTCGCGGCGGTCGCCGAGCGCATGGTGACGCTGCGGAACGTGGCGCTGCCCGGTGCCCGCTCGGACGACCTCGAACGCCAGGTGTCCCTGCTGCTCGACGACCCCGCCCGCCTCCCCGACGTCTGCGTGATCATGATCGGCGCCAACGACGTCACCACCCGGATGGCGCCCACGACCTCGGTGCGCTACCTGTCCACCGCCGTACGCCGTCTGCGTACCGCCGGGGCCGAAGTGGTCGTCGGGACCTGCCCCGACCTCGGCACCATCGAGCCCGTCTACCAGCCGCTGCGCTGGCTGGCCCGCCGTGTCTCGCGCCAGCTCGCCGCGGCGCAGACGATCGTGGTGGTGGAGCAGGGCGGCCGCACGGTGTCGCTCGGCCATCTGCTCGGCCCGGAGTTCGAGGCGAACCCCCGGGAGCTGTTCGGGCCCGACAACTACCACCCCTCGGCCGAGGGGTACGCGACCGCCGCGATGGCGGTGCTGCCCACGCTGTGCGCCGCGCTCGGGCTGTGGCCCGAATCCGACCACCCCGACGCCTCGCGCGACGAGGACATCCTGCCGGTGGCGAAGGCGGCCTCGGCCGCGGCGGCCCAGGCGGGCTCCGAGGTCACGGCGGCCCGCGCGCCCTGGGCCCTGCTCAAGCACCGGCGCCGACGGCGGCTTCCGGCCCCGGTGGAGCCGGCCCGCAACGGCTCGCACACGAAACAGTGACGGCCCCCGGCAGCCCCCTGAGCAACCGCTTAGAAAAGAGTCCCGCATCACACGCCACCCCGGATGACCAATCCAGTACGTACGGGTAACTTCCCAGGGAGTCCTGCCTTCCCATCCCCTGGAGCCGTGATGCCCGAAGCCGTGATCGTCTCGACCGCCCGCTCCCCCATCGGCCGCGCCTTCAAGGGGTCGCTCAAGGACCTCCGCCCCGACGACCTCACGGCCACGATCATCCAGGCCGCCCTCGCCAAGGTCCCCGAGCTCGACCCCCGCGACATCGACGACCTGATGCTCGGCTGCGGTCTCCCCGGCGGCGAGCAGGGCCACAACCTGGGCCGCATCGTGTCCGTGCAGATGGGCATGGACCACCTGCCGGGCTGCACGATCACCCGGTACTGCTCGTCCTCGCTCCAGACCTCGCGGATGGCGCTGCACGCCATCAAGGCGGGCGAGGGCGACGTGTTCATCTCGGCCGGTGTGGAGATGGTGTCCCGCTCGGTCAAGGGCAGCAGTGACGGCCTGCCCGACACCCACAACCCGTTCTTCGCCGACGCCGAGGCGCGCACCGCCGCCGTCGCGCAGTCCGAGGGTGCGGGCTGGCACGACCCGCGGGAGGACGGCCTGGTCCCGGACGCGTACATCGCGATGGGCCAGACCGCCGAGAACCTCGCCCGCCTCAAGGGCATCTCGCGCCAGGAGATGGACGAGTTCGGCGTGCGCTCGCAGAACCTCGCCGAGGAAGCCATCAAGAACGGCTTCTGGGAGCGCGAGATCACCCCGGTCACGACGCCGGACGGCACCGTGGTCAGCAAGGACGACGGCCCGCGCGCGGGTGTCACCGTCGAGGGCGTCCAGGGCCTCAAGCCCGTCTTCCGTCCGGACGGACTCGTCACCGCCGGCAACTGCTGCCCGCTGAACGACGGCGCCGCGGCCCTCGTGATCATGAGCGACACCAAGGCCCGGGAGCTCGGCCTGACCCCGCTGGCCCGCATCGTCTCCACCGGCGTCACGGGCCTGTCGCCCGAGATCATGGGCCTGGGTCCGGTCGAGGCGTCCCGCCAGGCGCTGAAGCGCGCCGGGCTCACCGTCGACGACATCGACCTCTTCGAGATCAACGAGGCCTTCGCCGCCCAGGTGATCCCGTCCTACCAGGACCTCGGCATCCCGCTGGACAAGCTGAACGTCAACGGCGGCGCCATCGCGGTCGGCCACCCCTTCGGCATGACGGGCGCCCGCATCACCGGCACGCTGATCAACAGCCTCCAGTTCCACGACAAGCAGTTCGGCCTGGAGACCATGTGCGTCGGCGGCGGCCAGGGCATGGCCATGGTCATCGAGCGCCTCAGCTGAGACCGGGCCAGAACCTCGACCGGACCTCGGCCAAGGCCTCGGCCGAAAGAGGTCCCGGGCGGCCGGAGCACTGCGTTGACGCACGGTCGACGCAGTGTTGACGCTCCGGCCGCCACAGGTTGAACGCACAGGGCGACCCTCGGCCCCCTGACCTGGGCTCTCGCGTCCCACAGGGAGCTCACAGCCAATCGTTCCGCGTCCTAACCGTGACCGAATCTCCCCCAGGATGTGACGTATCTCCTGCGGGAAGAGCATTTCCCCAGGTCAGCGCAGGTGTGCCGCGAAACCCCAGGCCCAAAGACCTGTCCATTTCGTGACGTAATGCACTGACACCGGGCGCGGGCTCACGACAAGCTGATGTAGGAAGTCGGGGAATCGTTTGAATCCGGGAGTAAGTCAGTGAGCGCCATGCCTCTTGCCCTGCTGCTGACCACGGCCGCTGCCACGGCCGTGGGCGCCGCTGCCCTGCACGCCGCCCACGGGCTGCGCAAGCAGGTCGTGGCTCTGCGCGAAGACCTGGCAGCCGCCCGTGCCGAACACCGCGCCGACCACAGCGTCTCCCTGCCCCAGCAGGCCCGCGCCGGCGCGACCCCGGCCGCCGAAATACGTGCCGCCGTCGCCGAGGCCCTCGCCGAGGAGCGGGAGCGCGAGCTGGCCGAGGCGCGCGCCTTCTGGGCCGCCCAGGAGGCCAGGGACGCCGCCGACGCGCCCTCGCCGATGCTGGGCGGGCTCGCGGGCCTCGGTGAGGACGCCGCGTTCTTCCTGCCCCGCCAGGCGGACTTCGTGGGCCTGGAGGCCGAGGCCCTGGAGATGGCCGAGGCACTGGAGACCGCGGAGGAGTTCCCCGAGGACTCCCCCGAGCTGGCCGCGGCCCGCCGCCGCCACCCCTCGCACCCCGACTTCGTACCGGTCCAGACGCCCGTCGTCGCCGACCACGAGGCCACGGTCTCCCGCCTGGAGGAGCTCGCCGAGTCCCGTACCGCGCTCGCGGACGTACGCCCCGGGCCGCTCGGCACGCTCGACGTGTACGTCTTCGCCGACGGCACCACGCTCTGCATGACCCCGGGCCACCGCGAGACCGCCGAGCGCCTCGCGGACGCCCTGCGCGACGGCGACGCCCCGGTGCTGCTCGGCGGCTCCGGAGTGTCCGGCGCGTACGCGCTGACCTTCTCGTGCGGCGAGGAGAGCGTCTACATCCTCGCGGACCGGGTCATCGCCTCGCGCTGACCCTCCCGCGCAGGCGAGGCCTAACCGAAGGCCCGCTTCCCCGCGGCTTCCACCAGCTCCACGGCCCCGTCCGGCTCCCCGCCGGGCGGGGTCTTCGCCGTGTGGAGCGCCTGCGCCAAATCCCGTCCGGCGACCATGACTTGGTCCGCCACCGCGAACACGCCGGCGTCCGGCATGATCCGCGGCTCGCGCCCGGCATCCTCGACGCGCTGCGCGCGGACGGCCAACTCCCGGGCGAGCGCGAGCCCTTCGGCCGCGGCTCCGCGCCGCAGCCGGCTCTCGGGAGCGGCACGCAGCCGGTCGGCGAAGCGGTCCACGGACAAGATCAACGGGTTCACATCGAGCACGCCGCGACCCTACGCGCCTCCCCCGCACTGTTGCCAATACGCGAACCCTCAGGCACGGTGCAGTGAAGGACCAGTAAGCGCAATGCCTCCGGAGGCGCCGATGTCCCAAGTCTTCTCCGAAGAGACCCATCGCAACCTGCTCTCCCGCATCCCCCATTGCACCGGTCGTGAAGTGTCCGACTGGCTCCGCACCGTCGAGGAAGGCCCCTCCCTCTTCCGTTTCGAGGAGAAGGTCAGCTGGCTCCGGAGCGAGCACGATCTCGCCTATGGGCACGCCAAGGCGATCATCCATGAGTACGACCTGAGGCGGGCCGCGCGCCGCCTGCTCTAGCTCCGGGAGGAAATGTTCCGCTGCCGAGACGATCCACTCGGCTTCCAGGCTTCCCGAGGGGAAGCGCACCGCCCCTTCGCCCCGCCGACGACCGGTCGGCGGGGCGAAGTGCTGCCCGGAAGCGCACGACACCTCGCGCGCCTTCAGTAGATGAACTCCCCATCCCTGCAAGGACTTTCACCGCTTCACCTCTTGACGCTCCGGACGACGGGGAGCACAGTGACCGCGCAGCCCGTCGCTGAGAGCGCTCTCAGAGCGCTCTCTTTCCGAGAGAGGCACCCCCCACATGCGCCCGACGTCCCACAGACGCAGCCCGGCCAGGCGAGCCGTGATCGCCGTGCTCTCCACCCTCGGCCTCGCAGCGGCCTCCGCCGCGCTGGTCGCCCTGCCCGCCGACGCCTCCGCCCCGCCGCCCCCGGCGGGCTGGTCCACGGTCTTCTCCGACGACTTCGACGGCCCGGCCGGGTCCGGCGTGAACACCGCGAACTGGCAGTACACGACCGGCACCAGCTACCCCGGCGGCCCCGCCAACTTCGGCACCGGCGAGGTCGAGACGATGACCTCGGCCACCAGCAACGTCTCGCTCGACGGCGCCGGGAACCTGCGCATCACCCCGCAGCGCGACGCCTCGGGCCACTGGACGTCCGGCCGCGTCGAGACCAGACGCTCCGACTTCCAGCCCCCGGCCGGCGGCACGCTCCGCATCGAGGCGCGCCTGCGGATGCCGGACGTGACGGGCCCCGCCGCCAAGGGCTACTGGCCGGCCTTCTGGGCCCTTGGCGCGCCCTTCCGCGGCAACTGGTGGAACTGGCCCGGCATCGGCGAGCTCGACGTCATGGAGAACGTCCAGGGGCTCAACAACAACTGGTCCACCATGCACTGCGGCACCAGCCCCGGCGGCCCCTGCAACGAGACCACCGGCATCGGCGGCCAGAAGGCCTGCGACGGCACGACCTGCCAGGGCGGATTCCATACGTACGCCGTCGAATGGGACCGCTCGGGCCCCACCGAGCAGATGCGCTTCTCCCTGGACGGCGTCACCTTCCACACCGTGAACCAGAACCAGGTGGACGCGACAACGTGGGCGAACGCCACGAACCACGGCTACTTCGTCATCCTGAACGTCGCCATGGGCGGCGGCTTCCCCGACGCGTTCGGCGGCGGCCCCGACGCGGGCACCCAGCCGGGCCACTCCCTGCTCGTCGACTACGTCACCGTGCAGCAGTCGGCGGGCTCCGGCTCCACTACGCCGCCCGCCGGGAGCCGGGACGCGTACGGCACGGTCCAGGCCGAGTCGTACGACCAGCAGTCCGGCCTGACGAAGGAGACCACCACCGACAGCGGCGGCGGCCAGGACCTCGGCTCGGCCGCGAACGGCGACTGGGCGCTCTACAAGGGCGTGAACTTCGGTACGACGCCGGCCAGACAGTTCTCCGCGAGGGTGGCCGGCGGGGCGGCGGGCGGGGTCAGCGGTCTGGTGGAAGTACGCCTGGACAGCCCGGCCGCCGCGCCCGTGGGCAGCTTCTCCGTGGCCAACACGGGGGGCTGGCAGAGCTGGCGTACGGTGCCGGCGAATATCAGCGGGGTGACGGGTACGCATGATGTGTATGTGACCTTCAGCAGCGGTCAGCCCGCGGATTTCGTCAACCTGAACTGGTTCACCTTCGGCCGCTGACCCCCACCCCGCCCCTTCCCCGGACCCTCCGGGGGAGGAGGTGGGCTGATGTCCGTTCCCAGGGGCGCTGCCCCCGGCCCCCGGGTCGGACTTCTGCTGCGGACCGTGCGTGACTGGTCGCGCAGTTCCCCGCGCCCCTAGCGGGGTGTTGCTGACAGGGCCGAGCATCTTCAGCCCGTCATGGGGTCGGCCCTTATGGCCTTGGGGGAGTTTGAGGACGGGCGCCCTTCAGGCGCGAACGGGGTCTGGGGCGGAGCCCCGGGAGCCGGACCGCCCGCTCGGCACAACGGGCGAGGGGCCCCGCCCCGGGCGTCATGCCCGGGGCGGAGCCCCTCGTCACGGAACGGCGGCGCAGGCGTCAGTCGTTGCCCTGCAGGATGGAGATCAGCCGCAGCGCCTCCAGGTAGATCCACACCAGCGTCATGGTGAGGCCGAAGGCCGCCAGCCAGGACTCCTCGCGCGGAGCGCCGTACGTGATCCCGTCCTCGACCTGCTTGAAGTCGATGGCCAGGAAGCACGCGCCGAGGACGATGCCGATGATCCCGAAGAGAATGCCGAGGCCACCGCTGCGGAAGCCGAGACCGTCACCGCCGCCGATCGCCGAGAACAGCAGGTTGACCAGCATCAGCAGCATGAAGCCGATGGCCGCGGCCATGACGAAGCCGGTGAAGCGGCGGTTGACCCGGATCAGCCGGGTCTTGTAGGCGATGAGCACACCGGCGAAGACCGCCATCGTGCCGAGCACCGCCTGCGGGACCGCGCCCGCCGACACATGCGTCGTGACGGCCGAGCTGATCACGCCGAGGAAGACGCCCTCGAAGGCCGCGTACCCGAGGATCAGCGCCGGCGTCGGCCTGCGCTTGAAGGACTGGACCATGGCGAGGACGAACGCGATCAGCGCGGCGCCGATGGCGATGCCGTACGACTTGCCGATGTTCGCGGCGTCGACCGGCAGCGCCAGCCACGCCACGACCGCACCGGCGACGACCGTGCCGAGCGTGATCGCGGTGCGCGTGACCACGTCGTCGATCGTCATCGCACCGGAGCGGGCCGGTGCCTGCTGCGTGTCCTGCTGGGCGTACGGGTTCGTCGCGTACGGGTTCGCGGGCGCCTGCGCGTACGGGTTGCCCCCGGCCTGCGGCTGCTGCGCGGTGTTGAAACCGGCGTAGCCGTTGTCACGGCTGAAGCCCCGTCGCGAGAAGACCGGGTTGCTGCTCCTCATCTCACTCCTCCATGGCCACCGTGCGCGGCCTTGTCGTCAAGAGTAATGGGCTCGCAAAGAAACCGACGTAATGCCTAGGGAGGATCTTCACGCGTGGAGGAGGGGGGTGCAAGGGTCCGACGACCCGACGCGCGGGAAGCCGGAACCTGCATGAGTGCCCGGAGCCGGACTCGAACCGGCACGGCCCGAAGGCCAGCGAGGTTTAAGCTCGCCGTGTCTGCGTTCCACCATCCGGGCAAGGGCGCGCGGCTCCGCGTTTCGCGGGACGAGCCTAGCCCGACGCATCCCCCGAACAGCGGAACAACCACCCGATGTTGTCTTATTTTATTGACGCCTGAGGGTGCGTCAGCACAGCTCGGGGCGGTGTTGGCACATGCCGGAGGCGGTTGGCAGGGGCGCCCGGGGTGCCCGGAATACGGGTCCGGAATGACGGAAAGTCGATGCCCGGTTCGGCCCCGCACCCGACGCTGGCACGGCTCGCCGGAGCCCGCCTCGAGCCGTGGCGGAGCCCGCATCGATCCCGCGCGCCTCTCAGGGGTGCCGTCATACCTCAGGAGGACGGAGGGGGTTCTTCCGTCCGACTCAAGAGGGCTGGCGAACGGGCACAGGGACTGACGATCCGGCGCCGTGCGGCCGCAAGGATGGAGAAGTCCCCGAAAGCCGTTCGACAGGAGTACCTCCGTGACCACCATCCCCACCGCACACCGCGCGACCGCGGTGGCCGCCCGCGCCATCGAGCTGTCGAAGGTCTACGGCACGGGCGAGACCCAGGTGGTCGCCCTGGACCAGGTCACGGTCGACTTCCGGCAGGGCGAGTTCACCGCGATCATGGGCCCGTCGGGCTCCGGCAAGTCCACGCTGATGCACTGCGTCGCGGGCCTCGACTCCTTCAGCTCCGGCTCCGTCCGCATCGGCGAGACCGAGCTCGGCTCGCTCAAGGACAAGCAGCTCACGCAGCTGCGCCGCGACAAGATCGGCTTCATCTTCCAGGCGTTCAACCTGCTGCCCACGCTGACCGCCCTGGAGAACATCACGCTCCCCATGGACATCGCGGGCCGCAAGCCCAACAAGCAGTGGCTCGACCAGGTCATCGCCATGGTCGGCCTCTCCGACCGGCTCGGCCACCGGCCCACCCAGCTCTCCGGCGGCCAGCAGCAGCGCGTCGCCGTGGCCCGCGCGCTCGCCTCCCAGCCGGAGATCATCTTCGGTGACGAGCCGACCGGAAACCTGGACTCGCGCTCCGGCGCCGAGGTCCTCGGCTTCCTGCGCAACTCGGTGCGCGAGCTGGGGCAGACCGTCGTCATGGTGACCCACGACCCCGTCGCCGCGTCCTACGCGGACCGGGTCATATTCCTCGCCGACGGGCGGATCGTCGACGAGATGCTCCGGCCCAGCGCGGACGGGGTGCTCGACCGGATGAAGGCCTTCGATGCGAAGGGCCGCACCAGCTGACCCGGAGCCGCTGGGGGCTTTGCCCCCAGGCCCCCCAGCCCCTTGTCGCCGGGCCCCTTCGCCCTCGCCCGGTACCGCTGGGGGCTCCGCCCCCAGACCCCCGCTCCTCAAACGCCGGAGAGGCTGATTTTCCGGCGTCCGGAGTCGGATGGGCTGGCCGCCCGATGCTCGCTGACCGGCCCTCGATCAACCAGGACTGAGAAACCCCATGTTCAAGACCGCCCTGCGCAACGTGCTCGCGCACAAGGCCCGGCTGTTGATGACGGTGCTTGCCGTCATGCTCGGCGTCGCCTTCGTCTCCGGCACGCTCGTCTTCACCGACACCCTCGGCAACGCCTTCCGCAACCAGTCGTCCAAGAGCTACGACAAGGTGGCCGTCGCCGTCACCACGTACGGCAGCCGTGACGACGCCGAGCGGGAGCCCGGTGTCAGCAAGCAGACCCTGCAGAAGATCGAGAAGCTCGACGGGGTCGCCTCGGCCACCGGCCGGGTGGACGGCTTCGCCGGTGTGGCCGGCACCGACGGCAAGCTGATCGGCCAGGGCTGGGCCAACAAGGGCGGCAACTTCGCCCCCGGCAAGGACGGCAAGGACCCGGCGTACACCTTCACCCAGGGCGCGGGCCCGGTGAAGGACGACCAGATCGCCCTCGACAAGGACACCGCCGACAAGGGCGAGTACAGCGTGGGCGACAGCGTGCGCGTCGCCACCAACGGGCCGGTCAAGACCTACAAGCTCGCCGGCGTCTTCACCACCGAGGACGGCGCGGTCAACGCGGGCGGCAGCCTCGTCCTGTTCGACACCGCCGTCGCGCAGCAGCTCTACCTCAAGCCGGGCTACTTCCAGAACGTGAGTGTGGCCGCCACCCCCGGCGCCGACGCCCAGAAGATCCTCACCGAGGTCAAGCCGCTGCTCCCCGAGGACGCCGACGCCAAGACCGGCCAGGCGCTCGCCGACCAGGAGGCCAAGGACATCGAGCAGGGCCTCAGCGGCCTCAACCAGACGCTGCTCGCCTTCGCCGCGATCGCGCTGTTCGTCGGCATCTTCCTGATCTCCAACACCTTCACCATGCTGGTCGCCCAGCGCACCCGTGAGCTCGCCCTGATGCGTGCCGTCGGCGCCTCGCGCGGCCAGGTCCGCCGCTCGGTGCTCGCCGAGGCCCTGGTGGTCGGCACGATCGCCTCCGCGATCGGCTTCGTGCTCGGTCTGGGTCTCGCGACCGGGCTGCGCTCCGCGATGGGCGCCTTCGGCGCCAAGCTGCCGGACGGCCCGCTGATCGTCTCGGCGACCCCCGTGATCGCCGCCCTCGCCGTCGGCGTCCTCGTCACCCTGATCGCCGCCCTGCTGCCCGCCTGGCGCGCCGCCAAGATCCCGCCGGTCGCCGCCATGAACAGCGTGCACGGCGTGGCCACCACCAAGTCCCTGGTCGTACGGAACTCCATCGGCGGCGTGATCACCCTCGCCGGTGCGGCCGCCGTCATGGCCGGTGCCGCCGCAGGCAAGGACGGCAAGATGCTCATCGGCCTCGGCGCCTTCCTCGCCCTGGTCGGCATCATCATCCTGATCCCGCTCCTGTCCCGCCCGGTCATCGCCCTCGTACGCCCCGCGCTCAGCAAGGTGTTCGGCGTCTCCGGCAAGCTCGCCAGCCAGAACGCGGTGCGCAACCCGCGCCGCACCGGCGCCACCGCCTCCGCGCTCGCCATCGGCCTCACCCTCGTCACGGGCCTGTCCGTGCTCGGCGTCACGCTCGGCACCGCCATCGACAAGATGACGACCGACAACATCAAGGCCGACTACATGGTCCAGATGGCGGCCAACGGCTCCGGGCTCGACAAGGACGTCCTCACCGCTCTGCGCAAGGCCCCGGGCGTCTCGGCGGTCTCGCCCAAGGAGTCCTCGTACCTGAAGATCGACGGTAACGGCCGGTCGGTGGCCGGCGTGACGCCCGGCGACATCGAGAAGCTCCTCAACATCGAGCCGGTGTCCGGCTCCCTCGCCACCCTCGGCCAGGGGCAGATAGCCGTCGACGACAAGACCGCCGCCCAGCACAACTGGAAGCCCGGCTCCAAGGTCGCCGTCGAGTTCGCCGACAAGAAGAAGGGCTCGCTCACCATCGGGGCGACGTACAAGGAGAACGAGTTCCTGGACTCGGTGCTCGCCCCGACCTCCGTGCTCGACCCGCACGAGACCAAGCCCTACATCCCGCAGATCTTCGTCAAGACCGACGGCGGCGCGACGAGCGCCAATGAGAAGGCCCTGGTCAGCGCGCTCGGCGACAACCCGGCGATCAGCATCATGGACCAGCAGGACATCCGCAACGAGTTCGGCGGCATGATCAACACGCTGCTCAACATCATGTACGGCCTGCTCGCGATGGCCCTGATCATCGCGGTCCTCGGAGTCGTCAACACCCTCGCGATGTCGGTCTTCGAGCGTCAGCAGGAGATCGGCATGCTGCGGGCGATCGGCCTGGACCGCCGCAAGGTCAAGCGCATGATCCGCCTGGAGGCCATCGTCATCTCGATGTTCGGCGCGGTGATCGGCATCGGCCTCGGCTCCTTCCTCGCCTGGGCCATCGGCCAGACCATCAAGAAGTCCATCCCGAACTACGCGCTGGTCATCCCGTGGGACCGCATCGGCATCTTCCTGCTGCTCGCCGGCCTGGTGGGCGTGCTCGCCGCCATGTGGCCGGCCCGCAGCGCCGCGAAGCTCAACATGCTGACCGCCATCAAGACCGAGTAGTCGTCAAGTACCGCTGAACACAATCGAGTCGAAGGGCCCCGGGAGTGCGCCTCCCGGGGCCCTTCGGCTTCGCCCTGCGGTCGCACTCAGTTCCAGGTGCGGGCCCTCAGTGGCATTCCCGAGGCGCCGCCCACCGGGGTCTTCACCGCGAGGATCTGGTTGACGCCGATCCGGTTGCGCTCGAAGGAGATCGCCGAGGCGGCCATGTAGAGCCGCCAGATCCGGGCCCGGCCGGGGCTGGCGTACCGCACGGCCCGGGCCCAGTCGGACTCCAGGTTCGCCACCCAGTGACGCAGCGTCAGGGCGTAGTGCTCGCGGATCGGTTCGACGTCGCGAGCCTCGAACCCGGCCTCCTCCAGGGCGGCCAGGGTGCGGCCGACCGGAGCGAGCTCGCCATCGGGGAAGACGTACTTGTCGATGAACTCGTCCACCTGGTACGCCGATTCGTCCCGCTCGGGGCGTCGGGCGATCTGGTGGTTGAGCAGCCGCCCGCCGTCCTTGAGCAGCGCGTGCAGGATGCCCGCGTACTCCGCGTACCGCACCGAGCCGACGTGCTCGGCCATGCCGATGGAGGAGATCGCGTCGAACGGGCCGTCCTTGACGTCGCGGTAGTCCTGGACGCGGATCTCTATCCGGTCGGTGAGCCCCTCCTCGGCGATCCGCTTGCGGGCGAACGCGGCCTGTTCGCGCGACAGCGTGATGCCGACGACACGGGCGCCGTACTCGCGGGCCGCGTGGATGGCCATGGAACCCCAGCCGCAGCCGACGTCGAGCAGCCGGTCGCCCTCCTTCAGGGCCAACTTGCGGCAGACCAGGTCCAGTTTGTCGCGCTGGGCGTCTTCGAGGGTGGCCTCGGGGCTCTCCCAGTAGGCGCACGAGTAGACCATCGACGGGCCGAGCACCAGCGCGTAGAAGTCGTTGCCGACGTCGTAGTGGTGGCTGATCGCCTCTTTGTCGCGGCGCCGGGTGTGCAGCGGGCCGGTGCGGCGGCGCATCTCCTCGGCGGGCGGGGCCGGCGGGGGCAGCGCGCCGCCCAGCTTCACCAGCGCCTTGGCGGCGGCCCGCAGCCTCGGGTCGCGGACCGGGTGGACGGTGTCCTTGGGCTCGCCGCCGCGCTCCCAGATCAGCCCCGCCAGCAGGCCGAGGGCCGCGTACAGGTCGCCCTCGACGTCGATCTCGCCCGCCACCCAGGCGCGGGCCAGGCCCAGTTCGCCCGGCTTCCACAGCAGCCGGCGCAGCGCGCGCCGGTGGCGTACGACGAGAACCGGAGCACCGGGCGGGCCCGCCTCGCTGCCGTCCCACGCCCGGATACGCACCGGGAGGGCCTCCCCCAGCAATTCCTCGGCAAGAGCGGT
>NZ_BAAASQ010000014.1:0-275111 GCF_039532965.1 Streptomyces mauvecolor | reverse complement strand
GTGGGGAAAGCCCCGCACCAGGTCCGTATCAACGGATCACGGTGCGGGGCTTTTTCGCGTTCTGCGGACGAAGACGCGGGGTTGGGAGCCGGACTGCTATGCGTGAGCTGTCGGCCGTTGAGATGGCCAGGCGCTGTGTGCGGGTCTGCTCGAAGTCGGGTTCGGTCTCGACGCCGAGGTCATGTCGCAGGGCGACCCTCAGCAGGTACACGCCGTCGGACGGTGGTTCGCTGAACCAAGTCCTTGTCCGGCTGTATGCCCTGTCGAGGTCCGGGCTCGCAGGCAACTGCTTCACCACGGCGTAGCCGACTCCCAGGGCCCTGTTGAGCGTTGAGGCCACCTCCAGGACGTCCTTGGGCAGTGCCATCTGCCCGCCTGGGAGTATTCCTCCGCCCAGGCTTCCTTGGTGGCGTCCAGAGCCGCCGGCTCCGCGCTCTCGTGCCGCTCGGCGGCGTGCACGGCGTCCCTGGCGGCGACTCGGTAGGCGCGGGCGTGGTGTTCAGGCGCGGGTAGAGATCGCGTCTGTCCTGGTGTATCCGGTCCGCGCGCTCCTCGGCCCGTTGCCGGTCAGCGTGTTCGTTCTGCTTGCGGTTGGTGCGTTCGCCGAGCATTGCTCCGCCCAGGGTTCCGCCCAGCGTGCCTATGACGCCGATGACCGCCACTGCAAGCGTGCTTACGTCCGACTGGGCCCCCAGCCGAAAGCAGTGAAACCTACTGGAGCAGGCGCAGGTCCACCGTGATCACTGCACGGAAACGACAAAGAGCCGGACCCAGGAGAACTGGGTCCGGCTCTTGAAGTCTGGCACTTCAGAAGGTCAGCGGATTGATCACGCTGTCCTGGCTGGAGTGCCCCCGGCAGGATTCGAACCTGCGCACACGGCTCCGGAGGCCGTTGCTCTATCCCCTGAGCTACGGGGGCGTCCGCCGCGTTCGGCGGCGACGGGTAGAACCCTACCAGCTCTCCCGGGGTGGCTGTGAACAGGTATTTCGGTCCCTCCGGCGGGCTGTGTCCCCCGGGCGGGGTGGAAGTGGGGAAAACCCGGACGCGGCGGCGTCCTCGGACCTAACCTCAAGGTGTGTCAGGCGTGTCCGGCCGGGTTCTTGTTGTCGACGACAACAAGGTCATCCGGCAGCTGATCAGGGTCAACCTTGAGCTGGAGGGCTTCGAGGTCGTGACCGCGGCCGATGGTGCCGAGTGCCTGGAAGTCGTACACCGGGTCAGCCCCGACGTGGTCACCCTCGACGTCGTGATGCCCCGGCTCGACGGACTCCGTACGGCCGAGCGGCTGCGCTCGGACCCCCGTACGAGCCGGCTGCCCGTCGCGATCATCAGTGCCTGCACCCAGTACGAGGTGGAGACCGGGCTCGCCGCCGGGGTCGACGCCTTTCTCGCGAAGCCCTTCGAGCCCGCCGAACTGGTCCGTGTCGTACGGCAGTTGCTGCACCGGGAGGCTCCGCCGTCTGCCGACGGCAGCAGGGAGCCCGGGCGGGCCGGCAGCACCCGGGGCTGACGCCCGCTCCGCCGGCCCCGCGCGCCCACCCTGCCCGTATGGCGAAACCGGTTCGCGGAGGGACCCCCCTTCTCCCATACGCTGGTCCCGTGACCCCCGCAGAGCTCTCCCGTACCGTCGTGCGCGTCGTGCGCAGCGCGGTCGACGAGGGTGCCCTGAGCATGGCGGGCGACGCGGTGCCCGACGCCGTCAAGATCGAGCGGCCCCGGCCCGGGGGCGGCGGCGACTACGCCAGTGGCGTCGCCCTCAAGCTCGCCGCCGCGGCCGGACTGCCGCCCCGCCAGGTCGCCGAAGTGCTGCGGCAGCGGATCGCCGGCCGGCCCGGAATCGCCCTCGTCGAGATCAGCGGGCCCGGATTCCTCAACATCACCCTTGACCGTGGCGGCAGGCACGAGGTCGTACGGGAAATTCTCGACACTCCGGAAGCCGGCATTCCGTACGGATGCGGGGACTCCCTACGCGGCCAGAGTTTTGAATTCGCCGATGTTGCCGAGGAGCGCGGCCGGGTCGTCACCGAGGTCGTCGTGCGGCTGCTCCGGGCCCAGGGGGCCGTCGCCCGCATCGGAGAGACGGGGGAGCACCTTCCTCTGGTCGGCTGTCCCGAGACCCGGCTTTCCGCGCTCGTCGGTGCCGATGCCGCCCGCTGGGCCTTCCTCCGGGCCGCCCGGCACGATCGGCCCCGTACCGATGCAGAGGAACTGCTTGCTCAGCGGGAGAGCAATGCGCTTTTTCGGGTGCGGTACGCGTACGCACGGAGCCGCGCTCTGACTCGCAATGCTCTTGAGCTGGGGTTCGAGGGTGAGGTCGGTCCTGTTCCCGACGGCGAGGTCCTGCTCGGGCTGCTCTCCGATCACCCCGGCGTGCTCGAAAGTGCCGCCCGGCACCGGGCGCCGGACCGGCTTGCGCGGCAGCTCGAAGCCGTGGCCGACGAACTGCTCCGTTTCCAGCACGGCGTACTGCCGCTCGGTGACGAGAAACCCTCGGCCGCCCACCGCAACCGGCTCGCCCTCGCCGAGGCCGCCGGGACGGTGCTGGCCGGCGGCCTGTCCCTGCTCGGCATCGACGCCCCCGAGTTTCTGTGACATGCGCAGACATCGCCCGTCGGGCGCGCACATGACCGCAGACGTGTAGTGAGAGAAGAGACGTAGAGAACATGAGCCGATCCGCGCACCCCGCCGGCCCCCGTCACGCCGATGTGCTGACCGAAGGGCACTACTCCGCGCCGCCCGCCGACCTCAACTCCCTCGACCCGAAGGTCTGGTCGAGCACTGTCACCCGTGACAAGGGCGGCGAGCTGACCGTCGGCGGGCTCGAAGTGTCGCGGCTCGCCGAGGAGTTCGGGACGCCCGCCTACTTCCTCGACGAGACCGACTTCCGCGCCCGGTGCCGGGCCTGGGCGGACGCCTTCGGGCGGGACGCCGATGTGTTCTACGCCGGCAAGGCGTTCCTTTCCCGGGCCGTGGTGCGCTGGCTGCACGAGGAGGGGCTCAACCTCGACGTGTGCTCCGGCACCGAGCTCGCCACCGCGCTGGACGCGGGGATGCCCGCCGAGCGCATCGCCTTCCACGGCAACAACAAGAGCGAGGCCGAGATCCGGCGGGCCGTCGAGGCCGGGGTCGGGCGGATCGTGCTCGACTCGTTCCAGGAGATCGTGCGCGTCGCGCACATCGCCCAGGAGCTCGGAACGGTGCAGAAGGCCTTCATCCGGGTGACCGTCGGCGTCGAGGCGCACACCCACGAGTTCATCGCCACCGCGCACGAGGACCAGAAGTTCGGCATCGCGCTGGCCGGCGGCCAGGCCGCCGAGGCCGTGCGGCGCGCCCTCAAGCTCGACGGGATCGAACTCATCGGGATCCACTCCCACATCGGGTCGCAGATCTTCGACATGGCGGGCTTCGAGGTGTCCGCGCGCCGCGTCGTACAGCTCCTCGCCGAGGTGCGCGACGAGCACGGCGTCGAGCTGCCCGAGATCGACCTCGGCGGCGGCCTCGGCATCGCGTACACCTCCGAGGACGACCCCCGAGAGCCGCACGAGATCGCCAAGGCGCTCAGCGAGATCGTCACGCGTGAGTGCGACGCGGCAGGCCTTCGCGCACCCCGCATCTCCGTCGAGCCGGGCCGCGCGATCGTCGGGCCGACCGCCTTCACGCTGTACGAGGTCGGCACGATCAAGCCGCTCGAAGGGCTGCGGACGTACGTGAGCGTGGACGGCGGCATGTCGGACAACATCCGCACCGCGCTGTACGACGCCGAGTACTCGGTGTCCCTCGTCTCGCGCACCTCGGACGCCGAGCCGATGCTGGTCAGGGTGGTCGGAAAGCACTGCGAAAGCGGTGACATCGTGGTCCGTGACGCATTCCTGCCCGCGGATCTCGCGCCGGGTGATCTGATTGCCGTGCCGGCCACCGGTGCCTACTGCCGCTCGATGGCCAGCAATTACAACCACGCGCTGCGCCCGCCGGTCGTCGCGGTGCGCGACGGATCGGCGCGAGTGATCGTCCGGCGCGAGACGGAGGAAGATCTCCTGCGTCTCGATGTCGGGTAAATGAAATAGTTGTCTCAGGATCCGGACCGGGGGCAGAAACCCCGGTCCGGTGAGTGAGACTGGTTCGCATTCCAGGTTTGAAGAGGAAACGAGGTCGGATGATGCGTACGCGTCCGCTGAAGGTGGCGCTGCTGGGCTGTGGAGTGGTCGGCTCAGAGGTGGCGCGCATCATGACGACGCACGCCGACGACCTCACGGCGCGCATCGGCGCTCCCGTGGAGCTCGCCGGAGTCGCCGTCCGCCGGCCCTCGAAGGTACGCGAGGGCATCGACCCCGCCCTGGTCACCACCGACGCCACCGCCCTGGTCAAACGCGGTGACATCGACGTCGTCGTCGAGGTCATCGGCGGCATCGAGCCCGCCCGGGCGCTCATCACCACCGCCTTCGAGCACGGCGCCTCCGTCGTCTCCGCGAACAAGGCGCTGCTCGCCCAGGACGGCGCGGCGCTCCACGCGGCCGCCGTCGAGCACGGCCGGGACCTGTACTACGAGGCCGCCGTCGCCGGCGCGATCCCGCTGATCCGCCCGCTGCGCGAGTCGCTCGCGGGCGACAAGGTCAACCGGGTGCTCGGCATCGTCAACGGCACGACGAACTTCATCCTCGACAAGATGGACTCGACGGGCGCCGGCTACCAGGAGGCCCTCGACGAGGCCACCGCGCTCGGCTACGCCGAGGCCGACCCGACCGCCGACGTCGAGGGCTTCGACGCCGCCGCCAAGGCCGCCATCCTCGCCGGGATCGCCTTCCACACCCGGGTCCGCCTCGACGACGTGTACCGCGAGGGCATGACCGAGGTGACCGCCGCCGACTTCGCCTCGGCGAAGGAGATGGGCTGCACCATCAAGCTGCTCGCGATCTGCGAGCGGGCCGCCGACGGGGGCTCGGTGACCGCCCGCGTCCACCCGGCGATGATCCCCCTCGACCACCCGCTGGCGTCCGTGCGCGGCGCGTACAACGCGGTGTTCGTCGAGGCCGAGGCCGCCGGGCAGCTCATGTTCTACGGGCCCGGCGCGGGCGGCGCTCCGACCGCCTCCGCGGTGCTCGGTGACCTGGTCGCGGTCTGCCGCAACAAGCTCGCCGGGGCGACGGGCCCCGGTGAGTCGGCGTACACACAGCTGCCCGTGAGCCCCATGGGCGACGTCGTGACCCGCTACCACATCAGCCTCGACGTGGCCGACAAGCCGGGCGTGCTCGCCCAGGTGGCGACGGTCTTCGCCGAGCACGGGGTGTCCATCGACACTGTCCGCCAGCAGGGGAAGGACGGGGAGGCCTCTCTCGTCGTCGTCACCCACCGCGCGGCCGACGCGGCCCTCACCGGGACCGTGGACGCCCTGCGCAAGCTCGACACCGTGCGTGGTGTCGCCAGCATCATGCGTGTTGAAGGGGAGTAACCAGCAATGACCCACCAGTGGCGCGGAATCATCGAGGAGTACCGGGACCGGCTCCCCGTCTCCGCTACGACGCCGGTCGTCACCCTCCGCGAGGGCGGCACGCCCCTCGTGCCCGCGCAGGTGCTCTCCGAGCGCACGGGCTGCGAGGTGCACCTCAAGGTCGAGGGTGCGAACCCGACCGGGTCCTTCAAGGACCGCGGCATGACGATGGCGATCACCCGGGCGAAGGAGGAGGGCGCGAAGGCCGTCATCTGCGCCTCCACCGGCAACACCTCCGCCTCCGCCGCCGCCTACGCGGTGCGCGCCGGCATGGTGTGCGCGGTGCTCGTGCCGCAGGGCAAGATCGCGCTCGGCAAGATGGGCCAGGCGCTCATCCACGGCGCCAAGATCCTCCAGGTCGACGGAAACTTCGACGACTGCCTCACGCTGGCCCGCTCGCTGTCCGACAACTACCCGGTGGCGCTGGTCAATTCGGTCAACCCGGTACGCATCGAGGGCCAGAAGACGGCCGCGTTCGAGATCGTGGACGCGCTCGGCGACGCCCCCGACATCCACGTCCTGCCCGTGGGCAACGCCGGCAACATCACGGCGTACTGGAAGGGCTACAAGGAGTACGCCGCCGACAAGATCTCGACGCACACCCCGCGCATGTGGGGCTTCCAGGCGTCGGGTTCGGCGCCGATCGTGCGCGGCGAGGTCGTCAAGGACCCCTCGACGATCGCCACCGCGATCCGCATCGGCAACCCGGCCTCGTGGCAGTTCGCACTGGCCGCGCGGGACGAATCCGGCGGTTTCATCGACGAAGTGACGGACCGTGAGATTCTGCGCGCGTACCGGCTGCTCGCCTCGCAGGAGGGCGTCTTCGTCGAGCCCGCCTCGGCCGCTTCGGTGGCCGGCCTTCTCAAGGCCGCCGAGCGCGGACTCGTCGACCCGGGTCAGAAGATCGTGTGCACGGTGACCGGAAACGGCCTCAAGGACCCCGACTGGGCCGTCGCGGGCGCCCCGCAGCCCGTCACCGTCCCCGTGGACGCGGCGGCCGCGGCCGAACGCCTCGGTCTGGCGTAGTTCCCTTACGCATCGCTGTGACGTACGCGTCCTGCATCGCCGGGACGCGTACGTAAAGCCGGACAAGGCCGCACGTAGGGGCACAGGGGGCTCGCGACACGCATCGTGCGCCTCCTGTGCGCCCTATGTCGCCACAGAACCTTCCTTCGATAGGCTGTACTCAACCCGCCCCGCCGCATATGCCGTGGTGCAGTTGCCCACGTGGCCCTCGGGTGTTCCGTACGTCTTCGAAAATCTCGCAGCAGACATCAGCAGCAGCCTCACAAGGAGTCATCAGAGCGATGGCCGGTCCCGCATTCCGCGCCGCCGCCGTACGGGTGCGCGTCCCCGCCACCAGTGCCAACCTCGGCCCGGGCTTCGACTCCCTGGGCCTGTCACTGGGGCTGTACGACGACGTGGTCGTCCGCGTCGCCGACTCCGGCCTGCACATCGACATCGCGGGCGAGGGCGCGGACACGCTGCCCCGCGACGAGAGCCACCTGCTCGTACGGTCCCTGCGCACCGCGTTCGACCTGCTCGGCGGGCAGCCGCGCGGCCTTGAGGTCGTCTGCGCCAACCGCATCCCGCACGGCCGCGGCCTCGGCTCCTCCTCCGCCGCCATCTGCGCGGGCATCGTCGCCGCGCGCGCCGTGACCATAGGCGGTGACGCCCGCCTCGACGACGCGGCCCTGCTGGAGCTCGCGACCGAGATCGAGGGCCACCCCGACAACGTGGCCGCCTGTCTGCTCGGCGGATTCACGCTGTCCTGGATGGACGGCGGAGCGGCCCGCGCGATCAGGATGGACCCTGCGGATTCCGTCGTTCCGGTGGTCTTCGTGCCGGGTAGGCCGGTCCTGACGGAGACGGCCCGCGGCCTGCTTCCGCGCACCATTCCGCACGTCGACGCCGCGGCCAACGCCGGCCGGGCGGCCCTGCTCGTGGAGGCCCTGACCAGGCGTCCCGAGCTGCTGCTCGCGGCCACCGAGGACCGGCTCCACCAGGAGTACCGCGCACCGGCGATGCCGGAGAGCGTGGCACTGGTCAACCGGCTGCGTGCGGACGGCGTCCCCGCAGTCATCTCCGGCGCCGGGCCCACGGTGCTCGCGCTGGTCGAGGACGGTGCGGCCGACAAGGTCGCACGCCTGGCGGGGGAGGGGTGGGCCGCCAACCGGCTCAGTCTCGACGCCGCGGGTGCGAGCGTCCTGCCGCTCGGATCGTAGGTACGGGCGCAGGGAGCACGGCTTGCCGGTGAACGAGAGGGGGAATGTTTGTTGGATCCGGTAGTGTTAACCTCAAGTCTGCATCGGTCGTCTTCGTGGCGCGGTGCTTCGTGTCCCCTTCAGGGACCGCCTTTCTTCCGAGAGCCTCCCCAACTGCCTGTGCAGCCTGCCTGAGCAGTTTCGAGCACGCTCCGGAACCGGCACGACACCCCACGCTTTTTCCCAGCAGGGGCCGAGTAGGGGGACCTCGGGCCGGAACCCACGCACGTTTATCTCTCCGCCGTACGCGGCGGGCCACCGCCCCGGCACGATCCGTGGTCGACAAGATCACAGGCCGCAGCCGGACAGCACAACCGGTCGCCGAGCCAGACAGGCCGACGTCCGCTCCAGGGAAGGACCCTTCGTGAGCGACACCACCGATCTGATGGGCGTGACTGCCGACAGCTCTGTCGACAACGCCGCGCCCGCCGCAGGTGCTGCCTCTGGCACCACCTCACGGCGCCGCCGCTCCGGCACCGGCCTCGACGGCATGGTCCTGGCCGAGCTGCAGCAGGTCGCGTCCGGCCTCGGCATCAGGGGCACCGCGCGCATGCGCAAGAGCCAGCTGATCGAGGTCATCAAGGAGGCGCAGGCCGGAGGCGGTTCCGCGGCTCCGGCCAAGAGTGCGTCCGCCGATGCCGAGGCCAAGCCGAAGCGCCGCGCCACCTCCAAGGCCCGTACGGGCGAGGAGGCCGCCGCGCCCGCCGAGAAGCAGCCCGCGCAGCAGCAGATCGAGATCCCTGGCCAGCCGGCCAGCGACGACCAGCCCGTCGGGGAGCGTCGCCGTCGCCGTGCGACCGCGCCCTCCGGCAGCCCCGAGTCCGCCTCGGCCGCTGTGGAGACCGTCACCAAGACGGAGGCCAAGGCCGAGGTGAAGGCCCCCGAGGCCGACGCCAAGCCCGAGGCGAAGGCCGCCGAGGCGGTCGAGTCCGCCGAGGGCCGCCGGGAGCGCCGTGACCGCGGCGAGCGGGGCGACCGCGGAGACCGCCGGGACCGTCAGCGCGGCGACCGCGGTGAGCGGGGCGAGCGCGGGGACCGTCAGCGCGGCGAGCGCGGCGGCAAGGGCGACGACCAGCAGGGCGGCCAGCGCCAGCAGCGCCAGGGCGGCCAGCAGCAGGCTCAGCAGCAGAACAACGGCCCGCAGGACGACTTCGACGACGACGGCAGCCGCCGTGGCCGGCGCGGACGTTACCGCGACCGCCGTGGCCGCCGTGGTGGCCGCGAGGAGTTCGGCGCCGAGCCGCAGGTCGCCGACGACGACGTCCTGATCCCCGTCGCGGGCATCCTGGACATCCTCGACAACTACGCGTTCATCCGGACGTCCGGCTACCTGCCGGGCCCGAACGACGTGTACGTCTCGCTCGCCCAGGTCCGCAAGAACGGTCTGCGCAAGGGTGACCACGTCACCGGAGCCGTCCGTCAGCCCAAGGACGGCGAGCGCCGCGAGAAGTTCAACGCCCTGGTGCGTCTCGACTCCTCCAACGGCATGGCGGCCGACTCGGGCCGCGGGCGCCCGGAGTTCAACAAGCTGACCCCGCTGTACCCCCAGGACCGGCTCCGTCTGGAGACCGACCCGGGCGTGCTGACCACGCGGATCATCGACCTCGTGTCGCCGATCGGCAAGGGCCAGCGAGGCCTGATCGTGGCCCCGCCGAAGACCGGCAAGACCATGATCATGCAGGCGATCGCCAACGCGATCACCCACAACAACCCCGAGTGCCACCTGATGGTCGTCCTGGTCGACGAGCGTCCGGAAGAGGTCACCGACATGCAGCGGTCGGTGAAGGGCGAGGTCATCTCCTCGACCTTCGACCGTCCCGCCGAGGACCACACCACCGTCGCCGAGCTGGCCATCGAGCGCGCCAAGCGTCTCGTCGAGCTCGGTCACGACGTGGTCGTGCTGCTCGACTCGATCACCCGTCTGGGCCGTGCGTACAACCTGGCGGCCCCGGCCTCCGGCCGCATCCTGTCCGGTGGTGTCGACTCGACCGCGCTCTACCCGCCGAAGCGCTTCTTCGGTGCCGCGCGCAACATCGAGGACGGCGGCTCGCTGACCATCCTCGCCACCGCGCTCGTGGAGACCGGCTCGCGCATGGACGAGGTGATCTTCGAGGAGTTCAAGGGCACCGGCAACATGGAGCTCAAGCTCGACCGCAAGCTCGCCGACAAGCGCATCTTCCCGGCGGTGGACGTGGACGCGTCCGGCACCCGCAAGGAAGAGATCCTGCTCGGCAGCGACGAGCTCGCGGTTGTCTGGAAGCTGCGCCGGGTGCTGCACGCGCTCGACCAGCAGCAGGCCATCGAGCTGCTCCTCGACAAGATGAAGCAGACGAAGTCGAACGCCGAGTTCCTGCTCCAGATCCAGAAGACGACTCCGGGTCCGGGCAACGGCAACGACTAGCAATTCCCGCTCCACCAGGGCCAGTTGAGAGCGCCCCCGTCATTTCGGTGACGGGGGCGTTTTTTGCGCAGTACTATCAGCGGGCCGTAAGTGGGGGGAACGTATTACTGATACGCCACTGAGCTGCTGAGCTCTGCCCTGGGCAACCGCCGGGCAGGGCTTTTCGCTTTTTGGCGCCTGCACTCCCCTGCGCATTTACGGGTCAACCCATGGGGAGATCGAATGACATCTGGCAGGCGGAGGGTGCGCAATGCCCTCCCTGCGGCGACCGCCGTACTCGCACTGGGATCGCTGGCCCTCACGGCCGCACCGGCCCAGGCATCCCAGGCTCCACCGACGCCGGGCAAGCAGAGCGTCCAGGCACCACCGGCCCCGGCCTCCCAAGCAGAACTGAAGGCCCGGCTCAAGAGCGCAACCAGCCATTTCAGGTCGACCGCACAGAGCCCCGCGCAGAGTCCCGCGCCGGGTGCCTCCAAGGCGCCGTCCGGCCAGGACCCGAAGATCATCGGCGGTACGCCCACCGCGGTCGGCGAGGCGCCCTGGATGGTCCAGCTCTTCTACAACGACCCGGCCACCAACCAGGGCACCTTCTGCGGCGGCACCCTGGTCGCCCCCGGCAAGGTGCTCACCGCCGCCCACTGCGTGGCGGGCCGGGACTGGACGAAGAACGGAGTCGTCCTCGGCGGCACCACCGAATACCCGCTGAACGGCGACCTGCACGGCGGCCAGCTCGTCAATGTGGCGCGCCAGTGGTCCAACCCCGCGTACGACGGGGGCGCCCTCACCGGTGACGTGGCCGTCCTGACGCTGGCCGCGCCACTGCCGTACCAGACGCTCCAGCCGGCCGCGGCCGACGAGAGCGTCGCCTACCAGCCGGGCACCCCGGCCACGGTGTACGGCTGGGGCCGCATCAGCTCCACCAACCAGGACGTCTCGATGTCGCTGCTCAAGGCGACGATCCCGGTCCAGGCCGACGCCACCTGCGCCGCGTACTACAACCAGGCGCCCGAGAACTCCTTCGTCGCGGGCCAGATGGCGTGCGCGGGCAACCCGGCGAGCGGCGCCGACACGGGCACCGTCTCGCCCTGCAACGGCGACTCCGGGGGCCCGCTGATCGTCGGCAACCGCATCGTGGGCGTGGTGTCCTGGGGCCGCGAGGACTGCGTGTCGGCCGGCTCGTACAGCGTGTACGCGAAGCTCAGCACCTTCGCCGGGCTCGTCGGTCCCCGCGTCGACGACACCGACCTGAACTTCGACGGGCGCGCCGACCTGTTCGCCCGGAACGACGCCACCGGCGAGGGCTTCGCGTACTACTCGCAGGGCATCACCATCGGCAACCGGTACTCGCTCGGCGACTGGCGCGGCTACGACCTGGTCCGCCAGGCCGACCTCGACCGGGACCAGCGCCAGGACTTCGTGCTGCGCACCAGCGGCGGGCACCTCGACTGGTACCACTACAGCGCGGCTGCCAACGCCTACGTCCACCAGGACCTGGGCGGCGGCTGGGGCGCGATGAAGTCGGTCGTGCTGCCGGGCGACCTCGACGGCGACACCCTGACCGACCTGCTCGCGGTCGACACGAGCGGGCAGCTGTGGTTCTACCCCGGCAAGGGCGACGGCACCTTCGGCATCCGGTCCGCCCTCGGCGGCGGCTGGGGCCCGCTGGTCCTGGTCGGCAAGGGCGACTACAGCGGAGACGGCAGGGCCGACCTGCTGGCCCAGGACACCTCCGGCAAGCTCTGGCTCTACCCGGGCACCGGCCACGGCGCCTTCGGCAACCGCTCGCTCGCGGGCTCGGCGGGCTGGACCTTCCCGGCGTACGCCGCCACCGGCGACGTGGACGGGGACGGCCGGGCGGACCTCTTCGCGCGGGACAGCGCGGGGGTGCTCTGGCTCTACCCGGGCAACGGGCGCGGCGCCTTCGGCAACCGCTACCAGATCGGCGGCGGCTGGGGTGGCTACAGCCTGATCGGCTGAGGCATTCGACACACGCATCACCTTCGCGGCGGCTCCGGGCATGACCCGGGGCCGCCGCGAACGTGCAGGTGAGAGCGGTGGGCCCGAGGCCGGCTTGCGGGCCGGGCCCGATGCGCTCTTATGGCCTTCTTAGAACCCTGTGCAACCCTGCTTGGTGCTTCGGCGTCTGACGAGTGTCGACAAACCGTGCCTGAACACCTGGGCAGGGGGTAACCGGAGGAGCACCGAGAACTGAGGAGACCATGGGCGAGCAAGGCACACGCAGCAGCCGAATACGCGGGGCGGGCAAGCGCCGCAAGCAGCCCAGCACGCGCCGTCGCGCCGCGAAGATAGCCGCGTGGAGCGCGGCGGGCGTCGTCCTCGTCGGCGGCGGGGGACTCGGCTACGTGTACTTCAAGCTCAACGGCAACCTCAAGGGCGTCGACATCAACGCCCAGCTCGGCACCGACCGTCCGCAGAACGTCGACAACGGCTCGATGGACATCCTGGTCCTCGGCTCGGACTCGCGGGCCGGCGCCAACAAGGAGTACGGCACGGACGAGGGCGGCGCCCGGTCCGACACCGCGATGATCATCCACGTCTACCAGGGCCACAAGACCGCGAGCGTCGTCTCCATCCCGCGCGACACCCTGATCACCCGCCCCTCCTGCACCCAGAACGGCAAGACCACGCCGGGTGCCAGGCGCCAGATGTTCAACACGGCGTACGAGGTCGGCGGCCCGGCCTGCGCGGTCAAGACCGTCGAGCAGATGTCCGGCATCCGCATGGACCACTACATCGAGGTCGACTTCACCGGCTTCAAGAAGCTCATCGACCAGCTCGGCGGGGTGCCCGTCACCACCAACAAGCCGATCAAGGACGACAAGAGCCACCTCGACCTGCCGGCCGGCAGACACACCCTCAACGGCGAGCAGGCCCTCGGCCTCGTACGGACCCGGCACGGCGTGGTCGGCGACGGCAGCGACCTCGGCCGCATCCAGCTCCAGCAGGCCTTCATCAAGGCGCTGATCGGCCAGGTCAAGAGCGTGGGCGTGTTCAGCAACCCGACCAAGCTGTACGGGCTCGCGGATGCCGCGACCAAGGCGATCACCACCGACTCGGACCTGAGCTCGATCAACTCCCTGATCGGCTTCGCGAACGGCCTCAAGGGTCTGGACGCGTCCAACGTCAAGATGATCACGCTGCCGGTGCAGTACGACAAGGCCGACCCCAACCGCGTCAGCCCGCTCGCCAAGGAGTCCCAGGAGGTGTGGGACGCCCTTGCCAAGGACCAGCCGATCCCGGCCTCCGCGACCGCCGACTCGGCGGGCGACAAGGGCACCGCGCGCGGCTACGTCGCCGGCCAGTAGCGGCCCGGGCCTTCCCGTAGCGGCTTTCGGACGCTCCGGGAATAGATGCGCATCCACCCCGGTTTTGGGAGATGCGGCCAGTCCTGGCAGACTGGTACGTCGGCCCCGGTTCACGTATGCGCAATCCGCGCCTGCGACCCGGCGCCCTCCCGAACCTAGGAGACACCTTGAAGCGCGACATCCACCCCGAGTACGTCGAGACCCAGGTCAGCTGCACCTGTGGCGCGGCTTTCACCACCCGTAGCACGATCGGCGGCGGCTCCATCCGCGCCGAAATCTGCTCCGAGTGCCACCCGTTCTACACGGGCAAGCAGAAGATCATGGACACCGGCGGCCGTGTGGCCCGCTTCGAGGCCCGCTTCGGCAAGGCTGCCGGCTCCGCCGCGAAGTAGCGAGCCAACTGCGCCGGTCCGCGGCGCCTCCGTTCCGGGGGCGCTGCGACCGGCGCTTTGCCGTCCAGCCCTACTTCTTCGTTTGAAACCCAGGAGCCACCGATGTTCGAAGCGGTCGAGGACCTGATCGGCGAGCACGCCGATCTCGAGACGAAGCTCGCCGACCCTTCGGTCCACGCCGATCAGGCCAATGCGCGCAAGCTGAACAAGCGCTACGCCGAGCTGACGCCGATCGTCGGGACCTATCGCGCCTGGAAGCAGACGGGGGAGGACATCGAGACGGCCCGCGAGCTCGCGGCCGACGACCCCGACTTCGCCGCCGAGGTCAAGGACCTGACCGCGCAGCGCGAAGAGCTCACCGAGAAGCTCCGCCTGCTCCTGGTCCCGCGCGACCCGAGCGACGACAAGGACGTACTCCTGGAGATCAAGGCGGGTGCGGGCGGCGACGAGTCGGCCCTGTTCGCCGGCGACCTCCTGCGCATGTACCTGCGCTACGCCGAGCGGGTCGGCTGGAAGACCGAGATCATCGACTCCACCGAGTCCGACCAGGGCGGCTACAAGGACGTCCAGGTCGCCGTGAAGACCAAGGGCGGCCAGGGTGCGACCGAGCCCGGCCAGGGCGTCTGGGCGCGGATGAAGTACGAGGGCGGCGTGCACCGCGTGCAGCGCGTGCCGGCCACCGAGTCGCAGGGCCGCATCCACACCTCCGCCGCCGGCGTGCTCGTCACGCCCGAGGCCGAGGAGGTCGACGTCGAGATCAACATGAACGACCTCCGCATCGACGTGTACCGCTCCTCGGGCCCCGGCGGCCAGTCCGTCAACACGACCGACTCCGCCGTCCGCATCACGCACATCCCGACCGGCGTCGTCGCCTCCTGCCAGAACGAGAAGAGCCAGCTCCAGAACAAGGAGCAGGCCATGCGCATCCTGCGCTCCCGGCTGCTCGCCGCCGCCCAGGAGGCCGCCGAGCAGGAGGCCGCCGACGCCCGTCGCAGCCAGGTGCGCACCGTCGACCGCTCCGAGAAGATCCGGACGTACAACTTCCCGGAAAACCGCATCTCGGACCACCGGGTCGGCTTCAAGGCGTACAACTTGGACCAGGTCCTCGACGGCGACCTGGACGCGATGATCCAGGCCTGCGTCGACGCGGACTCCGCCGCCAAGCTCGCGGCCGCCCAGTAATCCACCCCCGTACGACTGCCGGAGGACCAGCGTGCAGCAAAACTCTGGGGGGCGACCCCCAGGCCCCCGAAGCGTGCTGCTTGCCGAGGTGGCCCAGGCCACCCAGCGGCTGGCCGACGCCGGCGTGCCCTCCCCGCGCTTCGACGCGGAGGAGCTCGCCGCGCACATCCACGGCTGCAAGCGGGGAGAGCTGCACAACGTCAAGGACGCGGACTTCGACGCGCGCTACTGGGAGGCCATCGCCCGCCGCGAGGCCCGCGAGCCGCTCCAGCACATCACCGGCCGCGCCTTCTTCCGCTACCTCGAACTCCAAGTGGGACCAGGGGTGTTCGTGCCCCGGCCGGAGACCGAGTCCGTGGTCGGGTGGGCCATAGACGCCGTGCGCGCGATGGACGTCGTCGAGCCGCTCATCGTCGACCTGTGCACCGGATCGGGCGCGATCGCGCTCGCCATGGCGCAGGAGGTGCCGCGCTCGCGCGTGCACGCCGTCGAGCTGTCCGAGGACGCCCTGGAGTGGACGCGGAAGAACGTCGAGGGGTCCCGCGTCGTTCTCCACCAGGGCGACGCGCTCACCGCGCTGCCCGAGCTGGACGGCCAGGTCGATCTGGTCATCTCCAACCCGCCGTACATCCCGCTCACCGAGTGGGAGTACGTCGCCCCCGAGGCGCGCGACCACGACCCCGAGCTCGCGCTGTTCTCCGGCGAGGACGGTCTCGACACCATCCGGGGCATCGAACGCACCGCGCACCGCCTCCTGAGGCCCGGCGGGCTCGTCGTCATCGAGCACGCCGACACCCAGGGCGGCCAAGTGCCGTGGATCTTCAACGAGGAGGCCGGCTGGGCGGACGCGGCCGACCACCCCGACCTCAACAACCGCCCGCGCTTCGCCACGGCCCGCAAGGCCACACCGTGATCAGCCGCATCACCCAGACCGTGTACGTGTACGAGGAGGCCCGCTAATGGCTCGGCGATACGACTGCAACGACGCGACCGACCGCACGACCGGTCTGCGCGAAGCCGCATCCGCCGTCCGCCGCGGCGAGCTCGTGGTGCTGCCGACGGACACCGTGTACGGGATCGGCGCCGACGCGTTCAGCTCGCAGGCCGTCATGGACCTGCTCGACGCCAAGGGCCGTGGCCGCAACATGCCCACCCCTGTGCTCATCGGCTCGCCGAACACCCTGCACGGCCTGGTCACCGACTTCACCGAGCAGGCCTGGGAGCTCGTCGACGCGTTCTGGCCGGGTGCCCTGACCCTGGTCGCGCGCCACCAGCCGTCGCTGCAGTGGGACCTCGGCGACACCCGGGGCACCGTCGCGATCCGGATGCCGCTGCACCCGGTCGCCATCGAGCTGCTCACCGAGGTCGGCCCGATGGCCGTGTCCTCCGCCAACCTGACCGGCCACCCGGCGCCCGAGGACTGCGACGCGGCCCAGGGCATGCTCGGCGACTCCGTCTCGGTGTACCTGGACGGCGGCCCGACCCCGGGCATCGTCCCGTCCTCGATCGTGGACGTGACCGGCAAGGTCCCGGTCCTGCTGCGCGCGGGCGCCCTCGACGCGGACGAGCTGCGCAAGGTGGTACCCGACCTCGAGGTGGCCAATTGACCGCCCCTGAGGGGCGTGGCATAGGCACGGTTCACCCTGCGGGGAACTCGTTCCGCATCCTCCACGTCAGCACCGGCAACGTCTGCCGCTCGCCGATCACCGAGCGGCTGACCCGCCATGCCCTGAGCGACCGGCTCGGGGACCCGTTCACGGGCGGCCTCATCGTGGAGAGCGCCGGCACCTGGGGGCACGAGGGCGCTCCGATGGAGGCCAACGCCGCCGCCGTCCTCGCCGACTTCGGCGCGGACGCCACCGGCTTCACCGGGCGCGAGCTCCTCGACGAGCACGTGATCACCGCCGACCTGGTGCTCACCGCCACCCGCGACCACCGCGCCCAGGTCATCTCGATGGGCCACTCGGCGGGCCTGCGCACCTTCACCCTGAAGGAGTTCACCCGTCTCGTACGGGCCATAGACCCCGCCACGCTGCCCGATCCGCTCCAGGAGGGCATGGTGGAGCGGGCGAGGGCCCTGGTGCGGGCCGCGGCCGCGCTGCGCGGCTGGCTGCTCGCCCCGAGCGCCGAGGCCGACGAGGTCAACGACCCCTACGGCGCCCCGATCACGTTCTTCCGCTCCATCGGCGACGAGATCAACCAGGCCCTCGACCCGGTCGTGACGGCCCTGACGGGCGTGCCGACCCACCACTGAGACGCGCCATCACGCCGGGCGCGCGGGGCGGCCGGGACCTACGCTGGACGCATGTCCGTCACCTCCGCAGTTGGCACTGAACTCGCGGGGTTCGACGCCCTCAGGCGGCAGGACCCCGAAATGGCCGACGTGCTGCTCGGCGAGGCCGAGCGGCAGGCCGCCTCGCTGCAGCTGATCGCCGCCGAGAACTTCACCTCGCCGGCCGTGCGAGCTGCCCTGGGCTCGCAGCTGGGCAACAAGTACGCCGAGGGATATCCCGGCGCCCGCCACCACGGCGGCTGCGAAGTCGTCGACGTCGCCGAGCGCATCGCCGTCGACCGCGCCAAAGCCCTGTTCGGGGCCGCCCACGCCAACGTACAGACGCATTCGGGGACTTCGGCGGTACTGGCGGCCTACGCGGCGCTCCTGAAGCCGGGAGACACCGTTCTGGCGATGGGTCTGCCCTTCGGCGGACACCTCACGCACGGCTCTCCGGCGAACTTCTCCGGGCGCTGGTTCGACTTCGTCGGATACGGGGTCGAGCCGGACACCGGGCTCATCGACTACGGCGAGGTGTGGGACCTGGCGGTCGAGCACCGGCCCAAGGCGATCGTGTGCGGCTCGATCGCGTACCCCCGCCACCCGGACTACCAGGCCTTCCGCGAGATCGCCGACGACGTGGGCGCCTACCTCATCGCGGACGCCGCGCACCCCATGGGCCTGATCGCCGGGGGAGCGGCGCCGAGCCCCGTCCCGTACGCCGACGTCGTGTGCGCCACCACCCACAAGGTGCTGCGCGGGCCGCGCGGCGGGCTGATCCTTTGCGGCAGCGACCTGGCCGCCCGCATCGACCGGGCCGTGTTCCCCTTCACACAGGGCGGCGCCCAGATGCACACGATCGCCGCCAAGGCCATCGCCTTCGGCGAGGCGTCCACCCCCGCCTTCACGGCGTACGCCCATCAGGTGGTGGCCAATGCACGCACCCTCGCCGAGGGGCTGCTCGCGGAGGGGTTCGGGGTGGTCACCGGCGGCACCGACACCCACCTCCTGCTCGCCGACCCGGCGCCGTTCGGGATCGACGGGCGCACCGCGCGCGGCCGGCTCGCGGGCGCCGGGCTCGTCCTGGACAGCTGCGCCCTGCCGCACCTGGACGCCCGCGGAATCCGGCTCGGCACCGCCGCCGTCACCACCCAGGGCATGGGGGAGGCGGAGATGGCCAGAATCGCGGTGCTGTTCGCGATGGCGATGCGAGAGGATCCCAAGGCACGGGCGGAGGCAAGGGAACTCGCGGAAAGATTCCCCCCTCCCTGAGCCTCCTTGAGAGGGTCCTGTTTCGAGCGCCTCGGGACCTTTCCACAGGGTTCGCACAAAGGAAGAAATGCGGGCTTATCCCCGCTTCGGCGGGGTACCTGCAACCATTCGCCGGATCCTAATGTCCTCAACCACATGCGCGCGAAGCTAGGGTGTGGGGCTGAGATGGCCAGCGATACCTCTGGGGCAGCCCGTGCGTGAATACCTGCTGACGCTCTGCGTCACGGCCGCGGTGACCTACCTGCTCACCGGGCCGGTGCGGAAGTTCGCCATCGCCGTCGGTGCGATGCCGGAGATCCGCGCGCGTGACGTGCACCGGGAACCGACGCCGAGGCTCGGTGGCATCGCCATGTTCGGCGGCCTGTGCGCGGGCCTGCTCGTGGCCGACCACCTCGACGGCCTCAACCCCGTCTTCCAGTCCAACGAACCGCGGGCGCTGCTCTCGGGCGCCGCGCTGATCTGGCTGATCGGCGTCCTGGACGACAAGTTCGAGATCGACGCCCTGATCAAGCTCGGCGGCCAGATGATCGCCGCGGGCGTCATGGTCATGCAGGGTCTGACCATCCTGTGGCTGCCCATCCCCGGCATCGGCTCGGTCTCGCTGACCTCCTGGCAGGGCACCCTGCTCACGGTCGCGCTCGTCGTGATCACCATCAACGCGGTGAACTTCGTGGACGGCCTCGACGGCCTGGCCGCGGGCATGGTGTGCATCGCGTCCGCGGCGTTCTTCATGTACGCCTACCGGCTCTGGTACGGGTACGGGATCGAGGCGGCCGCCCCGGCCACCCTGTTCGCCGCCGTCCTCATGGGCATGTGCCTGGGCTTCCTGCCGCACAACATGCACCCGGCCAGGATCTTCATGGGCGATTCGGGCTCGATGCTGATCGGCCTGGTGCTCGCGGCGGGCGCGATCTCCATCACGGGCCAGGTCGACCCGGACGCGATGAAGCTCAACTTCGGCGGCACCCGCGATGCCACGCACGCGATGCTGCCGGTCTTCATCCCGCTGCTCATGCCGCTGTCGATCATCGCGATCCCGATGGCCGACCTGGTCCTCGCGATCGTCCGCAGGACCTGGAACGGGCAGTCGCCGTTCGCCGCGGACCGGGGACACCTGCACCACCGGCTCCTGGAGATCGGGCACTCGCACAGCCGGGCGGTGCTGATCATGTACTTCTGGTCGGCGCTCATCGCGTTCGGCGCGGTCGCCTACTCGGTGCACTCGGCGTCGATGTGGATCGTGCTCGTGATCGTCGCGCTGAGCGCGGTCGGGCTCGTCCTGTTGCTGCTGCCGCGGTTCGCGCCGCGCGCCCCGCAGTGGGCCGAGCGGTTCGTGCCGCCGCGCTACCGGCACGCGCGCAGCGAGCCGGAGACGGTGCACTCGCTGGCCTCCGAGGGGGACGAGGAGGTGCGCGGGGAGCGCACTCCTGTGGCTGCCGGGGTCTCCGGCGTCAACGGGGCGACCGCGATCGGCCCCCGTTCGCGTTTCCCCGACCGACGGAAGACCGGTGCGTCGCGCTGACGAATTGCCGCGTCGGCGCCCAATACCAGACATCTCGCCGCCCGTTGCGCACAAACGCGCAGCATCACTCTCAAGTGTGACGGGCGGCACACTTCCATGGTAAAGACCTCATCAAATAGTTTGTGATACGGTTCACGAGACCCGGCGACAGAGCCGAAGGACCGTAGTGCGACGGTCCGTTGGCCCGAGGGACCAACTCGGCCCGGGCTTACGCTCGTCCATGACGACACCACTTTGCCCCCACCAGCAAGCGGAGCTGCCGCCATGCCGTCCAACGACGCACGCACTCTTCTCCAGACCGCCCTACCCACCGCTGCCGCGGGCGCTGTTGCCGCCGTGGTCAGCGGCGTGGTCGCGGGCGGCAAGGGAGCGGTGGGTGCCATCGTCGCGACGCTGGTCGTGATCCTCTTCATGGGCATCGGACTCGTCGTCCTGGAACGCACCGCCAAATCGCTTCCGCATCTGTTCCAGGCCATGGGGCTGATGCTGTACACGGCGCAGTTGCTCCTGCTCTTCATCTTCGTCGCGGTCTTCAAGAACACGACGCTGTTCAACCCGAAATGCTTCGCCGCAACCCTCGTCGCGCTGACCCTCGTCTGGATCGGCGCGCAGGCGCGTGCGCACATGAAGGCGAAGATCCTTTACGTCGAACCGGATACCGCAGAGGGCAACAAGCCCGAAAAGACGGGGCCGTCGTCGTGAACGGTAGGGCCGGAATAAATGCGAGTTCAGGACCCTGCTATCGTCCGGTGCCAACTGCGGCACTGCGGGCGCGGGCATCTGAGCTGACGCCTGCTCATTCGCGAGGCTTGATGCCCGACCGCCGCCCCATCATCCGTAACACCAGTCCAGTGCCGAACCGCGGCTGCGCGCCGCGCCGACACAACGAGGTTGCCGTACCTATGCGCCACGCTGAAGGAGCCCGCGGTGAGTGCTGACCCGACGCAGGTGCTCGCCTTCGATCCGAGCTGCCACATCTTCCAGTCGAACGGCTGTGGCTTCGAGGGTCCCGGCCTGCACTCGTTCCTCTTCGAGCCGCTCTGGGGCGACACCGACGGGGTGTACTTCAACAAGCCGATGCTGCTGGCCCTGCTGGGCTCGCTGATCATCGTCGGCTTCTTCTGGGCCGCCTTCCGCAAGCCGAAGCTCGTTCCCGGCAAGTTCCAGATGGTCGCCGAGGCCGGCTACGACTTCGTACGCCGCGGCATCGTCTACGAGACGATCGGCAAGAAGGAGGGCGAGAAGTGGGTCCCCCTCATGGTCTCGATCTTCTTCTTCGTCTGGATGATGAACCTCTGGTCGATCGTCCCGGTCGCCCAGTTCCCGGTGACGTCGATCATCGCGTACCCCGCGGTTCTCGCGCTGATCGTCTACGTGATCTGGATGACGCTCACGTTCAAGCGTCACGGCTTCGTCGGTGGCTTCAAGAACCTGACCGGCTACGACAAGTCGCTGGGTGGCGTGCTGCCGCTGGTCATGGTCATCGAGTTCTTCTCGAACGTGCTGGTCCGCCCCTTCACGCACGCGGTCCGACTCTTCGCGAACATGTTCGCCGGTCACACCCTGCTGCTGCTGTTCACGATCGCCAGCTGGTACATGCTCAACGGCATCGGCATCGCGTACTCCGGCGTCTCCTTCGTGATGGTCGTCGTGATGACGGCGTTCGAGCTCTTCATCCAGGCCGTCCAGGCGTACGTCTTCGTGCTGCTGGCCTGCGTCTTCATCCAGGGCGCGCTCGCCGAGCACCACTGACCGCCCGCCCCCTCCATACCCCAAGTCGTCCGGTGGCCAACCCCCACCGGTCCGTGAAAGAGAAGGAAGAACTGGCATGTCCCAGATCCTCGCTGCCTCCGATGGCGTCACCGGCTCGCTCAGCTCCATCGGGTACGGCCTCGCCGCGATCGGCCCCGGCGTCGGCGTCGGCATCATCTTCGGTAACGGCACGCAGGCTCTCGCCCGTCAGCCCGAAGCGGCCGGCCTGATCCGCGCCAACCAGATCCTCGGTTTCGCGTTCTGTGAGGCGCTGGCCCTGATCGGCCTCGTCATGCCGTTCGTCTACTAAGACGAACCACGACTAGACCGATCCGACGAAAGGCACTGATGTGAACCTCACCATGGTTCAGCTGGCGGCCGAGGGCAAGGAAAACCCCCTCGTTCCGCCGTGGCCTGAGCTCGTCATCGGCCTCATCGCCTTCGTCATCGTCTTCGGCTTCCTCGCCAAGAAGCTCCTCCCGAACATCAACAAGGTTCTGGACGAGCGTCGCGAGGCCATCGAAGGCGGGATGGAGAAGGCCGAGGCCGCTCAGACCGAGGCCCAGAGCGTCCTTGAGCAGTACAAGGCGCAGCTCGCCGAGGCCCGCCACGAGGCTGCGCGCCTGCGCCAGGAGGCGACCGAGCAGGGCACCGCGCTCATCCAGGAGATGAGGGCGGAAGGCCAGCGGCAGCGTGAGGAGATCATCGCTGCCGGCCACGCCCAGATCGAGGCCGACCGCAAGGCCGCCGCGCACTCGCTCCGCCAGGACGTGGGCAAGCTGGCGACCGACCTGGCCGGCAAGCTGGTCGGCGAGTCCCTCGAGGACCACGCCCGCCAGAGCCGCACCATCGACCGTTTCCTCGGCGAGCTCGAGGAGAAGGCCGAGGCCGTCCGATGAACGGCGCGAGCCGCGAGGCACTGGCCGCCGCACGCGAGCGTCTCGACGCCTTGATGGACAACACGTCCGTCGACGCGGCGAAGCTCGGCGACGAGCTGGCCGCCGTCACCACGCTGCTCGACCGCGAGGTCTCGCTGCGTCGGGTCCTGACCGACCCGGCGCAGGCCGGCGAAGCCCGGGCCGAGCTGGCCGGGCGTCTGTTCGGCGGCCAGGTGGGCGGCGAGACCGCCGACCTGGTGGGCGGCATGGTCCGCTCCCGCTGGTCGCAGTCCCGTGACCTGGTGGACTCGCTGGAAGAACTGGCGGCCACCGCCGACCTCACCGCCGCGCAGCAGTCGGGCGCGCTGGACGACGTCGAGGACGAGCTGTTCCGGTTCGGCCGCATCGTCACCTCCAGCACCGAGCTGCGCTCCGCGCTCACCAGCCGCACCGCCACGGTCGCGGCCAAGAGCGAGCTGCTGCGCAGCCTGCTCGGCGGCAGGGCGAACCCGGTCACCGAGCGTCTGGTCGGCCGTCTTGTGACCCGGCCGCGTGGACGTAGCCTGGAAGCGGGACTCGAGTCCCTCTCCAAGCTCGCCGCGCACCGCCGGGACCGGATGGTCGCCGTCGTCACCTCGGCGGTTCCGCTGACCGATGTCCAGAAGCAGCGCCTCGGTGCGGCTCTGGCGAAGATCTACGGCCGCCGGATGCACCTGAACCTCGACGTGGACCCCGAGGTCCTCGGCGGGATCTCGGTGCGTGTCGGCGACGAGGTCATCGAAGGCACCATCGCGGAGCGCCTCGAAGAGGCGAACCGGCGGCTGGCGCGCTGACCTCACGGTCGGCACAGCAACTGAATTAGCAACACCAGCGGCCCGGTTGGGCCGTGCAGAAATTGCAGAAGATTCCTGGGGGTCGGCCCCCAGACCCCCTTAGAAACTTCGGGCCCAACAAGGAGAGCAGGGAACCCAGATGGCGGAGCTCACGATCCGGCCGGAGGAGATCCGGGACGCGCTGGAGACCTTTGTCCAGTCGTACCAGCCGGACGCGGCCTCGCGCGAGGAGGTCGGTACGGTCAGCGTTGCCGGCGACGGCATCGCGAAGGTCGAGGGTCTTCCCTCGGCCATGGCGAACGAGCTGCTGCGGTTCGAGGACGGAACCCTTGGTCTCGCCCTCAACCTCGAGGAGCGCGAGATCGGTGCGATCGTCCTCGGCGAGTTCAGCGGAATCGAAGAGGGCCAGCCGGTGCAGCGCACCGGTGAGGTGCTCTCGGTCGGCGTCGGCGAGGGCTACCTCGGCCGCGTCGTCGACCCGCTCGGCAACCCGATCGACGGCCTCGGCGAGATCGAGACCGACGGCCGCCGCGCCCTGGAGCTGCAGGCTCCGGGCGTCATGGTCCGTAAGTCGGTGCACGAGCCGATGGCGACCGGTTACAAGGCCGTCGACGCGATGGTGCCGATCGGCCGTGGCCAGCGTCAGCTGATCATTGGTGACCGTCAGACCGGCAAGACCGCTCTGGCCGTCGACACGATCATCAACCAGCGCGACAACTGGCGCTCGGGCGACCCGAAGAAGCAGGTCCGCTGCATCTACGTCGCCATCGGCCAGAAGGGCTCGACCATCGCCTCCGTGCGTGGCGCCCTGGAAGAGGCCGGCGCGCTGGAGTACACGACGATCGTCGCCGCGCCCGCGTCCGACCCGGCCGGCTTCAAGTACCTTGCCCCGTACACCGGTTCGGCCATCGGCCAGCACTGGATGTACGACGGCAAGCACGTCCTCATCATCTTCGACGACCTGTCGAAGCAGGCCGACGCCTACCGCGCCGTGTCGCTGCTCCTGCGCCGCCCGCCGGGCCGCGAGGCCTACCCGGGTGACGTCTTCTACCTGCACTCGCGTCTGCTCGAGCGCTGCGCGAAGCTGTCGGACGACATGGGTGCCGGTTCGATGACGGGTCTGCCGATCGTCGAGACCAAGGCGAACGACGTGTCGGCGTTCATTCCGACCAACGTCATCTCCATCACCGACGGCCAGTGCTTCCTGGAGTCGGACCTGTTCAACGCCGGTCAGCGCCCCGCGCTGAACGTCGGTATCTCCGTCTCCCGAGTCGGTGGTTCCGCGCAGCACAAGGCCATGCGCCAGGTGTCCGGCCGACTGCGTGTCGACCTCGCCCAGTACCGCGAGCTGGAGGCGTTCGCCGCCTTCGGTTCCGACCTGGACGCCGCTTCCAAGGCCTCCCTCGAGCGCGGCAAGCGCATGGTCGAGCTGCTGAAGCAGCCGCAGTACTCGCCGTTCCCGGTCGAGGAGCAGGTCGTCTCCATCTGGGCCGGCACCACCGGCAAGATGGACGACGTCCCGGTCGAGGACATCCGCCGCTTCGAGGCCGAGCTGCTCGAGTACCTGCGCCGCGAGCGCAAGGAGCTCCTCACCTCGATCGCCGAGGGCGCCAAGATGTCGGACGACACCCTGCAGTCGGTGGCCGACGCCATCGCCGGCTTCAAGCGTCAGTTCGAGACCTCGGACGGCAAGCTCCTCGGCGACGACACGCCGGTCAGCACCAGCAAGTGACGACGACGGAAGGGACCTGACTCATGGGAGCGCAGCTCCGGGTCTACAAGCGTCGCATCCGATCCGTCACCGCGACCAAGAAGATCACCAAGGCGATGGAGATGATCGCCGCCTCGCGCATCGTCAAGGCGCAGCGCCAGGTGGCGGCCTCCACGCCGTACGCGACCGAGCTCACCCGTGCGGTGACCGCGGTCGCGACCGGCTCCACCACCAAGCACCCGCTCACCACCGAGGCCGAGGCCCCGGCCCGCGCCGCGGTCCTGCTCATCACGAGCGACCGCGGTCTGGCCGGCGGCTACTCCTCCAACGCCATCAAGGCGGCGGAGCGGCTCTCGGAGCGGCTGCGCGGCGAGGGCAAGGAGGTCGACACGTACATCGTCGGCCGCAAGGGTGTCGCCTACTACGGATTCCGTGAGCGCAAGGTCTCGGGTTCGTGGACGGGCTTCACCGACAGCCCCACCTACGCGGACGCCAAGCAGGTGGCCGCGCCGCTGATCGAGGCCATCCAGACGGAGGCGGCCGAGGGCGGCGCGGACGAACTGCACATCGTCTTCACGGAGTTCGTGTCGATGATGACGCAGACGCCGGTCGACGACCGGATGCTGCCGCTGTCGCTGGAGAAGGCTCAGGAAGAGACGGGCACGAAGGACCAGATCCTTCCGCTCTTCGACTTCGAGCCGTCGGCGGAGGACGTCCTCGACGCCCTGCTGCCGCGCTACGTCGAAAGCCGCATCTACAACGCGCTGCTGCAGTCGGCTGCTTCCGAGCACGCCGCCCGCCGCCGCGCGATGAAGTCGGCCACCGACAACGCCGGAGAGCTCATCAAGAGCCTCTCCCGGCTTGCCAACGCGGCCCGCCAGGCCGAAATCACCCAGGAAATCAGCGAGATCGTCGGTGGCTCCAGTGCGCTGGCCGACGCGACCGCGGGGAGTGACAAGTAATGACGACCACTGTTGAGACGGCCGTTGCCACGGGCCGCGTCGCCCGGGTCATCGGCCCGGTCGTCGACGTGGAGTTCCCCGTCGACGCGATGCCGGAGATCTACAACGCGCTGCACGTCCAGGTGGCCGACCCGGCCGAGGACGGCAAGCTCAAGACGCTGACGCTCGAAGTCGCCCAGCACCTGGGTGACGGCATCGTCCGCGCGATCTCGATGCAGCCCACCGACGGTCTGGTCCGCCAGGCCCCGGTGGTCGACACGGGCGACGGCATCACGGTGCCGGTCGGCGACTTCACCAAGGGCAAGGTGTTCAACACCCTCGGTGAGGTGCTGAACAAGCCCGAGGAGAACGCCAACATCGGCGAGCGCTGGGCGATCCACCGCAAGGCCCCGAACTTCGACCAGCTCGAGTCCAAGACCGAGATGTTCGAGACCGGCGTCAAGGTCATCGACCTGCTCACCCCGTACGTCAAGGGTGGAAAGATCGGTCTGTTCGGTGGTGCCGGTGTCGGCAAGACCGTCCTCATCCAGGAAATGATCTACCGCGTGGCCAACAACCACGACGGTGTGTCGGTGTTCGCCGGTGTCGGCGAGCGCACCCGTGAGGGCAACGACCTCATCGAGGAAATGCAGGACTCGGGCGTCATCGACAAGACCGCCCTGGTCTTCGGCCAGATGGACGAGCCGCCGGGCACGCGTCTTCGGGTCGCCCTGGCCGGTCTGACGATGGCGGAGTACTTCCGTGACGTCCAGAAGCAGGACGTCCTCTTCTTCATCGACAACATCTTCCGGTACACCCAGGCGGGTTCCGAGGTGTCGACCCTGCTCGGCCGTATGCCCTCCGCGGTGGGTTACCAGCCGAACCTGGCCGACGAGATGGGTCTCCTCCAGGAGCGCATCACCTCGACCCGTGGTCACTCGATCACCTCGATGCAGGCGATCTACGTCCCCGCGGACGACCTGACCGACCCGGCCCCGGCCACCACCTTCGCCCACCTGGACGCGACGACGGTTCTCTCCCGTCCGATCTCCGAGAAGGGCATCTACCCGGCCGTGGACCCGCTGGACTCCACGTCCCGGATCCTGGACCCGCGCTACATCGCGCAGGAGCACTACGACGCCGCCATGCGCGTCAAGACGATCCTGCAGAAGTACAAGGACCTCCAGGACATCATCGCCATCCTCGGCATCGACGAGCTCGGCGAAGAGGACAAGCTGGTCGTGCACCGCGCCCGCCGCGTGGAGCGCTTCCTGTCGCAGAACACGCACGTCGCCAAGCAGTTCACCGGCGTCGACGGTTCGGACGTCCCGCTGGACGAGTCGATCACGGCGTTCAACCAGATCTGCGACGGCGAGTACGACCACTTCCCCGAGCAGGCGTTCTTCATGTGCGGTGGCCTGGAAGACCTCAAGGCCAACGCCAAGGAGCTGGGCGTCTCCTGACGCGCCCGACCGCGTGGAGGGGCGGGTGTGTCCCGCCCCTCTGCGTATCGCCACTTGAGAACTGACTAGAATTGTCCCAACACCCGGCCGTTTGGCCGGGTGGTGACCCGAGGAGCCAACCATGGCTACTGAGCTGCACGTCGAGCTCGTCGCCGCGGACCGCAGTGTCTGGTCCGGCGAGGCCACCCTGGTCGTCGCGCGCACCACGTCCGGCGACATCGGCGTCATGCCCGGTCACCAGCCGCTCCTTGGTGTGCTGGAATCGGGCCCGGTGATGATCCGTACGAGCGAGGGCGGCACCGTCGTCGCGGCGGTGCACGGTGGATTCATCTCCTTCGCCGACAACAAGCTTTCGCTGCTCGCGGAGATCGCCGAGCTGGCGGACGAGATCGATGTCCAGCGTGCCGAGCGTGCGCTGGAGAGCGCGAAGTCGGAGTCGGACGCCGCCGCCGAGCGGCGCGCCGATGTACGACTGCGCGCGGTGGCGGTGCGCTAGCACCCCCGCCGGAGATTTCCCTCAGCCGCGGCTCGGTCCGGAATTTTCCGGAGCCGGTCGCGGCTGAGGCGATGCAGGCAGATTTTTCCGTTGCTGGATTACTGGTTGAGCGAGGAGGTCGGTGTAGATGACTCTCGCTCTGCTTGTGTGTGGCCTGGTCGTCGCGCTGGTACTGGTGGGACTCTTCGTCTTCGGTCTGCGCCGGCGGCTGATCCAGCGCTCGGGCGGCACGTTCGACTGCAGTCTGCGCTGGGGTCTTCCGGAGACGCCGGACACCAGCGGCAAGGGCTGGGTGTACGGGGTGGCCCGCTACAACGGTGACCGGATCGAGTGGTTCCGGGTCTTTTCCTACGCGCCTCGGCCGCGGCGCGTTCTTGAGCGGTCGGCCATCGATGTCGTGGCCCGGCGCCTGCCGGAGGGCGAGGAAGAGCTGGCCCTGCTGTCCGACGCGATCATCCTGGGCTGTACGCATCGGGGTACGCGGCTTGAGCTGGCGATGTCCGAGGATGCGCTGACGGGGTTCCTGGCGTGGCTGGAGGCGGCGCCGCCGGGCCAACGGGTGAACGTGGCGTAGCCGGTTCTTCCCCACCCCGCCCCTTCCCGCTGTGACACTCTGCGGCTCCGCCGCGTGGCCTCCGGGGGGAGGGAGAAGGGTGGGGTTTTCTCTTGGGGCTCTGCCCTCAGAGCCCCTGAGGGCAGAGCCCCTCGAACCCCCGCAGGGGGCTCCGCTCCCTGCACCCCCGTTCGCGCCTGAAGGGCGCTCGTCCTCAATCGCCGGACGGGCTGAGGTTGCCAGTGCTGGCCAGCACCAATCCTGCTAGGGGCGCGGGGAACTGCGCGACCAGCCACGCACGGTCCGCGGACGAGCGGCCGGCGGATCCGTGGGGGTCTGGGGGCAGAGCCCCCAGAAGGCGGGGGACGGGCCCGCCTTCCAGGGGCCCCGGTCAGTTCAGGCCGGAGGACATGGCCGAGAGCAGCTCACCATTCGACGTATCTCCGCTGAACTCCCAGAAGAACGCCCCCCTCAGCCCCTGATTCTTCACGTACCCCATCTTTCCGGTGATCGTCGACGGGGTGTCATAGCTCCACCAGTTGGACCCGCAGTGGGCGTACGCCGTGCCCGCGATCGTGCCCGTCACCGGGCAGGCGGTCTTGAGGACCTTGTAGTCCTCGATGCCCTGCTCGTACGTGCCGGGCGCCGGGCCCGTCGCCGTGCCGCCCGGGGCGTCCTGGGTCACGCCCGTCCAGCCCCGGCCGTAGAAGCCGACGCCCAGGTTGAGCTTGCTCGCGGGGACGCCCTTCGACTTGTACTTCTGGATCGCCGCGTCCGTGTTGAAGCCCGCGATCGGGATGCCGTTGTACGAGGTGAGCGGGGAGTGCGGGGCCGTGGGGCCCTGGGCGTCCCACGCGCCGAAGAAGTCGTACGTCATCACGTTGTACCAGTCGACGTAGCTCGCCGCGCCGCCGTAGTCGGCCGCGTCCATCTTGCCGCCCGTCGAGCCGTCGGCGGTGACGGCGGCCGTGACCAGCGCCGAGCTGCCGAACTTCGTACGCAGCGCGGCCAGCAGGTTCTTGAGTGCGGCCGGCCCGCTGGTGTCGCAGGACAGACCGCAGGCGTTCGGGTACTCCCAGTCGATGTCGATGCCGTCGAAGACGTCGGCCCAGCGCGGGTCCTTGACCAGCGAGTAGCAGGAGTTGGCGAATGCCGTCGGGTTGGCCGCGGCCGCGCCGAAGCCGCCGGACCAGGTCCAGCCGCCGAACGACCAGAGGATCTTGATGTTCGGGTACTTCTTCTTCAGCTCGCGGAGCTGGTTGATGTTGCCCGCGACCGGCTGGTCCCAGGTGTCGGCGGTGCCGTCCACGCTGGAGGACGCGTCGTACGTCTTCTGGTAGTCGGCGTAGGCGTCACCGATGGCGCAGGCGCCGTTGGTCACGTTGCCGAACGCGTAGTTGATGTGGGTCAGCTTGCTCGCCGAACCCGAGGTGACGATGTTCTTCACCTGGTAGTTGCGCTGGTAGATGCCCCAGTCGGTGAAGTAGCCGAGCTTGACCGTGGAGCCCGGGTCCGGGTTGCCGCCGCCCCCGGTGGTGGTGACGGTGACCGAGCCCGAGGAGGGGCCGGTCTGGTCGGCGGTGTCGCGCGCGGTCACGCTGTAGGTGTAGGTGGTCCCGGCCGTGAGGCCTGTGTCGGTGTACGTCGTGCCGGTGACGGTCGCGATCTTGGCCGAGCCCCGGTAGACGTCGTAGTTCTTGACGCCCTTGTCGTCGGTCGCGGCCGGCCAGGACAGTGTCGCGCCGGTGTTGGTGATGTTGCTCGCGGTCGGGGTGCCGGGGGCGGACGGCGGGTTGTCGCCCGGGGTCGAACCCCCGTCGCAGGAGCCGCCGTTGAGCTTGCAGCCCGAGGGCGAGCCGGGGCCCGCGCCGTTGAAGCCGAAGCTCACGCTGGCGCCGGGGGCGAGGGTGCCGTTGTACGACTTGTTCTTGGCGGTCCAGTGGGTGCCGGAACTGGTGACGTCCGCGTCCCAGGCCGAGGTCACGGACGTACCCGAGGGGTAGTCCCACTCCACGGTCCAGGAACTCAGCGTGGTGGTGCCGGTGTTCTTGATGGTCCAGCCGGCCCCGAATCCCGTACCCCAGTCCGAGGACTTGGCGTAGGTGGCGGTCGCCGAGGTGGCGGCTTCGGCGGGGGAGGCGAGGCCCACGAGTGCGGCCAGGGGGAGGGCGAGTGCGGTCAGGGCCGCTGCGGCTCTTGATCTGAAGCGCGTACGGAGATGACGTGCGGTTCTCAAGGCTGCTCCCGAATGGTGCGACGGTGGTGGGGGTGGGACCCTGCTCCGTCCGGTGGGTGCGCCTCTGCGACGGCACGCCCACCAGCAGTGTGCGGTGAGCGTAGAAAGGTCTGTACCAACCGTCAAGAGGTCCAGACCTCCGACAGTCGGTCCAGCTCTAGAGGCCCAACTCCTGGGCCAGTACCGCTGCTTGCACCCTGCTGCGCAGCTCCAGCTTGCCGAGGAGTCTACTGACGTGCGTCTTCACCGTCGCCTCCGCCATGTCCAGGCGCGCCGCGATCTCCGCGTTGGACAGGCCACGGCCCAGGCACGAAAGGACCTCGCCCTCGCGGCGGGTCAGGGTGTCGAGCGCGGCGGGGCGCCGGGGGGCGACCTGGCGCGGAGCCGCGGCGAACTCCGCGATGAGGCGGCGGGTCACGGCCGGGGCGATCAGGCCCTCGCCGCGCGCCACCGTCCGCACCGCCTCGATCAGGTCCTTGGCGTCCGTGTTCTTGAGGAGAAAGCCCGAGGCGCCCGCGCGCAGCGCCCCGAAGACGTATGCGTCGAGGTCGAAGGTGGTCAGGACCAGGACGTCGGCGAGCTGCTCGCCGGTCACGGCGGCGGTCGCCGCGACCCCGTCCAGCTTCGGCATCTGCACGTCCATCAGGACCAGGTCGGGGCGCAGCTCGCGGGCGAGCGCGACCGCCCGCTCGCCGTCCGCCGCCTCGCCGACCACCTCGATGTCCGGGGCGCTGGAGAGGATCAGGACGAGCCCGGCCCGCACCGCCGACTGGTCCTCCGCGACCAGGACCCGGATCGTCATGTGCTGAACTTCCCTTCTTCAGCGGGCAGTTGGGCCCGCACCTGCCAGATCTTGGTGCCGTACGGTGCCGGTTCGGGGCCGGCGGCGAAGGACCCGCCGAGCAGTTCGGTCCGCTCGCGCATCCCGATGAGCCCGGCCCCGGAACCCGGCGCGCGCGGGCCGGGACGGTCGCCGTACGGGCTGGTGACGCGCACCGTGAGCAGCCCGTCCAGGCGCGTGAGGACGACCTCGACGGTGCCGGGCGCCGCGTGCTTGAGCGCGTTGGTGAGGGACTCCTGGACGATCCGGTACGCGGCCAGCTCCACCGGCGCGGGCAGCGGCCCGTCCTCGGCGCGGCGGTCGTCGAGCGTGAAGCCGAGCCCGCTGTCGGACCCGTTGGTGCGCGCCTGGGCGAGCAGCGCGTCGAGCCCGGCCAGGGTGGGTGCCGCGGTGGGTTCGTCGCGGCTGCTGGTGTCGCGAAGGAGGCCGATGAGCCGGCGCATCTCGGCGAGCCCGTCCACGCTGTTCTCGCGGATCACCGAAAGTGCCTGCCGGGTGGTGGCCGGGTCGTCGAGCGAGAGCGCGGCCGTGGAGTGGATGGCGATCGCCGAGAGGTGGTTGGCCACCATGTCGTGCAGCTCGCGGGCCATCCGGGCGCGCTCGGCGACCACGGCCTGGCTGCGGTCCATCTCGGCGAGCAGCGCGGTCTGTTCGGCCCGCAGCCGGGCGCTCTCGGCGGCTTCGCGGTGGTTGCGCACGAGGACGCCGGTGGTAGCGGGTACGAACGAGATGAGGCCGGTGACCACGCCGAGGAGCAGCGCCTCCGGCTTGTGGAACCAGGCGTAGAACCCGATCGTCACGCCGACCGTGATCAGCCCGGTGCTGACCGGGATGCGGCGCGCGGCGGAGGGCGAGCCGTACACGACGGCCGCGTACACGAGGTCGGTGAACATCACGACCGTCGCCAGGCTGCCCCTGGTGAACTGGTCCGCCACCAGCGCGCAGGTGCCGAGGGCCAGGGCGGTCTGCGGGGCGGTCCGGCGGAGCAGCTCCAAGCCGGCCATCAGGGCCAGCGGCACCAGCACCCAGGCGTCGGGCAGGGGCCGGTCGTCGCCCTGGGTGTGCAGGCCGACGGCCCACAGGACGAGCCCGCCGAGCAGCCCGGCCCCGGCGATCAGGACGTCGTCGCGGTCTGGTGGGGAGAGCGGCTTCACGGTCCCATCCAACACGGCCGCCGGGCCCCGGGCCTCCCCGCGCCAGGTGATCCGCCGCTACATCGAAGGATGCAGTGCCGTTTCGTCACTGGCGACGACGAAGGGGCGCCGGGCGCGGGCGAGCCTTGAGGAGTACGAGAGGAGAACACCGTGATCGTCACGCTGATCATCGCCTGTGAAGTCGGCTTCTGGGTCCTGCTGGCCGCGGGTCTCGCCCTGCGCTACCTCGCCAGGATGCCAAGGACGAGCGTGGCGGTGCTGCTGTGCGAGCCGCTCCTGGAGGTGGTGCTGCTCGTGGTGACCGCCGTCGACCTGAAGAACGGCGCGCAGCCGGACTGGAAGCACGGCCTCGCCGCCGTCTACATCGGCTTCTCGGCCGGGATGGGCCACCACCTGGTGACCCGCGCCGACGCCTGGGTCGCCTACCGCTTCGCGGGCGGCCCCAGGCCCGCCAAGGCACCCAAGGGGGGCAGCGCCAGGACGGCGTACGAGTGGAAGACGGCGGGCCGCTTCACCGTCGCCTGCCTGATCGCGATCGCCCTGCTCCAGGCCGCGATCTGGTACGTCGGCGGGGACGGCAGCACCGACTCGCTGCGGATGTGGCAGCAGAAGATGCTGTACGTGATCGGCATCAACGTGATCATCGCGCTGAGCTACACGCTGTTCCCGAGGAAGGCGGCGGAGGCGAAGGCGAAGCCCTCGGTGCTCGACCGGCTCCTGAAGCCCGCGTCGGACAGGTCCGGGGCGCACACAGGAGAGGACCGTACGCTGACCCGGCGGTAGCCGGACGAAGTGAGGGAGCGCGGATGAGCGGGCCGAGCCGTCCCGGGGACGTCCTGGTCGTCGACGACGACGATGCGGTGCGCCGCTCGCTCGACCGGGGGCTCAGGCTGAACGGCTTCCGGGTGCGCACCGCCGACGGCGGCCGTGCCGCGCTCGCCGCGATCGGGCAGAGCCCGCCCGATGTGCTCGTCCTGGATGTGTCCATGCCCGGCATGAGCGGCATCGAGGTGTGCCGGACGCTGCGGGAGGCCGGGCACGACCTGCCCGTCCTGATGCTGTCGGCGCTGGACGAGACCGCCGACCGGATCGCCGGTCTCCAGGCGGGCGGTGACGACTACCTCGTCAAACCGTTCGCGCTTCAGGAGCTGGTGCTGCGCCTGCACGCCCTGCTGCGCCGCCGGCCGCCCGCCCCGCACGACGTGGTCCGCGCCTGCGGCCTCGTCATCGACCCGGCGGCCCGCACCGCCGAGCGCGACGGCCGCCCCCTCGACCTCACCCGGCGCGAGTACGAACTCCTCGAAGTCCTGGCCCGCAACGCCGGCCTCGTCCTCAGCCGCGACCAGCTGCTCGAACGCGTCTGGGGGTACGACTTCGACGTACGCACCGACGCCGTCGACACCTTCGTCAGCTATCTGCGCCGCAAGCTGGAGGCGGGCGGTGCGCCCCGGCTCGTCCACACCGTGCGCGGCGTCGGCTTCGTCCTGCGGGAGCAGCCGTGAAGCTCTCCACCCGGATCGCCCTCGCCGTCGGTGTCACCGTGCCGCTCCTGGTCCTGGCCTGCGGCTGGCTGCTCTTCACCCTGGTCGCCCGCGATCTGCACCGCGAGGAGGACAGCCACCTGCGGGCCCGGGCCACCGCGATCGCCCAGGACGCCCGCACGCTGCTGAGGGCCGCCGCCAACGACCAGCCGACCGCGGAGGAGAACCGCCAGCGCCGCCTGTTCAACGCGGCGCTCGACGTCGGCGTACGGCTCATCGGGCCCGACGGTACGTTCAGCGGCGGTCCCCAGCCCGACGCCTCGGTGGCGCTGCCCGCTCCCGGGAAGGGGCCGGTCACCGTCCGCGGCGGGGGCCGCAGCTGGCGGGCGTACGCGCTGCCGGTCAAGGGGGCGCAGGTCTCCGGCACCCTGTGGGTGTTCGCGCCGGACACCGCGAGCCGCGCCCAGCTCGCCCTGGTCCGCAACCGCGTCGTCACCACCGCGCTGCTCGCGGCCCCGCTGTCCGCGCTCCTGGCCTGGGCCATCGCGAGCGGCGCGACCCGCCCGCTGGGCAGGCTGCGCAAGGCGGCGGCCGGGCTCGACCCCCGGACCACCTCGGTACGTCTGGAACACCGGCCCACCCGTGTCGCCGAGGTCGACGACCTGGCCGCCACCCTCCAGACGGTCCTGGCCCGCTACGACGAGCAGGCCGCCCGCACCGCGCAGGCCCTCGACACGGCCAGCTCCTTCTCCGCGGCCGCCTCGCACGAACTGCGCAACCCGCTGATGAGCATGGGCACCAACCTCGACGTCCTGGCCCACCCCGGGCTTCCGGACGCCGAGCGCGCCGAGGTCGTCGAGGATCTGCGCCGGGAGCACGCGCGGCTGCTCGGCATGCTGGTGGCGCTGCGCGAGCTGGGGCGCGGGGACCTGGTCGAGGCCGACGCGTTCCGGGTGCTCGACGTGGCGGAGGTCGCCGACGCCGCCGTGGCCGAGGCCCGCAGGCGCGCCCCGGACGCGGTGATCACGCTCGGCGCGGAGCCCGCGCCGGTGCACGGCTGGGAGCCGGGCATCCGGATCCTGATCGACAACCTCCTCGGCAACGCGCTGGCCCACGGGCGGGACGCGGAGGGCCGGGCCGAGATCGCGGTCGCCGTCGTCCTGGAGGGCGGCCAGGTGCTGGTCACCGTCGACGACCGGGGTCCGGGCATCGCCCCCGCCGACCGCCGGGAGGTGTTCCGCCGCTTCCACCGGGGGCCCGCGAGCACCGGCTCGGGGCTCGGTCTGACCCTGGTCGCCCAGCAGGCGGCGCTGCACGGCGGCACCGTGGAACTCGGCGAGGGGCCGGGCGGGACGGGCACCCGGTGCACGGTGCGGCTGCCTGCCGGGGGGCCGGCCCGGGAGGGCGAACTTCCGGCCCGGCGGGACTGGTTGACGGTCACTGCCGAGCGATCACAGAGTTCCCACAAAGAGCGTTCCTAGCCTCCGGGGCGTACCGGAAATCCGTACACCACGATCCGTACATCACGAATCCGTACGTCACGGAGGCAACAGCCATGCGCAACGCCATCTTCAACCGCCGCCGGGTCGCGGCGGCAGCCCTCGCCGCGACGGCCGTACTGACCGTCACCGCGCCCAGCGCCTTCGCGGACTCGACGCCCTCGCCGGCCGCCACCGCGAAGGCCCCCACCGGCGACGGCGCCAAGAGCATCTGCAAGCGCGAGCCCAAGGCCGAGAAGCGCATCGAACGCGCCCTGAACCGGCTCGGCGGGGGAGCGGACACGCTGGGTTCGGTGGCGCGGATGCAGCAGCGGGAGGACAACGCGAAGAAGGAGGGTCACACCGCGATAGCCACCTACCTCGACCACAAGCTCACGTACCGCAAGGGCTTGGTGACGACCCTCCAGCAGCGCCAGAAGGACCTCAAGGACGTGGCCTCCTGGTGCGCGGCCAACCACAACGGGGCCAAGTGATGCGGGCCCGCGGTGTGGCACTCGCCGTGGCGGCCGCGGCCCTGACGGCCGCGCTCGCCGCGGGCTGCGCGCCCTCGCACTCCCAGAGCCAGTCCGGGTCGTCGTCCGGCACGGAGCAGCAGATGGAGAAGAAGGTGAGCGACGCGGAATCCGCTGCGGCGGCCGCGGACGCGGACACCCGGTCCGACCACTAGCCGACCCGGTGGGGCTCCGCCCCACACCCCGGAGGCCCGCCCCGCCCCACCCCTCCCCGAAACCCTCCGGGGGTTGGAGAGGCGGAAGCCGGTTTTCCTGGGGCTCCGCCCCAGACCCCGTATCGCGCCTGAAGGGCGCTCGTCCTCAATCGCCGGACAGGCTGAAATACCCGGCGCGAGCAGCACGGACGCTGCCAGGGGCGCGGGGAACGGCGCGAGCAACCATGCACGGCCCGCGGCGGAAAACGGGTCGAGGGGCGCGAGGAACTGCGCGAGCAGCCACGTGAGGCCTGCGGTCGAAGGCGGGGTTAAGGGGTGCGGGGAACGGCGCAAAAGGCCTCGGGGAGCCACCCCCCGCACGCACAACCCCGCCGAACCACCGCTCCCCACCCCCGCACGCACAACCCCGCCGAACTACCGCTCACCCCCCGGCACCCACAGCACATCCCCCACCTCCTTGTTCGCCGTGCGGGCCAGGATGAACAGGAGGTCGGAGAGGCGGTTCAGGTAGGTCGCCGTCAGGGGGTTCATGACGGCGCCGTGGACCTCCAGCGCCGCCCACGTCGAGCGCTCCGCGCGCCGCACCACCGTGCACGCCTGGTGCAGCAGCGCCGCGCCGGGCGTGCCGCCGGGCAGGATGAAGCTGCGCAGCTTCTCCAGCTCCTCCAGGAAGCGGTCGCAGTCCGCCTCCAGCTTGTCGACGTAGGACTGCTCGACCCGCAGCGGCGGGTACTCCGGGTTCTCGACGACCGGCGTGGCGAGGTCCGCGCCCACGTCGAACAGGTCGTTCTGGACCCGGAGCAGCACCTTCACGACCTCCTCGGGAAGCTGCCCGAGCGCGACGGCCGTGCCGATGACGGCATTGGCCTCATTGGTGTCGGCGTACGCCGAGATCCGCAGATCGGTCTTGGCGGTCCGGCTCATGTCGCCGAGGGCGGTCGTGCCCTGGTCGCCGGTGCGGGTGTAGATGCGCGTCAGATTGACCATGCGGCCAGAGTAGTTACGCTCCGGCCGTCCGGAAGACGCGTGTGCCCACCGTCACGGCCAGCACCGCGAAACCGACCGCCACCAGGCCCCCGTACAGCATGGTCGTGGTGGCGTACGAGCCGAGGTAGGCCGAGCGCACCGCGTCCACCAGATAGCGGAACGGCATGAAGTGGGACAGCACGTTCAGCCAGGCGGGCGCGAGCGTCATCGGCAGCATCAGGCCGGAGAGCAGCATCGACGGCATGGCGATGGAGTTGATCGCCGGGCCGAACCCCTGCGGGGTGCGCACCTTCATGGCCAGCGCGTACGACAGTGAGGCCAGCGACAGCGTGAGCAGGGCCACGAAGGCGAAGCCGATCAGGATCCCGGCGAGCGGGGCGCGCAGGCCCATCGCCAGGGCGGCGAGGACCAGGAGTACGGCCTGGAAGACGAAGAGGGCGGCGTCCCGCAGGACTCGGCCGAGCAGCAGGGCCAAGCGCGAGACGGGGGTGACGCGCATGCGCTCCACGACGCCCCACCCGTTCTCGATGATGATCGCGAACCCCGCGAACGAGGCGCCGAACAGGCCGAGTTGGAGCAGCAGCCCGGGGACCAGGACCTGCCAGGAGCTGCCGGTCGAGCCCAGCGGCATATCGGTCAGGAGCGGGCCGAAGAAGAGCAGGTAGAGCAGCGGCATCAGCACGCCGAAGAGGATCTGGAACTTCGAGCGCAGGGTCTGGCGGGCATACCTGCCGAAGATCAGCGCGGTGTCGGAGAGCAGCGGTGAGGCGGTCATGGGGGAGTCCTAGACGGCTACGGGGGTGGATTCCTGCGGCGCGGCGCTGCGCCCGGTGATGGCGAGGAAGGCGTCCTGGAGCGAGGCGTCGGGGCCGCCCGCGTGCCGGGTCTTGAGGTCGGCGGGCGTGCCCTCGGCCACGATCACGCCCTTGTCGACGATCACCAGCCGGTCGGCGAGCGCGTCGGCCTCGTCCAGGTAGTGGGTGGTGAGGAAGACGGTGGTGCCGTGGTCGGCGCGGATCCTGCGGACCAGGTCCCACAGGTCGGCCCGGCTGCCCGGGTCGAGGCCGGTGGTCGGCTCGTCGAGGAAGAGCACGGTGGGCCGGTGCATCAAGCCCATCGCGATGTCGAGGCGCCGCCGCTGTCCGCCGGAGAGCGTCGACGTCTTGCGGTCCAGGAGACCGGAGAGGCCGAGGTCTGCCGCCAACTCCCGTGCACGCAGGGTGGATTGGGACTTCGAGAGCCGGTAGAGGCGGCCCTGGGTGACCAGCTCCTCGCGTACGGAGACGGTCGGGTCGACGCCGCCGGACTGGGCCACGTAACCGCAGGCCCGCCGCACCGCGGCGGGGTCGCGCACCAGGTCGTGGCCGGCCACGGTCGCGGCCCCGCCGGTCGGCGGGAGCAGCGTGGTGAGCATCCGCAGCGTGGTGGTCTTGCCCGCGCCGTTGGGGCCGAGGAAGCCGAGGATCTCGCCGGCCCGCACCGTCAGGTCGATGCCGCGCACCGCCTCGACCGGTCCTGCCTTGCTGGGGAAGGTCCGGGCGAGCCCGGCCGTGCTGATGATTGCCATGGGTCAAGAAAAACAGAGGGACTTAAATTTTGCAATGGCCCCAAAAATTAAGGGAGTGCAGGGGATCGCCTACGCTGGAGCCATGGCAGAAGGGCTCAGGGAGCGGAAGAAGCGCGAGACCAGGCAGCGGATCTCGGACCTGGCCACCGGGCTCTTCATGGAGCGCGGCTTCGAGGCGGTCACGATCGCCGAGATCGCCGAGGTGGCCGACGTGTCCGTGAACACCGTCTACAACTACTTCCCCGCCAAGGAGGACCTGTTCCTCGACCGCAGCAAGGGCATCGTCGACCGGCTCTCGCGCTGGGTGCGCGGCCGCGACGAGGGGGAGTCGGCCGCCGAGGCGGTGCTGCGCGAGCTGCGCGCCGAGGTCGAGTCGGTCTCGCCCCGGGTCGGCCTGATGGAGGGCTACAGCCGGTTCATGGCCGTCATCCACGACTCGCCCGCGCTCAAGGCCCGGCTGTGGGCGGTGGGCCAGGAGGTCCTGGACAATCTGGACGCGACCCTGCGCGAGGAGGTCGGCGCGCCGCCCAAGGAGGCGCTGCCCTCACTGGTCGCGGGGCAGATCAACTGGGTCCACACGGCGGCGATGGCCGCCATCAGCCGCGAGATGATGGCCGGCCGCGACCCCAAGGCGGTCTCCCGCGAGGTGCTCGTCCTGATCGACGAGATGGAGGGACTCCTGGGGGACAAGGTGCTCAACTACGCCGTACGGGGCGCCCGCTGAGACCCACCTCACGCCGTCCGGTGTGATGTCCGTCATGAAAATAGGCGCGGGCGGCTCGAAGAGCCTCGTAAAGGGGCGGTGGCCGGGAGACGGGTGGGCGTGACGCGCATCTCTTAGCACTCCCAGAAGGCCGCCCGGCCGATAGCCTCCGCCAAGAAGGCTTGGGTGGAAACCTGTTGAAGGGAAGTGTCGTGGCCAGGAAGCTCGCCGTCATCGGAGCCGGACTCATGGGGTCCGGTATCGCGCAGGTCTCGGCCCAGGCGGGCTGGGACGTCGTCCTGCGCGACGTCACCGACGAAGCCCTCACCCGGGGCACCGACGGCATCAAGGCCTCGTACGACAGGTTCGTGAGCAAGGGCAGGCTGGCCGCCGAGGACGCCGAGGCCGCGCTCGCCCGCATCACCACGACCACCGACCTGGACGCGGCCGCCGACGCCGACATCGTCGTCGAGGCCGTCTTCGAGAAGCTGGAGGTCAAGCACGAGATCTTCCGCACGCTCGACAAGATCGTGCGCGCGGACACCGTGCTCGCCTCCAACACCTCGGCCATCCCGATCACCAAGATCGCGGCGGCCACCGAGCACCCCGAGCGGGTCGTCGGCGTCCACTTCTTCTCGCCGGTCCCGATGATGCAGCTGTGCGAGCTGGTGCGCGGCTACAAGACCAGCGACGAAACCCTCGCCACGGCGCGGGAGTTCGCCGAGTCGGTCGGCAAGACCTGCATCGTGGTCAACCGCGACGTGGCCGGCTTCGTGACCACCCGCCTCATCTCGGCGCTCGTCGTCGAGGCGGCCAAGCTGTACGAATCGGGCGTGGCCACCGCCGAGGACATCGACCTCGCCTGCAAGCTGGGCTTCGGCCACGCGATGGGCCCGCTCGCCACCGCCGACCTCACGGGCGTCGACATCCTGCTGCACGCCACCAGCAACATCTACACGGAGTCCCAGGACGAGAAGTTCGCCCCGCCGGAGCTGATGCGCCGGATGGTGGACGCGGGTGACATCGGCCGCAAGAGCGGGCAGGGCTTCTACAAGCACTGAACCGCCGGCAGCCCGAATCCCTCACTCCACGGGGTGAATTAGGTATCGGTTCGCTCACGGGCGGCAACTTCTGTGGCCGTGGGGCAGTCAGTTGTTGAGTCGGTTGGAAAGCCAGAGCACTCTCGGGAGCGCATATGCACATCAGGGGCGACCACGTCGAGCTGGTCGTCGGGGGCCGCCTCGACGTCCGCAGCGCGGCGGACGCCCGTACGGCCCTGCACTCGGCGGTCGACGACGGGGCCGGAGACCTCGTGCTCGACCTCACCGAACTGGACTCGTGGGACGCCACCGGACTCGGCGTGATCATGGGGGCGCACCGCCGGGCCGGGCGGTGCGGCCGGCGCCTGGTGCTGCGTGGCGTACCGCCCCAGATGCAGCGGCTCCTGGTCGCCACCCGGCTGCACCGCATCCTCGCGATCGAGGGCGGCATCGCCGCCGAGGCCCTGCCCCGCGTGTAGAAACTGGGGAGTTGTCGTGACAGGGGCGAGAGAAACGGACTCCGCGCGCAATCCTCACGAGACTGTGACGTCTTGGGCGGGGCGGCACCCCGCCTGTTCGTAGATACTGTCCGCAGGTCTAGGGTTCGGCTTCCCGCCGATCGACGAACCCACACGGCGGGCACCGGACCAGAAGCGACAGCGAAGAGCGAAGTGCGTAAGGGCCGGGAGGGGCATTCCTTACGCACCACGCATCTGGGGGGCTTTCACCATGGACCCGATGAACCGGGGACCGGAAGAGTTCAACCATGCCGACGACACGGTCGGCGTTGCGGGCGCACACGCGGAACCGGGCGCCGGACCGCAGCGCCCGCCGCGCGACAGGGAGCCCGTCACACCCGAGTTCGGACCCCGCGCGGCAGGACTCGCCCGCACCGTCCAGCTCGTCTCCGGCGACTTCCTGCTCACCGTCAATCCGGTCGACGGCAGCGAGATCGAGAACTGCCCGCCGGGCGCGATACCCGGCCGCGCGGTCCGACGCAGCGCCGCCGAGCGGGCCGAGGGGGAGAGAGCCGCCCGGCCGCCGCTGCCGCCCGGCCTGATGACACCGACGCCCGCCCTCCTCGAACGGCAGGAGGAGCGCGCCAGGCTCGTACGCCTGCTCGGCCGCGGCCGCTCCGTGCGGCTCACCGGGCCCGCGGGCTCCGGGCGCAGCGCGCTGCTCGACGCCGTCGCCGGTGACTGCGCCGAGCTCGCCCCCGACGGCGTCGTACGCCTCTCGGGCCACCGCCGCACCCCCACCGAGCTGCTCTACGAGCTGTACACCACGGTGTTCCACGCGCCCCTGCACCGGCCCGACCGGGCCGCGCTCCTGGAGCGGGTGCACGAGATCGGCGCCGTCGTCGTGCTCGACGACCTCGAATTCGGCGGGGCCACCCTCGAAGAACTGCTCATGGCCACGCCCGAGTGCGCCTATGTCCTGGCCGCCACCCCCGACGTGCCCGCCCCGCAGTCGGACTCGCACGTCGAAGAGGTCTTCCTGTCCGGCCTCGGCCGCAGCGCCTCGCTCGAACTCCTGGAGCAGGCCGTCGACCGGGCGCTGACCGACGAGGAGGCCAACTGGGCGGGCGACCTCTGGTTCGAGTCCGAGGGCCTGCCGCTGCGCTTCGTCCAGGCCGGCGCTCTGCTGCGTCAGCGCGACCACCTGCGCGGCGAGCCCAACTCCCTCGATTCGTACGGCTTTCCGATGGAAGAGCCCGCCGAGGTCTCGGTGTTCTCGGGCGAGGGCCGCGAGATTCCGCTGCCCACGCTCGGCGAGGGCGCGGCCCCCGCGGCCCTGCTCGCCTCCCGGCTGAGCGAGGCCGCCCGGGCCACCCTGCGATTCGCGGTCGCACTCGGTGGCGAGGTGCCGCACCAGGCGCACCTGCCCGCCCTGGTCGGCGACACCCACGCGGACGCCGCCCTCGGAGAACTCCTCGACAGCGGACTCCTGTCCCCGGTGGGCTCCCGCTACCGGCTCGCCGCCGGAGTGCTCACCCAGCTGGAGAGCACCGGGTACGCCACCGACGCCGCCGAGCGGGCCCATGCCGCCGCCCAGCACTACACCTGGTGGACCGGACACCCCTCGGTCACCCCCGAAAGGGCCGCCGTCGAGGCGGACGCGGTGCTCGCCTCGATGAGCGCGCTCGTACCGGGCGAGCAGGGCGAACACCCCGCCACCGCGGTCAGGCTGGCCCGTACCGCCGCGCCCGCCTTCGCCGCCGGGCTCCACTGGGGCGCCTGGGAGCGCAGCCTGCGCGTCGGCTCCGAAGCCGCCCGGCTCACCGGCGAGGTGGCCGAAGAGGCGTACTTCCACCACGAGTTGGGCATCCTCGCGCTCTGCAACGGCGGCCTGGACCGGGCCCGCGCCGAGCTGGAGGCCTCCATCGGCCTGCGCGGCGCCCTCGCCGACAAGCGCGGCACCGTCGCCGGCCGCCGGGCGCTCGCGCTGGTCGAGGACCGCTCCGGCGGGCTTCTCCCGGGCGGGCGCGCCCCCGCCGGGGAAGCGGCGCCGCCGGCCCGCCACCCGGAGCCCAAGGCGCCGTCCGTGGGTGTTCCCTCGGCCGTGGTGACCGCCCAACTCCCGGACCCCGGCGTCACGTTGATCACCCGGCGGGACACCCCGGTCGGTGCCGCCATGCCCAAGGCACGGCGCACGCTGTTCGGCGGTGCCCGGCGCAACCTCATCGCGGCCGGCGCCGGCGCGCTGCTCGCGGCGGTGCTCGGCACGGTCGTCACGCTGGGTGCGACCTCCAACAACGACGGCGACGGCCAGGGCGACCCTGTCAAGCAGCAGCAGTCGGCCAACGAGGACGACGGCAGCGGCGGCCTGAACGCCGACCCCAACGACCCGGGCAGCAGCGCCAAGCCGGGCGACAACAAGGGCGGCGGTCCCGCGAGCCCGAGCAAGCCCGGCGCCAGCAGCAAGCCGGGCGCCTCCGGGCAGCCGGTCCCGGGCACCAGCGGCAGCCCGAGCACCCCGGGCAAGCCGTCGACCGGACCGTCGACACCGTCCAAGCCGTCCACGCCGGGCAAGCCCTCCACCTCGGGGAGGCCGTCGCACCCGACGTCGCCCAGCCCGTCGCCGAGCAAGTCCACCCCGCCGACGCCCACGCCTTCCTCATCGAGCTCGGCGCCGCCTTCGAGCAGCGGGGGGAGCGGCCCGCCGCCACCCTCCACCAAGCCGCCGCCTTCGAGCCCGGCCTCCACCTCCCCGACGTCGAGCGCGCCGGCCGCCTCCGGGCCGCCGACGGCATCGACCGGCCCCACCAAGAGCGCCCCGGCGACCTAGAGAACACCCCCGGTCGCCACCGGGCCCGCGCAAGACCCCGTACAGCACGAGAAGGGGCCCGCAGCACTCTGCGGGCCCCTTCTCGTACGTACGCTCAGAACAGCCGGAGCTTGTCGTCCTCGATGCCGCGCAGGGCGTCGTAGTCCAGCACGACGCAGCCGATGCCGCGGTCGGTGGCGAGCACACGTGCCTGGGGCTTGATCTCCTGGGCCGCGAAGACGCCCTGGACCGGAGCGAGGTGCGGGTCGCGGTTGAGCAGCTCCAGATAGCGGGTCAGCTGCTCCACGCCGTCGATCTCGCCGCGCCGCTTGATCTCGATCGCGACGGTCCTGCCGTCACCGTCCCGACACAGGATGTCCACCGGCCCGATGGCCGTGGGGTATTCGCGGCGGATCAGGGTGTATCCCTCACCGAGGGTCTCGATCCGATCGGCGAGCAGCTCCTGGAGGTGCGCTTCCACGCCGTCCTTGATCAGGCCAGGGTCGACGCCGAGTTCGTGGGAGGAGTCGTGGATGACCTCCTCCATCGTGATGATGAGCTTCTCGCCCGCCTTGTTGATGACGGTCCAGACGCCCTCGTCGTCCCCCGAGCCCTCCTTGAGGGTGCACGGCGGAGACATCCAGTTGAGGGGCTTGTAGGCCCGGTCGTCAGCGTGGATGGAGACGCTGCCGTCCGCCTTCACGAGGATGAGACGGGGGGCGGAGGGCAGGTGGGCGGTGAGGCGGCCCGCATAGTCGACGGAGCAGCGGGCGATGACGAGACGCATGGTGGGCAACGCTACTCGACTCCCCCCGCCGAACGCGATTCGCCCAGGAGTGCACTGTTCGTTATTGGCCGGTTATGTGCCAAGTACCTGCCGCGGGCCGGACATCGCGCCTACCGTGGAAGCGGGAGGTTGTCGGCCGCGCACGCTGCGTTGTCGGGAGAGACGGCCGTCATGCTCCCTTTCCCTGCCCGTAAGGCCCCGCTCCCCGGGGTCGCGAGAGGAGAAACCATGTCGCTCGACGTCTCACCGGCCCTACTCGAACAGGCCGAGCGAGGCGAGGTCGACGAAGCCGCCTTCGTCGACTGCGTCCGGACCTCCCTGCCCTACGCGTGGGAGATGATCAGCTCTCTGGTGGCCCAGCTGAAGGTCGACGGCGGAGAGTTCGCCGACAACCAGACGCCACCGCCGGACGAGCAGGCGCGCGGCCAGCTGCTGCGTGCCCTTGCGAGTGACGCCATTCGCGGTGCGCTCCAGCGGCACTTCGGTGTCCGTCTGGCGTTCCAGAACTGCCACCGTGTCGCGGTGTTCCCTCTGGACCCCTCGTCCGATGAGCGGCTCGCCCGCTTCACCTCGATCAGGGGTCAGCTGCTCAACCAGTCCCCGCAGCTTCGGGACTGCTGACGTCTTCGCTGCCGCTCCGCGTCGCGGGAGGTGCAACTGACGCGGGGCGGTGGCTACTTGGGCCACGGTGCCCGGCATGCGCTAGCTCAGCATCGGCAGCACCTCCGCGCCGAGGCGCCGTACGTTCTCCTCCGTCGCCGCCAGGTCGCCCGAGCCCTCCACCAGGAGGGCGAAGCGGGTGATGCCCGTGCGCTCGGAGGTGGCGGCCAGGCGGTCCGCGGCCAGGCGCGGTGTGCCGACCGGGTGCAGACCGCAGAGGAGTTCGGTGTACGCCACCGGGTCGCGCATCGCGCGATGGCGGCCGTCGACCGTCACATGGGCGTCAAGCCCCTGCTTCAGCCAGCCCGGCATCGACTTGAGGAGCGTCTCCGCGGCCTCGGCGCGGCGGTCGGCGATCTGGGCGACGCCGGCCGACACATGGCCCGCCGTCGCCACCTTCTCCGCCGTGTGGCCCGCCGCCCGCGCCTCCCGGCGCCACAGCGCGACCATCTCGGCCTTCTCCTCGTCGCCGCAGTGCATCCCGAGCAGCATCGGCAGCCCGCGGTCCGCGGCCAGCTTCACGCTCTTCGGTGACGTACAGGCCACGATCACCTCGGGGCAGGCGTCGTCCGGACCGCCGTCCAGGATCTCGTCGGGGCGCGGCACGACCGGGACCTCCCGGAAGGTGAATCGTTCCCCCAGACCGGCCACGCGGGGCTCGCGCAGCCAGCGCAGGAGCAGATCGAGCGACTCCGGGAAGCCCTCCTCGTACGCCCTGAGGCCCGAGCCGAACACCTCCAGGTCGACCCAGGGCCCGCCGCGCCCGACGCCGAGCGTGAACCGCCCGCCGGAGGTGAGGTGCAGCAGGGCGGCCTGTTCGCCGAGCGCCACCGGGTGTGCGGTCGGCAGCACGGTGACCGCGGTGCCGACCCTGATCCGTTTCGTACGCCCGAGCAATAACGCCGCCAGCGTCACAGCCGACGGGCACACGCCGTACGGTACGAAGTGATGTTCGGCCAGCCACACCGAGTCAAGGCCGGATTCCTCGGCCACCTCGGCGGACCGGACCGCACGATGGAGCGTTTCTCCCTGCCCCTGGCCCGGGAACTGGGCTGCCAGTACAAAAGTTCCCACACGCATGGCCTTCTGCCTCCTTGCGGCCGACGCAGCTCTCCCCCTCTTACTGGCAAGAACGTCTGACAAGTGCCAAAGGCACGGTCTGGCGCCAACTTCTTGCGATTGTCGGCTAAGAGTCCCTCTAACGGGTGACTCTGGCACGCCCTACCCGGGCGGGTACCCGTCGTGCGTGGGCCTAGGCTGGAGAGAACCGTCCGACCCGCCCCGTGAGGTGTCTACGTGTCCCCGCGCCGCAACCGCCCCAAGGGCGGCGAGAAGCCGACCGAGTCCGAGAACCGGACGGAGGGCGGCGACCGTTTCGGGCTGCAGGGCACCGAGTTCTGGCAGGGCGAGGAGTGGTCGGTCCGGCATGTGGCGGGGGCCAGTGCCGCCGGCAAGCGGTACCGCTGCCCCGGCTGCGACCAGGAGATCCCCTCCGGCGCGCCGCACTTGGTCGCCTGGCCCGATTACGCGGGCGTCGACGAGCGCCGGCACTGGCACAAGGCCTGCTGGAACGCGAAGGACCGCCGCACCACGCGGGTGCAGCGGTCCAGGAACGCGCCTCGGTACTGAACGCCCTCGGTGGAGGGAAGAACGCCCCGATACGTCCTTATACGTCGCGGGAGTTGAGCGACAGGAACGCGCCGCCCAGGGCGACCGCGGTGACCCCCGTGATGATCCACAGCGGGTCCCAGCCGGTCGGCCCGGAGTTCGAGATCGATTCCCCGTAGAAGGCGCTCAGCTGGCTCGGGATCGAGTACTCCAGGAGGAAGTTCCGCACGCCCTCCAGGGACGGGGTGAACATGAACAGGGCGAGCACCAGCGGGAGCAGCACCAGCCCGATCATGATCGTGATCGAGCCCGCGGAGTGCCGGATGAGCGCGCCCACCGCGAGAGACAGCAGCCCGAGCATCGCGACGTAGAGGCCGACGCCGACGGTGGCGCGCAGCCACTCGCCGCCGCTCGGCGTCGCCGCGTCCGGCAGCAGGGCGCTCTGGATTGCCCCGACCAGCGTCGTCATGGCCGTCACGATCACGAACGCGAGCAGGAAGAAGACGACCGACTTGGCGGCCAGGATCCGGCCCCGGCTCGGGCAGGCCGTCAGGGTCGTACGGATCATGCCGGTGCCGTACTCGGACGCGATGGTCAGCACGCCGAGGGTGATCACGCAGATCGTGCCGAGCAGCACTCCGTAGAAGCCGAGCAGCAGGACCGAGTTGTCGCCCATGTGCGCGTCGCTGGACCGCACGACGATGCCGGTGAGCAGCCCGAGGCCGAGGAGGAGCACGATCAGCACGCCCAGTGTCCACATGGTGGAACGCACCGACCGGATCTTGGTCCATTCGGAGGCGAGCGCGTCACCGAAGGTGGCCCGCCGCACGGCGATCGGCGAGGTGTAGGTGCCGAGCGGCCCGCCCGGCGCCTGCTGGGGGTGCGGCTGCTGCTGGTAGGGGGTGGTCATCGGGCGTCCTCGGGCTTGGTCGGGGCGGCAGGCGCGGCCGGGGCCTGCGGAACCGGGGGAGCGGCGGGCGGCTGGGGCGGGGGTGCCTGCTGGACGGGTGCCTGCTGGGCCGGCTGCTGCTGCGCCGGGGCCTGCTGGGGCGCGGCCGCGTACGGGTTCTGGCCGGGCGGCGGCGGGGCGTACCAGCCCTGCTGCGGCACCTCGGGGATGACCGGCGGCGGGGCGTACCCGGGTGGCATGGCCGGCTGCAGGCCCGCCTTCTGATCGGCCGTGGAGCGGTAGTCGACCACGCTCTGCGTCATCCGCATGTACGCCTCCTCCAGCGAGGCCTGGTGCGGGGACAGCTCCCACAGGCGGACGTCCGCCTCATGGGCGACGTCGCTGATGCGGGGCAGGGCGAGGCCGGTCACGCGCAGCGCGCCGTCCGGCTCGGGCAGCACCTGGCCGCCCGCCTCGGTCAGCGCGGAGGTCAGCTTCTCGCGCTGGGCGGGGTCCGTGCCGGGGGTGCGCACCCGGGCGAAGTCGGCGGAGTTGTGCGAGATGAAGTCGGTGATCCGCATGTCCGCGAGCAGCTGGCCGCGGCCGATCACGATGAGGTGGTCCGCGGTCAGCGCCATCTCGCTCATCAGGTGCGAGGACACGAACACGGTGCGGCCCTCGGCGGCGAGCTGCTTCATCAGGTTGCGCACCCAGAGGATGCCCTCGGGGTCGAGGCCGTTGACCGGCTCGTCGAAGAGCAGCACCTGCGGGTCGCCGAGCAGGGCCGCCGCGATGCCGAGCCGCTGGCCCATGCCGAGCGAGAACCCCTTGGATCGGCGCTTCGCGACCTCCTGGAGGCCGACCACGCCGAGCACCTCGTCGACCCGGCGGGCTGGGATGCCGGAGAGCTGGGCGAGCGAGAGCAGGTGGTTGCGGGCGCTGCGGCCCCCGTGCACCGCCTTCGCGTCGAGCAGTGCGCCGACCTGGCGCGGGGCGTTCGGGAGGTTGCGGAAGGGGTGGCCGCCGATGGTCACATGGCCGGCGGTCGGCTGGTCCAGGCCGAGGATCATGCGCATGGTCGTGGACTTGCCGGAGCCGTTGGGCCCCAGGAATCCGGTGACCGCGCCGGGTCGCACCTGAAAGGAAAGGTTGTGCACGGCCGTCTTGGCGCCGTAGCGCTTCGTCAGGCCGACTGCCTCGATCATTCTCCAGCCCCATCGACGGTTTGGGTCGTCGGGGCGGTGTCCGGCCTGCGGCCGGCATGCCCCCGTATGAGTGAGGAGCTTATCCAGGCCTTGACGGTTCCGGCTAAGTCGTCGCGTCTGCGCAGGCCGGTCACGCGTCCCGTTCGCGCAGGACGAGATAGCCGCCGGCCAGTGCCGCGATCACCCACAGCACCATGATGCCCAGGCCGCCCCAGGGCCCGTACGGCGCCGGATCGCTGTTCATCGCGTCCGGGACCACCTGCATGATCTTCGAGCCGGCCTGGTCGGGGAAGTAGCGGGCCACGTTCTTGGCGCCCGGCACGGCCGAGAGGATCTGCGAGATCAGGAAGAAGAACGGCATCAGGATGCCGAGCGACAGCATCGAGCTGCGCAGCATCGTGGCGACGCCCATCGAGAACAGCGCGATCAGCGCCATGTAGAGCCCGGCGCCGACGACCGCCCGCAGCACATTGGGCTCGTCGATCGTCGTCCGGTGCGGCCCGAGCAGCGCCTGGCCGAGGAAGAACGACAGGAAGCTGGTCGCCATGCCCACGACCAGTGCCAGCATCGTCGCCACGGTCAGCTTGGCGAACAGGAAGGTGCCCCGGCGGGGCACGGCCGCCAGCGAGGAGCGGATCATGCCCGAGCTGTACTCGGTGCCGACCACCAGGACGCCGAAGACGACCATCGCCAGCTGACCGAGGATCATCCCGGAGAAGCTGATGAACGTCGGGTCGAAGGTCAGCTTCTCGGCCGGCTTGAGGTCGTCGAACTGCGACTTCATCAGCGCGCACAGCGCGGCGCTGATGGCGACCGTGACGATCAGCGCGCAGGCCAGCGTCCAGGTCGTCGACGAGACCGTACGGATCTTGGTCCACTCGGACTTGAGGACCGCGGGTACCGATGCCATGCCTCAGACCCCCCGGCCCTGATCGCGCGCGACCCAGTTCGGCGCCCGCCGCCCGGCGCCCCGGTCGGGTGGCGGGGGCCCGCCGGGCGTGGTGGCGCCATGTGCGTGGTACTCCACCGAACCCGCCGTCATCTGCATGAACGCCTCTTCGAGGGAGGCCTGCTGGCTCGACAGTTCATGCAGGACGAGCTGGTGCCGGGCGGCTAGTTCGCCGAGCGCCTGGATCCTGCCGTTGTCGATTTCGATGGCTCCGTCGCCGGTCTGGAGGAAGGGGACGCTGTTCTGGTTCAGCACGTCGAGGAGGCGTTCCCACTGCGGTGAACGCAGTCTGACGAAACTCCGCGAGTTCTGCCGGATGAAATCGGCCATCGATGTATCGGCGAGCAGTCGGCCCTGCCCGATAACGATCAAGTGATCTGCGGTGAGCGCCATTTCGCTCATCAGGTGAGACGAAACGAAGATCGTTCTCCCTTCGCCCGCGAGCTGCTTCATGAGATTGCGGATCCAGTGAATTCCCTCGGGGTCCAGACCATTGACGGGTTCGTCGAACATCAGGATCTCGGGATCACCGAGCAGCGCGGAGGCGATTCCCAGGCGCTGACCCATACCCAGTGAGAAGCCCTTCGCCTTCTTCTTCGCCACCGCGGAGAGCCCGACCGTGTCGAGCACCTCCGAGACCCGCGCGGCCGGAATCCGGTTGGACTCGGCAAGGCACAGCAGGTTGTTGTACGCCGTGCGGCCGCCGTGCATCGCCTTGGCATCCAGCAGCGCCCCGATGTACTTCAGCGGCTCGGCCAGCTCCCGGTAGTGTCTGCCGTCGATGCGTACGGTCCCACTGGTCGGATTGTCCAGATCGAGCAGCATGCGCATGGTCGTCGACTTGCCGGCCCCGTTGGGCCCCAGGAATCCGGTCACCACACCGGGTCTGACCTGGAAGGACAGGTGATCGACGGCGACCTTGCTGCCATAGCGCTTGGTGAGGCCCTCTAGCTCGATCATGCGACCACGCTAAAGGTGCGCAAAGCCCCCTGCCACCGGAGTGGCAGGGGGCTTCACGACCCTCGACCGCAGCCCACGGGGGAAGGGCTGCGGGGACTAGCGGGACTGCTGCGCCGGGACGCCGCGCGAGACGGGCTCGTCGTCGACCGGGGAGCCGGCGGCGGCCACGGCCGCACCGGTCAGCGTCGCCAGCATCTCGCGGACGTTGGTCAGCTGCGCGTTGATCGAGTCGCGGCGGTTGGTGAGCGCCGCCAGCTCGCGCTCGGATTCCGAACGGATCCGGTCCGCCTTGGCGTTGGCGTCGGCCACGATGTCCTCGGCCTGGCGCTGGGCGGTCTCCACCGTCTGGCGCGCCCGACGCTCCGCGTCCGTACGCAGCTTCTCGGCCTCCAGGCGGAGCTGCTCCGCGCGGTGCTCGATCTCCGCGAGGCGCTTCTCGGCCTTGGCCTGACGCGACGCCAGGTCGCGCTCGGACTGCTCGCGGCGCTTGGCGAGGTTCGTCTCGAAGTCCGCGGCGGCCTGGGCGGCCTTGGCGCGGGTCTCCTCGAAGAGCGCGTCCGCCTCCTCGCGCTTGGACTGCGCGTCCTTCTGCGCCTCGGAACGGAGCTGAGAGGCGTCACCCTTCGCCTTCTCGACGATCCGTACGCCCTCGTCCTCGGCCTTCGCCTTGCGCTCGGAGGCGAACGACTCGGCGTCGTTGCGCACCTGCTGGGCGGCCGACTCGGCGAGCTCACGGTGCTGTTCGGCGGCCCGGCGGGCCTCCTCGCGCAGGTCCTTCGCCTCTTCCTCGGCGAGCCGCAGGATCTTTTCGACACGCGCACCCAGACCCGCGTACGACGGCTCCGCGTCGTTCACCTGGGCCTGGGCGTTCTGCGTTTCGAGGTGGAGCTCCTCGATGCGCTTTTCCAGAGAAGTGATCCGTGCCAGAGCACTGTCACGGTCGGCGACGAGCTTGGTAATGCGGTCATCCACCTGACCGCGGTCGTAACCACGCCGCACGAGCTCGAAGCCGAAGGGGGAGGAAGTGTCGCTCATGGGGTTCCTGTCGAATGAGACCGGTGAGGTGATAGGGGGAATCCTAGGGGCCCAAGCGGCGTGTCATCGAGCGGATGCCCGTTTGATCTGGAGAATGTCCAGCCTTTTGAGTGGCTACCCCTCGGAGGACTTGCCACTCGAACGTGTTGCTCCAGCAGCGGCACCCGCCTTCACACCTGCGGAGGAACCGCCGCCCGAGGCGGACTTGCCGCCCCCGCCCGGCGCCTCGAACGACTCCAGAGCCTCAAGTACATCCTGGACGCGGGAGATCTCGGCATTGATGTCCGCGCGCCGCCGTACCAGGACGTCGAGTTCGCGCTTGCCCTCCTCAACCGTGCGGCGCGCCTCGGCGGCCGCCTCGTCCCGCAGCGCGGTGGCCTCGCGGATCAGCTCCGCCTTCTTGGTCTCGGCCTCCTTGAGCAGCGCCTCCGCCTTCTTCACGGCGGCGATACGCACCTTGCCCGCCTCGGAGTTGGCGTCGGAGACCAGCTCCTTGGCCTTGGCCTCCGCCTCGGCGGCCTGCTCGGTGGCGGCCTTCACCAGCTTGTCGACGCGCTCGCCCGCCGACTTCATCTGCTCGGCGCTCTCGCGGCGGGCCCGCTCGTGCAACTCCTCGATCTCCGCCTCGGTGCGCGAACGCACCTCTTCGGTGCGCTCCCTTATGGCGGTCGCGTCCGCGCGCGCACCGGCGAGCAGCTCGTCGGCGTCCGTACGGGCCTTCTCCACCAGGGAGTTGCCCTCGACCGTCGACTCCGCGACGATCCGCTCGGCCTCCTTGCGGGCCGCGCCGACCATCGTGTCGGCCTGCTCCTCGGCCTCGGTGGCGGCGCGCAGCGCCTCCTCCTGGGCCTTGTTGATGAGCTGGTCGGCCTGCTCGGCCGCGTCCGCACGCCGCTTGGCCGCGGCCGTGCGAGCCTCGTCGAGCAGCCGGTCCGCCTCCTCGCGGGCCTCGGTACGCGTCTTCTCCGCGGCCTCCTCGGTACGGGCCTTGTTCTTCTCGGCCTCGGCCCGGATCCGCTCGGCGGCCTGCTGGGCGGAGCCCACCGTGTCGGCGGCCTCGGCGCGCAGGCGCTCGGCCTCGCCGCTCGCCTCCGCGATGAGCTGGTCGGCCTGGGCGGCCGCGTCCGCGCGCCGCTTGTCGGCGGCCCGGCGCGCCTCGTCGAGGACCCGGTCGGCCTCGGCGCGGGCCTCGTTTATGGTCTGCTCGGCCTCGGCACTGGCCGCGCCCAGCGTGGAACCCGCGTCCGCGCGCGCCTCGGTGGTGACCAACTCGGCATACGCGTTCGCCTCGTTGGTGGTGCGCTCGGCGTCCGCCTCGGCCTTGCTGGTGACGCGCTCGGCCTGCTCGCGGGCGGCCGTCGTGACCTGCTCGGCCTCGGTGAGGGCCGCGGAGGTGACCCGGTCGGCCTCCTCGCGGGCCTCGGCGCGCAGCGCGTCGGCCTCGGCCTGGCCCTCGACCCGCACCTGCTGGGCCTCGGTGGTGAGGCGCTCGGCCTCGGCGGTCGACTCGGCGGCGAGCCGCTCGGCCTCCGCCGTCGCCTCGGTGACCAGGCGGTCGGCCTGGCTCGCGGCGTCGGAGCGGATGCGGTTGGCGTCCTCGCGGGCCTCGGCCCGCGTGCGGGCCGCGTCCTGCTCGGAGGAGGCGAGCGCGTCGGAGGCCTCGGTGCGCATGCGCTGCGCGTACTCGGAGGCGTCCGAACGGGCCTTCTCCGCCTCGGCCATGGCGTCCGCGACGGTCCGCTCGGCCAGCGCCTTGGCCGCCTCGGTCTCCTCCTGGGCACGGGCCCGGACCCGGCTCGCGTCCTCGCCCGCGCGCTCCCGCTCGGCGTGCGCGTCGGCGCGGACCCGGTCCGCCTCCTCCTGCGCCTCGGTCGTCGTGCGCTCCGCCGCGTGCTCGGCCGCGCTGCGCAGACCGGCGATCTCCTGCTCGGCCTCCTCGCGGAGCCCGGACACCGAATCCCGTACGTCCTTGGCGGTCTGCTCGGCCGCCGACACCAGCTCCGTGGCGCGCCGGTCGGCCTCCTCGCCGAGCCGCTGCGCCTCGGCCTGCGCCTCCTCGACCCGCTTGCGGGCGGAGGCGAGCAGGTCCTCGCTCTGCTCGCGGGCCTGGGCGCGCTCCGAATCTGCTTCCGCGCGCGCCGAGTTGAGCGTTTCTTCGGCCTCGCGGCGGCGCCGGGCGGACTCCTCCTGGGCGGCGGCCAGCGCCTCGGCGGCCTCGGCGCCGACGCGCTCGGCGGCTGCCGCGGCCTCCGCGCGCACCCGGTCGGCGGTCTCCTGCGCCTCGGACTTGAGCCGCTCCGCCTCCGCGGACGCCTCGGCGCGCAGCCGGGACGCCGCGTTCTCCGCCTCGGAACGGGCGGTCGACGCGTCGGACGCGGCCTCGGTGCGCAGCCGCTCGGCCTCCTGCTCGGCCTGCGCCTGGAGCGTACGGATGCGCTCGGCGGCCTCGGTGCGGATCCGCTCGGTCTCCTCGGCGGCCTCGCGCCGGATCCGCTCGCCCTCGGCGCGGGCGTCGGTGAGGGCCTGCTCGGCGGCGGCGTGACGCTGCTCGGCCTCGGTGTGCAGCCGGGTCAGTTCCTCGGCGGCCTCGGCCTGACGGGCCGCTATGGCCCGCTCGGTCTCCGCGCGGAGCTCGACTGCCGCCTGCTCGGCGCCCGTTGTGGTCTGCTCGGCCTGCTCCTCGGCCTCCGCGCGCATCCGCTCGGCCTCGGCGCGGGTGCGCTCAAGGGTCTCCTCGGCCTGCTTGCGCAGCGTGTTGGCCCGCTCGACCGCTTCATTGCGTACGCGCTCGGACTCGTTGCCCGCGGTCGTCCGCAGCTCGTCGGCGTCGGCCTTCGCCTTGGCGAGGAGCTCCTCGGCGGTCTTGGCCGCCTCCTCGATCTGCTGGACGGCCTCGCGCCGCGCCTCGCCCCGGATGCGCTCGCCCTCGGCGACCGCCTCGGCGCGGAGCTGCTCGGCCTCGCCGCGCAGCCGGCGGGCCTCCTCCTGGAGCTCGACCGTCTTGGCCCGGTACTCCTTGGTGTCGTCCTTGGCCGCGCCCTTGAGCTCGTCGGCCTGCTCGGCCGCCTCGCCGCGCAGCCGCTCCGCCTCGGCCTCCGCCTCGTGGCGAATCCGCTCGGCCTCCTCGGACGCCTTGCGGGTTGTCTCCCGGGCGTCCTCGGACGCCTTGGTCAGCACCTCCTCGGCCGTACGCGCGGCCTTGGCGAGCTGGGCCGCGGTGTCCTCGGCGGCGCTGGTGCGCGCCGACTCGGCGGCCTCCGTGCGCAGCCGCTCGGCCTCCGCCTTCGCGTCCTCCAGCGCCTGCTCGGCCTCGGCCTTGAGGGTCTCGGACTCCTTGGTGGCCTCCGCGACGAGCCGGGCGATCTCGGTCTTCGCGGTCCTGGTGCGCTGCTCGTTGGCGGACTCGGCGCTCGCGAGCTGCTTGGCCGCGGCCTCCTTGGCCTCGGTGACGGCCCGTTCGGCCTCGGTGCGCGCCTCGCGCAGCGCGGCCTCGGCCTCCTGCATCCGCTGCTCCGCGGCCCGGCTCAGCTCGGCCGCCTGCTGGCGCGCCTGGTCGGCCTCGGCGGTGGTGGTCGTACGCAGCTGCTCGGCGTGGGAGGTGGCCTCCTGGGCCTGCGTGGAGGCCGCGTTCAGGAGCCGCTCGGCGTCCTTGCGGGCGCGCAGCAGCGTGGCCTCGGCCTCGGCGCGGGCCGACTCGGCCTCGGCGCCGAGCCGTTGGCGGGCCTCCTCGGCGATGCGCGTCGCCTCGGCGCGGGCCGCGGCGAGCGACTGCTCGGCCTCGGCGCGGGACTCTTCCATGAGCCGGCGGGCCTGCGACTCGGTGCGGGCGCGCAGCTGTTCGGCCCACGCCACGTTCTCGTTGACGTGCGACTCGACGGTGGCCCGGCGCTCGGCCAGCTCCTGGTCCAGGCGCTGGCGGCGGTTGACGGCCTCGGCGTGCAGCTCGGCCTGGAGGCGCGCCTGGTGCTCGGCGTGCTCCTGGAGGATCCGCTGGGTCTGGGCACGGGCGTCGCGCAGCTCGCGCTCGGCGTCGGTGCGCAGTTGCTCGGCCTGCATCTGGGCGTTGCGGAGCAGCTGTTCGGCCTGGTAGCCGACGTTCGCCGTGTCGTAGGCGGGACGGGTCGCGAGATTGCGGCGCGCCTCGTGGAGCTTGGCGCGCAGCACTTCGACCTGGTAGCCGAGATCCTCGGCGTGCTGAACGGCCTTCTCCCGCTCGGTCTTCAGCCGCTCCATCTCGGCCTCGAACCGCGAGAGGTGGTCGTCAGGCCGGTGGCTCTGGCTCTCCTGGCGTTCGTAGCCCCGCACTGCGCGGTCCCATCCGTCCCCTGGTCGCGAACACTGCCCGTACGAGCGCCGTCCGACCGCGAGTAACAGCGGACGGGCCCCCGGTGAATGGTGTCAGATCAAAACAGGGGCGTGGGTCCCAGGCCCCGACCCGACCCCGGCCCGGAACCGCCCACTGTACCGGGCCGAGTATCCGGAGGTCCGGCCTCCACCGTGCGGGCTCAGTGGGCGGTGGTGCCTTCCGGGGCGGAAGTGACGAGTTCGGTGAGCACGCCGTGGCAGTCCTTGGGGTGCAGGAAGGTGATAGACGAGCCCATCGAACCGATGCGCGGCTGGTCGTACAGGACCCGTACGCCCTTGCCGCGGATGGCCTCGGAGTCGGCGGCGACGTCCCCGGTGCCGAAGGCGATGTGGTGGACGCCCTCCCCGTTCTTGGCCAGCCACTTGCCGACCGCGGAGTCCTCGCGGGTCGGCTCCAGGAGCTGGAGGTAGGAGGCCCCGCCGTCGGAGGTCTCGTTGATCTTGAGCATGGCCTCGCGCACGCCCTGTTCCTCGTTGACCTCGGTGTGGAACACCTCGAATCCGTAGGTGGCACGGTAGAACTCGACGGTCTTGTCGAGGTCGAAACAGGCGATCCCGATGTGGTCGATTCGCGTCAGCATGGGTCCAGTGCAGCGCCCGCAGGGGTGGTTACGCAACGTGCGCGCGATCACACCGGCTGCCCGGTGACGTGGGGCAGTACCGCTCAGTACATTCGAAGTGCACCTTCGTGACTGGGGGTATCCCCCCAGACCCCCTCTCGTTCACCCTCACCTCCCAAGGGGCCGTGCCTCATGTCTGGAACGACCGGTACCACCTCAGTGATCGTCGCGGGCGCCCGTACGCCCATGGGCCGACTGCTCGGCTCCCTCAAGTCCTTCTCCGGCGCCGACCTCGGGGGGTTCGCCATCAAGGCGGCCCTGGACCGGGCCGGCATCGGCGGCGACCAGGTGCAGTACGTGATCATGGGCCAGGTGCTCCAGGCCGGGGCCGGTCAGATCCCCGCGCGCCAGGCGGCCGTCAAGGCCGGCATCCCGATGAACGTCCCCGCGCTCACCATCAACAAGGTGTGCCTGTCGGGTCTGGACGCGATCGCGCTGGCCGACCAGCTGATCCGCGCCGGTGAGTTCGACATCGTGGTCGCCGGCGGCCAGGAGTCGATGACCAACGCCCCGCACCTGCTGCCCAAGTCCCGCGAGGGCTACAAGTACGGCGCGATCGAGATGCTCGACGCGATGGCGTACGACGGTCTCACCGACTCCTTCGAGAACATCCCCATGGGCGAGTCCACGGAGAAGCACAACACCCGGCTGGGCATCGCCCGCCCCGAGCAGGACGCGATCGCGGCGGCCTCGCACCAGCGCGCCGCGGCCGCCCAGAAGAACGGCATCTTCGAGGCCGAGATCACCCCGGTCGAGATTCCGCAGCGCAAGGGCGACCCGGTCCTGTTCGCCAAGGACGAGGGCGTGCGCGCCGACACCACCGTCGAGTCCCTCGGCAAGCTGCGCCCCGCCTTCGCCAAGGACGGCACGATCACGGCCGGCACCTCCTCGCAGATCTCGGACGGCGCGGCCGCGGTCGTCGTCATGTCCAAGGCCAAGGCGGAGGAGCTGGGCCTGGAGTGGATCGCCGAGATCGGCGCCCACGGCAACGTGGCGGGCCCCGACAACTCGCTCCAGTCGCAGCCCTCGAACGCGATCAGGCACGCGGTCGGCAAGGAGGGGATCACGGTCGAGGACCTCGACCTGATCGAGATCAACGAGGCCTTCGCCGCGGTCGCCGTGCAGTCAATGAAGGACCTCGGAGTTTCGCCGGAAAAGGTGAATGTCAACGGCGGCGCGATCGCCCTGGGGCACCCGATCGGCATGTCCGGCGCCCGCGTCGTGCTGCACCTCGCCCTCGAACTGAAGCGTCGCGGCGGCGGCGTCGGCGCGGCGGCCCTGTGCGGCGGCGGCGGTCAGGGCGACGCGCTGATCGTTCGCGTCCCGGGCAAGTAACACCCGCGAGCAACTCCCTGATCCCTGCGGTGCGTACGCGACTGAACGGAGCGGCAATGGTGGACGTCCCCGAACTGGTGGCCCAGGCCCGGGAAGGCCGGCCCAGGGCCGTCGCCCGGCTGATCTCGCTGGTCGAGGGGGCGTCCCCGCAGCTGCGCGAGGTCATGGCGGCCCTTGCCCCGCTCGCGGGCAACGCGTACGTCGTGGGGCTCACGGGCTCGCCCGGTGTCGGCAAGTCGACGTCCACCTCGGCGCTCGTCACCGCGTACCGCAGGGCCGGCAAGCGGGTCGGCGTGCTCGCCGTCGACCCGTCCTCGCCCTTCTCGGGCGGGGCCCTGCTCGGGGACCGGGTGCGGATGTCCGAGCACGCCTCCGACCCGGGCGTCTACATCCGCTCGATGGCGACCCGGGGCCACCTGGGCGGCCTGGCGTGGGCCGCGCCGCAGGCGATCCGGGTGCTGGACGCGGCGGGCTGCGAGGTGATCCTGGTCGAGACGGTGGGCGTCGGCCAGTCCGAGGTCGAGATCGCCTCGCAGGCCGACACCTCGGTGGTGCTGCTCGCGCCCGGCATGGGCGACGGCATCCAGGCGGCCAAGGCCGGAATCCTGGAGATCGGCGACCTGTACGTCGTCAACAAGGCGGACCGGGACGGCGCGGACGCGACGGCCCGCGAGCTCAACCACATGCTGGGACTCGGCGAATCACGCGGCCCGGGGGACTGGCGCCCGCCCATCGTCAAGACGGTGGCGGCACGCGGCGAGGGCATCGACGAGGTCGTGGAGGCCCTGGAGAAGCACCACGCGTGGATGGCCGAGCACGGCGTCCTCGCCGAACGGCGCCGGGCCCGCGCGGCCCGCGAGGTCGAGACCATCGCGGTCACCGCCCTGCGCGAGCGCATCGGCTCCCTGCACGGCGACCGCCGCCTGGACACGCTGGCGCAGCGCATCGTGGACGGCGAACTCGACCCGTACGCGGCGGCCGACGAGCTGGTGGCCGGGCTGACCGGAGCCTAGGCGGGCCGGAACCCGGGTCCGACCAGGTCCGGGGTCTGACCGGATCCCAAGGTCTGACTGTGCGTCAGATCTTGCCGCGGTGGCCCCGCAGGTGCTCCGCGATCGGGGCGAGTGACTCGCGTAGATCCGCGAGCGCCTCGCCCGACAGCAGATCGATGAAGTGGCGCCGCACGGAGGCCACATGGTGGGGGGCGACCTTCTCCATGGTCTCCGTGCCGTGCTCGGTCAGGACGGCGAACAGGCCGCGCCGGTCCGACTCGCAGTTCTCGCGCCGGACCAGGCCCGCGTTCTCCATGCGGGTGATCTGGTGCGAGAGACGGCTCTTGGACTGGAGGGTGGCGGCCGCGAGGTCGCTCATCCGCATCCGCCTGTCGGCCGACTCCGAGAGGTTCACCAGGATCTCGTAGTCGTTGTTGGTCAGGCCGAACGGCTGGAGATCCTTCTCCATCTGGTACGTCAGCATCCTGTTGACGTCCAGATAGGTGCGCCAGGCGCACTGCTCGTCGTCGCTCAGCCAGTTCGTGGCCGTCTCGGTCTCCATATGTGGATTCTACCTAAGAAGTTGAATTCTGAACCAAGTGTGGGAGTGTGACGCCCGGCACGTGATGCGATCGCGCCACTCGCGCGGGCCCCGCCGAGCCCCGAAGGGCTCACGCGTTCGACGTCACACTCCGCAGACTACCGCTCACAGGCCGAAGCGACGCTGGAGGTCCCCCAGCTGGCCGGGAAGACGCGGTCCCGCGCCCTGCTGGCCGTGCCCGCCCTGGCCGCCGCCGGGTACCCCGGGCTCGTTGGTGACCTGCCCGGTCGCCTGCTCCGCCATGAGCACCTCGGTGGACTGGAGCAGTACCGTACCGGCCCCCACGAACTCGAACTGGTGCTCCTCGCCGGACGTTCCGCCGAGCCCGGTGAGTGACCGGATTCCGCCCAGGATGCCCGTCATGTAGCCGTGGTCGTAGTGGTGGCAGGGCGAAGGGCAGTCCGCCCAGCCGACAAGCGCCTGCGGGTCAACCCGGATCGGCGGCTCCATGAAGACGACCGGGCCGTTGGACGCGGCCACGAACTTGCCCGTGCCGATCAGCGTCAGGAACCCCGGCACGATCGACTGCTTGAGCGCTAGCGAGGGCTCGTACGCGAGGAGGTTGCCCGACCGGATCGTGAGGTTGCCCTCGTCCAGGTCGTAGCTGTTCACGTCGAAGGCGCGGTCCGCGAGCAGCATTTTGCCGCTGCCGTTGGCCACCACCCAGTCGCTGGCGTGCAGCGGAGAGTGGAAGCTCGTACGAAGCAGCCGGTCGAGCCGGCCGTGGCCGATGCCGTTGAACTCGATCTGCCCGTAGTAGGCGATCATCTTGCCCTTCTGCAGGAACCACTGGCTCGACTTGAGCTCCACGCAGAAGGTGTACTTGTTGACGTTGTCGTCGGTCGGCAGCGAGTAGGGATCGAAGATCACCGGGGCGGTCACAGCTTCTCCTCCGAGGCCTGCACGTACACCGAGCCATTGCCGGACAGTTCGAGCTGGAAGGCCTCGCCGGAGCCCCGGCCCACCATGTCGCGCCAGCCGAGCGCGGTCGAGAGCTTGTTGCGTACGTCGCCGTGGTGGGCCACATAGGCCTGCGGGTCGACGTGCACCGGGCGCTGCGGGGTGATCGGCAGCTCGATCACGCCGCCGTGCGCCATCACGGCGACGGCCCCGTGGCCCTTGAGCGTGGTGGTGAACAGGCCCTGGCCGGTCACCTGGCCGCGCACCATGCCCATGACCCCGCCCTGCGAGCCCATGAACATCGTGCCCTGCTGGAGGGTGCCGTCGAAGGCGAGCAGCCGGTCCGCCTCCACGTACAGGGTGTCGCCCTGGAGGTTGATGACCTGGATGTGGTGGCCGCCGTGGCCGAACATCACCGTGCCGCTGCCCTCCACCGTCATCAGCGGGGTCGCCTCGTTGGCGACCCGGCGGCCGATCATCGACATGATGCCGCCCTGGCCGCCCTGGATGTTGGGCGTGAAGGACACCTCGCCCTTGTAGGCGAGCATCGCGCCGCGCTGGCTGAACATTTTCTGGCCGGGGCTCACCGTCGCCTCGACCATCTTCGAGTTGATCTCGCGGAAGGGCATCAGACGTCCCCGCCGATCGTGTTGCGCTCGCTGGGCTGCACGTACACCAGGCCCTCGCCCTCGAACCGGATCTGGAAGGCCTCGCCCGAGCCCTCGCCCAGGAAGGTGCGGAAGGTCACCCCGGACTGGAAGCGCTGCTGGAGATTGCCCTGGTGCGCGATGTACGCCCCCGGGTCGACGGACAGCGGGTACTGGGCGCTGACCCTGAGAACCACGGCCGGTCCGTCCGACATGATCGCGGCCTGGCCGTGGCCCTCGATCGTCGTGGTGAACAGGCCGTTGCCCTGGCTCGCGCCGCGCAGGCCGGTGAATGTGGTGCCGGTCCGCAGTCCGGCATCGGTGGCGAGCAGGTTGCTCGCCTCGACGAAGAGCTTGTCGCCGGTCAGGCTCACTAGGTTGATCTCGCTCGCGCGGTCGGCGAAGTAGCACGTGCCGTGCCCCTTCACCTCCATCACGGTCATCTGTTCGCCGGTGAGGCGGCGGGTCACCATGCCGCGCAGACCCTCACCGCCGCCGGACATCTTCTTGAACGCCATCTGGCCGTCGTAGGCGACCATCGAGCCGTTCTTCGCTTTGACGGCGTCGCCTGTCATGTCGACGGCGAGCACTTTGCTGCCCTGGAGTCGGAACGTTGCCACGGGCCGACGTTAGCGGGCCGGGGACCCGCCCCGACAGGGGCAAGGGCGCGATGTCAGAATGGGGATCGTTTGTGCATGCATTCACAAAGATCACGCCAAACGATCACTGCCGCCCGCTCCCTCCCAGCGAAGGTGCCCCACACGTGGACATCAAGACAGCCTCCGCCCTGCACCGCCTCCGACTGATCTCGCTCCCCGAGGCCATCTCGTTCCCGATCCTGCTGGTGTGCTCCGTGCTCAAGCGCACCACCTCGTTCGACGGGGTCATGGTCATGGGCATGGTCCACGGCATCCTGTTCACGCTGTACGTGCTCTTCTGGCTGGACGCCTGGAACCGCACCAAGTGGTCCGCGAAGACCGGCGCGCTCTACTTCGTGCTCGCCGTGCTGCCCTTCGGCGGCTTCTTCGCCGAGCGCAAGATCCGCCGCGAGCTGGACGATGCGGTGATCGCGACCCGGGCCCGCAAGGAAGGCGTGGTCAACGCATGATCGTCGCCTTCTCGGTCAGCCCGCTCGGCGTCGGCGAGGACGTGGGGGAGTACGTGGCCGACGCGGTGCGCGTGGTCCGCGAGTCCGGCCTGCCCAACCGTACCGACGCGATGTTCACCAGCATCGAGGGCGAGTGGGACGAGGTCATGGACGTCGTCAAGCGCGCCGTCGCCGCCGTCGAGGCCCGCTCGAACCGGGTCTCGCTCGTACTCAAGGCGGACATCCGCCCCGGTGTCACGGACGGCCTGACGTCCAAGGTCGAGACGGTGGAGCGCCATCTGTCCGAGTAACCGGCCTTCAGCGAAGAGCCCCCGGCCACCGCGGCCGGGGGCTTTCGCGTATCTCCGGGCCGCACCTACCGCGCGCGAAAGCGGTTCAATCCAGAACCGCTCACTCGGAGTAACTCCAGTCGACACGCCGGGCATTCTCCACTTTTGTGGGGATATAACCCAGTTCGTGACCCTGCTCGACGATCAGCTGGAGGGCACCGTGCGCCCGGAGGGCTACGCCTACGACACCTACAGCCGACTGGCCGGACCGCTCACGGAGCCGGGCGCCAAGCCCTACCAGGTGCAATACCGCAGCCTGCTCTCCCGGGAGCCGCACCGCATACGCGCCGTCCTGCTGATGGCCCTGGCGCCGATACTCACCGGCCTGCTGCTCGTCTACCTCGTCTGGCCCACCCACTGGGTAGAACGCGAGGGCGGCGACCGCTGGCTCGTCGGCCTCGACATCGCGATGTTGGTCTCGATCGGCCTGATCGAGCTCTTCATGGTCACCAATGTCGCCTCCGTCGCCCACGCCACGATGGTCGCCCGCGACCCCGTCCCCGTCACCGCCGAATACGGCACGCGGGTCGCCTTCCTCACCACGTACGTGCCCGGCAAGGAACCCATATCCATGGTGCGTAACACCCTGGAGGCGGCCGTCCGGCTCACGCACACCGGGCCGCTCGACATCTGGCTCCTGGACGAGGGCGACGACGAACAGGCCAGGGCCCTGTGCGCCGAACTGGGCGTGCGCCACTTCTCCCGCAAGGGCGTCCCCGAGTGGAACCGCAAGAAGGGCGCCCACAAGGCCCGCACCAAGCACGGCAACTACAACGCGTGGATCGCGATGCACGGCCGCGACTACGACTTCTTCGCCTCCGTCGACACCGACCACGCCCCGCTCCCCAACTTCCTGGAGCGGATGATGGGTTACTTCCGCGACCCCGACGTCGCCTTCGTCGTCGGGCCGCAGGTGTACGGGAACTACACCTCACCGGTCACCAAGGCCGCCGAATCCCAGCAGTTCCTCTTCCACGCGCTGATCCAGCGGGCCGGCAACCGCTACCGGGCGCCCATGTTCGTCGGCACCAACAACGTCGTACGGATCGCGGCCCTGCGGCAGATCGGCGGCCTGTACGACTCGATCACCGAGGACATGGCCACCGGCTTCGAACTGCACCGGCACAAGAACCCGAGGACCGGCCGCCACTGGCGCTCCGTGTACACCCCGGACGTGCTGGCCGTCGGCGAGGGCCCGGCCTCCTGGACCGACTTCTTCACCCAGCAGATGCGCTGGTCGCGCGGCACCTACGAGACGCTGTTCAAGCAGTACTGGAAGGCGCCCTTCAGCATGCCGCCCGGCCGGCTGCTCTCGTACACCCTGATGCTCGTCTACTACCCGATGACGGCCGTCAACTGGCTTCTGGGGATCGTCAGTTGCCTGCTGTTCCTGTGGTTCGGGGCGTCCGGCACCCAGGTCAGCGCCTCGGTCTGGCTGATGCTCTACAGCGACGCGGCGGCCCTCCAGATCGGGCTCTACCTCTGGAACCGGCGACACAACGTCTCGCCCCACGAACCCGAGGGCTCGGGCGGGCTCGCCGGGATGGGGATGTCCGCGCTCTCGGCGCCCATCTACCTCAAGTCGCTCGGCTCGGCCGTCCTGCGCACCCCCGGCCGGTTCGTCGTCACGCCCAAGGGCGGCCAGGCCAGCCCCGACCGGCTGTGGACCTTCCGCATCCACCTGTTCTGGGCGGCCGTCCTGGCCTGCTCGCTGATCGCCTCCGTGCACTACCGCCACACCCACGCCGCCATGCGCACCTGGGCCCTGCTCGCTCTGTGCATCGCGCTGGCCCCGGCGGCGATCTGGGCCTGGACGACGCGGCGCGAGCGCGCGGTGGCCCGCAGCGCGGCCGCGGTCGCCACCCGGAAGAAGAAGGCCACGGGCGAGGCGGAACCCGCCGTGGCCACGACGACCGGAGGGAACTGAGCCATGGCCCACCGGCCCTCGAAGCGGACGAGGAAGACGCTGCTCGGCGGCGGCGCCGTCGTGCTCCTCGCCGGTCTCAACGCTCCCGCCGCGCTCTCCTTCGCCACCGAGCAGTACCACGCATGGGAGATAGCCCAGCCCGACTACATGGCGCGGTACGGCGCCTGGCACGGCGTCGACATCCCCAAGGAGTACCGCACCAACGCCATTCACGCGGCGCTGCTGCACACCGGCAAGGTGCTGATCATCGCGGGCTCGGGCAACAAGCAGGACCACTTCGACGCCGGCACCTTCGACACCGTGCTGTGGAACCCGAAGGACAACTCCTTCAAGAAGATCCCCACCCCCGAGGACTTCTTCTGCGGCGGCCACGCCCAACTCCCCGACGGCAAGCTCCTGGTGGCCGGCGGAACCGCCCGCTACGAGCTCCTGGACGGCGAGGTCAAGCGGGCCGGCGGCGGCATGCGGATCAAGAACGAGAGCCCGGACAAGACCGTCACCGTCAAGAAGGGCACCAAGTTCCGTTCGCCGTCGGGAGTCGAGTACATATCGAAGTTCACCGTCACGGTGCCGCGCGCCAAGCGCGAGTTCGAGGTCTCGTACTACGACACCGGGCAGATGAAGCCCTGGGGGACCAAGACCACCGCCGGCGAGGCGCGGGTCTTCGTCGAGGCGGTCGCCGAGGGCCCCCAGTCGGTCGCCACCGACCGGGCGCAGTACGAGATCGTGGGCCTGACCGGCAAGGACGCCGACAACCTGTACGGGATCGCCGAGAAGATCACCCTGGACAAGCAGGACTTCCAGGGGATCAGGGCGGCGTACGAATTCGACCCCAGGGCCGAGAAGTACATCCCGGTCACCCCGATGAAGGAGGCCCGCTGGTACCCGACGCTCACCACGCTCCAGGACGGCCGGGTGCTCGCCGTCTCCGGGCTCGACGACGTGGGCGCCATCCTCGCGGGCGACAACGAGATCTACGACCCGAAGACCAAGCAGTGGTCCAAGGGCCCCTTCCGCTACTTCCCGACCTACCCCTCGCTGTTCCTGACCAAGAGCGGCAAGCTCTTCTACTCAGGCGCCAACGCCGGGTACGGGCCCGCCGACAAGGGGCGCGAGCCCGGCCTGTGGGACGTCGAGAAGAACACCTTCACCAAGATCGGCGGTCTGAGCGCCACCGACCAGCTGGAGACGGCCAGTTCACTCCTGCTGCCCCCCGCGCAGGACCAGCGCTTCATGCTGCTCGGCGGCGGCGGGGTCGGCGAGTCCAAGAAGGCGACGCCGCGCACCGCCGTGGTGGACCTCAAGCAGCAGAACCCCCTCTTCAGGTCCGGTCCCGAACTCCCGCAGGGCACCCGCTACCTGAACAGCGTGATCATGCCGGACGACTCGGTGTTCACGACCGGCGGCTCCTCGGACTACCGCGGCCGGGGCGGCTCCAACATCTTCAAGGCCCAGTTCTACGACCCCAGGGAGAACGCGTTCCGCGAGGCGGCCGACCCCATCATCGGCCGCAACTACCACTCCGAGGCGCTGCTGCTGCCCGACGGCCGGGTCGCCACCTTCGGCTCCGACTCGCTCTTCGGCGACAAGGACAACACCAAACTCGGCAAATTCGAGCAGCGCATGGAGGTCTACACCCCGCCCTACCTCTACCGCGACAAGGACAGGCGCCCCGCCCTCGGCGACGGCCCCGAGGCCGTGGCGGGCGACGGCCGGGCGACCTTCAGGACGGACCACCCCGAGCGCGTCGTCAAGGCCCGGCTGATGCGGCCGAGCGCGGTCACCCACACCACGGACGTCGAGCAGCGCTCGATCGAACTCGGCCTGACCAAGGACAGGAACTCGGTCACGATCACCGTCCCGAAGGACCGGGCGCTGGTCCCGCCCGGCTGGTACATGGTCTTCGTGACCGACCAGGAGGGCACGCCGTCCGAGGCGAAGTGGATACGCGTGGACTGAGCGCCCTATACCTGGCGGTTCGTCAGAATCGGGCGCGTTTGGCGAGCCCGAGGGCGTACTCCGGCCACCAGGTCCCGGCGGACGGTCCGCCGCGGCAGGGCCCGTCCGAGTCGCCCGGCCGCTTGATCCACAAGAAGGCGTCGACGAGCGGATCCCCGGTACTGACCGACGGCGGAGTTCCCAGGGACCGGCCCGGGGGATTGCACCAGGCCTGGTCGCGGTCGCCGGGCAGAGGGCCCTCGCCGTTGCGGCTGGTGTCCATGACGAAGTGCTTGCCGTCGAGCGCCTGGGACACCTTCATCCCGTACGCCCGCACCGTCGCGTCGGTCTGGAAGTTGGAGACGTTCAGCGCGAACCCGTCGGCCTTCTCGATGCCGGCCCGCCGCAGCGGCTCGATGAGGGTGTAGGGGTCCGGGATCCACGCGGGATTCCCGGCATCGAGATAGACCTTGGTGTTGGGCAGTTTCTTCAGATGCTCGACGGCCTCGTTGAGGAGCTGATACCGCTCGGCGTGATGGTCGGGCGTCGTGCACCCGTCGACCATGTGGGCGACCGCGTCCGGCTCCAGGACGACGACCGCCGGGGCCGGGCCGATGGCCTCGGCGAACATCCCGTACCAGGCGCGATAGCCGTCGACCCCGTTCGCCCCGCCCGCCGAGTACTTGCCGCAGTCGCGGTGCGGAATGTTGTACGCCACGAACAGCGCGGTCCGCTTCTCCTTGGCGGCGCCCTCCACGGCCTTGCGGATGCCGGGCTGCGGGTTGTCCCCCGACGGCCAGGTGGCCACCGGCCGCTCCGCGATCCGCCGGAGCGCCTGGGCGTCGGAGGTGCGCCCCTGCACCTGCCAGATCCTCACCTGCCGGGCCGCGTCGCTCTCCGGGTCCACCCAGAAGGGAGAGCCCGGCGTGGGCGCGGGGGCGGCCTCGGCCTGGGTGCGGGCCTGGGCCGCGGGAGCCTCGTCCGCGCCGTCGGCGGAGCAGCCGGCGCCGCCGGCGAGCAGGGCCGCGGCGAGCAGGATTCTGTACGAGAGGGTTCTGTACCGGGACATCGTTCCCCTGGGGGTGACAAGGGTCTGGACGGGACCGTCTGCACGGCTGCATGATCCATACGATCTACAGTTAACCGGGCAATAGTGACATAGCGGTCACTCTGGGTGCGGGACCGCCATGCCGGGCGGCCGGTACCGAACTTCGAGACGGGGCTGACCGGCATGTGACCAGTGGGTAAGGTCGACGGGTGCCCAAGCCGCTCAGCCTTCCCTTCGATCCCATCGCCCGAGCCGACGAACTCTGGCAGCAGCGCTGGGGCCCCGTGCCCTCGATGGGGGCGATCACCTCGATCATGCGGGCGCACCAGATCCTGCTCTCGGAGGTCGACGCGGTGGTGAAGCCCTACGGGCTGACCTTCGCGCGGTACGAGGCGCTGGTGCTGCTGACCTTCTCCAAGGAGGGGGAGCTGCCGATGTCGAAAATCGGCGAGCGCCTGATGGTCCACCCGACCTCGGTCACCAACACGGTGGACCGCCTCGTGAAGTCGGGCCTCGTGGACAAGCGCCCCAACCCGAACGACGGCCGCGGCACGCTGGCGTCCATCACGGGCAAGGGCCGCGAGGTGGTGGAGCAGGCCACGCGCGACCTGATGGCGATGGAGTTCGGCCTCGGCGTCTACGACGCGGAGGAATGCGCCGAAATCTTCGCGATGCTGCGCCCCCTGCGAGTGGCGGCCAACGACTTCGAGGAGTAGCTCCTCACCCCGCCCCTTCCCGCTGTGCCACTCTGCGGCTCGGGGGAGTTCGAGGACGAGCGCCCTTGAGGTGCGAGCGGGGTCTGGGGCGGAGCCCCAGGGTGCGGGACCCGGGGGAAGATCGCCCCGTGTGTCCGGTTACGCTCGACCGCATGAAAAAGAGCGTGCTGACCCGCTACCGAGTGATGGCGTACGTCACCGGCGTGCTACTGGTCCTGCTGACCCTCGGCGTGATCGCCAAGTACATCCTCGACATGAACGGCGCCGCGGACTTCACGAAGGTCGTCGGCATCGCCCACGGCTGGCTGTACGTGATCTACCTCGTCTTCGCCTTCGACCTGGGCTCCAAGGCGAAGTGGCCGGTCGGCAAGCAGCTGTGGGTGCTGATCGCCGGCACGATCCCCACCGCCGCCTTCTTCGTCGAGCGCAAGGTCTCCAAGGAACTGGAGTCCAAGGTCGCGGGCGGCGTCCCCGCGGGCGCCCGCGCCTGACGGCAGAGCCCGGCCCACCGCCGCGTGAGCAACTGCGCGGCGGTCGGCCATCGACATTTACTAGGACGTCCAAGTAAATTTGAGTCATGGACGCTGACGCCATCGAAGAAGGCCGCCGTCGCTGGCAGGCCCGTTACGACAAGGCCCGCAAGCGCGACGCGGACTTCACCACGCTCTCCGGGGATCCCGTGGACCCGGCGTACGGGCCCCGGCCCGGCGACACCTACGACGGGTTCGAGCGGATCGGCTGGCCCGGGGAGTACCCCTTCACCCGTGGCCTGTACCCGACCGGATACCGGGGGCGTACGTGGACGATCCGGCAGTTCGCCGGGTTCGGCAACGCCGAGCAGACCAATGAGCGCTACAAGATGATCCTGGCCGCCGGCGGCGGCGGGCTGAGCGTCGCCTTCGACATGCCCACCCTCATGGGCCGCGACTCCGACGACCCCCGCTCGCTCGGCGAGGTCGGCCACTGCGGCGTCGCCATCGACTCGGCCGCCGACATGGAGGTCCTGTTCAAGGACATCCCGCTCGGCGACGTCACGACATCCATGACGATCAGCGGGCCCGCGGTGCCCGCCTTCTGTATGTACCTGGTCGCCGCCGAGCGGCAGGGCGTGGACCCGGCGGTGCTCAACGGCACGCTCCAGACGGACATCTTCAAGGAGTACATCGCGCAGAAGGAGTGGCTCTTCCAGCCCGAGCCCCATCTGCGCCTCATCGGCGACCTGATGGAGCACTGCGCGCAGGGCATCCCCGCGTACAAGCCGCTCTCGGTCTCCGGCTACCACATCCGCGAGGCGGGGGCGACGGCCGCGCAGGAGCTGGCGTACACCCTGGCCGACGGCTTCGGCTACGTGGAACTGGGCCTCAGCCGAGGCCTGGACGTGGACGTCTTCGCCCCGGGCCTGTCCTTCTTCTTCGACGCGCACGTGGACTTCTTCGAGGAGATCGCCAAGTTCCGTGCGGCGCGCCGCATCTGGGCCCGCTGGATGAAGGAGGTGTACGGCGCGAAGTCGGACAAGGCGCAGTGGCTGCGCTTCCACACCCAGACCGCCGGGGTCTCGCTGACCGCGCAGCAGCCGTACAACAATGTCGTACGCACCGCCGTGGAGGCCCTCGCGGCCGTGCTCGGCGGCACCAACTCGCTGCACACCAACGCCCTTGACGAGACCCTCGCGCTGCCCAGCGAGCAGGCCGCCGAGATCGCGCTGCGCACGCAGCAGGTGCTGATGGAGGAGACCGGCGTCGCGAACGTCGCCGACCCGCTGGGCGGCTCCTGGTACGTGGAGCAGCTCACCGACCGCATCGAGGCGGACGCGGAGAAGATCTTCGAGCAGATAAGGGAGCGGGGCCTGCGGGCGCACCCCGACGGGCAGCACCCGATCGGCCCGATCACCTCCGGCATCCTGCGCGGCATCGAGGACGGCTGGTTCACCGGGGAGATCGCGGAGTCGGCCTTCCGCTACCAGCAGTCCCTGGAGAAGGGCGACAAGCGGGTGGTGGGCGTCAACTGCCACCACGGTTCGGTCACCGGTGACCTGGAGATTCTGCGGGTCAGCCATGAGGTGGAGCGCGAGCAGGTACGGGTCCTGGCCGACCGCAAGTCGCGCCGCGACGACGGGGCGGTGCGGGCCGCGCTGGACGCGATGCTGGCCGCGGCCCGTGACGGCTCCAACATGATCGTGCCGATGCTGGACGCGGTGCGGGCGGAGGCGACCCTGGGTGAGATCTGCGGGGTCCTCCGCGACGAGTGGGGCACGTACACGGAGCCCCCGGGCTTCTGAACCCCGGCCTTCCCGAAACCCGCCAGGGGTGAGGTTCGGCTGCGGACCGCGCGTGGCTGGTCGCGCAGTTCCCCGCGCCCCTGGCGGCGTCGGGTGCGGGCATACCCAGCCCGTCATGGGGGTCCCCCCTGGCCGTTAAGGCCTTGGGGGAGTTTGAGGACGAGCGCCCTCAAGGCGCGAACGGGGTCTGGGGCGGAGCCCCAGGAAACGCGGCTTCACTCTCACTCCAACCCCCGGAGGGTCTCGGGAAGGGGTGGAGTGGGGCATCTCGGGGTCTGGGGCGGAGCCCCAGCAGTTAGGCGGGCTGGCCGCCCCCGCCCCCGCCCCCGCCCCCAAGCGTCAGCCGGAACAGGGCTCCGCCGCCCGGGGCCTGATGAGCCGTCAGGTCGGCGCCATGGGCCCGCGCGATCTGGCGGGCCATCGCCAGGCCGAGCCCCGACCCCGGCAACGCCCGCGCCTGCTCCGCCCGGTAGAACCGGTCGAAGACATGAGGGAGATCGGCCGGTGCGATACCCGGCCCATGGTCCCGTACCGTCAACTCCCCCGCCAGCAGCACCACTTCCACCGGCGCACCCGGCGGACTGAACTTCGCCGCGTTGTCCAGAAGGTTGGAGATGAGCCGGGCAAGCCGGGCCGGTACCCCCGGCAGCGTCGCCGACGCGTCGGACAGGTCCAGTTGGAAGGGCGTCGCCGGCCAGTGCGTCCGGGCCGTGTCCACCGTGTGCGCGAGCAGCGGGGCCAGCCGGACCTCCTCCAGGAGCGGCGTGGGCTCCTGGTCCCTGGCCAGGTCGATGAGGTCGTTGACCAGGACGGACACCTCTCGGATCTGGCGGCCGAGGGCGGCCGAGGCCCGGTCCCGCTGGGCCGGGGTCAGGCGGTCGGCCCGGGCGAGGAGCTCGGCGTTCGTGCGGAGCGCCGTCAGGGGCGTGCGCAGTTCGTGGGACGCGTCCGCGACCAGGCGGCGCTGGGCCGTCACGGACTGCTCCAGCTCGCCCAGCATCGTGTTGAAGGACGCCGCGAGCCGGGTCACCTCGTCCTCCTTGTCCGACGGGCCGGGCGGCAGCTCGATGCGGTGGCTCGGGTCGCGGGTGGCCGCGATGTGCTCGGCCGTCGCGGTGAGCCGGGCCACGGGGGCCAGACCCGTGCGGGACACCCAGTAGCCGAGCGCGGCCGCGAGCAGCACGCCCGCCGCCCCCACCCCGCTCAGGAGCCCGGCCGCCTGGCCCACCCCCTTGCGTACCGCGTCCGAACGCAGCGCCACCTGCAGCGCCTTGTCGCCGCCGAAGGGCGTGGTGAGCATCCGGGCGGGTTTGCCGTCGGCCAGCGTGATGTTGGTGAAGTACCCGTTGCGGGCCCCGGAGGCGACCGCCCGCACGGGCGGGCTCACCGGCAGGAGGTAGGGGCGGGAGGGATCCTTGGCCGGGTCGGCAGGGACGACCTGGGCGCAGGCCGGGGCGGACAGGAACCGGCACTCGCCCGCGAGCACGCCTGGTGCGGTGTCCCGGTGCTGCTGGATGGTGAGGGTCGCCGACTGGGTCAGGTTCAGGTCGAGCTGGTGGTAGAGCTCGTAGCGGATCACGAAGAACGCGGCGGTGCACACCCCGACCGCGACCAGCGCGACCGCGGCGGACGCGGCCATCGCGAGCCGGGTGCGCAGCGGGCGGTGGCGGCGCCAGCGGGCGCCCAGGCGCCGCCGGGAACTCACGAGGCGTCCAGGCGGTAGCCGACGCCGTGCACGGTGTGGACGAGCCTGGACTCGCCCTCCGCCTCCAGTTTGCGGCGCAGGTAGCCCACGTACACAGCAAGGGAGTTGGAGTCCGGGCCGAAGTCGCGGCCCCAGACGAGCTCGTGGATCAGCTCCCTCGGAAGGACCTGCCCCGGGTTGCGCATCAGGAGTTCGAGCAGGGCGAACTCGGTACGCGTGAAGTCGATCGGGCGCTCGCCCCGGCGGGCGGTGTGCGCGACCGGGTCCACCACCAGATCCGCGTACCGCAGCTCCTGCTGCTCGGCGGGGTCGGGCGCCGCCCGGCGCAGCAACGCCCGTACCCGGGCGACGAGTTCGTCCAGGGCGAAGGGCTTGACCAGGTAGTCGTCCGCGCCCGCCTCCAGGCCGTCCACCCGCTCGCTCACCGAATCCAGCGCGGTGAGGACCAGGACCGGGGTGCGGTCGCCCATCGCGCGCAGCTGGCGGCACACCCCGAGGCCGTCGAGGACCGGCATCATCACGTCCAGGACGATCGCGTCCGGCCGCCAGGCGGCAACCTCGGAGAGCGCCGCGAGCCCGTCCGGGGCGCCCTTCACCTCGTACCCCTCCACCGCGAGGCCGTCCTCGACGGCCGCCCGTACCTCCGGCTCGTCGTCGACGACGAGAATTCTGACCGCGCGCGTGGTGCTCATGGGCAAAGCCTGCCAAACGCGGCTCTTAGAACCCTCTTAGGGCGCCCCGTGAACCTCGGTGCCATGCGCACACCATTGTCAGTAGTGATCGGGGCGGGCGGGACCGGCGGGCACATCTACCCCGGACTCGCACTCGCCGAGGCACTGCGGCGGGCCGTCCCCGACGCGGTGATCTCCTTCGTCGGCACGACCCGGGGCCTGGAGGGCAAGCTCATACCGGGCGCCGGCTACCACCTGCACACCGTCGACATGATCCCCTTCGACCCCTCGCTCGGCGCCAAGCGGTATCTGCTGCCCGCCGCGCTGCTGAAGTCGGGCGCGCAGTGCCGGGCCATCCTCAAGACCCAGCGCGCCCAGGTCGCCGTCGGCATGGGCGGCTACCCGAGCGCGCCGGTCATCGTCGGCGCGCGGATGGCCGGGCTGCCCAGCCTCATCCACGAGTCCAACGCGGTGCCGGGCCGGGCCAACCAGTTCGCGGCCCGCCTCACCTCCAACATCGCGGTCGCCTTCGACCGCAGCCGCGCCCACCTCGCGGGCGGCCAGGACGCCATCACCACCGGCATGCCCATCGCCGCCTCGCTCGCCTCCCTCGACCGCACGGCGCTGCGCACCGAGGCCCGGCGGGCGCTCGGGGTGCCGCCCGGGGCGCGGCTCGTCCTCGTCAACGGCGGCAGCCTGGGCGCGGCCCGGCTCACCGCGGCGGCGATCGGCCTGGCCGGACGCTGGCGGGAGCGGGCCGACGTCCACCTCCTCATCAAGACGGGACCGGCCCAACTGGAGGACACCCAGCGGCAGTTGGCCCACCTTCCGGGCGCGCGGGCGGTGCCCTACCTCGACCGGATGGACCTCGCGTACGCGGCCGCCGACCTCGTCGTGTGCCGGGCCGGCTCGGCGACCGTCGCCGAACTCGCCGCGACCGGGGTGCCCGCCGTCCTCGTGCCCTACCCGCACGCGCCGGGCGACCACCAGACCCACAACGCGCGGGTCCTCTCCGACGCGGGCGCGGGCCTGCTCGTGCCGGACGCCGAGACCACCGCCTTCCGCCTGGCCGCCCTCATCGAACCCCTCCTGGCCGACCCGGCCCGGCTCGCCGCGATGAGCGGCGCCGCCGACCCCGGCAACCACGCCCGGGCCGCCGACCTGCTGGCCGCCAGGGTCCTCGAACTCGCCTCCTACCCCACCTCGTACACCAGGGAGTACGCAGCATGAGCACCATCACCGCATGGCAGAACCGCACCGTTCTCGTCACCGGCGCCGAGGGCTTCATCGGCTCGACGCTCGTCGACCTGCTCGTCGGACTCGGCGCGAACGTGCGGGCGTTCGTGCACTACAAGCCGTACGCCGAGAAGGGCTTCCTCGCCCACCTCATCGGCCACCCCCAGGTGGAGATGGTCTCCGGGGACGTCCGCGACGCGGGCCGGGTCTCGGACGCGGTCGCCGGCTGCGACACCGTCTTCCACCTCGCCGCGCTCATCGGCATCCCGTACAGCTACGACTCCCCGGGCGCCTACGTCCAGACGAACGTCGTCGGCACCGAGAACATCGCCGAGGCCTGCCGCCGCCACTCGGTGCGCCGCCTCGTCCACACCTCCACCAGCGAGGTGTACGGCACCGCCCTGACCGCCCCGATCAGCGAGCAGCACCCGCTCCAGCCGCAGTCGCCGTACTCGGCGTCCAAGATCGGCGCCGACATGATGGCGCTGTCGCACTGGCACGCCTTCGAGCTGCCGGTGACCGTGGTGCGCCCCTTCAACACCTACGGCCCGCGCCAGTCCGCCCGCGCCGTGATCCCGACCATCCTGGCCCAACTGCACGCGGGCGCCCGGGAGATCAAGCTCGGCTCGCTGACGCCGACCCGCGACTTCACGTACGTCACCGACACCGCGCGGGGCTTCCTCGCGGTCGCCGAGTGCGACCGGGCGCTCGGCGAGGTCGTGAACCTGGGCACGGGCCGCGAGATAGCGATCGGCGACCTCGCCGAGGCGCTCATCGCCGCGTCGGGCCGCGAGGCCTCGGTCGTCGTCGACCCGGCGCGCCTTCGCCCGTCGGGCAGCGAGGTGGAGCGACTGCTTTCCGACAACACGCGGGCCCGCGAGTGGGCGGGCTGGGAGCCGGAAGTGAGCCTGGAGGAAGGCCTGAAGCAGACGTCGAGCTGGGTCGAGGAGAACCTGGCCCTGTTCGCGCCGACGCGCTATCAGGTCTGAGCCTCAGGCGAGCCACGGCGTGTGGGTGAGGTCCCACACAACCCAGGCCATCAGGCCGAAGAAGAACAGCAGGACGCAGACCAGGCAACAGGCCACCTCATGCCCCGGTTCGCGCTCCTGGTAGACGCCGTCACGCTCGTCGGGCCATCCCGGTGTCCGTCCCATCCCGTGAGCCTCGCAGGCGAGGGGTACGGGGCGGACCCGGCGGGGTCACGGTCCGGCCACGCCCCTTCGCCCTCAGGCCGTCGCGGCAAGACCCGAGCAGATCAGCAGGGTGAAGTCGCGGGCCCACTCCTCGTCCACCGGTTCCGCGCTGACCAGTGCGCGGTGGACGACCGCGCCCGCCACCACGTCGAAGATGAGGTCGGTGTGGCGGGCGGAGACGGCCGGGTCGGCCTCGTAGGGGAGTTCGCCGCGGGCCTGGGCGCGTTCGCGGCCGACCAGAACCAGCCGCTTCTGGCGGTCCACGATGGCCGAGCGGATCCGCCCGCGCAGCGCGTCGTCCCGGGTGGATTCGGCCACCACGGCCATCAGCGCGGTCTTCGTCTCGGGGCGCTCCAGGAGGGCCGCGAACTGGAGGACGACGCCCTCCACATCGGCCACAAGGCTGCCCAGGTCCGGGAGTTCGAGCTCGTCGAAGAGGACCGCGACCGCGTCCACGACGAGCTCGTTCTTGCCCGCCCAGCGGCGGTAGAGCGTCGTCTTGGCGACCCCGGCCCGCGTCGCCACGTCCCCCATCGTGAGCTTCGACCAGCCGAGGTCGACCAGCGCCTCCCGGGTCGCCAGCAGGATCGCGGCGTCGGCCTCGGCGCTGCGAGGCCGACCCGTACGACCCGTGCAGGACGGTCTCGCGGCTCGGGATGAAGAAGGCATGACGGCGACCATACCGGCCGGTAGCAATCACGCCAGAGGTCATGCGGTGTGCGCGAGATCACCCCGCGCGCCGGGGCCGCACCAGTTACGCTACGGCTCGTAGCGAAAGCCATGAGCGGCCTTCCGCGACAACCACATGTCACACGGCGCCGGGGTGGGGACCCAGGTGCCATCAGGAATGATCCGCGGTCCGTCCGTGAGCCTCGCAATCCGGCGGGAGGCATCGGATGGGCCCCGGATCCTGCCACCGGATCACCACGCACCGTCGCGGAAGGGGGAGGATGTACGCATGCAGCCTAGGAACATGTCCATGAGCGGCGTCGTCGACCTCGCCGCGGTGAAGGCGGCCGGTGAGGCCAAGAGCAAGGCGGAGCAGGCGCGAGCCGAGGCAGCCCGCCAGGGCGGGGTCCCGGCGGTCGCGCCGTCCGCCCTCGTCATCGATGTCGACGAGGCCTCCTTCGAACGCGATGTCCTGACGCGCTCCTCCGAGGTGCCGGTCGTCATCGACTTCTGGGCCGAGTGGTGCGAGCCCTGCAAGCAGCTCGGCCCGCTGTTGGAGCGTCTCGCCGTCGAGTACAACGGCCGCTTCCTCCTTGCCAAGATCGACGTCGACGCCAACCAGATGCTGATGCAGCAGTTCGGGATCCAGGGGATCCCGGCCGTCTTCGCGGTCGTCGCCGGCCAGGCGCTGCCCCTCTTCCAGGGCGCGGCCCCCGAGGCCCAGATCCGCGAGACCCTCGACCAGCTGGTGCAGGTCGCCGAGGAGCGCTTCGGCCTGACCGGCATCGAGGTCGACCCGAACGCGGCGGCGGCCCCCGCGGCCGAGGCGCAGGCCCCCGCGGGCCCGTACGACGCGCTGCTCGAAGCCGCCGTGCGGGCCCTCGACTCGGGCGATCTGGCCGGCGCGGTCCAGGCGTACCGGAACGTCCTGAGCGACGACCCGCGCAACCCGGAGGCCAAGCTCGGCCTGGCCCAGGCCGAACTGCTCCGGCGCGTGCAGTCGCTCGACCCCCAGCAGGTCCGCAAGGACGCCGCCGAGAAGCCCGCCGACGTGGCGGCGCAGATCGCGGCGGCCGACCTCGATCTGGTCGGCGGTCATGTCGAGGACGCCTTCGGGCGGCTCGTCGAGACCGTGCGGCGCACGTTCGGTGACGACCGCGACGCGGCCCGGGTCCGGCTCCTCGAACTCTTCGAGGTGATCGGAGGGGACGACCCGCGCGTCACGGCGGCGCGAACCGCGCTGGCGAGGGTGCTCTTCTGACGCACCGATGGATGCCTCCGGGCGTTCACCGACCTGTCACCTAATGAGTGCCGAGCGCGGTACGCGACGGACGATTTGGCGACAGAGAGACAAGGGGCGACCGCGTTTTACCAAAACTTGGTAAACGCGGTCGCTGTTACTTGCAGTAAGTTGAGCCGCTTCTTACGTCCGCATTTCAGCGGCGATTTCCCCTTCTGTCCGGTCACTCGGCGGCACCCTGCGTGCCTGCGCGATGCCGACCGGTCGCGCTTCGGTTATCCGGCCGTTACTGGCTAGTAATGACCCCCCTTGTGCCCCGGCCCCGAATGCACCACGATCGGCCACGCTCGGTCCAATAACGCACCAGCCCGACAGCCACTCGGCGCTGCCGCCCATTTGGGTCCCCACCGGGCCGGCCGGTGGCAGTGGCACCGGTCGTGGACAGGGGGGTCTCTGCTCTCCGGCAGGGCCTGTCCAGCAGGTTGCGCGAACGCGTGGCCAGTGGTTGTCGCTCGGGGGTGATCGCCGGTGTCGGACGAAGTGCGCGAGTCGTACGCGGTCGACCTCCCGTGCGCTCCCCTTCCCGAGGACGTAGCACTTCTCCCATCCCGTGACAGCCCTTGAGGGTCCGTCCCGGAGATGTACGTCCGAGAAGGAGGAAAGTCATGGAGTCCCAAGTACGTGGCGGGACCAGATGGAAGCGGTTCGCGCTGGTCATGGTGCCGAGCGTGGCCGCCACGGCCGCGATAGGCGTCGGCCTGGCACAGGGTGCGCTCGCCGCGTCGTTCAGCGTGTCCGGCCAGGAGTTCAAGGTCCGCGCGGACAAGCTCGTCGGTCACAACCTGATCCAGTACGGATCGATCGCGACCGGCAAGGACCTGAAGGGCAATGACGCCGCGCACCCCGTCGTGGTGTCCGGCTTCAGTGACGCGACGATCAGCAACATGTGCCAGTCGGTCGTCACCCCGGACGTGCCGTTCTTCGGCAGCATCACGCTGCAGCTGAACGCCGGTACGCAGGCCGACAAGCCCGTCGAGGCGACGAACCTCTACCTCGATGTCGCCGAGCTCGACACCGACGCCGAGTTCAAGAACATCGACATCGGCGTGGCCGCCGGAGACCCGTCCAACAAGACGGGCATCCAGCCGAACGCCAAGCCCCAGGTGAACCCGTACGGATTCGCGCAGCGCGCGGAAACCGCGACGCTCACGGGCGTGAAGCAGAAGGCGTGGGCGACCACCGCCGGCACCTTCAAGCTCAGCGGTCTGAGCCTGCGGCTCTACCAGGGCAGCAAGGAGTGCTACTAAGCACTCCGCCTGACGGCCGGGGGTGCCCCACGCACTCCCCGGCCGCCGGGACCCTCTCCTTTTTCACAGCAACAGCGGTTCCAGGGAGCTGTTTTCCATGAGCGCCGAGACCACGGGTTCCCGCGACTTCCGATACTGGCGGCTCCGTTTCCGGGCCTGGCGGGGCAGCCGCCCGTTCTGGGCGGGCCTGTTCACCATGGCGGGCGGCGTGCCGATCGCGTACTTCCCGTACGCCAACATGCACCTCGGCAACATCACGCTGGCCATGTCCACGACCGCCGGTGCGGGCTCGCTGATCATCGGCGTGCTGCTGGTCACGCTCGGTCTCACGATGTGGTTCCACAGTGTGGTGCGGACGTTCGCGGGTGTCGCGGCCATTCTGCTCGCGCTGATCTCCCTGCCCGTGGCCAATATCGGCGGCTTTGTCATCGGCTTCCTGCTCGCGATGCTCGGCGGTGCGCTCTCCGTGGCGTGGGTGCCCAGCAAGGCCAAGGGGCGGGCCGTGCCGGCCGCCGGTGCGGCGCCCGAGGGCCCCGCGCCCTCCGCGGGCGACGAGACCGTGCCCGGCCCGAGTGAAGCACAGCCGGGAACCGCCGCGACCGGTACGACAGTTGACGCCAACGGCGGGAGGAACAGTGCGGGGTGACGAGACGCAGCTGGACTCGACCGGAGGCGGCGACCCGCGGGAAAGAAGAGGGCCGCGCCACGCGGCCCCGAGGAAGTCGCTCCTGACCAAGTGGCAGATGCCCGCGGGCAAGGCGATGGCGCTCGCCGCCATGCCCACGGCCGTCCTGGTCGGCATGAGCCTCACGCCCAAGCTCGCGATGGCCGACGACAAGACGAACATCCCGTTCGCCCCCGGCCCCTGTGTGACCCGCTCGGACAGCCCCTCGGGCTCGCCGAGCCCGTCCAGCAGCGCGTCGGGCAAGGCGTCGCCGAGCCCGTCGGCGTCGTCGAAGCCGGACGGGTCGAAGCCGGACGACGAGGCGTCGAAGCCGAAGACGCCCACGCCGACGGCATCGGGTTCGGCCTCGGACACCGTCGACAAGCTCCTGAAGCCGGCCCAGCCCGCCACCAAGCCGTCCACGGCCGACGCTCCGGCGAAGTCCGCCGTGACCCCGCCGCCCGCCCAGACGACCAACCCGCTGGACCCGCTGGGCCTGGGTGACGCGCTCAAGGGTCTGTTCGGCATTCACAGCACGCCGAGCCCGACGCCCACGCAGAGCACGTCGACGGCGGCGCCCGCGCCGAAGCCCTCGGCGAGCACGGCCGCGCCCAAGCCGTCGACGAAGGCGTCCAAGCCCGCCACCACCGGGACCAAGCCGGCCGACAAGCCGGTCGACAAGACGGCGGACGCGATCAAGAAGGCGGCCGACGAGGCGGGCCAGAAGGTCGCCGAACTCCCGGACGCGGCAAAGGGGTTGGACCCCAAGAAGGACACCGCGATCCCCGACGGCGCCAAGCCCCCCTTCCCGTGCCCGACCGCCGACCCGAAGGCGCTCGCCGCGGCCAAGCAGGACAGCGGCGTCCCGACGCTGCCGACCCAGCCCTGGATCCTCAAGAGCTCGATGCTCACCCTGAGCGGTCTGAACTACGAGGGCATCGTCGAGGTCAAGGCCGGCGACACCACCAAGAAGGTCCTCAAGTTCACGGCCTCCTCCGTGGACATCAAGGACCTGGACCAGCAGGTCTACGGGCCCGAGGTGGGCGGCTCGCCCACCACCGCCCACGTCGTGGCCCGCTCCGGCTCGACCTCGACGATCCGCAACGGCACGGTGACGATGTACACGGAGGAGCTGAAGGGCAACCTCTTCGGCCTCATCCCGATCACCTTCAGCCCGGCCACCCCGCCGCCGCTGAACGTCCCGTTCGCCTTCTTCACCAATGTGACGGTCCGCCAGGCAGGCCAGTTCGGCGGCACCCTGACCGTCCCGGGCCTCCACAACTACGTCACGAACGGCAACCCGTCGTAGCCCTGGCCACCCCACATACCCATCCGGGAGCCGCAGTTGAGCCGTGGCCCGCACCCCTTGGGGGCGCGGGCCACGGCTGTGTCATCGTTCGCCCAGCCGGTCCATTGCCTCCACGTGGAGATTGATTGGGGTTCCCTTTACCTCTCGCTCCTAGGGTCGGGAAGGTTCGGGCGGGCAGCGGGGAAAGCGGGGAGTGCCGATGGGCGACGACGGCAAGGTTCTGGACATCAAGATCGCGGATGTGAAACTCACCGCGCCGGTCTTCCATGAGCAGGCCACGAACCTGAGCACGGCGCTGACCAACCTCGTTCACGCCCTGGACGGATTCGGCGCGCCGTGGGGCGACGACGACCAGGGCAAGGCGTTCCACGACGCGTACGCGCCCCAACAGAAGGTCATCGAGCGGGCGGCGGGCACCCTGGTGCTGGGCCTGGTCAGCATCCATGAGGCGATGGTCGACATGTCCGACGGACACGTGGACAACGACCAGTTGATCGCAGGGATCTTCACGAAGATCAAGAAGCCGGTCGACGCCACGGACGGCGATGATTCCGAGTGAGTGTCGAGGACGAGGCCAAGAAGATCCTGCTCAAGCTGGGGATGTGGTGGCCGGACGCCAATTCCGGCACCCTGCGGCACGCCGCCGACGCCTGGCGCACCTTCGCCGACGCGGTCGACGACGTACGGACGCCTGTGAACAACGCGGCGTCCGCTCTCATCCACAACAACAAGGGTGAGGCGATCGATGCGTTTGAGATCTTCTGGGGTCGGTACGCCAAGGACGGCAACGCGGGGTGGCTGAGCGACCTCGCCAAGTCGGCTCGCAAGATGGCGGAGGCGCTGGACGCGTTCGCCGACGCCGTCGATCACGCCATCCACAAGCTCTGGATTCAGATCGGGATCGATGCGGCCGTGATCGCGGGCGGCGTCGCCGTGGCCTTCCTCACTGCGGGCCTGGCCTCGGGGGCAGCGGCCGCTGCCGCCGATGCCATCATCGAACTCGGCAGCACTCTTGGTGTCGCGGTCTCCGCCACCGTCGCCGAAATCGCGGCAGGGACCCTGGTGGCCGCCGCCTTCGGTGGAATCGAATCGGTCACCGTCGACCTCGCGGTCGCCCAGCCCCTGAAGATCGCCACGGGCCAGCAGAAGGGACTGAGCCTGGACGAGATCAACCAGGCCGCCAAGGATGGCACGGTCTACGGCGGCGCGCTCGGCGCGGGCAGCGGCGTCCTGAAGGCCGGAGTCGAGGGAGCCTTCAGCAACCCCACCCCCTTCATGCTGCGCCCGCCTTCACTCCGTCCCGACCTGGTCGAACTGGGGCCCGCAGCCCGGCAGGCAGACCGCACCCCGTGCGTCGGCGAGCCCATCGACGTCGCCACCGGCGCGATGCTGATGACCCAGACCGACCTGAGCCTGCCCGGCGCGCTGCCCCTTGTCTTCACTCGCACCCACCTGTCCTCGTACCGAGCGGGTACGTGCTTCGGCCCGACGTGGATATCAAGCCTCGATGAGTGCCTTCAGATCGACGGCGAGGGAGTGGTGTTCGCCGCCGCCGACGGTATGCGCCTGGTGTACCCGGTGCCGAAGGCGGCCGAGCCCGTGCTGCCGGCCAAGGGCGCCCGCTGGCCGCTGGAATGGGACGGCAAGCCCGACGGTGTCATGACGGTGACCGACCCCGACACAGGGGTGGTCCGCAGCTTCGGCACACCGCTGCCCACCGACACCTTCGGAGTCTTCCGGCTGCCGGTGGACAGCTGGGAAGACCGTAACGGCGCGCGCATCGACATCGAACGCTCCGGGGAGGGCATACCCGTCGGCCTGCGCCACGGCGGAGGCTACTACCTCGCCGTGGACACGCGTGGTCGCCGCATCACGGCCCTGCGCCTCTTGGACGAAGCGCCGTCCGCCTACGAGGTACGGGACGTGCTGTCGGATGCCGGAACGGTGGTGATGACCTACGGCTACGACGAGGGGGGCAACCTCACCGAGGTAATCAACTCTTCGGGCGAGCCGCTGAAGTACGCGTACGACGACCAAGGCCGGATCACCAAATGGACGGATCGCAACGGGACTTGGTTCTCGTACGTCTACGACCAACGCGGCCGAGTCGTGCGCACCGAGGGTGTTGACGGCATTCTGTCGGGCTCGCTGACGTACGACGAGACTGCCCGTACCACGACCTACACGGACTCTTTGGGCCGCCGCTCGACCCACCGCTACAACGCGGAGGGCCTGGTCGTCGAGGAGACCAGCCCGCTCGGCCACACCACCCGCACCGACTGGGACGAGCGCGGCGACAAGCCGCTGACGATCACGGACGCGCTGGGACGGACCACGCGTTACGTCTACGACGAGTCCGGCGCCCTCATCGGACTCACCCTGCCCGACCGGTCTGTCGCGCAGGCCTCCTACAACGCCTACGGAAAGCCGGTCGAGGTCGTCGACCCAGGGGGCGCCACTTGGCGCCACACGTATGACACCGCCGGAAACCTGCTCACGACGACGGACCCGCTCGGCGCCGAAACCCGTTGCACCTACGACGAGTCCGGGCATCTGGTCGCCGTGACCGATGCCCTTGGCCACACCCGGACGGTCATACCGAACGCGGCCGGACTCCCGCTGTCGGTGACCGACGAGCTGGGCCACACTACAGCCGTGCGCCGTGACGCCTGGGGCCGGGTCGTGGAGGCTACCGACCCGATGGGCCACGTGGTCCGAATGGGCTGGACGGTCGAGGGCAAGCCGGAGTGGTACGAACACGCCGACGGCAGCCGGGAGTCGTGGACGTGGGACGGCGAAGGCAACCTCCTCACCCACACCGACGCAGTGGGTAACCTGACCAGCCACGAGGTGGGCCCCTTCGACGTACCGGCTACCCGCACCGACCCCGACGGCACGACCTACGCCTTCGCCTACGACACCGAGCTCCGCCTGACCGAAGTGACGAACCCGCAGGGCCTGACCTGGTCGTACACCTATGACGAGGCGGGTCGGCTGGTCGCCGAGAGGGATTTCAACGGCCGCAGCTTGTCCTACGCGCACGATGCGGCGGGAGCCCTGGTGTCCCGCACGAACGGGGCGGGGGAGGCGCTGCGGTTCAGCCGGGACGCGATGGGACGCGTCACGGAGCAGCGGTCGGACGCGGGCGAGGTGACCTCGTACGAGTACGACGCGACGGGTGAGCTCGTCCGCGCGGTCAACGCGGACGCCGATGTAGTCACCCGGCGCGATGCGCTCGGCCGTGAACTCACCGAGACCGTCAACGGCCGAACGACGGCTTTCGCATATGACCCGCTGGGGCGGCGGGTCCGCCGAGTCACCCCCTCGGGCTTGGTGTCCGAGTGGACCTACGATGCCGCTGGACGCCCCGCGCAACTGCACTCGAAGCACGGCGAGTTGTCTTTTGCTTACGACCCCTCGGGACGCGAGAACGAACGCCGCATAGGCGGCGATGTGGTCCTCCACCAGACCTGGGATGCGACCGACCGGCTCACAGTCCAGTCGCTGCAGACGGGAGGCGTCGAGGCCGACCGTCTCCTCCAACACCGTGCGTACACCTACCGTGCGGACGGCTACCTGACCGAGATCCGCGAACTCACCGCGGGAACCCGGAAGCTCGACGTGGACGCCATGGGGCGAGTCACAGGCGTCCGGGCCCATGGATGGGCCGAGACGTACGCGTACGACACGATGGGCAACCTGTCGCACGCAACAGCTCCCGCCCACGAGTCCGCCGGCGGCCGTGAGTTCGACGGCACCCTCATACGCCGGGCCGGCCGCACGACGTACGAGCATGACGCACAGGGCCGCCTGATCCGCAGGACCCGCAAGCTCCTCAACGGACAGCAGCGGACCTGGACGTACGCCTGGAACGCCGAGGACCGCATGACGGAGGCCTTCACGCCCGGCGGCGCACGTTGGCGGTACATGTACGACCCTCTCGGACGCCGCATCTCGAAGCACCGGGTGGCAGAGGACGGCTCGACCGTCGAGCGCACGCAGTTCGCCTGGGACGACACTCGGCTCGCCGAACAGAGCACGCCCGACGGCAGGTTCACCACCTGGGACTATGAGCCGGGCACTCACCGCCCTCTCACCCAGACCGACCACAAGCCGACAGTCCGAGAGGCAGGAGTGTCCTTTCTCTCGACGCTGGCCGATGACTCGTCGGTGGGCTGTGCGACCCGATTCCACGCGATCATTACCGACGCTGTCGGCACTCCGGCTGAATTGGTGTCGCCTGAGGGTGGGCTGTCCTGGCAGCGCCGCACGAGTGTGTGGGGAACGCATATTCCGTCTCCTGCGGATGCGGCTGAGATCGACTGCCCCCTGCGCTTTCCCGGGCAGTTCGACGACCCTGAAACGGGCCTGAGCTACAACTATTTCAGGTATTACGACCCCGAAACCGCTCGGTACGCCAGCCCGGATCCGCTCGGTTTGGAGCCGGCCCCCAATCACCATGCCTATGTGGCGGACCCGCTCGGTTGGAGCGACCCGCTCGGACTTGCTGCACGGGGTCCGAAGGATCCTCTGGACCTCGGGGCGGGATACCGCGGCCGGTTGGACATGTGGCAGGAGGGCACGAAGGGAACTGATTTCGAAGTCCACGTATACGATAAATCGGGTCGCGAGGTCGGTATTTTCGGCAGCGACGGATGGTTCAACAAGCACGGTACGACGGCGGCAGATGTCCAGGTGCCGGCCAGTGTGGAGAATGCGCTCAAGGGGCGAGCCATCGACACTCTGAGAAAGACCGGTCGAATCGGGCCGAAGGGCACCGAGGACATCAGTGGAGATAAATGGCAGAGGCCTCGCCTCGCAGCAGAAGGATGCAAATGAAATTCGTGAAGGCTGATTGGGATCCCGAACTGAATGGTTTCTTTCTGGATTCGACTGCCTACTTGGCCGAGTTGCCCCGGATCCAGGAGGAGTTGCCTCCAGGTGCCAGGGCGTTCGCGTCCGACGCCGGGCACTACAGCATGGGGAGCAGCCGTTGTGTGAAGGATCTGGAACTGGCTGGCATCCATGTGGCGACGGACAAGAGCGGCACGCTCACCCTCGAATTCACCGGCAATCAGTGGAAGCATGAAGCGGGTCTTAGTATTCGGTACGCGAAGGTTTCTCACTTCTCGATCGACTACGAGCATTCGGTCGACTGGATGCAGGCGGATACTGTCCTGCTCGATGAAATCCTCCCGGACAATGGCGGATGTATCCATGAAATCGCATTGACCGATGCGGCGATCACTGTCCGATGTGAGGATTTGGACGCTGTTTGGGGTGCCGACGGCGACAGGGGGGCGTCGTGATCCAGGGAGCCACCCTTTCCCTGGGGGGAAACGGGTCGTCGTCCGTGGGCATCGGGATTCTTGTGGTCGGCGGGATCGCCGCGCTGTGGTGTGGGGTGAGTTGGGCGTTCAATGTACGAGGGATTACGGTGCGGCGGGCCGAGGAAATTCGGCAGCGGCATGCCGTGCAGCTTGGCGGGGTGTCCTCGGGGACGATGTGGGCCCGGCCTTGGTATCACCGCCTCCTCGGTGCTGTCCTCGCCGTTGCCGGGTTGGTCCTCGTGATTGCCGGTTATGCGCTGTGGCACCTCGGTTGAGGATGCGTGCCCATAGAAGGCCGTGACGGCGGCAGTTTGTTCCTGACCCCATCCGGGGACGGCAAGCGGCCACCCGACCCTCGGCCGGGCCCAATTCCTCGCGGGAGCCGAAGCCTCCCGGCACTCCAAGTTGGGAACCTTCGGCGGGGTGGCCGGGGATCCGGAGGGGGAGACACGCGGGAGCAGGAACGGGTGGTGTCCGGGACCGCGCTCGATGCCGTGCTCGCGCGCAGGCTCCAGCTCGGCGACCCCGGCGGGCACATGCGGCGGGCGCTCGCTCCCTTCCCCGTGCCCGAGGCGGTCGCGTACGTGCTCGACCGGTACTTCGTCGAGGGCGGGATCGCCTCCGGCGAGCGGATGCGGGCCACGGCCCGGCTGCGGGCCGACCGGGACGAGATCGCCGAACTCCTCGCTGTGCTCGGCAAGTTCGTCGAGGCCTGGCTCGCCAAGGAGCGGCACGACGGGCCCGTCGGGGTCAACTGCCTCGCGAAGATCCCGCTCGCCACCTCGCCCGCCCTGTTCGGCGCGATCCTCGACGGGGTCGACCACGTCCTGGTCGGCGCCGGGATCCCCGGGCAGATCCCCGCCCTCGCCTCGCGACTCGCCCGCGCGGAGCCCGTCACCACCCTGGTCGGTGTGGGGAGGGGGACGAGGAAGCGCTTCCGTATACCTGCGATCCGCGGAGTGGGCTCTGGCCCAACTGCCTGATCAGGCGAGCCAGTTGAGGCGACCTGATGTGCTTGCCATCGTCTCGCTGCCCGTCCCCACGTCCTACCTCGTACGGGATCCGGTGACCCGGCCCGACGGGTTCGTCATCGAGACGCACCGGGCCGGCGGGCACAGTGCCCCGCCGCGCGGGAAGCTCTCGCCGGATGCGGGGGGCGAGCCCGTGTACGGGCAGCCCAGGTCGCGGTCCTCGGCATTCCGTTCTGGGTGCCGGTACCCCGGCTCAGATCACCGCGCCGGTCTGGGACTTCGCCTTCTTGCGGCGGGTCAGTACGAGGACGCCCGCGCCGCCCGCCACGACCACCGCCGCGCCGATGCCGGTCCAGCCGAGCGTGCCCAGGCCCGAGTCGGACGAGCCGGCCGCGGCGCCCGTCGCGGCGCCTGCCTTGCCGTCGCCTGAGGCGGGCGGCGCGGCCGGGTCGAGGGTGCCGACCGGGGTGGCCCTGCCGACCGCGGTGAAGCCCCAGTCCAGCAGCTGGCGCATCTCGGTGTAGACCTTGTCGCGCTTGTTCTCCTGGGGGTTCATCACCGTCACCACCAGCGTGTGGCCGTCCCGCTGGGCCGCCTCGGCCAGGGTGTTGCCCGCGTTCGTGGTGTAGCCGTTCTTGCCGCCGATCAGACCGGGGTACTTGGAGACGCCCTCGATGCCGGACAGCAGGCGGTTGGTGTTGGAGATCCCGAACGGCTTGCCCTTGGTGTTGGGGCCGCCGGGGAACTCGGCCGAGGCCGTGCCGCAGTACTCCTTGAAGTCCTTGTTCTTCAGGCCCGAGCGCAGGAACAGGGCCAGGTCGTACGCCGAGGACACCTGGCCGGGCGCGTCGTAGCCGTCCGGGCTCAGTACGTGGGTGTCCTTGGCGCCGAGGCTCTCGGCCTTCTTCTGCATGTCGGCGACGGTCTTGTCGACGCCGCCGTTCATCGCCGCGAGCACGTGCACCGCGTCGTTGCCCGAGCGCAGGAACACCCCGCGCCACAGATCGGGCGCCTTGTACGTCTGGCCGGGCACGATGCCGACCGCGCTGCTGCCGTCGCCCATGCCCTTGAGGTCCTCGTCGCCGACCTTGCGGCTCGCGTCGTGCGGAACGCCGGGCAGCACGGTGTCCGCGAAGAGCATCTTCAGGGTGCTGGCCGGGGGGAGCGGCCAGTGCGCGTTCCGCGCCGCGAGCACCTGGCCGGTGTCGGCGTCCGCCACGACCCAGGAGAGCGCGGAGAGTCCCGGGGGCAAGGCCGGTGCGCCCGCGCCCACTTGATCGCCGGGCTTGCCCAACTGCGCGCCGCCCGCCTGCGACATGCCCGCAGGCGGCTCCTTCTTCGCCTCGCCGCCGGGTGCCCCCGGCGTCGCCGACTTGGGCGGCTTCGCGGGGTGACCGCTCGCCACGGCCGGGCCGACGGCGGTGCCCGCGGTGACCGCGGTGGCGGTGAGCGCCACGAGTGCGCGTCGGACCTGCGGCGATATGGGAAGACGCATGAATGTGAACGTACCCCAGGAGGTGTCACGGAATTGACTCGTCCGCCCGTGGAATTTGCCACGCCTTGTTCATGGAACGGACAAGCGTGCCATCCCGTCCGGTCCCCGGATGCGCCGGAGGGCGGCACCCGTACGCAACGGGATGCCGCCCTCCGAGGACGTACGGCCGACGGCTATTCCTTCTCGCCGCCGCCCAGGTGGTGCACCCGGACCATGTTGGTGGTGCCGGGGATGCCGGGGGGCGAACCGGCCGTGATGACCATGGTGTCGCCCTCGTTGTAGCGGTTGAGCTTGAGCAGCTCGGCGTCGACCAGGTCGACCATCGCGTCGGTGTTGTCCACGTGCGGGACGACGAAGGACTCGACGCCCCAGCTCAGCGCCAGCTGGTTGCGGGTGCTGGCGTCCGTGGTGAAGGCCAGGATCGGCTGGGCCGCGCGGTAGCGGGACAGACGGCGGGCCGTGTCGCCGGACTTGGTGAACGCGACCAGCGCCTTGCCGTTGAGGAAGTCCGCGATCTCGCAGGCGGCTCGGGCCACCGAACCGCCCTGCGTGCGCGGCTTCTTGCCCGGCACCAGCGGCTGGAGGCCCTTGGACAGGAGCTCCTCCTCGGCCGCCTCGACGATCTTCGACATCGTCTTGACCGTCTCGATCGGGTACGCGCCGACCGAGGACTCGGCGGACAGCATGACCGCGTCCGCGCCGTCCAGGATCGCGTTGGCGACGTCGGACGCCTCGGCGCGGGTCGGCCGCGAGTTGGTGATCATCGACTCCATCATCTGGGTCGCGACGATCACCGGCTTGGCGTTGCGGCGGCACAGCTCCACGAGGCGCTTCTGCACCATCGGGACCTTCTCCAGGGGGTACTCGACCGCGAGGTCGCCACGGGCCACCATCACACCGTCGAAGGCGGCGACGACGCCTTCCATGTTGGCGACCGCCTGCGGCTTCTCGACCTTGGCGATGACCGGCACGCGGCGGCCGACCTCGTCCATGACCTTGTGGACGTCCTTGACGTCGTCGGCGTCGCGCACGAAGGAGAGCGCGACCAGGTCGCAGCCCATCCGCAGGGCGAACCGCAGGTCCTCGATGTCCTTCTCGGACAGCGCCGGGACGTTGACCGCCGCACCGGGCAGGTTGATGCCCTTGTGGTCGGAGATGACACCGCCCTCGATGACGATGGTCTTCACCCGGGGGCCGTCGACCGCGACGACCTTGAGCTCGACGTTGCCGTCGTTGATCAGGATCGGGTCGCCCTTGGCGACGTCGCCCGGCAGGCCCTTGTAGGTGGTGCCGCAGATCGACTTGTCGCCCGGGACGTCCTCGGCGGTGATGGTGAACTCGTCACCCCGGACCAATTCGACCGGACCCTCGGCGAACTTCGCGAGGCGGATCTTGGGGCCCTGGAGGTCGGCGAGCACGCCCACCGCGCGGCCCGTCTCCTCGGCGGCCTTGCGGACCCGGTCGTAACGGGCCTGGTGCTCGGCCTGGGAGCCGTGGCTGAAGTTGAAGCGGGCCACGCTCATGCCGGCCTCGATCAGAGCGACGAGCTGCTCGTGAGAGTCGACGGCGGGGCCCAGTGTGCAGACGATTTTGGAACGGCGCATAAGGCGGATCCTATCGGTTTGTTTCGCTAGGGAATATTCCGTCTGGTGGAATGTACAAATGGGCGGGATGACGCTCAGGTGTCGTCCAGGCAAACCGGAAATCCGCTCAGGAATTCAGCGCCGGCGTCACCAGGTCATACGTCTGCCGGGCGATTTCCAGCTCCTCGTCCGTCGGCACCACGGCCACCGCGACCCGGGCGTACTCGGGTGAGATCAGCCGCGGGCTTTCGGAGCGTACGGCGTTGAGCTCGCCGTCCACCGCCAGGCCCAGCTCCTCCAGACCGGTGACCGCGGCCTCGCGGACCGGGGCGGCGTTCTCGCCGACACCCGCCGTGAACGCGATCGCGTCGACCTTGCCGAGCACGGCGTAATAGGCGCCTATGTACTTCTTCAGCCGGTGAATGTAGATGTCGAAGGCGAGTTGTGCCTTCTCGTCGCCCTCGTCGCAGCGGCGGCGGATCTCCCGCATGTCATTGTCGCCGCACAGGCCCACCAGGCCGCTCTTCTTGTTGAGCAGCGCATCGACGTCGTCCACCGACATTCCGGCATTGCGCACGAGATGGAAGGTGACCGCCGGGTCGATGTCACCGGACCGGGTGCCCATGACCAGGCCTTCGAGGGGGGTGAGCCCCATCGAGGTGTCGACGCACCGGCCGCCGCGGACCGCGGACGCGGAGGCGCCGTTGCCCAGGTGCAGCACGATCACGTTCACGTCCTCGGGCGCCTTGCCGAGCAACTTCGCCGTCTCGCGCGACACATACGCGTGCGAGGTGCCGTGGAAGCCGTAGCGGCGGATGCGGTGTTCGTCCGCCGTCGCCACGTCGATCGCGTACCGGGCCGCGGACTCCGGCATCGTCGTGTGGAAGGCGGTGTCGAAGACGGCGACCTGCGGCAGGTCCGGGCGAAGCGCCTGCGCGGTACGGATGCCGGTGATGTTCGCCGGGTTGTGCAGCGGGGCCACCGGCACCAGGCGCTCGATCTCCGCGAGCACCTCGTCCGTGATCACGGTCGGCGCGCTGAACTTCAGCCCGCCGTGCACCACGCGGTGGCCGATGGCCGCCAACTCCGGGGAATCCAGGCCAAGGCCGTCCGCCGCCAGCTCCGCGGCGACCGCCTTGAGCGCGGCCGCGTGATCGGCGATCGGGCCGTTCTGCTCACGTGAGGCCCCGCCCGTGGCCAGCGGGGTGTGCTTCAGCCGCGAGGTCTGCTCGCCGATCCGCTCGACCAGGCCGACGGCCAGGCGCGAGGAGTCGGCCATGTCGAGGAGCTGGTACTTCACCGACGAGGACCCGGAGTTGAGCACGAGGACGCGGGTGCCCTGGTTGGCGGTGGTCATGCGGAGGCCTCCTGCCCCTGCGCCTGGGCCTGGATGGCCGTGATGGCGACGGTGTTGACGATGTCCTGGACGAGGGCGCCGCGCGACAGGTCGTTGACCGGCTTGCGCAGACCCTGGAGCACCGGGCCCACGGCCACGGCGCCGGCCGAGCGCTGCACGGCCTTGTAGGTGTTGTTGCCGGTGTTGAGGTCCGGGAAGATCAGCACGGTGGCCTGCCCGGCCACCTCCGACTCCGGCAGCTTGGTCGCGGCGACCGACGGCTCCACGGCCGCGTCGTACTGGATCGGGCCCTCGATCTTCAGCTCGGGCTGCGCCTCGCGCACCAGCTTGGTCGCCTCGCGCACCTTGTCCACGTCGGCGCCCGAGCCCGAGGTGCCCGTCGAGTACGACAGCATCGCGATCCGCGGGTCCACCCCGAACTGCTCGGCGGTGGCGGCCGCCTGCACCGCGATGTCCGCGAGCTGCTCGGCGTTCGGGTCCGGGTTGACCGCGCAGTCGCCGTACACGAGCACCTTGTCGGCGAGGCACATGAAGAAGACGGACGAGACGATCGAGGCGTCCGGCTTCGCCCTCCCGTCTCCCGCCACCGCCCTGCCTGACGCGCTACGCGCGGCTGTTCTTGTCTTGATGATCTCGAAGGCGGGGCGGATGGTCGCGGCGGTGGAGTGCACCGAGCCCGACACCATGCCGTCGGCCAGGCCCTCCTGGACCATCAGCGTGCCGAAGTAGTTCACGTCCGCGACCACGTCGTACGCCAGCTCCACGGTGACGCCCTTGTGGGCGCGCAGCTGGGCGTAGCGCTCGGCGAAGCCCTGGCGCAGCTCGGAGGTCGCCGGGTCGATGATCTGGCACTTGCCGATGTCGATGCCGAGGTCGGCGGCCTTCTTGCGGATCGCCTCGATGTCGCCGAGCAGGGTCAGCTCGCACACGTCCCGGCGAAGGAGTACGTCGGCCGCGCGCAGCACCCGGTCCTCGCTGCCCTCGGGCAGCACGACCCGGCGGCGGTTCGAGCGGGCCTGCTCCAGGAGCTCGTGCTCGAACATCATCGGGGTGACCCGGCCGCTGCGGGCCACCGAGACCCGGCGCAGCAGATCGGCGGTGTCCACGTGCCGCTCGAAGAGGCCGAGCGCGGTCTCCGCCTTGCGGGGGGTCGCCGCGTTCAACTTCCCTTCCAGGGCGAAGAGTTCCTGCGCGGTGGGGAAGGATCCGTGGCTGACCGCGACCACCGGGGTGCCCGGCGCGAGCCGGTCGGCGAGCGTCAGGATCGCCTCGCCGGGCCGCTCGTCGAGGGTGAGGAGCACGCCCGCGATGGGCGGCGTACCGGCGCTGTGCGCGGCCAGCGAGCCGACGACCAGGTCCGCGCGGTCGCCCGGGGTCACGACCAGGCAGCCCGGGGTCAGCGCGTTGAGGAAGTTCGGCAGCATGGCGCCGCCGAAGACGAAGTCGAGGGCGTCGCGCGCGAGCCCGGAGTCGTCGCCGAGCAGCACCGTGCCGTCCAGGGCCGCGGCGATCTGGGCGACGGTCGGCGCCGAGAGCGCGGGCTCGTCCGGCAGCACGTAGCAGGGCACGGGAAGGCGGGCCTTCAGGCGCTCCTCGATCTCGTGGCGGTCGGCCGGGGCGACCCGGTTCACCACCATCGCGAGCACGTCGCAGCCGAGCCCGTCGTAGGCCCGGTGGGCGTTGCGGGCCTCGGCCCGTACGGACTCGGCGGTCTGGCCCTTGCCGCCGACCACCGGTATCACGGAGGCGCCGAACTCGTTGGCGAGCCGGGCGTTGAGCGCCAGCTCGTCGGGGAGCTGGGTGTCCGCGAAGTCGGTGCCGAGGACCAGGACGACCTCGTAGTCGCGGGCCACCTTGTGGAAGCGGTCGACGAGCCGCGAGACGAGTTCGTCGGTACCCTGCTCCGCCTGGAGCGCGGACGCCTCGTGGTAGTCCATGCCGTACACCGTGGCCGCGTCCTGCGCCAGCCGGTAGCGGGCGCGGAGCAGGTCGAACAGGCGGTCCGGTCCGTCGTGGACGAGGGGGCGGAAGACGCCCACCCGGTCCACCTGACGGGTCAGGAGCTCCATGACTCCCAGCTCGATGACCTGGCGGCCGTCACCCCGGTCGATCCCGGTCACGTACACGCTGCGCGTCACGCGTGCTCTCCTGTTCTGCGTTGCAGGAAATTGTCCATATAGGGCGGTCTTGCCCCCTTGACAATACCTCTGCGGATGGATAGGGCGCCCGCCGGACGAAAGGCCTGGCGGGAGGGTCGGAAGACCCTCCGGTCCATCATGGTCGGAGTAGCTGGATGGGCGGGTGGCCCATGGTGCGTGGGACAATCTGAATTGCTCACGTTACGGGGGATTCGGGCGTGACATCCCTGAACCAGCGAAGCAGGAGATTCACCACGATGCGCATCGGAGTTCTCACCGCAGGCGGCGACTGCCCCGGCCTGAACGCAGTGATCCGGTCGGTCGTGCACCGAGCCGTGGTCGGCCACGGCGACGAAGTCATCGGTTTCGAGGACGGGTTCAAGGGTCTGCTCGACGGTCACTTCCGCCCGCTCGACCTCAACGCGGTGAGCGGCATCCTGGCCCGCGGTGGCACCATTCTCGGCTCGGCCCGCCTGGAGCGGGACCGGCTGCGCGAAGCGTCCGAGAACTGCGCCGAGTTGGCGAAGCGTTACGGCATCGACGCGCTCATCCCGATCGGCGGCGAGGGCACGCTGACCGCGGCCCGCCTGCTGTCCGACGCGGGGATGCCCGTCGTCGGCGTGCCCAAGACCATCGACAACGACATCTCCGCCACCGACCGCACCTTCGGCTTCGACACCGCCGTGGGTGTGGCGACCGAGGCCATCGACCGCCTCAAGACCACCGCCGAATCCCACCAGCGCGTCATGGTGGTCGAGGTCATGGGCCGGCACGCGGGCTGGATCGCCCTGGAGTCCGGCATGGCCGGCGGCGCCCACGGCATCTGCCTGCCCGAGCGGCTCTTCGAGGTCGACGACCTGGTCAAGATGGTCGAGGAGCGCTTCGCGCGGGGCAAGAAGTTCGCCGTCATCTGCGTCGCCGAGGGCGCGCACCCCGCCGAGGGCTCGATGCCGTACGAGAAGGGCGAGATCGACCAGTACGGCCACGAGCGCTTCGCCGGCATCGGCAACCGGCTCGCCGTCGAGCTGGAGCGACGCCTGGGCAAGGAGGCCCGCCCGGTCATCCTCGGCCACGTCCAGCGCGGTGGTGTGCCGACCGCGTACGACCGCGTGCTCGCTACGCGGTTCGGCTGGCATGCGGTGGAGGCGGTGCACCGCGGTGACTTCGGCAACATGACGGCTCTGCGGGGTACGGACATCGTCATGGCCCCGCTGGCCCATGCCGTGACCACGCTCAAGACGGTCCCGGACAACCGGATGTACGAGGCCGAGTCGGTCTTCTGACCCCGCTCGGGCCGGGGGACCTAAGCCCTTGATTGCCGGGGCCGAAGGCCCCCGGGCCCCCTTGGTGCGAGACCCTCGCTGTCCTTTCGAGTGCGGTCCGGTGGGGCTGTTTGCGCAGTTCCCCGCGCCCCCACCGGACCCGCAGCCGGAGGCGAGGGGCTCTCAGCTGTGGGCGAGTTCCCAGAAGCGGTCCACGATGCGGTCGAGGAAGGCTCGGCCCGCGTCGCCCGTGTCACTGTCCGAGCCCCAGTTCAGCGTGCTCACCATCTTTTCCTGGTACTCCGCGTGCAACGCGCCCAGCACCTGCTCAAGATGCTGCTTGGAGAGCGGCAGCAGCTTCGCCGTCGGCTTGACGTACGCCTGCCAGCGCGTGGTGACCGCGCTGCGCAGGAGCTCCGAGAGGTCCGCGTTCTGGCCGGTGGCCGTCACGTAGTCGCGCAGGGGCAGCTGGAGCAGATCGGCAAGCGCCGCGGACTGGCGCTCGTTGCCGCGCCAGCGCCCCGCGTCCTCCATGCGCCGGTACGCCGCGGCGTCGAGCCCGACGCGGCGGGCCATGTCGTCGATGGACAGCCCGCGCGCGAGGCGGTGCTCGCGCAGGGTCGAGGCGGCCGACATGAGGTCGCCGGGGGAGCACCACAGGACGCCGGCGAGCGCGGTCAGCTCCCGCGCCTCGGGCGCCGCGAGCCCCCGTTCCCACGCCATCACGGTGTCCGGGGAGATCACGAGGCCGTACTGGGCGCGCATGCCGTAGGCGACGTGGCCGGGGGCCATGCCCAGGGCTTCCCGCAGTCGGCGGGCCGCGAGGGCATTGAAGGGTGGGGTGGGGTGCACGCGCACACCGTAGGACGGTAAGTGACATCTGCCTACGGTGTGTTCCACCAAAGAAGGTGAATTGTAGGAAAGTACGGTTTTGGTGGCGTCCGGGTTACTTAAGGGTTGGGTAAGCGTGTGCTCGGCAACGCTAACCCTTCACCGCGCCGGCCAGCGCGAAACCTCCTCCGAGCCGCCGCGCGATCAGGACGTACAGCAGCAGCACCGGCGTCGAGTACAGGATCGAGAAGGCGGCGAGCTGGCCGTAGACCACCGAGCCGTAGTTCCCGAAGAACGTGAAGATGGAGACCGAGGCCGGGAGCCGGTCGGGGGAGAGCAGCAGCATGAAGGGGACGAAGAAGTTCCCCCACAGCATGATGAAGGTGTAGATCGTCACGACGGTCACGCCGGGACCCATCAGCGGCAGCACCACCCGCGCCAGCGTCTGCGGCATCGACGCCCCGTCCGTCCAGGCGGCCTCCTCCAGGGCGATCGGCACCCCGTCCATGAAGTTCTTCATCAGCCAGATGGCGAACGGGAGCTGGGAGGTGGCGAGGAAGAGCGCCGTGCCGTACATCGTGTCGATGAGGTTCACCTGCACGAAGAGCCCGTACACCGGAACCATGATCGCCGTGATCGGCAGGCACGTCGTGAACAGGATGGTCAGGAGGTACGGGCGGGCGAGCCGCGAGCGGTAGCGCGAGAGCGGGTACGCCGCGAGTGCCGCGCACGCGACCGTGAGCACCGTGGAACTCCCGCACAGCAGAAGGCTGTTGAGCATCGGCGTGAAGGTGATGTCCGGGGTCAGGACGGCCGAGAAATTGTCCAGGGTGGCCGGGCCCGGGACCCGTACGCGCAGATCGGCCTGGGTGTCGACGGAGGCGAGCAGCAGCCAGAGCAGCGGCACCGCGAAGGCCGCCGCCAGTGCGAGCAGGGCCGCGTCCGCGGCGAGCCGCTGCCGGGTCCGCCGGCGCACCCGGCCCGTCCTTGTGCGTCCACCCTCGTCAGCTCCCGCCCCCGTACGCCCACCCCCATCAGCCCCCGCCCTCATACGTCCACCTTCATCAGCCGCAGGTAGACCACCGAGAACAGCGAGCCCACCAGGAGCAGGAGCAGGGCGACCGCCGTGCCGTAGCCGATCAGGCTCTTCAGGAACGCCTGGTCGTACATGAACACGGGCAGCGTCTGGCTGCGGTCGCCCGGGCCGCCGCGGGTCATCGCCCAGATCAGGCCGAACACGGAGAGGGTCTGGAGGGTGTTGAGCATGAGGTTGGTGCCGATCGAGCGGCGGATCATCGGCAGCGTGATGTGCCAGAACCGGCGCGCCCCGCTCGCCCCGTCGACCTCCGCGGCCTCCTCGATGTCCTGCGGGATCTCGGCGAGCGCGGCCGAGTAGATCAGCATCGAGAACGCGGTGCCGCGCCACACGTTCGCGAACGACACCGCGAGGACCGGCAGCGTGAACAGCCAGTTCTGGGTGGGCAGATGGAGCCAGTCGAGGATCGCGTTCAGCGTGCCCTCGCGCCGGAAGAAGGCGTACAGGAGGAAGGCCGCCACGATCTCCGGCAGCACCCAGGCAGTGATCACCAGCGCCCCGGTGACCGTCCGTACCGGGCGCGAGGCCCGCCGCATCAGCGCGGCGAGCGCCAGGCCCAGCGTGTTCTGGCCGACCAGGGAGGACAGGACGGTGAAGACGAGGGTGAGCCAGACCGCGTTGCGGAACGCGGGGTCGGCGAACGCCCGCCGGAAGTTCGCGAAGCCGACGAAGTCGACCGCCGACGAGCCGGTCAGCTGCATGTCCGTGAACGCGATGTACACGCAGTAGCCGATCGGCCCCGCCAGGAACAGCAGCAGGAGCAGGGTCGCGGGCGCGATCGGCAGCCAGCGCACCGCACGGGTCCGCCGCCTGCCCGCAGCGGCCGGGGCGCTCGACCGGCTCACCGCGCAATCGACCTGAGCTGATCGTCGTACGCCTTCGCGGCCGAGGCCGCCGAGCCGCCGGTCGTCACCGACTCCATCGCCTCGCCGATCGCCGTCGACACCTGCGGATAGACGGGCAGCGCGGGTCGGTAGTGCGTGAACGGGACCAGGCCCGTGAAGAAGGTGATGCCGGGCATGGACTTCAGATAGGTCGGGTCGGCCGCGACGTCCTTGCGGACGGCGATCTGGGCGTCCGCCACGTCCCACTTCACCGCGTTCTCCTTCGTCTGCATCGTCTTGACGAAGTCGAAGGCGAGGCCGGGGTTGCCCGCCTTCGCCGGGATCGCCCAGGTCCAGCCGCCCGACATGGAGACCTTGCCCGGCGCCTGGCCGTTCTGCGTCGGCATCGGCGCCTGGCCCAGAACGGTCGACCAGGCGGGCCACTCCTTGGGGCCCTTGTTGATCCAGTTCTGGCCCAGCCAGGAGCCGTCGAGGGCGATCGCCAGCTTGCCGTTCGGCATCCAGTCCGTCGCCAGGTGCGTGCCCACATTGGGGTCGAGGGCGTCCGAGGGATCGGGGCCGAGCTTCTCCGCGTACACCGTCCGTACGAAGCCGAGGGCGTCCTCGAAGCCCTGCGAGCCCGACACCCACTTCTTGCCCGCCGGGTCGTACAGGGGGTTCTCGCCGGTCCCGTAAAGCAGCATCTCGAAGCCCTGCATGGCCGCCGCCTCGCCGGCCGCCTTGCCCGTGTAGACGTTGAGCGGGATGACGCCGGGGACCCTCTGCTTTACGGTGCGTGCCGCGTCGAGGACCTCCGCCCAGTTCTTGGGCTGCCAGTTCGCCGGCAGGCCCGCCTTCGCGAAGATCTCCTTGTTGAACCACAGGCCCCGGGTGTCCGTGCCGTCCGGCACCCCGTACGTCTTGCCGTCCTCGGCCCGGGCCGCCGCCTTCGCGGTGTCGACGAACTGGCCCCACATGTCCCACTGGGACAGGTAGTCGTCGAGCGGGCGCAGATAGCCCGCGCCGATGTCGGAGTTGATGCGGAACGTGTCCTCGTACACCAGGTCAGGGGCGGTCTTCGGGGAGCGCATCATCTGCTGGACCTTGGCCGCGTAGTCGTTGTCGGCGGCCTGGATCGGCACCAGCTTGACCTTCTTGCCGGGGTGCGCCTGCTCGAACTGCTTCTTGACGTCCTCCAGGAACGCGTCCTTGAAGCGGATCTTGTTGTCGGTGGAGCGGTTGTACGCGATCTGCACGGTGTTCGCGTCGCTGCCCGAGCCGCTGCCGCAACCGGCGAGCGCTCCGGCGGCGAGGGCGGCGGCGAGGATCAGGGAGAGCCGGTGTCGGGTTCTGGATGCGGAGTCTGTGGCGGGGGCGGTGGGGCGCACGGGCACGACCTCCTCTGGCCAGGCGTGCGGCCATGGCCACGGCCGCACTTGGCTGCCCGGTGAACGTAAGGGCGCCCGCGGACAAGGTCAACCCCGCGTCCGCCCCCGCCCGACAGCCTTGTCAACTGCCGTGACCCGACGAGGAGTTGAGCCAGCGGTACTGCAGCTCGGGGCGGCCGATCTGCCCGTACTGCGGGGTGCGCTCGGCGCGGCCGGTGGTGACCAGGTGCTCCAGGTAGCGGCGTGCGGTGATCCGCGAGATGCCGACCGCCAGGCCGGTCTCCGCCGCCGTCACTCCCTCGGGCGCCTCGCGCAGGGTCCGCGTGACGGCCTGGAGGGTGGGCGCGCTCAGGCCCTTGGGGAGGGTGGACGGCTGCGGGGCGCGCAGCGCGGCGAGCGCCCGGTCGACCTCCTCCTGCCCGCTCGCCTCCCCGGCCGTCGCGCGGAACTCGGCGTACCGCACGAGCCGGTCGCGCAGCGTGGGGAACGTGAACGGCTTCAGTACGTACTGGACGACCCCGAGCGAGACGCCCTCGCGCACCATCGTCAGATCCCGGGCCGAGGTCACCGCGACGACATCGGCGCTGTGCCCGGCCGCCCTCAGCGACCGTACGAGCTGGAGGCCGTGGCCGTCCGGCAGGTACAGATCGAGCAGCAGCAGGTCCACCTCGGTCCGCTCCAGGGCGCGCAGCGCCTCGGCCCGCGAGTGCGCCACCGCGACCGCGGTGAAGCCCGGCACCCGGCCGACATAGAGCCGGTGCGCCTCGGCGGCGACGGGATCGTCCTCGACGACCAGCACCCTGATCATGCGCGCACTCCCTGCTCTATGGGCAGCCGTACGGTGAACTCGGCGCCTCCGTAAGGACCTTGGGCCAGCGCGATGGTGCCGCTGTGCCGGGCCGCCGTGAGCCGCACGAGCGCGAGGCCGAGGCCGCGCCCCGGACTCTTCGTCGACCACCCCCGCTCGAACACGGCCTCGGCGGCGGCCGGGTCGATGCCGGGCCCGCTGTCCGCGACCCGCACCAGGAGCTGCCCGTCCTCGGTGGTGAGCGTGACGGCGACCTCGGCGGCGGCGCTGCCCTGCGCCGCGTCCACCGCGTTGTCGAGCAGGTTGCCGAGGACGGTGACCAGGTCGCGGGCGGGCAGCGTGGCCGGCAGGAGGCCGTCGCCGATGGCGCTGCCCTCGGTGAGGACCAGCTCCACGCCGTGCTCGTTGGCCTGCGCCGCCTTGCCGAGCAGCAGCGCCGCCAGGACCGGCTCGCCGACCGCCGTGACCACCTGGTCGGTGAGTGCCTGGGCGAGCTCCAGCTCGGCGGTCGCGAACTCGACGGCGTCCTCGACGCGGCCCAGCTCGATGAGTGAGACCACCGTGTGCAGCCGGTTCGCGGCCTCGTGGGCCTGCGCCCGCAGGGCCTGGGTGAAACCGCGCTCGGAGTCCAACTCGCCCGAGAGTGCCTGGAGTTCGGTGTGGTCGCGCAGGGTCACCACGGTGCCGCGCCGTCCTCCCGAGGACACCGGCTGGGTGTTGAGGACCACGATCCGGTCGGCCGTCATGTGCACCTCGTCCACCCTCGGCTCCGGGGCGAGCAGCGCCCCGGCGAGCGATGCGGGCAGGCCGAGCCCGGCCACCGGGCGGCCCACCGCGTCCTCGCCGAGCCCGAGCAGCTCGCGCCCGCCGTCGTTGATCAGCGCGATCCGCCGCTCGCCGTCGAGCATGAGCAGCCCCTCGCGCACGGCGTGCAAAGTGGCCTGGTGGTAGTCGTGCATGCGGCTCAGCTCGGCGGCGTTCATGCCGTGCGTGTGGCGGCGCAGGCGCGCGTTGATCACGTATGTGCCGAGGCCGCCGAGCGCGAGCGCGCCGCACGCCATGACGACCAGCGCCACCAGCTGCTTCTGCACCTGCTCGCTGATCCGGTCGACGGTGATGCCCGCGCTGACGAGCGCGGTGATCCGGCCATGATCATTCGGGTCGGTGACCGGCGCCACGACCCGCACGGAAAGCCCGAGCACCCCCATGTGCGTCTCGGTGAACGTCTTCCCGCGCAGCGCCGGAGCGGTGTCGCCGAGGTACTTCTTGCCGATCTCGCCCGGTACGGGATGCGTCCAGCGGGTCCCGTCCGGGGCCATGACCACGACGAAGTCCACGCCGGTCGTGGTGCGCAGCGTCTCCGCGTACGGCTGGAGGGCGGGCGTGGGGTTCTTGGCGCGGGCCGCCTCGACGACCGCGGGGGACGCGGCGACGGAGGTCGCGGTCGCGATCGCCTGACGCCGCGCGGTCTCCTCGGCCTGGTGCCGGTCGGTGACGTACGAGAAGAGCGCGCACCCCGCCACGATCGCGGCGACCAGGACCACCTGCATGGCGAAGAGCTGGCCGGCGAGGGAGCGGGGTCCTGGGAGACGCATCCGGTAAGTGTGCTGGCTGGATCTGCATGAACGAAATGCACGCAAGGGTGACCGGCGTCACAGTGTGCTGGATAGTCGCGGGGATCGCTGAATCGGCCATCGGGACATGGCCGCAGCCGCAGCTGCTATCTAGGAGGACCCCCGTGGCAGAGCCAGCCGCCCGCCGGGAACGCACCCACTATCTCTACCTGGCCGTGATCGGCGCGGTAGTGCTCGGCATCGTCGTGGGCTTCGCGGCGCCGGGGGTCGCCGTCGAGCTGAAGCCGATCGGCACCGGGTTCGTGAACCTGATCAAGATGATGATCTCGCCCATCATCTTCTGCACGATCGTGCTCGGCGTCGGCTCGGTACGGAAGGCGGCCAAGGTGGGTGCGGTGGGCGGCCTCGCCCTCGGCTACTTCCTGGTCATGTCGACGGTGGCGCTCGCCATCGGCCTCCTGGTCGGCAACATCCTGGAGCCCGGCTCCGGTCTGCACCTGACCGAGGCGGCGCGGCACGCGGGAGCCAAGCAGGCCGCGGGCGCCAGCGAGTCGACCGCGGACTTCCTGCTCGGGATCATCCCGAAGACCATGGTGTCCGCCTTCACCGAGGGCCAAGTGCTGCAGACTCTCCTGATCGCCCTGCTCGCGGGCTTCGCCCTCCAGGCGCTCGGCTCGGCGGGACAGCCCGTACTGCGCGGCATCGAACACATCCAGCGCCTCGTCTTCCGCATCCTGGCGATGATCATGTGGGTCGCGCCCGTCGGCGCGTTCGGCGCGATCGCGGGGGTGGTCGGCGAGACCGGCCTGGACGCCCTGAAGGCCCTGGCGGTCATCATGATCGGCTTCTACGTCACCTGCGCCCTGTTCGTGTTCCTGGTGCTTGGCGCGATCCTGAAGCTGATGACCGGCGTGAACATCTTCAGCCTCCTGAAGTACCTGGCCAGGGAGTTCCTGCTGATCCTCTCCACGTCCTCCTCGGAGTCGGCGCTGCCGCGGCTCATCGCGAAGATGGAGCACCTGGGAGTCAGCCGCTCGGTGGCCGGCATCACGGTGCCGACGGGCTACTCGTTCAACCTGGACGGCACCGCCATCTACCTGACGATGTCCTCGCTGTTCATCGCGAACGCGATGGGCAAGCCGCTGGGCGCGAGCGAGCAGATCTCGCTGCTCCTCTTCATGATCATCGCCTCGAAGGGTGCGGCGGGTGTCACGGGGGCGGGCCTCGCCACGCTGGCGGGCGGCCTCCAGTCGCACCGCCCCGAACTGGTCGACGGAGTGGGCCTGATCGTCGGCATCGACCGCTTCATGAGCGAGGCGCGGGCCCTGACCAACTTCGCGGGCAACGCGGTGGCGTGTGTCCTTGTCGGCACGTGGACGAAGGAGATCGACAAGGCCCGGGTCGGAGAGGTCCTGGCGGGCCGGCTGCCGTTCGACGAGCGGATGCTGACGGCGGGGGATGAGCCTGTGCCGGAGCAGCGCGAGGAGGGCAAGTCGCCTTCGCCGGTGGCCGGTTGAGAAGGGCGCCCGCCTACTTGAGAATGTTCACCGCGCGAGCGACCACGAGCACCACGGTCAGCAGCGAAACGGCCGACTGCAGCATCATCAGCATCTTGGCCCACCGGTTGAGCGGCATGACGTCGGTCGGGCTGAACGCGGTGGCGTTGGTGAACGACAGGTACAGGTAGTCCGGGAAGGCCGGTTCCCAGTGGGGCGGGGCCAGTTCGGGGCTCTGCATCTGCGGGAAGAGGAAGTCGGGGAAGGTGCGGGTCGCCTGCATCCGGGCGACCGGACCGCCTCGGTCCCACTCCCAGTACCAGAGCGCGAACACGATCACATTGGTCAGCCAGATGCCGCCGCCCGTCACCAGCAGGGCGGCGGCATCGGCGCCTTCCTGCCCCCGCACGAGCCCGACGACGAGCCGCACCGCGGACCACCCGTTGGCGGCACTGATGCACGCGATCAGCACGAGCCCGGCAAGCCGGTAGAGCCGTGAGGCGCGCTCGATGCGTACGGGGTTGCCCGCGATCAGGGCGACCATGAGCGCGATCTCCAGGGCGGGCAGCAGCCATTCGGGATGGATGCTCAGCCGCGCGGGCAGCGCCCATTGCAGTCCGACGGCGGTGAGCACGGCGAGGGTCGAGGCCCACCGGGTCTCGCCCTGGGTGACCCGCAGCCAGGCGGGCAGCGGCCGGTGCTCGGGGTGGTGTTCGGGCTCGTCGTGGGGTGCGTGTGTCACGGGGGCCATGCTGCCGGGCCGGGGCGGGTGTCGCACGCGCCGGGGTCGGCCCGGACCGGGATCAGCCGATCCGGCTCTCGTAGCGCAGGCGCTGCAACCGGGCGGGCATCGTCATCAGGTCGAACTGGATGGCCCGGTCGTACGAGTCCATGGTGGTGCGGGCGATCCGCAGGACCGGTTCGGTGGGGCCGAGCCGCAGAGCCTCCCGTGTGCCGCCGTCGGGCAGTTCGGCGGAGACGTCCTCGCGCACCCGGACGCCCCGATGGCCGAGCTCGCGGAGCAGCGTCACCGCGCCGCCGGGGATCTTGCCGACCTCGGCCAGGCGTGTACCCCGGGCGATTTCCACGGGGTAGTACGTGTCGGTCGACTCGCAGGGCAGCTCGTCGATGTACATCACCCGGCGCCGCACCACGACCGCGGCCCCCTCGGCCAGACCGAAGACGTCCGCGACCTCGCCGGGCGCGGCCACCTCCCCGGCCCGGACGATGCGCTGCCGCCCGGTGCCGCCGCGGGCCGCGGCCTCGCTGCGCCAGGCGTCGGCTGCGGAGGTGTCCTGCGGAGCCAGATACGGCATCGAGGTGCTGACCCACTTGCCGATGCCCATGGCTTTCTCCTATGGATGACTGCGGTCTACGTGTCGGTGGCGTTGCCGCTGTCTACGGTAGGGCGACTGCTTCCGTGGGCCGGACCGGACGGGAGGCCCCGCTCCCCGAGCCCCGGCGGCCGCGTGCTCCGAAGGGCGGCGACGGCGGGCTGAACGCCGGACGTCCGGGCCGCCATGAGGCGGCCCGGACGGGGTGGGTGTGCGCACAGCGAGAGGGAATCAGCTGCCGAGGTTTTTCACTGCTTCGTAGTACGTCCACGCCGTCGCGTTGCACGACGTCTTCTTCGCGCCGCTGTACGCGGCGCAGACGCGCTTCAGGTCCTCGTACAGGGCGCTGTCGATACGGGCCTTGTTGGCGGGGAACTGGCCCGCCGCCTTGTAGTTGCGGTGACCGAAGTCATGGCGTGCACATGACAGCTTAAAAGGGAAGCCGAAGGGGTTGTCGGGGGAATCCGAGCAGTAGTCCGTCGACCAGTCGAAGCCGTACGCGGACCAGCGGGACTGGTCGTTGCGGGCGGCCTGGAAGGCGTCCGAGCTGGTCGCGCTGGTCTGTGTGAAGGAGGCGAGCACCTGCGCCTTGTCGGCCGGGGCGGCCTGGGCCGGGGCGGCGGCCAGGGCGGCGAGCGTGAGCGCCGCGGCGGCGGTCATGCTCAGAGTGGTACGACGGCGCATTCTGAACCTCCGTGAGGGGAGCGGCAATTGACCTGCCGTCACTCTGACCTCACGGGCTACGCGGGCGCTACAGATTCAGTGGAGCCTGAAAGACGGTGGAGCGGTGCGGCCGCTCGCCCTCGTCGACACCGACGCCGCAGCCGGAAAACGCCCGCTGCCCCATGCCCTTCCCGGGCCGGGGCCGCCCCTTCGAGGGGGCGTGGTCACCGCCTGAGCGCCGCCGCCACTACCTCCGCCGTGCGTCCCGCCGGGACCCCCGCCGAGAGCAGCAGGGTCGTCGCCGCCGAGCGGCCCGCTTCCGAGGCGGGCAGGGCGCCCTCGTTGACCGCCTCCATCAGCCCGAACAGGGACTGCTCGTGCACATAGGCAAGGGCGGCCGGGGGGAGGGGGGAGGTGAACACGCCTTCACGCAGGCCCAGTTGGAGCAGGTCCACGCACTCCTTGCGCACCGGGGCCAGGCGCTGCTTGATGCCCGCCATCGTGACGCTGCGCTGGGCAAGGGCCACCAGGAGCCGGTAGCGGTCGGCGATCGCCCACACCGCGAGGGTGGCCCGGGCCAGCGCCTCGGCCGGGTCGGTGACGCCCTCGCGGCCCTCGCGGTGCGCGTCCGCGACGGTCTCCGCCGCCTCGTCCACCAGTGCCGCGATCAGCGCGTCCCGGCTGGGGAAGTGCCCGTACACCGTGCGCCGTACGACACCGGCCGCCCGGGCGATCTGGTCCATCGACGCGTCCGGGTCACGGACCAGCTCGGCGAAGGCCACCTCCATGATGCGGCGGCGGTTCGCGTCGGCGCGGCCCCCGGAGGGGGCGGCAGGGGTAGTGGTCACGCCCCCATTTTGCACAGCGGCGTGCAGCGGCGTAAATTGCACACCAGTGTGTAGTTGCACAGCAGTGTGCAAGTAGATCTGCCCCTGTGGGGCCCGGGGGGACACCAGACCTCCCGGGGAAGCAAGACCGAGGAAGGGTGAGACGTCGTGGGTCTCGTCATCAAGGAGCCCGTCGAGAAGATGGGGGCGCCCTACCGGCGGCGCTGGTGGGCGCTGCTCGTGCTCTGCCTCAGCCTGCTGATCATCGTGATGGCGAACACCGCCCTCACCGTGGCCGCGCCCGACATGACCAAGGACCTCGGGCTCAGCAGCTCCGACCTCCAGTGGGTCATCGACGGCTACACCGTCCCGTACGCCGCGCTGATGCTGCTGCTCGGCGCGATCGGCGACAAGTACAGCCGGCGCGGCGCGCTCGTGCTCGGACTGCTCGTCTTCGCGGGCGCGTCCGTGGCCGGATCGCTCGTGGACAGCTCCACCGGCGTCATCGCGTCCCGCGCCGTCATGGGTGTCGGTGCCGCGCTGATCATGCCGGCGACGCTGTCGCTGCTCGCCTCGACGTTCCCGCGCGCGGAGCGCGCCAAGGCGATTCTGCTGTGGACCGCGACCGCCGGTATTGCCATCGCTGCCGGTCCGCTGGTCGCCGGGGCGCTTCTGGAGAACCACGGCTGGGCCTCCACGTTCCTGATCAACGTGCCGATCGCGCTGCTCGCGGTCGTGGGCGCGTTCGTCCTCGTACCGCCGTCGAAGGCCGCCCACCACGACCGCATCGACTACGTCGGCGGGCTGCTCTCCGTCGTCTCCGTCGGCGCGCTCGTCTACATGATCATCCAGGGCCCGCACTTCGGCTGGGACGCCAAGGCGATATCCGGCGCCGTCGTCGCCGGGCTCGGCTTCGTGCTCTTCGTGCTGTGGGAGCTGCGCCACCCGCGGCCCGTCCTGGACGTACGCCGCTTCGCGCACCGCATGTTCTCCGGCTCGCTGCTCGCCGTCGCGCTCTTCTTCCTCGCGGTGTTCGGCGCCTTCTACTACCTCACCCAGCACCTCCAGTTCGTGCTCGGCTACACCCCCCTGGAGACCGGCATCCGCATGCTGCCGCTGGCCGGCGCGGTCTTCGTGGGCTCCGCGCTCACCGGGTTCCTCACCCCGCGGCTCGGCATGAAGGTCACGGTCACCGCCGGCATGGTCGCCGGAACCGTCGCCCTCGCGCTGCTCACCCGGGTCGACGCCGGTTCCGGGTACGGCGACTTCCTCGCCCCGCTGATCATCCTCGGTGTCGCCATCGGGCTCGCCCTGTCGCCCTGCACCGACGCGATCATGGGCGCCTTCCCGGAGGCCGAGCTCGGTGTCGGCGGCGCCGTCAACGACACCTCGCTCGAACTCGGCGGATCCCTCGGCATCGCCATCCTCGGCTCGGTGCTCGCGAGCTCGTACTCCTCGCACCTCGCGGACGCGACCGCCGGCTCCAAGCTGCCCGCCTCCGCCCTCGCCACCGCGCAGGACTCGGTGGGCGCCGGATACGCCGTCGCCCAGGGCATCGGCGAACAGGCCAAGCAGCTCGGCGCCCAGGCCCTGCACGCCACAACCCCGCAGCAGGCCGCCCAGCTGAAGGCCCAGGCCGAGCAACTCGGCGCGGGTGCCCAGCAGATGAGCCACGCGGTCGGCTCCGCCTTCTCCGACGCGGTCGCCCACACCAGCCTCATCGGCGCGGTGATCCTGGGCGTGGGAACCGTCCTGGTCGCCTTCCTGCTGCCGCGCCGCGGCAAGGGCGACGCCCAGCAGGACGGCGAGGCTGCGCAGCAGCAGGAGCGCGAGGCCCTGTCGGTCTGACCGCTCAGGGCAGCAGCGCCAGCTCCTCCCCGGTCAGTACGAGATCGGCCGCCCCCGCCGAATCCCGTATCGACGCGGGGCGGCTGGCCCCCGGGATCGGGATCAGCGTCGGCGACAGCGTCAACAGCCAGGCCAGCGCCACCTGTTGAGGGCTGACGCCCCGCGCTTCGGCCACCGTATGGAACGCCGACCGGGCCTCCGGACCGCCCGGACCGTCAAGGGCGCTGCGCGAGATCCCGCCCAGCGGGCTCCACGGCAGATAGGCGAGCCCGAGCTCGGCGCAGAGCCGCAGCTCGGGCTCGCCGTCGCGTACGGCGGGCGAGTAGCGGTTCTGTACGGAGACGAGCAGGTCGCCCAGAATCGACCGAGCCTCCCGGATCTGGCCGGTGTCCGCGTTCGAGATGCCGACCGCGCGGACCTTGCCCTCCTCGGCCAACTCCCGCAGTGCGCCCAGGGATTCGGCGAACGGGACGTCCGGGTCCGGCTTGTGCAGCTGGAAGAGGCCGAGCGCCTCGACGCCGAGCCGCTTCAGCGAGCCCTCGGCGGCCCGCCGCAGATGCCCCGGGTCGCCGTTCACCGTCCAGCCGCCGTCGCCGGTGCGACCCCGGCCGCCCTTGGTCGCGACCAGGACGTGGTCGGTGGCCCCGCCGTACGAGGCCAGGGCGCGGGCGACGAGGAGCTCGTTGTGGCCCGGCTCGCCGCCGGGCGCGTAGTAGGAGTCGGCGGTGTCGATGAGCGTGACGCCCGCGTCGAGGGCGGCGTGCACGGTGGCGACGGCCCGCGCCCCGTCGGGCCGCCCCTCGATCGACAGCGGCATCGCGCCGTAGCCGACCGCGCCGACCTCGTACGGTCCAAGTGTGCGTGTCCGCATGTCAGTTGGCTCCCATGGTCTCGGCCACCGCGCGCGGCAGCCAGCTCTCGGTGTGCGAGAAAGCGAAGCCGAGCGACTCGGCTCGGGCGGTGTCCATTCCGTACGAGCGGGCGAAGGAGAACGGCGAGACCGCGCCGACCTCCACCGGCCGGTACCGCACGGCCCGGTGGTCGCCGCCCAGTGCGGCCGCGACCGCCGCCACGATGTCCTCGGTGGTCAGCGGCCCGTGCGAGGCGGCGTTCACGGGCCCGGTGAAGTCCTGCCGGGTCACCCAGAACAGGAACTCCGCGATCTCCTCGACGTCGATGTACGTCGCCGGACGGTTCGTCGCCGGCACCGCGACCGGCTCGCCGCTGCGGATCCGGTCCGCGTAGTGGGCGAGCCGCCCGGTGAAGTCGTCGGCTCCGCCCAGCACATGCGCCACCCGCACCGCGACGTACGGGAAGTCCGGGCCCGCGGCGAACACCGCCTCGGCCTGCCGCTTGCCCTCGCCGTAGTGCTCGGCGACGAACTCCGGCTCATGCCAGGGGAGTTGGGGCGTCACGATGACCGTGGCGGGGTCCAGGACATCCTCGCCGACCGGATCCGCGGAGTCCTCGTACTCGTACACCTCGACCGTCGACGTCATGACGTAGCGCGCGGTGCGGCCGGTGAAGACGCGGCGGGCGATCGCCGCCTGGCGCGGGGTGTAGCAGACCTGGTCGACCACCACGTCGAAGGTGCGCCCGCCGAGCGCGGCCGCAAGGGACGCTTCGTCGTCGCGGTCGGCGATCAACTGGAGTGCGCCCGGTGGGGGTGGCGCCGAGCCCCGGTTCAGGACCGTCACCCGGTCGCCGGCCGAGAGCAGCCGCGCGATGAGCCGCTTCCCGAAGTAGCGGTTGCCCCCGATGACCAGTACCTCGCGCATGTCCTCAAGCTCCTTCCCACCTGCGGTTTTCCCGGGTACCAGTGTTACGTTGACGGCCCGGGGACTGAAGGGGGAAACATGGGAGATCTCGCGGCCGTACCGAAAGAACCACGGCATTCGCGCGCCGTCGCCAACGATTCGTCAGGGGGCTTCGATCAGGTCGACCGGCAGCTCCTCGAAGTGGTCCAGCGGGAGGGCCGGATCAAGCTCAGCGAGCTGGGCCGACGGGTCCGGCTGAGCCCGGCCGCGGTCACCGAGCGGCTGCGCAGGCTGGAGGCGAGCGGGGCGATCACCGGGTACGGGGCGCGGGTCGACCCGGCCCGGCTCGGCTACGGCATCCAGGCCTTCATCCGGGTCAGCCCGCACGGCGGCTACAACCTCAAGCACCCCAGGACCCTGGAGCTGATGGAGCGGCCCGAGGTCATCGAGGTGCACCACGTGGTCGGGGAGGACTGCTGGATCATCAAGGTCGCCGTCGCCGACACGATCCACCTGGAGCAGATCCTGGAGCAGACCTCCGCCCTCGGCCGCACGACCACGTCGATCGTCCTTTCGTCACCGGTGGGCGGCCGCGAGGGCAAGCCGCTGCTGCCACCGGTACGGGACTGAGCCGCCCCGGGAGGACCGGCCCTCGGTACGGGGCCGAGTCGCCCCCGGCTCCTCGTTGCTCCCCTTGCCTTGACGCCGACGTCAAGGCTTACGTTCGTTGTCATGCGCATCGGCGAACTTGCGGCACGGGCGGGCACGACGACCCGCACGCTCCGGTACTACGAGTCGCGCGGCCTGCTCGCCGCGCGGCGCACCGACAACGGCTACCGGTCGTACGACGAGGCCGACCTGCGGCTGCTCCAGCAGATCAGAACCCTCCAGGACTTCGGGTTCGAGCTGGAGGAGACCCGTCCGTTCGTGGACTGCCTGCGGGCCGGCCATCCGGCGGGGGACACCTGTCCGGCGTCGCTCGCGGTGTACCGCCGCAAGCTGGCCGAGCTCGACGCGCTGATCGGCGAGCTCGGTGCCGTGCGCGCGCAGGTCGGCGCGGAGCTGGCGCGGGCCGAGGTGATGGCGGCGGCGGAGACTCCGGGCGGTCCGGAGCCGCGCTGCGAGTTGAGCGCGGACAAGGCGATCGAAGGGACGATGTCATGATCAAGGCGGAAGGTGTGGACGAGGTCACGGACGAGACCTTCGCCGACGCGGTGATGGGGGCCGCGCTTCCGGTTCTGGTGGAGTTCACGGCGGACTGGTGCCCGCCGTGCCGGCAGATCGCCCCCGTGCTGAGTGCGCTGGCGGCCGAGGAGGCGGACCGGCTGAAGATCGTCCAGCTCGATGTGGACACGAACCCGGAGACGACGACGAAGTACGGAGTCCTGTCGATGCCCACGCTCATGGTCTTCGTCGACGGGGAGCCGGTGAAGTCGATGGTGGGCGCGCGGCCCAAGCGGCGGCTGCTGCAGGAGCTCGAAGACGTGATCTGACGCGCGCCGACGCCGACGACGTGGTCAAAGAAAATGCCCCGGGTGAATTGACACCCGGGGCATTTCCTTGCGTATATTAGGTGTTTCGCGATTTCGCATAATGAAGTCACGAAGAAGCCTTATGGAAGCACTGTATCGCGTCAGGAGTGGAATTGTCAACCGAGGAATTTCGGAAGGAACAGCAATTCATCACCGACCTCTACGCCCGACTCGACGAGCTGCGGGACCAGGCCGAGGTCGCGGTGCAGTCGGCGTTGTCGCAGGTCGGTACGGGTCTTCAGGCCCGGCTCGAACGGGATGTGATGGTCGCCGAGCAGTCCGGGCTGCTCGGCGCGCTCAACGCGGGCGAGAACGGGCTGTGCTTCGGGAGGCTGGATTTCCAGGACGGCAGGGCGCATCACGTCGGACGTATCGGAATCCGCAGGAATGACCGGGAGCGCACTCCGCTGGTGATCGACTGGCGCGCCGAAGTGGCCCGCCCGTTCTACCTCGCCACCGGGCATTCACCGATGGGATTGCGGCGCAGGCGGCACATCACCACCGAGGGCCGCACCGTCACCGCGCTGCACGACGAACTCCTGGACCTGACGGACGCGGAGCGCACCGGGCACGAGGGCGCCAACGCCGACGAGGTGCTGCTCGCCGCCCTTGACGCCGCCCGCACCGGCCGGATGCACGACATCGTGCAGACCATCCAGGCCGAGCAGGACCGCATCATCCGGGCCCCGCACCGCGGGGTGCTCGTCGTCGAGGGCGGCCCCGGCACCGGCAAGACCGTGGTCGCGCTGCACCGGGCGGCGTATCTCCTGTACGAATACCGGGAGTTGCTCGCCCGGAGGGCCGTGCTCATCGTGGGGCCCAACCCGGCCTTCCTCGGCTACATCGGCGACGTGCTGCCCTCGCTCGGCGAGACCGGGGTGCTCCTGTCGACGATGTCCGAGCTGTTCCCCGGCGTCCACGCGACCGGCACCGACACCCCCGAGGCGGCCGAGGTCAAGGGCCGCGCCGCCATGGCCGAGGTGCTCGCCGCGGCCGTACGCGACCGCCAGACCGTGCCCGAGTGGGCCATCGAGATCGAGCACGAGGGATACGGCACGATCCAGCTCGACCGGGCGATGGCCGAGGACGCGAGGTGGCGGGCGCGCGAGAGCGGGCTTCCGCACAACCTGGCGCGGCCGCACTTCGCGTTCCACATCATCGACGCGCTCACGGCGCAACTGGTCGAGCGGATCGGCGCGGACCCGTTCGGTGGCCCGAACCTGCTCGGCCCCGACGACGCGGCCCAGATGGGCAAGGAGATCGCGACGAGCCGCGAGGTGCACGCGGCGATAGAGGAGCTGTGGCCGAAACTGACGCCGCAGGATTTCGTGGCGGACTTCCTCCGCGACCCGTCCCATCTCCCGGACGCGGATGCCAAGTTGATCCGGCGGGAGGGCGGCGAGTGGACACCGGGTGATGTGCCGCTGCTCGACGAGGCGGCCGAAATCCTGGGCGAGGACGACAGCGCGGCGCGAGCCGCCGCCGAGGCCGAGCGCCAGGAGCGGATCGCCTACGCGCAGGGCGTGCTCGACCTCTCGGCGGGCTCGGAGTCGTACGAGTTCGAGGACGAGGAGTCCGAGGTGCTCGCGGCGCACAACATCATCGACGCCGAGCGGATGGCGGAGCGGCACGAGGAGGCCGACCACCGCAGTGCGGCCGAGCGGGCCGCGGCGGACCGCACGTGGGCGTTCGGCCACATCATCGTCGACGAGGCGCAGGAGCTGTCGGCGATGGCCTGGCGGCTGCTGATGCGACGCTGCCCGATCCGTTCGATGACGCTGGTCGGCGACCCGGCGCAGACCGCGGACGCGGCAGGCGTGGGCTCGTGGGAGCGGATCCTCTCGCCGTACGTCGCGGAGGGGAACTGGGAGCACGTACGGCTCGGCGTCAACTACCGCACCCCGTCCGAGATCATGGCGGTCGCGGCCGAGGTGCTGCGGGACGCCGACCCCTCCTTCGTCCCGCCGAGCTCCGTCCGCTCCACCGGGGTACGCCCCTGGGCCCGGCGCGTCACCCCCGACGCGCTGGCCCCGGCGGTGGCGGAGGCCGTGTCGTCCTCCCGGGGCACGGGCCGCCTGGCGGTCATCGCCCCGGCCCCGCTGCATGCCGCACTCCGCGAAGCCCTGCCCGACGCGCCCTTCGGCCCCGTCCCCGACCTGACGAGCGAGGTCGTCCTCCTGGACCCCCGCCAGGCGAAGGGCCTGGAGTTCGACGCGGTGCTGGTCGTGGAGCCGGGGGAGTACGGCCTGAGCGACCTGTATGTCGCACTGACCCGGGCGACGCAGCGGCTGGGAGTGCTGCACACGGGCGAACTGCCGTACGCACTCCGCGTGTTGGAGCCCTAGCCGGAAAAATGCCCCGCCGCTCCGAAGGCCTGGAGCGGCGGGGCTCAGTGCGCGCGGGCGCGGCTAGGCGCCGGCACGCTTGGTGAACTCTATGAGCGCGGTGAAGGCCGCCACGGAGAGGGTGAGTGTCGGTCCGTCCGGGCTCTTGCTGTCCCGGACGGGAACCACGCCGTGCGAGCCGGCGAGGTTGGCGGCGACCTCGACGCACTGGCCGCCGTTGCTGCTGTAAGAGGATGTGAACCACTGAGGGGTGTTGGTCGTCACGGTGTGCCCTTTCGTGCCTCTTCGATCACGGCCACGGATGCCGCCTGCGACAGTGCTTCAGCCTGCATCTGATGGTAGGCCGTCAACAGGGGCTGTACGAACCGCATATCGCGCTCCAGACGGCCCTGTTGAGCGGACTCCGCGTACGCGACATGGGCCCGGTCCGGCAGGGTCAGCAGTGTTACAGGCAGGTCGAAGGCACGCCGTTCGCCAAGGTCGTAAGGAGCCACCTGCAATACGGTCGAGGGCAGTTCGGCGAACTCGATGAGCCTCTCCAGTTGAGCTCTCATGACGCGGGGTCCGCCCACCGTGCGCCGTACGCAGCTTTCGTCGAGCACCACGTACACCAGGGGAGCGGGAGACCGGTCCAGGGACGCCTGCCTCCGAGCCAGGAGCGACAGCCGTTCTCTGGCCTGATGTTCTGTGATCGCCCCGCGCCGCACGGCGCCCGTGGTGATGGCGGCGGCGTACTCGGGTGTCTGGAGCAGCCCCGGGATGATTCCCAACTCGAAGAGGCGCATCTCAGCCGCACGCACCTCTTGGGCGACGTACTCCGGGAACCCTTCCAGGATCGCGGTGTGCCACACGGCCCGGCCCTGTCGTTCGAGCTGATCACCGGTACCCAGCGCTTTGTCAGCGCTTGCCGCGAAGCGAGGAGTTGGCGGCCGACGATTGGTTTCGACGGCGGAAATGTGAGTTCCGGAGAACCCCATGCGCTCGCCCAACTCATCCTGTGTCCAGCCGCGTTCGTCCCGTAAGGCGCGTAGGCGCTGGCCGAAGCGCGCGCCGGGTGACCGATCGGGGTCCAACTCCCTGCGATTCACCATCGGGGCTCCCAACTCTCCGAGCAAACCACGCAAGTTGAAGACTGCCCCACTCTAGGCCACGCTCACTCCCGTCGGTAGTCGATTCGCTACGGAGGGGAGTCATCGGTGTTCACGAACCGGGGAGCTCACGAGGCGCCCAGTCCAGACGTGCTCAGGGCCGTACTGGCCGGATTGCAAGGGGGGTTGGGGCCTGGAGGGTCGCCCGTGCCGTCGCCCGAAGCGCTGCCCGTGCCGGGGTGCGACATCTGCCGGGCGGCCAGCGGCGCGCGGGCCGGTGCGCACATGACGGGGAGCCCCGTCGCCGTGCGCCAGGCGACCCACATCATCCGCGGCCACCCGCACGGCGCGGGCACCGGTCTGAATCTGGAGGCCGGGGAGCTCGCGGAGTTCACGCGGCCGCGGCCGGGGGCGGTCGATCCCGGGGCATGCGCCGAGTGCGCGCTGATCAAGCTGCTGGCCGTGGAGGTCGTCGCGGCGGACAGCCGGGTGCTGGCCGCGCGCTGGGTGGAACTCGCCTACCGCCACGCGGAGTTGGGGCATCCGTGGGACCGGCGGCTGGCGCGGGACCGAGGGGTGGGCCCGAACTCCTAGGCGGGAGGCGCGCCCGTGCTTTCGCGGGGCTGGAGGCGCGGCAGCGGGTCCTGCACCTGCCGAGCCGCACCCCCGTCCAGCAGGGCCAGCAGCTCGGACGCCGCCCGCTCTCCGAACGCGTCCGCCTTCCGTACCAGCGCGGTGAGTTGGGGGTGCAGCGTGTGGCAGATCACCGAGTCCTCCCAGGACACCACCGACACGTCCCGCGGGATGTGCAGGCCCCGCTCGGCGGCGACGCTGACCGCCGCCACCGCCATCACCTCGTTGTCGCAGATGAGGGCGGTGGGCGGGGCCGGGGCCGAGAACAGCCGCCGCGCCGCCTTCGCCCCCTGGCGGTCCGTGAAGTCCGTCGTCACCGACACCGCCTGTTCCAGGCCCAGCCGTCGCCCCGCCGCCCGCAGCGACGCGATCCTGCGGGCCGTATGGGCGAAGCCCGGCGTGCCCGCGATGTGGCCGATGCGGCGGTGGCCCAGTGCGTACAGGTGCCGGACGATCAGGTCCATCGCGCCCGAGTCGTCGGCCCAGATGTTGGAAAGCCGTGCCTGGCGCGGGAGTTGGGGCGCACCTGGGTTCCCCGGCGCCTCCATCCCGCCGATGATCACGGCCGGCAGGCCGAGTACCGCCAGGGTCTCGGGGCGCGGGTCCGACACCCGGGGGTCGACCACGATCACCCCGTCGACCCGCCGCTGCGCCCACCAGCGCCGGTACAGCTCGCACTCCGCCTGGACGTCGTCCACCATCTGGAACACCAGCGCCTGGTCGCGCGGCGCGAGGCTCGCCTGGATGCCCGAGACGAGCTGGAGGAAGAACGACTCCCCGCCCAGGCTGTCCGCCGGGCGGGCCAGGACCAGCCCGATCGCGCCCGCGTTCTCGCCGGAGAGCGCACGCGCGGCGGAGCTCGGCCGCCAGCCGAGCCGGTCCGCGACCCGTATGACCCGGCGGCGGGTCGAATCGGACACCCCGGGGCGGTTGTTGAGCGCGAAGGAGACCGCGCTGGTGGAGACGCCGGCCTCTCTGGCCACGTCTTTCATGGTCGGACGGCGGGGCGGCGGCGCATCGCTTTCGGTCTCGCTCATGGGCCGATGGTAGCCGTAGCAACGCGCAAGTAACACGGTTTAGTTGATCGCTTCTAAACCGCGTTAGTGGGCGCCAAATATTCGGGACTTTAGTCCTTTTTAGCTCTGCTGACCTGTTGGTTTAGCAAATCGGCTCACTTATTCGCCATTGACGTCCAATTAATGCGCGCTGCATGGTGTGCGGCAACGTCATCGGGACGAGGCGAAGGAGTCAGCCACTCATGTCCATTCATCGCAGTGTCGCGATCCGGACGGCCGTCGGGCTCGGCGCGGCCCTCTCGCTCACCGTGCTCACCGCGTGCGGGGGCGGCGGGAGCGGCAAGGGTTCGGCCACCGACGGGAAGGTCGAGGGCGAGATCAAGTTCCAGACCTGGAACCTCCGCGCCAACTTCAAGGACTACTTCGAAGGCGTCATCAAGGACTTCGAGAAGGCGAACCCCGGCACCAAGGTCAAGTGGGTCGACCAGCCCGCCGACAACTACGCCGACAAGCTGAGCGCCGACGCCACCGCCGGCACCCTCCCCGATGTCGTGAACCTCTCCCCGGACCTCGCCTATCCCCTCGCGAAGGTGGGCACCCTGCTCAACCTGGACAAGGACAAGGTCGCCGCCAAGTTCAGGCCCGAGTACCTGGACGGCGCCTGGCAGGGCTTCGACATGCCGGGGCTCGACGGCTCGTACGCCTTCCCCTGGTACCTCAACACCGGCCCGCTCTTCTACAACAAGACCATGTTCAAGGACGCCGGCCTCGACCCCGACAAGGCGCCGAAGACCTTCGACGAACTCTTCGCGGACGCCGCCCAGTTGGCGAAGAAGGGCAAGGCCACCCTCGCTCAGCCGCCGACCGTCGAGGACTTCGGGCGCTACGGCGTCGACATCATGAGCAAGGACGGGGCGAAGTTCACCTTCAACGACGCCAAGGGCGTCGAGTTCCTGACCAAGTACCAGGAGATGTTCAAGGAGGGCGGGCTGCACAAGCAGGCGCTGACGCTCACCGCCGAGACGGCCGGGCAGAAGTTCCTTCAGCAGGAGGTCGCCATGAACCCGGGCAGCGCCCACGACCTGGAGACCTTCAAGAAGAACGCCCCGACGCTCTACGACAGCCTCGGCATCACCGACGTACCGACCAACACCGGCAAGCAGAACATGTACCTGCAGGGTCTCTCGGTCAACTCGCAGAGCAAGAACGCCGCGACCGCCCTCGCCTTCGCGCACTTCGTCACCGACCAGAAGAACCAGGAGGACTTCGGCCACAGGGTCGCCGTCTTCCCCAGCACCAAGGGCTCGCTCGAAAAGGACTACTGGACCAGGGCCGACAGTACGGAGGAGGGCAAGATCCGGGTCGCCTCGGCCAGGATGCTGCCGACCGCCGTCAACTACACGCCGGTGCTGTTCAGCGACGAGATGAAGACGATCCTGCGCAACGAGATCGCCAAGTGCCTCCAGGGCAAGGAGTCCCCGAAGGAGGCCCTGGACAGCGCGGCGAACCAGATGACCAAGCTGATCCAGCAGAAGTGACCCGGCGGACCGAGACAATGAACCACTCCTCGGTGCCGGCGACGAGCACCTCCCCACGGACCCGGCGGTGCACGGCATGAGCACCTCGACCACCACCGTCGCCGCGAAGGGGGCCGCGGGCCGCCCGCGCACCGCCGCCCCCGGCCGGCGCGCGGGCCGCACCACGGCCCGTACCCACAAGGCCTTCAGCCCCTGGCTGTTCCTGGCGCCCGGGCTCCTGATCACCCTCGCCTTCAACCTCTACCCGTTCCTCGCCACGGTGTGGAAGTCGTTCACCGACGCGCGCACCCTGACCACCGGCAGCTTCGTCGGCTTCGACAACTTCACGGCGCTCGTCCACGACGACCAGTTCTGGGTCGCCCTGCGCAACAGCGCGCTGTACGTGGTCCTGGTCGTGCCCTGCCTGGTCTTCCTGCCGCTGCTGCTCGCGCTCCTCGTGCAGCGGCACATCCCCGGCATCGCCTTCTTCCGGTCCGCGTACTACACGCCGGTCGTGGCGTCCGTCGTGGTCGTCGCCCTGATGTGGGTGTGGATGCTGGACGACCGCGGCTTCATCAACGGCGTCCTGCGCATGGTGGGCGTCGACCCGGTGCCGTTCCTGTCCAACGAGTGGCTGCTGCTGCTCAGTTCCATGGCCCTGACCGTGTGGAAGGGCCTCGGCTACTACATGATCATTTATTTGGCCGCGCTCGCGAACGTACCCAGGGAACTGCACGAGGCCGCCGAGGTCGACGGGGCCGGGCCGATCCGCCGCTTCCTCTCCATCACCATGCCCTCCGTGCGCTCCACGATGGTCCTGGTCGGCGCGCTCTCCTCGGTCTCCGCCTTCAAGGTCTTCACCGAGGTCTTCATGATCGCGGGACCGACCGGCGGCCCCGGCGGCGCCGACACCACCCTCGTCATGCTCATCCAGCGGGCCGGCACCGGCCTCCAGGGCCGCACCGGCTACGCCTCCGCCATGTCGATCGTGCTCTTCCTGCTGACCCTGGTCCTGATGCTCCTCGTCCTGCGGGCCGACCGTAAGGACAAGGACTGATGGCCGACCGGAAGGACACTCACTGATGGCCGCCGTCGCCCAAGCCCCCGCACCCGCCGATTCCCGCACCGCCGCCGGACCCCGCCGCACCCGCGCCCCCCGCTGGCGCACGGCCCTGCGGTACGCGGCCCTCGTCATCGTGCTGCTGATCATGATCGGGCCGTTCCTCTGGCAGCTGTCCACCTCGCTCAAGGGCACCACCGAGGACATCTACACCTCGCCGCCCCGGCTGCTGCCCGAGCACCCCACCTTCGCCAACTACCGGGGCGTCGCGGACATCATCCCGGTCTGGGACTTCATCCTGAACTCCGTGAAGGTGGCGCTCAGCAACGTCCTGACCAACGTGGTCGGCGCCGCGATGGCCGGGTACGCGCTCTCCCGGCTCCGCTTCAAGGGCCGCGGCGCCGCCGGGATCGTCTTCGTACTCGCCCTCCTGGTGCCGATGGAAGCGATCATGCTGGCCCAGTTCGCGACGATGCGCTCGCTCGAACTCAACAACACCCTGGTCGCCGTGGTGCTGCCCGGCTGCATCGGCGCGATGAACGTGCTGCTCATGCGCAACGCCTTCGACAACATCCCGTACGAGATCGAAGAGGCGGCCGTCGTCGACGGCGCCAATGTGTGGCAGCGCTTCACCCGGATCGCGCTGCCCGCCGTGAAGGGAACGCTCGCGGTCGTCGCGATCTTCTCCTTCATGGGCGCCTGGGACGACTTCCTGTGGCCGCTGATCGTGCTCTCCGACTCCGACCACTTCACGCTGACCGTCGGCCTGAACTTCCTGCACGGCACGTTCTCCAACAACCAGCGCGTCGTCGCGGCGGGCACCATCATCGCCGTCGCCCCGCTGATCGTGATGTTCGCCTGCCTCCAGCGGTTCTTCTTCCGCGGGGTCGGCGAGGGCGCGGTCAAGGGCTGAACCCTTCGGTATGCCGACAACTCCCTTTCCGTAGAACTACCTTGGAGCTCACCCCATGGCAGCCCCGCGCTTCGGCGTCAACTACACGCCCAGCCAAGGCTGGTTCCACCACTGGCTCGACTACGACCCGGACGCGGTGCGGGCCGACCTCGACTCGATCGCCGCGCTCGGCCTCGACCACGTACGGGTCTTCCCGCTCTGGCCCTACTTCCAGCCCAACCGCACCCTGATCAGGCCCCGCGCCGTCGAGCACCTGGTCGACCTCGCGGACGCCGCCGCCGAACGCGGCCTGGACGTCAACGTCGACGGCCTGCAAGGGCACCTGTCGAGTTTCGACTTCCTGCCCGCCTGGACCCGCACCTGGCACCGCCGCAACCTGTTCACCGACCCCGAGGTCGCCGACGGGCAGGCTGCCTACCTGCGCACTCTGGCCGCGGCGCTGGCCGACCGGGCCAACTTCATCGGCATGACGCTGGGCAACGAGGTCAATCAGTTCTCCGCGGGCCCGCACCCCGATCCCGACCGGGCCACCCGGGCCGAGGTCGACGTCTGGCTGGAGCGGATGCTGGCGGCCTGCGAAGAGGGGGCGCCCGGAAAGCTTCATCTGCATGCCGAGTACGACGCGTGCTGGTACCAGGACGACATGCCGTTCACCCCGGCCCAGGCGGCCCGGCGCGGCGCGCTGACCGCCGTGCACTCCTGGGTCTTCAACGGCACCGCGCAACGGCACGGCCGGATCTCCGTACCGACCGAGCACCACGCCGCCTACCTCGTCGAGCTGTCCAAGGCGTGGGCGGACGACCCGCACCGCCCGGTCTGGCTCCAGGAGGTCGGCGCCCCCGCCCCGCTCGTGCCGCCCGTGCACGCCGCAGCCTTCACCGAGGCCACGGTCGAGAACGCCCTGGACTGCCCCGACCTGTGGGGCATCACCTGGTGGTGCTCCCACGACGTCTCGCGCGACCTCGCCGACTTTCCCGAACTCGAATACGGCCTCGGCCTGTTGACCAACGACCGGCGTCCCAAGGACACCGCCCAGGTCCTGGCCCGGACCGCCGCCGCCTTCCGTGACGGCGTACGCACCTACGCCCCCGCACCCCGTACGGCGGCGCTCGTGGTCCCCGGCGACCCGGCCGCCCGCTCGGTGTGCGCCCCCGGCGGCGCCGTCTTCGAGGCGTTCTTCCGGCTCACCGCCGACGGCGCCCGCCCCACCACCGTCCTCGCCACCCGGGCCGACGACAAGGCGCACCTCGCCGCGCGCGGCATCACCGAAGTCGTCACCCCCGACCAGGTCCGGTAACGCTCCCGCCAGGAGGCACCCCGTGAACCCTCACCCCACCAGACGCGCCGTGGTTCTGGCCGGCGCGGCAGCAGCCCTCGCCCCGGCACTGCCCGCCTACGCCTCAACTCCGTCGAACGACAAGCCGGTTCAGCCGTACGCCTCCTACTGGTACCCCGATTCGCTGCCGTCCGGCAGCCCCGGCGAGGGCATCACATGGCGCAGCCTGAAGTCCTGGCGGAAGTCCACCGACGCCGACCTGGCGTTCAACGCGGCCACCGTCCCGCTCGCCCGGCGCTTCACCCCCACCCCGGCGAACCCGACCGCCCGCGCGGGCGAGGCCCGTATCCAGTCCCTGGTCTCCTTCGGCCCCACCGCGTCCAACCCCTCGCAGGGCGCGCCCACCGCCGACTACTACGCGCTGACGCACTGGGCGTACATCGACGAGCTGGTCTTCTGGGGCGGCTCGTCGGGCGAGGGCCTGATCCTCGCGCCGAACGCGCCGGTGGTGGACGCCGCCCACCGGCACGGCGTACGCGTCCTGGGCAATGTCTTCCTGCCTCCGGCCGCGTACGGCGGGCAGCTCCAGTGGACGCGCGACCTGGTTCAGAAGGACGCCTCGGGCCGCTACCCGCTGGCCGACCGGCTTGTCGCGGTGGCTGCCGCGTACGGCTTCGACGGGTGGTTCATCAACGCCGAGACCGACGGCGGGAACACCGCGCTCGCCACCGACATGCTCGGCTTCGTGAAGGAGCTCAAGGCGCTCGGCTCGGCCAGGGGGCAGCGCGTCACCTGGTACGACGCGATGACCGCGAACGGCTCGGTGAGCTGGCAGGGCGCGCTGAACAGCCGAAACCAGGCGTTCTTCGAGGCCGCCGACACCCTGTTCCTGGACTTCCGCTGGACGGCCGGAACCCTGGCGTCGTCCGGCGCGAGGGCCGAGCAACTTGTCCGCAGCCGCTACGCGTTGTGGGCCGGAGTGGACGTGGAGTCCAACGGCTGGGACTCGCCGGTGGACTGGGACGCGATCGTCCCGGCGGCGGGGCGGCATGTCGTGTCGTACGGCTTCTACCGCCCGGAGTGGACCCGCGGCCACCTCCCCGCGAACCGCACTCCCGGCGACTTCCACGCGGCGGACGACCGCTTCTGGACCGGCTCGTCGCTCGACCCGTCGCGCCCCGAAGCCGGGTCCGACTGGCGTGCTCCGGCCGTGGCGGTGGCCGACCGTTCGACGGTGGGCGCACTGCCCTTCGCCACGACCTTCAACACGGGCCACGGACTGCGCTGGTACGAGTCCGGCAAGGTGACGTCGCCCGCCGAGTGGAACCATCTCGGCCTCCAGGACCGGCTGCCGTCCCGGCGCTGGGTCACCCGCACATCCGGCCAACACCCCACCGTCGCCTTCGACTTCGCGGACGCGTGGCGCGGCGGCAGCAGCGTGCTCGTCTCGGGAAGTCCGGGCGCGCCGGTCACCCTGGACCTGTACGCGACGCGCCTGCCGCTGTCGAAACGTACGGTCGTGGAACTCACCCACCGGGCCGACGCGGACGTCACCGTCGAGCTGGCCGTGGCGACCGCCGAACCGGCGAAGCCGGGCGCCCCTCACCCGTACCGCTACCTACCGGCCGGCACGCTGAAGGCGGGCGGATGGACCACGACCCGCCTGCACCTGACCGGCGTGTCCGGCACGGCGAGGGCGATAGGGGTACGTCTTGCGGCGCCCGGTGCGCTGGCCTACCGACTCGGCGCGCTCGCCGTGCACGATGGTCCTCAAGTACCCGTATCTCCCAGGGAGTTGAAGGTGACCGCAGGGTCGGACGGCATGCGTTTCACCTGGCTCGCCGCGCCCGGCCCGCTACGTCACTACGAACTGCACCGGCTCCTCCCCGACGGCACCCGGCGCTTCCTCGGCGGCACGTGTCAGAGCGCCTACTACGTGCCGGGCCTGGTGCGCGAGCAGGGCGAGAAGGCGGCGCGCTTCGAGGTGCGGGCGGTGGGCGAGCTGTACGCCGCGTCCGGCCCGGCCCCGGCCGTCCACACCTGGTAGACCCATCCCACCCCGAAACGGAGTCCCCTCATGCATGACGACCGCGGCCTGGTCGAAGCCCGCCTCAAGCGCGTTCTGGACGAGCGCATCCGCCCCGCCGTGTACCCGGAGTCGGTGCCGCTCGATGTCGCCGTCTGGAACGCGCCGGGTGAGCCCGTGCCGGTGGAGGAGGGCCTGGCCGCTCCGGTGACGCCGGTCGCGGTCGGCGACATGTGGGGGCCGGCCTGGGGGACCAGCTGGTTCCGGGTGACCGGGACCGTACCGCGGGAGTGGGCGGGCAGGTCGGTGGAGGCGATCCTGGACCTCGGCTTCGACGAGAACATGCCGGGCTTCCAGTGCGAGGGCCTGGTCTACCGCCCCGACGGCACCCCGGTGAAGGGCCTCAACCCGCGCAACCAGTGGGTGCGCGTCGGAGCCCCGGTGGACGGCGGCGAAGAGGTGCGCCTGCACATCGAGGCGGCCTCGAACCCGGTGCTGCTCGACTACCACCCCTTCCTGCCGACGCAGCTGGGCGACATCGAGACGTCGCACCGGGACCCGCTCTACAAGCTGACCCGGATGGACCTCGCGGTCTTCGACGAGACGGTGTGGCGGCTGGTCATCGACCTGGAGGTGCTCGGCGAGCTGATGGAGGAGCTGCCCGTCGAGTCGGCGCGGCGCTGGGACATCCTGCGCGCGGTGGACCGGGCGCTGGACACCCTCGACCTCCAGGACGTGAACGGCACGGCGGGGGCGGCCCGTTCGGAGTTGACCGGGGTCCTGTCCTCTCCCGCCGAGCCGTCGGCGCACCGGATCAGCGCGGTGGGCCATGCGCACATCGACTCGGCGTGGCTGTGGCCGTTGCGCGAGACGGTACGCAAGGTGGCGCGTACGACGTCCAACATGACGGCCCTCCTCGACGACGAGCCCGAGTTCATCTTCTCGATGTCGCAGGCCCAGCAGTGGGCGTGGATCAAGGAGCACCGGCCGGAGGTGTGGGCGAAGGTGGTCAAGGCGGTGGCGGACGGCCGGTTCGTCCCGGCGGGCGGCATGTGGGTGGAGGCGGACACGAACATGCCGGGTTCGGAGGCGATGGCCCGGCAGTTCGTGCACGGAAAGCGATTCTTCATCGACGAGTTCGGCGTCGAGAACGACGAGGCATGGCTGCCCGACACCTTCGGGTTCGCGGCCGGACTGCCGCAGATCATCAAGGCGGCGGGCTCGAAGTGGCTCCTCACCCAGAAGATCTCCTGGTCGCAGACCAACAAGTTCCCGCACCACACCTTCCAGTGGGAGGGCATCGACGGCACCCGGATCTTCACCCACTTCCCGCCGGTCGACACGTACAACTGCGCCATGAAGGGCAGCGAGATCGCCCACGCGGCCAAGAACTTCAAGGACAAGGGGGTGGCCAGGCACTCGCTCGCGCCGACGGGCTGGGGCGACGGGGGCGGCGGCACCACCCGCGAGATGATCGCGAAGGCGGCGAGGCTGAGGAGCCTGGAGGGCAGCGCGCAGGTGGTCTGGGAGACCCCGGCGGAGTTCTTCGAGAAGGCGGAGGCGGAGTACGCGAACCCGCCCGTGTGGGTGGGCGAGCTGTACCTGGAACTGCACCGGGCGACCCTGACGAGCCAGGCGAAGACGAAGCAGGGCAACCGCAGGAGCGAGCATCTGCTGCGCGAGGCCGAGCTGTGGTCGGCGACGGCGGCGGTGCGGTCCGGGGAATTCACCTATCCCTACGCGGACTTGGAACGCATCTGGAAGACGGTACTGCTGCACCAGTTCCACGACATCCTGCCGGGGTCGTCGATCGCGTGGGTGCACAGGGAGGCGGAGAAGACGTACGCGGCGGTGGCCGCGGAACTGACGGCGATCACCGAAAGGGCCCAGCGCGCATTGGCGGGCGAGGGCGCGGAGCCCCTGGTCTTCAACGCGGCCCCGCATGCACGGCATGGGGTGGCGGCGGGCGGGGCGTCCAGCCCGGTCGCAGACGCCCCTTCCGAACGGTCCGCCCGCCCGGGCGGCGGCTTCGTGCTGTCCAACGGTCTGCTCCGAGTGGAGATCGACGAGCGGGGTCTGCTGGTCTCGGCGTACGACATGCTCGCCGGCCGGGAGGCGATCGCGCCGGACAGCCCGGCGAACCTGCTGCAGATCCACCCGGACTTCCCGAACATGTGGGACGCGTGGGACGTGGACGCGTTCTACCGCAACACGGTGACGGATCTGGTGGAGGCGGAGGAGGTGGCGCCGGGGGAGGAGGGCGCGTCGGTGCGGGTGGTGAGGACGTTCGGTTCGTCGAGGGTCACCCAGACCCTGACCCTGGCACCGGGCTCCGCCCGCCTGGACATCGACACAGAGGTGGACTGGCACGAGACGGAGAAGTTCCTGAAGCTGGCGTTCCCGCTGGATGTGCACGCGGAGCGGTACGCGTCGGAGACGCAGTTCGGCCACTTCTACCGGGCGACGCACACCAACACGAGCTGGGAGGCGGCGAAGTTCGAGGCGTGCAACCACCGCTTCGTCCACCTGGAGGAGCCGGGCTGGGGTGTGGCCGTGGTGACGGATGCGACGTACGGCCACGATGTGACGCGCACGGTGCGCGCCGGTGACTCGGGCACGACGACGACCCTGCGGGTCTCGCTGCTGCGGGCACCGCGCTTCCCGGACCCGGAAACCGACCAGGGCCTGCACCGCTTCCGCCATGCGCTGGTACCGGGCGCGACGATCGGGGACGCGGTGAGGGAGGGGTACGGGGTGAACCTCCCGGAGCGCACCCTGCCCGGCGCGGGCCCGGTCGAGCCCCTGGTGGTGGTCGACAACGACGCGGTCGTGGTGACGGCGGTGAAGCTGGCGGACGACGGGAGCGGGGACGTGGTGGTCCGCTTCCACGAGGCGTACGGGGGCCGCGCGAGGGCGAGTCTGACGCTGGGCTTCTCGACGGAGGGCGTGGTGGCAACGGACCTCCTCGAACGCCCGCTGGCGGAGCCGGAGCCGACGGAGGGACTGGTGGAGGTGACCCTGCGGCCGTTCGAACTGCGGACGCTGCGTTTCAAGCGGTCGTAGCGGGCGCGGACCGCCCGGCGGCGGGCTCGGGCCCGCCGCCGGGCTCGGGCCCGCCGCCGGGGGGGGCTATCGGGTCTGGCTGGGCTCGGCGAGCAGGTCGTCGACGAGCTGGAGCCGGGTCTCGGGGAACCGCTCGGCGATGGCGTCGCTCATCATGGCGGCCCCCTCAGGATCAGGCATCGCACACCGCTCACGGCTCGCGGCATCGGGCCAGCGCGCGTACGCGACCCACGTACCGTCGTCCGCCCGGTGGAGCCGCGACCCATAACTCCCGCACCGCGCGTGGATCGCCTCGGTCACCCGGTGCCAGCCGTCGGCGAACTGCTGCTCCTTGTCCGGCTTGATGCTCCATCGGTAGATCACGGCGAACATCTCTGGCTTCCCCCTCGTTCGTTCGTGGCCGGTTCGGGTGAACAGTAAATGATGTTGCTCGGGCGGCCCCGACCGCCTGTGAGCCGGGCGACCGACTTCGCGGTCTGACGGCCGCCCCCTCACGACCCCGCCCCTGCCGCGAACGGCCGGGCGGGGTTCGTCATGGGAGCCCGGGCCCCCGCCCTCAGACCCCCCGCAACCAAACCGTCCCCAACGGCGGCAGCGTCAAGCAGAGAGACACCGGCCGGCCATGTGACGGCACCGGCTCCGGCTTCAGGGGGTCCGGGTTGCCCACCCCGCTGCCGCCGTACCGCAGCTCGTCCGTGTTGAGGACCTCCCCCCACGTTCCCACCGACTCCGGCACCCCGAGGCGGTACTCCGCGCGCACCACCGGGGAGAAGTTGGACACCGAGAGCAGAGGGGTGCCCGCCGCGTCGTGGCGGAGGAAGGCGAAGACGTTGTCCTCCGCCGCGTCGCCCGCCACCCACGTGAAGCCCGACGGGTCCGTGTCCCGCTCCCACAGGGACGGTTCCGCCGCGTACACCGCGTTCAGGTCGCGGACCAGGTCGCGTACGCCCCTGTGGTCCGATTCCGCGCTGTACGACGGGTCCAGGAGCCACCAGTCCGGGCCGTGGCCCTCCGACCACTCCGCTCCCTGGGCGAACTCCTGGCCCATGAAGAGGAGCTGCTTGCCGGGGTGGGCCCACATGAAGCCCAGGTAGGCGCGGTGGGTGGCGCGCTGCTGCCACCAGTCGCCGGGCATCTTCGAGACCAGGGCGCGCTTGCCGTGGACCACCTCGTCGTGCGAGATCGGCAGTACGTAGTTCTCGCTGTACGCGTACACCATCGAGAACGTCATCTCGCTGTGGTGGTACTTGCGGTGCACCGGCTCGTGCTGGACGTAGCCCAGCGAATCGTGCATCCAGCCCATGTTCCACTTCAGACCGAAGCCCAGGCCCCCGTGATCGGTGGGCCGCGTCACGCCGTCCCACGCCGTGGATTCCTCCGCGACGGTCACGACGCCGGGGCAGCGCCGGTACACCGTCGCGTTCATCTCCTGGAGGAAGGCGACCGCGTCCAGGTTCTCCCGGCCGCCGTGCTCGTTGGGGGTCCACTCGCCGTGCTCGCGGGAGTAGTCCAGGTACAGCATCGAGGCCACCGCGTCCACGCGGAGGCCGTCCACGTGGAACTCCTCGCACCAGTACGTCGCGTTGGCGACCAGGAAGTTGCGGACCTCCTTGCGGCCGTAGTCGAATTCGAGGGTGCCCCAGTCGGGGTGCTCGGCGCGGGCCGGGTCCTCGTGCTCGTAGAGCGTCCGGCCGTCGAACTCCGCGAGCGCCCAGTCGTCCTTCGGGAAGTGCGCCGGCACCCAGTCCACCAGCACCCCGATGCCCGCCTCGTGCAGCGCGTCGATGAGGAAGCGGAAGTCGTCCGGGGTGCCCATGCGCGACGTCGGGGCGTAGAAGCCTGTCACCTGGTAGCCCCACGAGCCGCCGAAGGGGTGCTCCGCCACGGGCAGGAACTCCACGTGGGTGAAGCCCAAGTCCTTTACGTAGGCGGGTAGTTGGTCCGCCAGTTGACGATACGTCAGGCGTGGGCGCCAGGATGCCAGGTGGACCTCGTACACCGAGAACGGGGCCTCGTGCACCGGGCGCTCGGCCCGCCGGGCCATCCAGTCCGCGTCCCGCCACACGTGGTGCGACTCGGTGACGATCGAGGCGTTGGCCGGGGGCACCTCGGTGCGCCGGGCCATCGGGTCGGCGCGCACGGTGTGGCTGCCGTCCGGGCGCATGATGTCGAACTTGTAGAGGGCCCCGTCTCCCACCCCGGGCAGGAACAGCTCCCACACCCCGGTCGAGCCGAGCGAGCGCATGGGGTGCGCGGTGCCGTCCCAGTAGGTGAAGTCGCCCGTGACCCTGACCCCTTGCGCGTTCGGCGCCCACACCGTGAAGCGGGTGCCGGTCACGCCCTGATGGGCCATCGGGCGGGCGCCGAGCGCCGTCCACAGCTCCTCGTGCCGGCCCTCGCCGATCAGATGCAGGTCGAGGTCGCCGAGCGAGGGCAGGAAGCGGTACGGGTCCTGCACCTCGATCTCGGTGTCCTCGTAGGTGACGAGCAGGGTGTAGTCCGGGATGTCACGCAGCGGAAGGACCCCGGAGAACAGCCCGTCGCCGTCGTCGTGCAGCTCGGCCCGCAGCCCCTTGCCGAGCACCGTCACCGCCTGCGCGTACGGGCGCAGGGCCCGGAACGCCACCCCGCCGCGCACCGGATGCGCGCCGAGCAGGGCGTGCGGATCGTGGTGCCCGCCCGCGAGCAGGCGCCCCCGGTCGGCGGCGGCCAGGGCGGGCGCGGGCCGGACGCCGCGCCTCGCGGCCCGGCGCGGCGCGGGCGGCGCTTTGGCCGGCTTCGCCGCCGGGGCCGGCTCGATGGTGCGCGGGGCGGATTCGGAGGAGCTGCGGGCGGGGCGGGGGGTCACGGGGTCTGCCTCCTCAAGGGGCGTCATGTGCAGGCGAGTTCACAGCTTCAGTCCCTGGCCAGGCGGCGGATGGCCGCCATCGGCACGGGCAGCCAGTCGGGGCGGTGCCGGGCCTCGTAGAGCACCTCGTACACCGCCTTGTCGGTCTCGTACGCGCGCAGCAGCTCGGGCGACTCGCGCGGGTCCGAGCCGGAGCATGCCGCATAGCCCGCGCAGTAGGCGGCCCGGCAGTCCGCGGCCCAGCGCGGGTTCGGCGGGCGCGCCGAGCAGGACGCGTAGTCGAACGAGCGCAGCATGCCCGCGACATCGCGGACCGGGGGCTGTGGGCGGCGGCGCTCGGCGAGCGGGCGGGCCGGCTCTCCCTCGAAGTCGATCACCGACCAGGGCCCGTCCGCGGGGCACAGGGCCTGACCCAGGTGCAGATCGCCGTGGACGCGCTGGGCCGTGCCCGCCGAGTCGAGGGCTGCGACCGCCTCGAACGCGGCCCGCAGGCCCGGAACGTACGGTGCGAGCGCGGGCACCGCCTGGGCGGTGGCGTCCAGGCGCTCGGCCATCGCGGCGGCGATCAGCGCCGTCTGCGGGCGGCCGAGGGTGACCGGGGTGAACGCGTCGGCGAGGGCGAGGTGCACCTCGGCGGTGGCCCGCCCGAGTTCGTACGCCTCCCGTGTGAAGGCGCGACCCGCCGCGAGCGAGGCGAGCGCCAGGGTCCAGCCGTCGTCGGCGCCGCGCAGGAACGGCTGGAGCACGCCGAGCGTCGCGTCCTGGGGCTGGGAGGTGCGGAACCAGGCCGCCGGGGCGGGCACCCGCGCACAGCCCTGGCGGGCCAGCGCCCACGGCAGTTCCAGGTCGGGATTGACACCCGGCTGCACCCGGCGGAACACCTTCAGGATGAACGTATCTCCGTACACCAGCGAGGAGTTGGACTGCTCGACGCCGAGCAGGCGCGGTGCCAGACCCGGCGGAACCTTCACCTCCGGGTCGAGTTCGAAGGACAGCGGGCCCACCGTGCCCGGGGTGCGCAGGCGCTCCAGGAGCAGGGCCGCGGACTGCGGGTCCTGGAGGGCGTCGTACACGGTGTGCCCGGCCAGCGGGCCCTTGTCCGCCCGGCCGATCAGGGCGGGGGCGAGCCGGGGCGGCAACTGGTCGCGCACCCCGATCAGGAGCTGGTAGCAGTCGGCGGGCACCGGCGCGGCGTCGGCGGGGAGCGGCAGCGGGGCGTGTTCGGTGCGCACCAGCAGGTGCAGGAAGCCGGGCAGCAGCTCGGTCGCGGTGAGCAGGACGAAGTCCGTGACGGGCCGCCCCTTGCCGGCGAACCAGCGCTGCCGGGGCAGCCATTCGTGCAGGAGCGGGGCGAGCGAGGTCAGCAGCCGGGCGAGTGGGAGGCCGGTGGAACGGGGCGGTGCGGCCTTCGGCATGACGGCGCATCCTTTCCCCGGGCACACATCGAGTTGCGCAGAGTGTCCCGGATTGCAACAGAAGCTGTCCGGCGGCGCGCGGGGTTCGGGGTTCAGAGTGCCCCGGGCGGAGCGGCCAAAACCGCTCCGCCCGGGGCTACGGGTCAAGTGACGGCGGGGTCCTTCCGCAGCCGGAACCAGTAGAAGCCGTGGCCGGCCAGGGTGAGCAGATACGGCCACTCGCCGATCGCCGGGAAGCGCACCCCGCCGATCAGCTCCACCGGATGCATCCCGTTGAACGCCCTCAGATCGAGCTCGGTGGGCTGCGGGAAGCGCGAGAAGTTGTGCACGCACAGCACCAGGTCGTCGCCGGACTCGCGCAGGAAGGCGAGGACGGCCGGGTTCGACGACATCAGCTCGGTGTACGAGCCGAGCCCGAAGGCGTGGTTCTGCTTGCGGATCTCGATCATCCGCCGGGTCCAGTGCAGGAGCGAGGACGGCGAGGCCATGGCCGCCTCGACGTTCGTCACCTGGTAGCCGTAGACCGGATCCATGATCGTGGGCAGATAGAGCCGGCCCGGGTCGCAGGAGGAGAAGCCCGCGTTGCGGTCCGGGGTCCACTGCATCGGGGTGCGCACCGCGTCGCGGTCGCCGAGCCAGATGTTGTCGCCCATGCCGATCTCGTCGCCGTAGTACAGGATCGGCGAGCCGGGCAGCGAGAGCAGCAGCGCGGTGAACAGCTCGATCTGGTTGCGGTCGTTGTCGAGCAGCGGGGCGAGCCGGCGCCGGATGCCGATGTTGGCGCGCATCCGGGGATCCTTGGCGTACTCGGCGTACATGTAGTCGCGCTCTTCGTCCGTGACCATTTCGAGGGTGAGCTCGTCGTGGTTGCGCAGGAAGATGCCCCACTGGGCGTTGCGCGGGATGGCCGGGGTCTTGGCCAGGATTTCCGAGACCGGGTAGCGGGACTCGCGGCGCACCGCCATGAAGATGCGCGGCATCACCGGGAAGTGGAAGGCCATGTGGCACTCGTCGCCGCCCTTGGCGAAGTCGCCGAAGTAGTCGACGACGTCCTCGGGCCACTGGTTGGCCTCGGCGAGCAGCACCGTGTCGGGATAGCTCGCGTCGATCTCGGCCCGTACCCGCTTGAGGAACTCATGCGTTGCCGGAAGGTTTTCGCAGTTGGTTCCCTCCTGCTGGTACAGGTAGGGCACCGCGTCGAGGCGGAACCCGTCGATGCCGAGGTCGAGCCAGAAGCGCAGGGCGGAGACGATCTCCTCCTGCACGGCCGGGTTCTCGTAGTTGAGGTCCGGCTGGTGGGAGAAGAAGCGGTGCCAGTAGTACTGCTTGCGGACCGGGTCGAAGGTCCAGTTCGACGTCTCGGTGTCGACGAAGATGATCCGGGCGTCCTGGAACTGCTTGTCGTCGTCGGCCCAGACGTAGTAGTCGCCGTAGGGGCCCTGCGGGTCCTTGCGCGACTCCTGGAACCACGGATGCTGGTCGCTGGTGTGGTTCATGACAAAGTCGATGATCACGCGCATGCCGCGCTGGTGGGCGGCGTCCACGAATTCCACGAAGTCGGCGAGATCGCCGAACTCGGGCAGGACCGCGGTGTAGTCCGAGACGTCATAGCCGCCGTCACGCAGCGGGGATTTGAAGAACGGCGGCAGCCAGAGGCAGTCGACGCCCAGCCATTGGAGATAGTCCAGCTTGGCGGTGATGCCCTTGAGATCCCCGACGCCGTCGCCGTTGCTGTCCTGGAAGGACCGCACGAGCACCTCGTAGAACACCGCTCGCTTGAACCACTCGGGGTCGCGGTCCTTGGCGGGGGTGTCCTCGAAGGTGTCGTGGACGGGCTCGTTGACGATCATGGTGTGGGTGACCCTCCGATCGGCGGGGACGGTCGCAGGACCAGGATGTGCGCGGGTGCCCGGCCCGGCTCCAGACGCACGTAGTTGGCCCTGCCCCAGTGATAGGTCTCACCGGTGAGCTCGTCGCGCACCGGGAAGGACTCGTCCCATGCGAGGCCGAGTTCCGGCATGTCCAACGAGACCGTGGCCTCCTGGGTGTGGTGGGGGTCGAGGTTGGCGACCACTAGTACGGTGTTCGGCCCCGCGCGCTTGCTGTACGCGATCAGCGCGTCGTTGCCGGTGTCGTGGAAGTGGACCGAGCGCAGCTGACGCAGCGCCGGGTGGCGGCGCCTGATGCGGTTCAGCGAGGTGATGAGCGGGGCGATGGAGCGGCCCTCGCGCTCGGCCGACTCCCAGTCACGGGGCCTCAGTTGGTACTTCTCGGAGTTCAGGTACTCCTCGCTCCCGGGCTTGGCCGGGGTGTTCTCGCACAGTTCGTATCCGGCGTAGACGCCCCAGGTGGGGGAGAGCGTCGCGGCGAGCACGGCCCGCACCTCGAAGGCGGGACGGCCGCCCTCCTGGAGGTAGCCGTGCAGGATGTCCGGGGTGTTCACGAAGAAATTGGGCCGCATGTAGGGCGCGGTCTCGCTCGCCAGCTCGGTGACGTATTCCGTGAGTTCGTGCCGGGTGTTGCGCCATGTGAAGTAGGTGTACGACTGCTGGAAGCCGATCTTGGCGAGGGTGCGCATCATCGCGGGCCGGGTGAACGCCTCGGCCAGGAAGATCACGTCAGGGTCGGTGCCGTTGATCTCGGCGATGACCTTCTCCCAGAAGACCACCGGCTTGGTGTGCGGATTGTCGACCCGGAAGATCCGTACGCCGTGCCCCATCCAGAACCGCAGCAGCCGCACCGTCTCCTCGATGAGGCCCGGCATGTCCTGCTCGAAGGAGATCGGGTAGATGTCCTGGTACTTCTTCGGCGGGTTCTCGGCGTACGCGATCGTGCCGTCCACCCGGTGGTGGAACCACTCGGGGTGTTTGTCGACCCACGGGTGGTCGGGGGAGCACTGGAGGGCGAAGTCGAGGGCCACCTCCAGGCGCAGGTCGCGGGCGGTGGCCACGAAGTCGTCGAAGTCGTCGAGGGTGCCGAGGTCGGGGTGGACGGCGTCGTGCCCGCCGTCGGCCGAGCCGATCGCCCAGGGCACACCGACGTCCTGATGCCCGGCCTTCAGACTGTTGTTGGGGCCCTTGCGGTGCGTGGAGCCAATGGGATGGATGGGCGGCAGATAGACGACGTCGAAGCCCATCGCGGCGACCGCGGGAAGCCGCTCGGCCGCGGTGCGGAAGGTGCCGGACACCGGCGGGCCGCCCTGGGGGACCACCGCCCCCTCCGAGCGCGGGAACAGCTCGTACCAGGACCCGAACAGGGCGCGCTCGCGCTCGACGAGCAGGGGCATGGGCGCCGAGGAGGTGACGAGCTCGCGCAGCGGGTGCGCCGCGAGGGCGGCCACCGCGGCCGGGGCGAGGGCGGCCGCGAGCCGTTTCCTCGGCGTACGGCTCGTGTCGCGCAGGGCGTCCACCGCGGCGAGCACCGCCTCGCGGCCCTTGGCCTTGGGCACCCCGGCCGCGGCCCGCTCGTACAGCGCGGCGCCCTCCGCGAGGACGAGCTCGGTGTCCTGGCGGGCCGGGATCTTGATGGCGGCGTGGTGGCGCCAGGTCGCGACCGGATCGCTCCAGGCCTCGACGGTGTACGTCCAGCGGCCCTCGGCGGCCGGGGTGATCTCGGCGCCCCAGCGGTCGGTGCCGGGGGCGAGCTCTCGCATCGGGGTCCAGGGGCCCGGCCTTCCTCCCGGGTCTCTCAGGACGACATTGGCGGCGACGGCGTCATGGCCCTCGCGGAAGACGGTGGCGGTGACCTGGAAGCTCTCCCCTGCCACCGCCTTCGCGGGCCTTGTGCCGCACTCGACGGCAGGGTGTACGTCGAGCACGGGGATGCGGCCGATTGACGGGTTCGGGTTCACGGGCTCACCTGCGGGTGATTGGTAGGGTTTGCCGCGTTTGCGGGAATCTGTCCTTTTTATCTGCTCCGTTGACGGCTGACCGGCTGCGGGCATGGCCGCTCCTGTCCGCGTTCACTCGAATGGCGTGCGGGAGAGACTGCGGGAATGCGTTACCGGGGGAGCCTTCCACGGCGTACGGGTGGGCATTCCGGCAGTTTGTTAACTACCTGCGCGTAACGGTTCAGACAAGGAAAGCGCCGCGGCTTTCGTCGGCAACGGCCCAAACTTTGCCTACCCGTAGGTCATGTGATGCTCCGTCAGGCAGTGGTCGAAATCGGTGGGCCCGGGCCGCGAGGCGCTGTGGTTGACGAGGGCGCACCGGCACTACCTTCGGGTGTGAAGGAGGGGCGCACATCGCGGTGTGCCCACCCCGGTACGTAGGTCCCCTGCAAAGGTGGAAGCGTGAAGGCAATCCGTCGATTCACCGTGCGCCCTGTCCTGCCCGACGCCCTCCGGCCGCTCAGCGACCTCGCGCGCAATCTGCGCTGGTCCTGGCACACCGAGACCAGAGAACTCTTCCAGTCCGTGGACCCCGACGGCTGGCGGGAGGCGGGTGAGGACCCGGTGCGGCTGCTCGGCGCCGTCAGCGCCGCCCGCCTCGACTCGCTCGCCCAGGACCGCCGCTTCCTGCGCAGACTCACCGCCGCCGCCGACGACCTCGACGACTATCTGCACGGCCGCCGCTGGTACCAGGAGCAGAGCGGCGAACTCCCCTGCGCCATCGGCTACTTCTCTCCCGAATTCGGCATCACCGCGGCCCTGCCGCAGTACTCCGGCGGCCTCGGCATCCTCGCCGGCGACCACCTCAAATCCGCCAGCGACCTCGGCGTGCCGCTCATCGGCGTCGGCCTGCTCTACCGGCACGGCTACTTCCGCCAGTCGCTCTCGCGCGAGGGCTGGCAGCAGGAGCACTACCCCCTGCTCGACCCCAATGAGCTGCCCGTCTCGCTGCTGCGCGAGGAGGACGGCACCCCGGCCAGGGTCTCCCTCGCGCTGCCCGGCGGCCGCGCCCTGCACGCCACCATCTGGCAGGCCCGGGTCGGCCGGGTGCCGCTGCTCATGCTCGACTCGGACGTCGAGGAGAACGCACCCGGCGAACGCGACGTCACCGACCGGCTCTACGGCGGCGGCAGCGAGCACCGGCTGCTCCAGGAGATGCTGCTCGGCATCGGCGGGGTGCGCGCGGTGCGGACGTACTGCCGGCTCACCGGGCACCCCGCGCCCGAGGTGTTCCACACCAACGAGGGCCACGCCGGCTTCCTCGGGCTCGAACGCATCCGTGAGCTCGCGGGCGAAGGGCTGGAATTCGACGCCGCGCTCGAATCGGTGCGGTCCGGGACCGTGTTCACCACCCACACCCCGGTGCCGGCCGGAATCGACCGGTTCGACCGCGAGCTGGTCGCCCGCCACCTCGGCGACGACGGCGAGCTGCCCGGGGTGCCCGTCGAGCAGATCCTCCAGCTCGGCATGGAGACCTACCCCGGCGGCGAGCCCAACCTCTTCAACATGGCCGTCATGGGCCTTCGGCTCGCGCAGCGCGCCAACGGGGTCTCGACCCTGCACGGCGCGGTCAGCCGCGAGATGTTCGCGGGCCTGTGGCCGGGGTTCGACGCGCAGGAGGTGCCGATCACCTCCGTCACCAACGGCGTGCACGCCCCGACCTGGGTCGCGCCCGAGGTCTTCCGGCTCGGCGCCCGCCAGATCGGCGCGGGCCGCACCGAGGACGCGCTGACCGTCGGCGGCTCCGAGCGCTGGGACGCGGTCGCCGACATCCCGGACTCCGAGATCTGGGAGCTGCGCAGGGAACTGCGCGAACAGCTCGTCGTCGAGGCCCGCGAGCGGCTGCGGGCCTCCTGGCGCCAGCGCGGCGCGGGCTCGGCCGAGCTCGGCTGGATCGACGGGGTGCTGAACCCCGACGTGCTCACCATCGGCTTCGCCCGGCGCGTCCCCTCGTACAAGCGGCTCACGCTGATGCTGCGCGACCGGGACCGTCTGATGGAGCTGCTGCTGCATCCGACGCGGCCGGTGCAGATCGTCGTCGCCGGAAAGGCGCATCCCGCGGACGACGGCGGCAAGCGGCTCGTGCAGGAGTTGGTGAAGTTCGCCGACGACCCGAGGGTGCGGCACCGGATCGTGTTCCTGCCCGACTACGGCATGGGCATGGCGAAGAAGCTCTACCCGGGCTGCGACGTATGGCTCAACAACCCGCTGCGGCCCCTGGAGGCCTGCGGGACGAGTGGCATGAAGGCGGCCCTCAACGGCTGCCTCAACCTGTCCGTCCTGGACGGCTGGTGGGACGAGTGGTTCGAGCCCGACTTCGGCTGGGCCATCCCGACCGCCGACGGCGCGTCCACCGACGAGGACCGGCGCGACGAGCTGGAGGCCAACGCGCTGTACGACCTCATCGAGGACCGGGTCGCCCCGCGCTTCTACGACCGGGGCCCGGCGGGGCTGCCCGACCGCTGGATCGAAATGGTCCGCCAGACCCTCACCACCCTGGGCCCCAAGGTGCTCGCCGGGCGGATGGTGCGCGAGTACGTGACCCGTCTGTACGCGCCCGCCGCCGCGGCCCACCGGGCCCTGGATCCCGCCACGGCAAGGGAGCTGGCGCACTGGAAGGGGCGGGTGCGGGGCGCCTGGCCGCGGGTCGCGGTCGACCACGTCGAGGCCCTGGCCCCGGCGGCAGCGGCCCCCAACGGCACCGCGGAGCTCGGCTCCACCCTCGCGCTGCGGGTCCGCGTCGCACTCGGCGAGCTCGGGCCCGACGACGTCGACGTGCAGGCGGTGGCAGGCCGGGTGGACGCGGCCGACACCATCGCGGACGCGGCGACCTTCCCGCTGAAACCGGCGGGCGGCCCGGACCTGGAGGGCCGCTGGATGTACGAGGGCCCCCTCGCGCTCGACCGCACGGGCCCGTTCGGCTACACGGTCCGTGTGCTGCCCGCCCACCGCCACCTGGCCACCCACGCGGAGCTCGGCCTGATGGCGGGCCCGACGGAGGCGACCGGGGAGGGCGCGGGCGTGCTCATGCGCTGAGCCGCGTATCCCTGCGTGTCCCAAAGTGTCCCTGCGGACATGGGCGGTGCCCGGAGCCTCGTGGGCTCCGGGCACCTTCACTTTCCGGCCAGCCGCCTGGTCAGAAGGTGAGCTTCCAGAGGATGAACCTCACCGGTTCCGGCGGGAGTTCAGAAGGAGAGCTTGAAGTCGGTGATGGTGCCGACGTCCTGCCGCGCCTTGTCCTGGACCTTCAGCTTCCACACGCCGTTCGCCGCGACGCTGGAGGCGTTCACGGTGTACGTCTTGTCGAGGTTCCGCGTCGAGTCCGAGGAAGAGCTCTGCAGACGGAACGAGGTGCCGTTCGGGGCCACCAGGTCGATCTGGAGGTCACCGATGTAGGTGTGGGTGATCTTCACGCCGACCTTGAGGGCGGACGGCGCGTTGCCGGTGATGCCCGAGACGGTGACCGGGTCGGTGACCGCAGCGCCCGGGTAGTCCGGGATGGCCACGCTCGCGGTGGACTCGAAGACCTTGCCGCCGGGGTCGCCGCCGCCGGCGCGGGCGCCGACGTTGATGGCCGCCCAGGCGTTGGTGATGTTGGTGACCTCGGCGCTGTTCGCGCCGTACAGCTCGGTCGCCGCGGCGATGGTGCCCGCGCGGGCGCCCGCGTAGTCCGTGCTGGAGTTGAACTTCGTGGTCAGCGCCTTGTACCAGATGAGCTGGGCCTTGTCGCGGCCGATGCCGGTGACCGGCAGGCCGTCGGAGGTCGGCGAGTCGTAGCTCACGCCGTTGATGACCTTGGCGCCGCTGCCCTCGGAGGCCAGGTAGAACCAGTGGTTCGCGGGGCCCGAGGAGTAGTGGACGTCGAGGTTGCCGACGCCGGAGTACCAGCTGTCCGCGGAGCCGCCGTCCTTGCTCGGCTTGTCCATGTAGCGCAGCGGGGTGCCGTCACCGTTGATGTTGATCTTCTCGCCGATGAGGTAGTCACCCGGGTCCGAGGCGTTGTTCGCGTAGAACTCCACCGACGTGCCCATGATGTCGGAGGTGGCCTCGTTGAGGCCGCCCGACTCGTCGGCGTAGTTCAGGCCCGCGGTGGCGGCGGTGACGCCGTGCGTCATCTCGTGGCCGGCCACGTCCAGCGAGGTCAGCGGGTCGTTGTTGCCCGAGCCGTCGCCGTACGTCATGCAGAAGCAGCTGTCGTCCCAGAACGCGTTCACGTAGGCGTTGCCGTAGTGGACGCGGGAGTACGCGCCGACGCCGTCGCCGCGGATGCCGCTGCGGCCGAAGACGTTCTTGTAGAAGTCCCAGGTCTCGCCGGCGCCGTAGGCGGCGTCCGCACCCGCCGTCGCGGCGTTGGAGTTGGTGCCGTCGCCCCAGGTGTCGTTGGTCTGGGTGAACAGCGAGCCCGTACCGGACGAACCGTGGTTCAGGTTGTACGTCTTGTGCCCGCCGCGCCCGGCGTCGGTCAGGGTGTAGTTCGACCCGGACTGCGAGGTGCCGAGCGTGACCTGGCCGCTGTAGTGGGTGTTGCCGACACCCGTCTCGATGCCCTGCCACTGGTGCAGCTTGGCGCCCGTCTTGGCGTCCGTGATGACGTGCAGCTGGTTCGGGGTGCCGTCGTCCTGCAGCCCGCCCACGACCGTCTCGTACGCGAGGGTCGGCGCGCCCTTGACCATCCAGATGACCTTGCGGGCGCTGTCGGCCTTGTCCGCCTTCGAGCCGGCGGCCTTGGCGGCCTTGACGGCCAGGCCCTCGGCGGTGGCCGGGGCGTTGGCGGGGGCAGCGGTGGATATGCCCTTCAGAGCCGCGTTGTTCGCCTTGAGGACGTCCTTGGTCTTGCCGGCCGCGGTGTCGACCATCAGGTCGCCGCCGAGGACGGGCAGACCGTCGTAGGTGCGCTCGTAGCGGGTGTGCGTGGTGCCGTCCTGGTCCTTGGACACATCGTGGACGACGAGCTTCTCCTGCGCGCTGAGCCCGAGTTCCTTGGCCGTGGCCGCCGTGGTGGCCGTGGCCTGGCGTATGAGCTCGGCGCGCTGGGAGGGGCTGAGGCTTGCGGGCAGGGCGCCCGGGTTGCGTACCGCCTGGGCCTTGAGGGCCGCGGTGGCCGCGGAGTCGTCGGGGCGTGCGCTGGCGCTACCTGCCTGGACGCCGACACTGAGCATGGCGGCTGCGGCGATCAGGGCGCCGGTGGCGGTGGCACGACGACGGTGCGTGGATCTCACGCGAACTCCTTCTGCGAGGGGGTTCCGGTCGACTGGGTGGGGTCGGCCGGGCAGAGCTGTGCGGAGCGAGTGCGGCAACAAAGTGTTGTGCGTGAAAACTTTGTGCGTGGAACGGGGAGAGAGTGCCAGCAGATGAGAACTAATGTCAGGAGCGCGTCAACAAGTTGGCCGAAAAACGTCCGTTGTCCGAAGGTCGCCGTTCGTTAACCGGACGTTTCGGCAATGATGACGGCGATGCCGTCGAGGAGTCGGTCGAGCCCGAAACCAAAGAGCGAGTCCAAGTCCAGCTCGAACGGTTCGTGTTCGAAGATGGAGGTCAGGACGGGGTAGCCGCCGCCCGACACGATGGCCGCAAACCGCCCCCCGTTCCGGTCCATCCATTCGTCGTTGGAGACGCCGGTGTCCTGGAGCGCGTGCCCCTCCAGCTCCATGGCCACGCCCAGACCCTGGACGAAGGCGATCAGGGTCAGATGCGCGTGCATGACCTGGTGCACACCCAGGCTGGTGCCGCGCAGGGCCCGCAGGATCCACTCCGTGTACTTCATCGCCTCGGGCATGGGATCGGGCCGGATGAACGACGCCATCGCCCGTGCCATCCACGGGTGCCTGCGGTAAGCCGCCCACAACTGCCGTGCCGCGTGCGCGAGTTGGGCCCGCCAGTCCCCGACCGGCCGCCCCGGGTGCGCCTCCTTGAACCCCACGTCCGTCATCAGCCGTACGAGCTCGCCCTTGTTCGGCACGTGCCGGTACAGCGCCATCGTGGACGTCCCGAGGTCGCCGGCCACCCGCCGCATCGAGAGCCCGGCCAGGCCCTCGGCGTCCGCGATCCGGACGGCGGTGGCCACCACGGCCTCGCGGCTCAAAGGCGCCGCTTCGTCCTGGGCGCGCGCCGGGCGCGCCTCGGCGACCACCGTGCCGACCCCCGGCACCGCCCGCACCAGGCCCTCGCGCGCGAGGGCGGCGAGCGCCTTGGTCGCGGTCGCCATCGCGACCCCCGACTCGCGCACGATGGCCCGCGTGGACGGCACCCGGTCGCCGGGCACGAGCTCCCCGGAAGCGATGCGGCGCCGGATGCCGGCGGCGATGGCGAGGTAGGGCGGCTGCTCGGTCACGGCGGGCAGTGTACTAGTGCGCAGGACGGCGTAATGCCCAGTGAATACAAGGGAGTTCCGGGGGTGCACTAGCCCGCCGATGGCGCCGTACGCGCGAGGCTGTTTCGCTACCCGGCATGGACACTACGACCGGCCCCCTCGCGGGCCGTACGGACCCGGCCGCGCGGCGCGCCGGGCGCAGGGAATGGACGGCGCTCGCCGTCCTCATGCTGCCGCTGCTCCTCGTCTCGATGGACGTCTCCGTCCTCTACTTCGCCATCCCCTTCATCAGCGAGGACCTGGCGCCCAGTTCCACCCAGCAGCTGTGGATCCTCGACATGTACGGCTTCGTGCTCGCGGGGCTGCTCATCACGATGGGCGCGCTGGGTGACCGCATCGGCCGCCGCAGGCTGGTGCTCGCCGGAGCGGGCGTGTTCGGCCTCGCCTCGGTGGCGGCCGCCTATGCCGACTCGCCCCAACTTCTCATCGCGGTAAGGGCGTTGCTCGGTGTCGGCGGCGCGGCGCTCATGCCCTCCACGCTCGCCCTGATCCGCAACCTCTTCCACGACGAGAAGCAGCGCGCCACGGCGGTCACCGCCTGGACCGGCGTCATGACGGCCGGCATCTCCTTCGGCCCGGTCGTCAGCGGGGCCCTGCTCGAACGCTTCTGGTGGGGCTCGGTGTTCCTCATCAACCTGCCCGCGATGCTTCTGCTGCTGATCCTGGCGCCGCTGCTGCTGCCGGAGGTGAAACAGCCGTCGTCCGGCCGCTTCGACTGGCCGAGCGCGGTGCTGTCCCTGGCCGGGCTGCTCCCCGTGATCCAGGGGGTCAAGGAACTGGCCCGCGATGGGGTTGAGTTGCCACCCATCCTGATGATCATGGCCGGATCTGGCCTCCTGTACGTGTTCATCCGGCGCCAGTCGAGGCTCGCCCATCCCCTGGTCGACCTGGAACTGCTGAGGAGGCGCAGCTACGGCGGCGCGGTGCTCGCCAATCTCTTCGCCATCGCGGCGACCATCGGCATGGCGGTGTTCCTCACCCAGTACCTCCAGTCGGTACTGGGCAAGAGCCCGTTCGAGGCGGCGCTGTGGAGTCTGGTCCCGGCGACCGGGGCATTCGTGGGGGCGCCGGCGGGGGCGGTGCTGGCCCGGCGCTTCGACCGGGGGACGGTCATGGCGTGCGGGTTCGGGGTCTCCGCGTGCGGCTTCGGGGCCCTGGCATGGGTGCGTACGGACTCACCGCTCTGGTTCACCCTCGCCGCCTGCGCCGTCTACACCTCGGGCCTGGTGGCGGCCATGGCCCTGGCCAACGAACTCGCCCTGGGCGCGGCCCCGCCCGAGCGGGCCGGGTCCGCGGCGGCCGTCCTGGAATCCGGGCAGGAGCTGGGCGGCGCGCTGGGGATGGCGGTCCTCGGCTCGGTGGGGGCCACGGTCTACCGCCACGGCATGGCGGACGCGCCGGCCGCGGCGCGCGAGACGCTGGGCGGGGCGGTGGCGAGCGTCCACGGGGATGCTCTGGACGCGGCCTTCACGGCGTTCACGCGGGGCCTGGACTACGCGGCGCTGGGCGCGGCCCTGCTGATGGCGGGCGCGGCGGCCCTGGCCCTGACGCTGCTGAGGGCTCGGCGGGGCGGGGGTTCTGCTCCCTCGGGGAGGTGAGGGTGGGGGTGGGTGCTTTGGCTGCGGCCCGGCCGGTCGGCGCCGGCCGGGCCGCAGGCGAACGCATCCGCTCCCTCAGGCCCGCGGGTCGATCCACAGCGACGTCGCCACCGCGCAGAGGTCGCCCGAAGCCGAGGCCAGGGCCACGCCCATGTGGTGTTTGCGGCCTTCCTCGGAGCGTATCCAGGCGTACGAGATGAGCTGCTCGCCGACCTTCACCGGGCGGAGCAGGGTCGCCGTGAGGGAGGCCGTCACCGCGCCGGGGCGCTGGGTGCCGAGGAGGCGGCCCGCCGCGTTGCCCGGGCAGTCGAGTGCGCCCCACACCAGGGCGGGAGGCAACAGGCCCTCCGGGTCGGCGAGCTGGGGACCGGGGGCCCAGGCCGTGGCCACCAGATCGCGGCCCGGGACCCGCCCGCAGTGCTGGCGCAGGCCCGTGTCGGGCGTGCGGTCCAGGCCGCAGCCGAAGCAGTCGACGCTGCCGGACGGGGGCGCGGCCCGGTAGGCGTCGCCGGCCGCGGACGCCTCGGCCCATGACGGCGCCCCGGGCGCCTCGACGCTCTGCTCGGCCGGGACGGCGAGAGCAAGCACCACCTCCCGGGAGGTCAGCTCGGCGCCGCCGTCCGCCGTCTCGGCGAGCCGCACCGGCACACCCGTCGGCACAGGCCGCCGGAAGTCCACCCGTACCGTCTTGGCCGCCGCCCGCCCGGCGAGCACGCCCGCCACATAGCCGCCGAAGGCCACCCCCGGATACCCCTGGAGGTGGGCCGGAACCGTGATCGTCTCCATCGCTGTCATGCTGGCCACCTCATCACACCGCGAGGAGCGACACCCATGACCGACCACCGCATAGGACCGCCCCACTTCGGCAGCGAGCGCGAGATGCTGCGCGCCTTCCTCGACTACCACCGGGCGACGCTGGCCATGAAGTGCGAGGGACTCGGCGACGAGGAACTGCGCAGCCGGTCGATGCCGCCGTCCACGCTCTCGCTGCTCGGCCTCGTACGGCACATGGCCGAGGTCGAACGGACCTGGTTCCGGCGGGTCTTCGAGGACCAGGACATCCCGATGGTGTGGTCGGACAAGATCGACTTTCAGGCGGCGTACGACGCGAGCGGGTCCACCAGGGCCGAGGCGTTCGGCGCCTGGGAGGCCGAGGTCGAGCACTCCCGGCGGATCGAGCGCGAGGCCGAGTCCCTCGACCTCGCGGGCCACCAGCCGCGCTGGGGCGAGGACGTGTCGCTGCGCATGGTGATGCTGCACCTGATCCACGAGTACGCCCGCCACAACGGCCACGCCGACCTCCTGCGCGAGGGCGTCGACGGAACCGTGGGGGCCTGAAGGCCGGGCTCAGCGCCAGGGGATGTTCCGCCAGGGGCTGGCCTCGTGCTCGGTCAGGATCCGGTGCGCGTCGACGTTCTGCTGGTAGTAGCGGCCGTACGACTCCTCGTCGAAGCGCAGCACCCGGCCGAGTGCGTACCCCGCGGAGAAGTCCTCCCACGAGCGGTACGCCGACCTGCTGAGCGCGCCCGCGTGCACGATCGCCTGCTCCGCCTCGTGCGGGGTGCAGAACCGGGCCGAGAGCCCCCAGCGTGCCAGGTTCACGGCCCGCCCGTAGTCGTAGGCGACGGTGGTGGTGACCCGGCCGTCCGGCGCGAGCAGCCCGTCCGCGCGGAACCGGGCCTCGTACCGGACGATGCGCCGCACCAGCTCCTCGATGTCCTTGACGGCGCCATGGCCGACGCCGATGTCCTGGGCGTGCCCGGCGGCCGTCTCGCGCCACAGATCGACGGGCGGCGCCTCGTCGAGACCGGCCCGCAGCTCCTCGCGCACGCGGAGTACGAAGTCGGGCTCGGCCGGGCTGTTGCGCGCGTCGAGCAGGAAGTCCAACTGCCGCTGCCAGCCCGCCCGGTCGGTGATGTCCCAGGACTCGCGGAGCACCCGCAGCTGCCGGGTGTACTCCTGGTAGACGGAGCCCACCTCGTTCCACGGCACGTCGTTGCCGACCGCCAGGTGCGCGCCGCAGGCGAGGCCGTACGCGAGCGGTCCGCGCAGCGCGCCGTGCCGCAGGCCGATCAGCCTCTCGGGGCGCTCGGCCTCCTCGTGGAGCCTGCGCCACAGGGCCAGGTGGTCGGCGGCGGCGGGCAGGAACAGCTGGGCCGGGGTACCCGCGTTGACCGCGAGCAGCGTCTTCCCGTCCAGGAGGCCCGAGTCGGCGATCCACTGGAGCGAGACGCCGTGGAACACCCAGTCCGGATGCCACGGCGGCAGCATCCCCCGGGTCAGCACCGGCTTGCACAGCCAGCCCGACGCGTCCCGGTAGGAGGGCCAGCGGATCAGGTCGGGCCGCGCGTCGACCTCGGCCTTGGGCGCGGCGATGTAGAGCTCCTCGCGGGCGAGCACCCGCAACTGGGCCATCACGTCGCCGCGCAGCCCCGCCGAGTGCAGCAGCCACTCCGTCTCCGTAGGCGCCGCCCAGTTGGTACCCGTCCCCGTTGCCACGCCCCGATCCTACGAACTCCCTTCCGGCCGTTACGCGGCAGGTACCGGGAAACCCGCAGGTCGGGGCGTGATCCTCAGGCCAGGCTGTCCCGCCAGGCGCGGTGCAGGTCGGCGAAGCGGCCGGTGCCCGCGATCAGGTCGGCGGGGGAGCCGTCCTCGACCACGCGGCCCTGTTCCATCACCAGGACCCGGTCCGCGATCTCGACCGTGGACAGCCGGTGCGCGATCACCACCGCCGTACGCCCGTTGAGGACGGTGTGCATGGCGCGCTGCACCGCCCGCTCGCCCGGGATGTCGAGCGAACTGGTCGCCTCGTCGAGGATCAGCACGGCGGGGTCGGCGAGCAACGCCCGTGCGAAGGCCACCAGTTGGCGCTGCCCGGCCGAGATGCGGCCGCCCCGCTTGCGTACGTCGGTGTCGTAGCCGTCGGGCAGGCCCGCGATGAAGTCGTGCGCGCCGATCGCCTTCGCGGCCTGCTCGATCTCGTCCCGGGTGGCGTCCGGTCGGCCGATCGCGATGTTCTCGGCGACGGTGCCGGAGAACAGGAACGCCTCCTGGGTGACCATGACGACCCCGCGCCGCAGATCCCGTACGGACAGCTCGCGCAGATCCGTGCCGTCGAGCAGGACGCGGCCCGCCGTCGGATCGTAGAAGCGGGCCAGGAGCTTGGCGAGGGTGGACTTGCCCGCGCCCGTCGATCCGACCACGGCGACGGTCTGGCCCGCCGGGATGGTCAGGTCGAAGCGGGGCAGCACCTCGCCGCCGGTCCGGTAGCCGAAGCCGACCTGCTCGAACTCGACGCGGCGGCCCGGGAGTCCGGCCGCGCGCTCCGGCAGCGCGGTCGGCTGCGCGGGCTCCGGGACGGACGGGGTCTGGGCCAGCAGCCCGGCGACCTTCTCCAGGGAGGCCGCGGCCGACTGGTAGGAGTTGAGGAACATGCCGAGCCGGTCGATCGGGTCGTACAGGCGGCGCAGATACAGCACCGCGGCCGCGAGCACACCCAGCTCCAGGCCGCCGTCCGCGACCCGGGTCGCACCCCACAGCACCATCGCCGCGACCGCCGTGTTGGCGACCAGCCGGGAGCCGACCACGTAGCGCGCCATCTCCAGCATCGCGTCGCCGTTCGTCCGCTGGTGACGGCGGTTCAGCTCCTGGAACTCGGCGTCGTTGGCCCGCTCGCGCCGGAAGGCCTGCACCGGCCGAATACCGTTCAGGGTCTCCGCGAACTTGACGATCACCGCGGCGATCGCGGTGGACCTGGCGGTGAACACGGCTCCCGCCCGGCGCTGGTAGAGCCGGATCAGGAAGTGCAGCGGAACGTAGGAGGCGACCGCGAGCGCGCCGATGCCCCAGTCCAGCCACAGCAGCATCGCGCAGATGTAGACCGAGGAGAGGATCACCCCGATCAGCTCCTGCAGGCCCTCGCTGAGCAGCTCCCGCAGCGACTCGACGTCCGTGGTGGACCGCGAGATCAGCCGTCCCGAGGTGTACCGCTCGTGGAAGTCCACGCTCAGCGCCTGCGCGTGCCGGAAGATCCGCCCGCGCAGATCGAGCAGCACGTCCTGGTTGACCCGGGCGGAGGTCTGGATGAACGCGTACTGGAAGAACCCGGAGGCCAGCGCGGACACCAGATACCCGACGCCCACCGCGATCAGCGGCCCGTAGTCGTGCGCGCGGAACGCCGGTACGCCCCGGTCGATGGCGTACGCGACGAGCAGCGGGCCCGCCTGAGCCGCGGCCTGCTGCACGACGAGCATCAGCGTCGCGATCACCACGCGCCTGCGCAGCGGCCGCAGCAGGGCCCTGAGCAGCGCGCCGGTCGCCCCCGGCGGCGCGGGCAACTCGTCGCGGTCGAAGGGATCGCCGGCAGCGGGTGCCTCGTCCTCCCCGGTGGCGGTCTCCTCCCCGACAGTCGTCGTCATCGCCCGTCCTCCCCCTTGCCGTCATGACGTTCTTCGGCGCCCGACATCAGCCAGGCGTATTCGGCGTTGCCGCGCAGCAGCTCCTGGTGCGTACCGACGGCGCTGATCCGTCCGCCCGACAGCAGGGCGACCCGGTCGGCGAGCATCACGGTGGACGGGCGGTGCGCGACCACCAGCGCCGTGGTGTCCTGCAGCACCCGTCGCAGCGCCGCCTCGACCAGCGCCTCGGTGTGTACGTCCAGGGCCGACAGCGGGTCGTCGAGGATCAGGAACCTCGGCCTCCCCACGACCGCCCGAGCCAGCGCGAGCCGCTGCCGCTGCCCGCCGGACAGGCTGAGCCCCTGCTCCCCGACCTGCGTGTCCACGCCCTGCGGCAGCCGCCGTACGAACTGGGCCTGCGCGATGTCCAGCGCCCGCTCCAGATCGTCCGGACTCCCGCCGCCCATCAGGACGTTGTCCCCCACGGAGGCCGAGAAGAGGGTGGGCTCCTCGAACGCGACGGAGACCAGACCGCGCAGCCGCTCCCGCGGCATGAGCGTGATGTCCTCACCGTCGAGAGTGATCCGCCCCCCACTGGCCTCGTGCAGCCGCGGCACGAGCGCGGTGAGCGTGGTCTTCCCTGACCCGGTCCCCCCGACAAGGGCCATGGTCTCGCCGGCCCGTATGTGCAGATCGATCCGGGAGAGGACCGGTGGGGTTCCGGGGGCCGCGTCGGGATAGCGGAACACGACCTCCTCGAAACGGATGCCGAGGTGGTCCGGGGCCAGAGCCTCCGGCGCACGGTCCGCGGACGAAAGAGGAACGGGGTCCGGGGCGCAGAGGGGGCCGGGGGAGGCGGCGCCCTCGGCCTCCTCCTCCGCGTCCATGGCCTCGAAGAACCGCACCGTCGCCGTCGCGGACTCCTGGCTCATCGCCAGCAGGAACCCGATCGACTCCACCGGCCACCGCAGGGCCAGCGCCGTGGACAGGAACGCCACCAGCGTTCCCGCCGACAGCTCCCCGTCGGCCACCTGCACCGTGCCGAGCACCAGCGCCGCGCCGATGGCGAGTTCGGGAATCGTGGTGATCAGGCCCCAGAGCCCGGCGAGCAGCCGCGCCTTGGCGAGCTCGGTGCCGCGCAGCCGACGGGAGAGTTCACGGAAGGCCAGCGCCTGACTGCGGTGCTGCCCGAACCCCTTGATGATCCGGATGCCGAGCACGCTCTCCTCGACCACCGTCGTCAGGTCGCCCACCTGGTCCTGCGCCCGCCGGGCGACCAGCGAGTACCGGGTCTCGAAGACCGAGCAGAGGGCCACCAGCGGGATCACCGGGACCAGCAGCACGAGCCCGAGGCTCCACTGCTGCGACAGCAGGATCGCGAACCCGGCCAGGATCGTCACCCCGTTGACGACGAGGAACGTCAGCGGGAAGGCCAGGAACATCCGCAGCAGCATGAGATCCGTGGTGCCGCGCGACAGGAGCTGGCCCGATGCCCACCGGTCGTGGAAGGAGACCGGAAGCCGCTGCACATGCCGGTACAGATCGGCCCGCATGTCCGCCTCGACGCTCGCCAGCGGCCGCGCCACCAGCCACCGCCGGAACCCGAACAGCGCCGCCTCCGCCACCCCGAGCAGCAGCAGGTACAGCGCGCCGAGCCACACCCCGCCGGGGTCGTGGTCGGCCACCGGCCCGTCGACGATCCACTTCAGTACGAGCGGGATCACCAGACCGAGACAGGAGGCGACGATCGCCACAAATGCCGCACTGAACAAGCGAGTTCGTACGGGGCGTACATACGGCCAGAGCCTCAGGAGCGAGCGCGTGGCCGACGGGTCCTTGGTAGCTGCATGTGTATCGGGCATCGTTGCCGAGCCTACGGACGGCCACTGACAGTGCCCACCGAGTTTCGGACGGGCCTCACTGGTCCGCTGGTCCTAGGACCGGTCGGGCGGCTCAGGGGGAGCCGTTCCGGGAGCGGGCGCGCAGGAGGTCGTACCGCCGATCAACCGATCGGTTGATGCGGGGTCGAGCGCGATGGGCGATGTGGCGGACCCCCGACGAACGGGATTCTCAAGGCATGCCAATCATCGAAGTCACCGGAGTGCGCAAGACATACGGCCGCAGGCCCGCCGTCGACGGCGTCAGCTTTGCCGTCGAAGAAGGCGAGATCTTCGGCATCCTCGGCCCCAACGGAGCCGGCAAGACCACCACCGTCGAGTGCATCGAGGGGCTCCGCGTCCCGGACGCCGGGGTGATCCGGGTGGCCGGCCACGACCCGGTCGCCGACCACGACGAGGTGACCCGCATCCTCGGCGCCCAGCTCCAGGAGAGCGAGCTCCAGCCCAAGCTCACCGTCCGCGAGTCCCTTGAGCTGTACGCCGCCTTCTACCCGGACCCGGCCGACTGGCGCCCGCTCGCCGAACGCCTCGGCCTCGGCGAGAAGCTGGACACCCGCTTCGCCAAGCTGTCCGGCGGACAGAAGCAGCGCCTGTTCATCGCGCTCGCCCTCATCGGCAACCCGCGCGTCGTGGTGCTCGACGAGCTCACCACCGGCCTCGACCCGCGCGCCCGCCGCGACACCTGGGCGCTGATCGAGGACGTGCGCCGCAGCGGAGTGACCGTCCTGCTGGTCACCCACTTCATGGAGGAGGCCCAGCGCCTCTGCGACCGGGTCGCCGTGATCGACAAGGGGCGGATCGCCGCCCTGGACACCCCCTCCGGACTGATCCGGCGGGCGGCCGGCTCCACCGTCATCTCCTTCACCCCCTCCGCCCCGCTCGACGACTTCGCCCTCACCGAGCTGCCGCAGGCCGCCGCCGTGGAGGAGAAGCACGGCCGGGTGACCATCCATGGCACCGACGAGACCGTCAACGCCGTGATCACCCTGCTCGCCCGGCACCACATCACCGCCCACCAACTCCGCGTCTCCGAGGCGACCCTCGACGACGCGTTCCTGGATCTGACGGAGGCCTCGGCATGACCACCACCCTCACCCCGCCGCGCCCGGCCCGGGCCGCCCGCACCTCCCGTACGGCCGCCGTCGCCGTACTGAAGACCGAGACCAGGCTGTTCCGGCGCGAGCCCGCCGGACTCTTCTGGATCATGGTGTTCCCGACCGTCCTGCTTGTCGTGCTCGGCTCGATCCCCGGCTTCCGCGACCCCGACAAGGCGCTCGGCGGCATCCGCTTCGTCGACGCCTACGTCCCCGTCGCCGTACTCCTCTCCATGATCATGGCGGGCCTCCAGGCCATGCCGCCGGTCATCACCGGATACCGCGAGCGCGGCATCCTGCGCCGCATGTCGGCCACCCCCGTCCGCCCGTCCGCCCTGCTCGGCGCCCAGATGGGGCTGCACGGCGTGGCCGCCCTGATCTCCGCCGTCCTCTCCCTCACGGTGGGCCGCCTCGCCTTCCACGTGGCGCTGCCGCACCAGCTCTTCGGATACGCCCTCGCCCTGCTGCTCGCCGTCCTGAGCGCGCTCGCCCTCGGCGCCCTGGTCTCCGCCCTCTCCCGTACCTCGAAGGTCGCCAACGCCATCGGCTCGGCGGTGTTCTTCCCGATGATGTTCAGCGCGGGTGTCTGGCTGCCCGTCCAGGCCATGCCCGACACGCTGGGCCGCATCGTCGAACTGCTGCCCTTCGGCGCCGCCGCCCAGGCCCTCAACGAGGCCGCGGCCGGCAGCTGGCCCGGCTGGGACCACCTCGGCATCCTCGCCCTGTGGACCGTGCTCCTCTCGGCGGCCGCGACCCGCTGGTTCCGGTGGGAATGACAGCCGTGTCCTTCTGGGGCGCTTGCGGCGACGGCCTCGGCGTGGACGAGACTGGGGCCATGAGCGACGGGGCGAGCACGACGAAGCCGGATCTGGTGGAGGAGCGCTGGGAGGCGTTCCACCGCTGGGGCCCCTATGGACTCCTCTTCATCGGCTGCCTCGCCGCCGCGGCCACCGCCGACCTGCTGATGAGCACCGCCGACCGCTGGGCCACCGCCGCCCTGGTCGGCGGCGCCCTGCTGCTCCAGCTCTGCTGGGGCCATCTGCGTCGCACCCGGCCGGGACCGAGCTTCGCGGGCGCCGTCTACTACTTCGTGCGCTGGGCCTTCGCCTTCGCGCTCACCTGGCTCAACCCGTTCTTCGCGTTCTTCGCCGTCGTCGGCTACTTCGGCGCCCAGGCGGTGCTGCCCCGGCGCCTGGTGAGGGTCGGCCTGTTCGCGACCGCGGTGATCATGGCCGGCTCCCAGTCCGGCGGCCTTCCGCCCAAGGGCTCCATGGGGTGGGTGGTGTTCGGCGCCGTCCTCGCCATCAACTGCGTACTCCTCACCGTGTTCAGCCATCTCGCCGCCCAGGAGGACGAGCGGGCCCGGGTGCAGATCGCGACCATCGACGAGCTGGAGACCACCAACGCCCGGCTCCAGCAGGCCCTCGACGAGAACGCCGCCCTGCACGCCCAACTCCTGCTCCAGGCAAGGGAAGCGGGCGTCGCCGACGAACGCCGCAGGCTCGCCGCCGAGATCCACGACACCATCGCCCAGGGCCTGGCCGGCATCATCGCCCAGCTCCAGGTGGTCACCAGCAGCACCGACCCCGACCTCGTGCGCGAGCACCTCGCCAGCGCCCAGTCGCTCGCCCGGCACAGCCTCGGCGAGGCCCGCCGCTCGGTGCAGAACCTCAGCCCCCTCGACCTCGAACACGACGCCCTGCACAAGGCGTTGAAGAAGACCGTCGCCGCATGGGGCACCCGGCACGGGATCCGCGCCGACTGCACCGTGACCGGCACCGCCGTACAGCTCCACGACGAGATCGAGGCCACCCTGCTCCGCATCGCCCAGGAGGCCCTCGCCAACGCGAGCCGCCACGCCCACGCCTCCCGTGTCGGCGTCACCCTCTCCTTCATGGGCGACGAGGTCTCCCTCGACGTCCGCGACGACGGCCGGGGCTTCGATCCGCTGAGCCTGCCGGCCCGCTCCGGCACCGGCGGCTTCGGCCTCGACGGCATGCGCGCCCGGGCCGAACGCATCGCCGGCACGGTCACCGTGGAAACGGAGCCCGGCCATGGCACCGCGGTCTGTGCCCGCGTACCGTTGGTCCCCCATGACCACTGATGCCACCATCACCCTCCTGATCTGCGACGACCACCCCGTAGTGCGGGACGGTCTGCGCGGCATGTTCGCCTCGGCCGACGGCTTCGAGGTCCTCGGCGAAGCCTCCGACGGAGTCGAGGGCGTCGACCTCGCCGAGCAACTCGACCCGGACGTCGTCCTGATGGACCTGCGGATGCCCGGTGGCGGGGGAGTGGCCGCGATCGCGGAACTCACCCGGCGCGGGCTGCGCTCCAAGGTCCTCGTCCTCACCACGTACGACACCGACTCGGACACCCTCCCCGCGATCGAGGCGGGCGCCACCGGCTACCTCCTCAAGGACGCCCCGCGCGAGGAGCTGTTCACCGCCGTGCGGGCCGCTGCCGCAGGCCGCACGGTGCTCTCCCCGGCGGTCGCCTCCCGCCTGGTCACGGCGGTCCGCACGCCCGCCGTCCCCGCCGGTGAACCCCTCTCGGGCCGTGAGCGCGAAGTCCTCGCCCTCGTCTCCAAGGGCACCTCCAACCGGGAGATCGCGCGGGCCCTGTTCATCAGCGAGGCCACGGTGAAGACCCATCTGACGCACATCTACGGCAAGTTGGGCGTCAAGGACCGGGCCGCCGCGGTGGCGGTGGCGTACGACCGGAAGATCCTCGGCTGACCGGAGCCTCTCGCGCCGCCCCCGCCGGAGCCCTCACCAGACCCCGGGTATCAGCCGGGGTCTGGTGGCCGCGTATTCCGTGTACGCGGTGCCCAGTGCCTCGGAGAGGAGCTTCTCCTCCACGTGGATGCGGTAGCCGAGCGCCAGGGCGCCGCCCGCCGCGAACACCAGGAGCGCCGCCGCGTTGTCGTACGTCACCCCGAGGGCGAGCCCGGCCAGCGCGATGCCGCTGTACGCGGGATGGCGCACCCAGCGGTACGGGCCGGAGCGCACCACCTGGTGGTCCCGCTGGACGTGGACCGTGCCACGGAAGAAGCGGCCCAGGGCGACGATGGCCCAAAGCCGCAGGGCTATCCCGGCCCAAGCGACGATCAGCACCGCCAGGCGGGCCCCCGTCGAGGCCGTCGAATAGTCCAGAGCGGGAGTGGCGCGGGCGACCGGACGGGCCGCCCAGCCTGCCGCGCCCAGCGCCACGACGAAGAGCAGCAGGCTGCGCCACTCGGTGCGCTCGGTGGGCGCGCTGCTCATCAACTGGCGTACCTGGAGGGCCAGTTCGCAGGCCAGCCACGCATACAGGGTGATCCGCAGAGTCAGCTCGATGTCGTTGTACATGCCGCACCACTCCCTCGTCGCCCGCCGATGGCTCCGGCACGTTCGACGATCGCACCCGGGGCGGGTGGAGCGGATCGGCCCGCGGGTGGACCGCCGGGTGGAGATTTCGACCGCCGCCCACCGGGCCGTCTCCACCCTGTCTCCACCCGCCCCGGCCCCTCCGCCCGGCAGGACCCGCCCTACCCCGCCACCTTCAGCACAAGGACCGACCGGGCCGGCAGCGTCACCGTCTCGCCGCCCCGGTGCACCCGCCCCGGCGCCTCGGCCTGTTCCTCCTCCGAGGTGTCCACGACCAGCTCGTACGAGGCGGCCCACGGCGGCCCCGGCAGCACGCAGCCCTCAGGGCGGTCCGCCGAGTGCAGCAGGATCAGGAAGCTGTCGTCGGTCACCGGCGCACCCCGCGCGTCGCGCCCCGGGATGTCGCGGCCGGACAGGTACAGGCCCAGCGTCGCGGTGGGGGCGTACCAGTCCTGCTCCGTCATCTCCTCGCCCCGCGCGGTGAACCACGCCAGGTCCCGCAGCCCGTCCGCGCCCTGCGCCCGGCCGGAGAAGAAGGCGCGGCGGCGCAGCACCGGATGGCGGTGCCTCAGCTCGACGAGCCGGGTGGCCAGTTCGAGCAGCCCGCGCGGTCCGGGCTTCTCCAGGAGCGACCAGTCGACCCAGCTCACCTCGCCGTCCTGGCAGTACGCGTTGTTGTTGCCGCCCTGGGTGCGGCCCATCTCGTCGCCCGCGACCAGCATCGGCACGCCTGTCGACACCAGGAGCGTGGTCAGCAGGTTCCGCAGCTGGCGTCGCCGCAGCGCGTTGATCCGGGGGTCGTCGGTCTCGCCCTCCACCCCGCAGTTCCAGGCCCGGTTGTCGTTGGTGCCGTCCCGGTTGCCCTCCCCGTTCGCCTCGTTGTGCTTGCGCTCGTACGACACCAGGTCGCGCAGCGTGAAACCGTCGTGCGCGGTCACGAAGTTGATCGAGGCGTACGGGCGCCGGCCGCCCCAGGCGTACAGGTCGCTGGAGCCCGAGAGGCGGTAGCCGAGGTCGCGCACGTCCGGCAGCGCGCCCCGCCAGAAGTCGCGTACGGCGTCGCGGTAGCGGTCGTTCCACTCGGTCCACAGCGGCGGGAAGGAGCCCACCTGGTAGCCGCCGTTGCCCACGTCCCACGGTTCGGCGATCAGTTTCACGCGGCGCAGCACCGGGTCCTGGGCGATCACCGCGAGAAAGGGCGACAGCATGTCGACGTCGTGCATCGAGCGGGCCAGGGCCGCGGCCAGGTCGAACCGGAAGCCGTCCACGCCCATCTCGGTCACCCAGTAGCGCAGCGAGTCCGTGATCAGGCGCAGGACATGGGGCTGGACCACATGGAGGGTGTTGCCGCAGCCCGTGTAGTCGGCATACCGGCGGGCGTCGGACTGGAGGCGGTAGTAGCCGCGGTTGTCGATGCCGCGCAGGGACAGCGTCGGCCCCAGTTCCCCGGCCTCCGCCGTGTGGTTGTAGACCACGTCGAGGATGACCTCGATGCCGGCCGCGTGCAGGGCCCGCACCATCCGCTTGAACTCGCCGACCTGCTGTCCCGCGGTCCCGGTCGCCGAGTAGCCGGCGTGCGGGGCGAAGTACCCGATCGAGTTGTAGCCCCAGTAGTTCCGAAGGCCGCGCCGCAGCAGATGGTCCTCGTGCGCGAACTGGTGCACCGGAAGCAGTTCGACCGCCGTCACGCCGAGCCGCACCAGATGGCCGATCGCCGCCGGGTGCGCGAGCCCCGCGTACGTGCCGCGCAGCGGCTCGGGGATCTCCGGGTGCAGCCGGGTGAAGCCGCGTACGTGCAGCTCGTAGATGACCGAGTCGGACCAGGGCGTCTTGGGGCGGCGGTCGTCCGCCCAGTCGTCGTCGTCCTGCACCACCACGCCCTTGGGGACGTGCGGCGCCGAGTCGCGGTCGTCGCGCACGGTGTCGGCGACCTGCTGCTGCGGCCAGTCCCGGACGTGCCCGTACACCTCGGGAGGCAGCACGAAGTCGCCGTCCACGGCCCGCGCGTACGGGTCGAGCAGCAGCTTCGCCGGGTTCCAGCGGGCCCCCGTCCACGGGTCCCAGCGCCCGTGCACCCGGAACCCGTAGCGCTGCCCGGGGCGTACGCCCGGCACGAAGCCGTGCCAGATCTCATGGGTCAGTTCGGTCAGCGCGAGCCGGGTCTCGGTGCCCGCCGCGTCGAACAGGCACAGCTCGACCGACTCGGCGCCGCCCGCCCACAGCGCGAAATTGGTGCCCGCGACGCCGTCGGGGCCGACCCGGAAGCGGGCGCCGAGCGGGGTCGGCGAGCCAGGCCAGACAGGGGGGCGCAGGGCCCCCGGTTCACCCCGGTGGCCGTTCACGACGGGGTGAAGGGGGCGTTGCCCCTCCGTGCCGGGCGCACCGCCCACGGCACCCCGCACTGCCCTCTGCTCGGCTGCGCTCGACACCTGACGGCCTCCCGCGGCTCGGCGCAGGGCAGCACGCGGCGTCCCGGCCGCGGCTCCCCTTGCGTGTCCCTGCACCTGTTCTTCCCGCAACAGCCCTCGTACTCACGTTTCCCCCGGCGGGGGGCGGTCGTTGGGCGGGGCGTGAGAGACGTACTGAAGCGGGCAGGGGCGGGCACGGCCGCCGCCCTGGCATGGGCAGGACTGACGGCGGTCCTGGTGACCGCGCTGACCGGGTGCTCGGGCGGCACCCTGGACATCGGCGACATCGGGGGCAAGCCGTTGACGCCGAAGGAGGCCATTCTGGTGACTCCGGACGACGGGGCCAAGGCGGTCACGGCGGACCAGAAGGTGGAGGTGCGGGTGCCGGCCGGGCGCCTGGAGCGGGTCAAGATGATGAAGACGGAGGACGCGCAGCCCGAGGAGGTGCCGGGGAAGGTCTCCGCGGACGGGATGACGTGGACGCCGAGCGGCGGTGCGCTCCAGCTGGCCGCGCTGTACACGGTGGACACGGTGGCGCTCGACGGCCACGGCCACCGCCAGGCCCGCCACACCACCTTCACGACGTTCGTCCCGGAGCACCGGTTCATCGGCTACTTCAAGCCCGAGAACCGCTCCACGGTGGGCGTCGGCATGATCGTGTCGTTCAACTTCAACCAGGCGATCAAGGACCGGGCGGCCGTCGAGCGCGCCATCAGGATCACCTCGCAGCCTCCGGTGGAGGTGCGGGGCCACTGGTTCGGCAAGGACCGGATCGACTTCCGGCCCGAGAGGTACTGGGCGCCCGGCACCAAGGTCACCATCGACATGAAGCTGCGCGACGTGGTCGCGGCGCCCGGCGTCTACGGCATCCAGGACAAGACGGTCGCCTTCACCGTCGGGCGCGACCAGGAATCCCTCGTGGACGCAGAGGCACACACCATGGAGGTGCGGCGCGGCGGCGAACTCGTCTCCACCCTGCCGATCTCCGCGGGGTCGCCGAAGAACACCACGTACAACGGGAAGATGGTCGTCACGGAGATGTACGACGTGACGCGGATGAACAGTCAGACCGTCGGCTTCGGGGGCGAGTACGACATTCCCGACGTTCCGCACGCCATCCGGCTGACCAACACCGGCACCTTCCTGCACGGCAACTACTGGGCCCCGTCCAGGACCTTCGGCAATTCCAACACCAGCCACGGATGCGTCGGTCTGCGCGACGTGAAGGGCGGCAGCTCGGACACCCCGGCGGGCTGGTTCTTCGACCGCACCCTCATCGGCGACATCGTCGAGGTCGTCAACTCCCACGACCACCAGGTCGCTCCCGACAACGGGCTCAGTGGCTGGAACCTGGACTGGGCGAAGTGGAAGGCGGGCTCCGCGATCTCCTGAATTCCCCTCACCCCTCGAACGCACGGCCCCTGACCGTTCCCGGTTAACCCACCGGGAACGGTTTCTGTGTTTCACCTGAGAGTTCCAGGACAAGTTGGCACTGAATGGTGACATAGGAGGGGAGGTCGGGGCCCGTCCGGTGTGATTATCTATCGCCGTGCGTGCGCGAGGACGTGCGCGGGGGTGAGTGAGTACGGGCGGTGGCGGGGCCACGCCGTGCGAGGGGAGAAAAAGTCTTGAACGGGCAGCCTATTTCGGGGGCGTCGGCCGCGGCCGGACGGCGCGGTCGCCAGGGCAGCGCACTGCTGGCCCTCCTCTTCGGGGCGATGCTGCTCCTCGTCACCGCCTGTGGCGGGGGCGACGGTTCCAGCTCGAAGGCCAAGGCGGGCGGCGGAAGCGCCGCCGAGGACACCAAGGCCTCCGAGGCCGTGGTCACCATCGTGCCGGCGGACAACGCCAAGGACGTGGCCACCAGCGGCGCGCTGAAGATATCCGCCGACAAGGGCAGGCTGTCCGCCGTCACGGTGGCCGACAGCAAGGGCAACGCGGTCGCCGGGAAGATATCCGCGGACGGCCTCGGCTGGGCCCCGGACCAGCACCTCGCCTCCGCGACGCAGTACAAGGTCCACGCGGTCGCCAAGGACGACAAGGGTCGCGAGTCCGCCAAGGACACCACCTTCACCACCCTCGTGCCGACCAACACCTTCGTCGGCCAGTACGTGCCCGAGGACGGTTCCACCGTCGGCGTCGGCATGCCGGTCTCCGTCAACTTCAGCCGCGGCATCACCAACCCGGACGCGGTCGAGAAGGCGATCACCGTGACGGCCGAGCCGTCCGTCCCGGTCGAGGGCCACTGGTTCGGCAACGACCGGCTCGACTTCCGTCCCGAGAAGTACTGGGCGCCCGGCACCAAGGTCACCGTCAAGTTCAACCTCGACGGCGTCGAGGGCCGTCCCGGCGTCTACGGCAAGCAGACCCGCACCATCCACTTCACCATCGGCCGCTCGCAGGTCTCCACCGTGGACGCGGGCGCCCACACCATGAAGGTGGAGCGCGACGGCAAGCCCCTGAAGACCATCCCGATCAGCGCGGGCTCCCCGGCGAACACCACGTACAACGGGCAGATGGTCATCAGTGAGAAGTACGAGGTGACCCGGATGAACGGCGCCACCGTCGGCTTCGGCGGCGAGTACGACATCAAGGACGTGCCGCACGCGATGCGCCTGTCGAGCTCCGGCACCTTCATCCACGGCAACTACTGGGGCGACCCGTCGGTGTTCGGCTCGGCCAACACCAGCCACGGCTGCGTCGGCCTGCGGGACGCGCGCGGTGCGGGCGACCCGTCCACGCCGGCCGCCTGGTTCTACAACAACTCCCTGATCGGCGACGTGGTCGTCGTGAAGAACTCCAAGGACAAGGTCATCCAGCCCGACAACGGCCTCAACGGCTGGAACCTCTCCTGGGCGGACTGGACCAAGTAGCCCGGCAGGGCAACTGCGCAACGGACCCGGTGCTGTGAGGCTGTGAATTCGGGGGGCCGGCCCCCCAAACCTCCCACGCGCCGGGTCCGTTGTCGTTAGTGACCGTTAACCTGCCTCCATGACTGTGAACCTCGAAGTTTCCGAAGGCGTCGGCACCATCCGCCTGGACCGCCCCCCGATGAACGCCCTCGACATCGCGAGCCAGGACAGGCTGCGCGAGCTCGCCGAGGAGGCGGCCCGGCGCGCGGACGTGCGGGCTGTGGTCCTGTACGGCGGCGAGAAGCTGTTCGCGGCGGGCGCGGACATCAAGGAAATGCAGGCCATGGACCACGCGGCGATGGTCGTGCGCGGCCGGGCGCTGCAGGACTGCTTCACCGCCGTCGCCAAGATCCCCAAGCCGGTCGTCGCGGCCGTCACCGGCTACGCGCTCGGCGGCGGCTGCGAGTTGGCGCTGTGTGCCGACTTCCGCATCGCCGGTGACAACGCGAAGCTCGGCCAGCCCGAGATCCTGCTCGGCCTCATCCCCGGCGCCGGTGGCACCCAGCGCCTCGCGCGCCTGGTGGGTCCGTCCAAGGCCAAGGACCTCATCTTCACCGGCCGCCAGGTGAAGGCGGACGAGGCGCTCGCCATGGGCCTGGTCGACCAGGTGGTGCCGGCCGCCGAGGTGTACGAGCGGGCCGTCGCCTGGGCCGCGCGGCTCGCGCAGGGCCCGGCCATCGCACTGCGCGCGGCCAAGGAGTCCATCGACGCGGGTCTGGAGACGGACATCGACACCGGCCTGGCCGTCGAACGCAACTGGTTCGCGGGCCTGTTCGCGACCGAGGACCGCGAGCGGGGGATGCGCAGCTTCGTCGAGGAGGGCCCGGGCAAGGCCAAGTTCCTCTGAGAGCAGGGGAGTTGAGGGGGGCGGGGTCAACCGCGGCTGTACATGTGAGGGCAGTGTGTACACCCTGTGGGGGGATTAGCACAGCCTTAAGCGCACCTTAAGGAAAACCCCTCCGGAACGCTTGGTGATCAAGCGAATGCATCACGTCATCGCAGGTCAGAGTGGATGCATTGCGCCATCGACTGCCCCCGTCATATGCCAGAACGGGCCTCCGGAACCTCAGGTTCCGGAGGCCCGATTCCTTCGGAACGGCCCCGGAGGCCGCCCCGGGCCGCCATGATGGTGCCATGGCGGGGCTGGAGGGTGTGGAACAACCGGCGCAGCGCGTGAGTGCGACCGCGGCACGGTGGATGCCGTCCGCCGACGACGAAGTGGCGCTGAAGGCGCTGGAGTTGTTCGGGAATCCGACGGAGGAGGAAGTCCGGCTGCCCTCACGTCCGGAGTCGGCCGCCACGGCCCGCCGGATCACGCAGTCCGTGGTGCTGCGCCAGTGGGCGCTCTCGCCGACGCTCGCCGAGCACGCGGTGCTCCTCGTCTCCGAACTCGTCGGCAACGCGGTACGGCACACCGGGGCCCGCGTCTTCGGGCTGCGCATGCTGCGCCGCCGGGGCTGGATCCGGATCGAGGTCCGCGACCCCTCGCGCGGGCTGCCCTGCCTGATGCCGGTGCACGAGCTCGACATCAGCGGCCGGGGCCTCTTCCTCGTCGACAAGCTCTCCGACCGCTGGGGCGTGGACCTGCTGCCGCGCGGCAAGACCACCTGGTTCGAGATGCGGGTCGCGGACCGCTGAGTCACCGAAGGCCTCGCTGCATCACAGAAGCCCCCTGGCTGCCGGATGCGGCGCCGCGGGGGCTTCTGTGGAGCGCCGTGGATCTGGGGGGGTGTGATCCACGGCGACTGAAGACGACCTGGCCCGGGTCAATGGGGGTCGTGGCTCCGACTATGACAGATGGGCGGCCCATCATCAAAAGTCCCTAGTCGGACATAGCGCCACTAACTATGACAGTTTAGCTGTGAATCGTAGGTGAGCTTGAGCACGCACCTTCTAAAGCATGAATAACTATCGAAGGCGATGAGTGAATCAGCGACTTGGACACCTTCGATCGGCTTCGGTCGGGCGCGACCCGCAGAGGTCCTGAAATGGGTCAATCGTTACCAACCGCCCCTCGCCCCACTTAAATGTCCATGTGCCGAATCCATCACCCCATGCGGTCGACCGCCGCAGCGCCCTGCGGGCCGGGGCGGGCGCGGCCATCGTGGGGGCGTTCACGGCAGGCTGTTCGGAGGACAAGGCCGGCGAGCAGCCGGCCGACTCGCCGAAGCCCCAGCCGTCCGCCTCCGCGGCGGTCGCCGCCCCCGCCCGCCCCGAAGCTCCCCGCCCCGCACCGGCCCCCCGCGCCTTTCCGGGGCAGCCGGTCCAGATCAGCAGCGGACCCCGGGCCCGCCCGCAGGTCGCGCTCACCTTCCACGGCCAGGGTGATCCCAAGATCGCCACGACTCTGCTCGGCGAGGCCGAGAAGGCCGGTGCCAGAATCACCGTCCTCGCCGTCGGCAGCTGGCTCGACGAGCAGCCCGCGATGGCCCGCCGCATCCTCGACGGAGGCCACGAGCTGGGCAACCACACCCAGCGTCACATCGACATCGGCGCCCTGGACGAGACGGAGGCGTACGCCGAGATCACCGGCTGCGCGGACCGGCTGCGCCGGCTCACCGGCTCCATCGGGACGTGGTTCAGGCCCTCCCGTGCCCAGTACGCGACACCGCTCGTTCAGAGACTGGCCCGGAAGGCGGGGTACCCGCACGTCCTGTCGTACGACGTCGACTCGCTCGACTTCACCTCGCCCGGCGCCTCGGCCGTGACCCGCAACGTCACCGGGCAGATCCGCAACGGATCGGTGGTGAGCCTGCACTTCGGCTATGCGGACACGGTCGCCGCGCTGCCCGCCCTACTCGCCGAACTGGAACGCCGCCGACTGCGCGCGGTCACGACCACGGAGCTGCTGACCTGATGCCGACCGCAACGAAGGCCGTAACGAAGAGGATCACCGCGCTGCTCTCGGCAGCCCTGCTCGCGGCGCTGGCCGGCTGCGGATCGGGTGCCGACCACAAGGACGAGGCGATCGGCACCAAGGCGGCGGTCCCGCCCCCGGTCGTCAAGAAGGCCGTGCCGCAGGGGCTGCCCGGGATGCCGCCCGTCCTGGACCCGAAGGACGCCTACGCCGCGGACCGGCCGAACGCCCTCCAGCCGGCCGTCAAGAACTTCCTGCCGCGCGTGTACGTGCCCAACACCAACTCCAACACGGTGTCCGTGATCGACCCGGCCACGTACAAGGTCATCGAGACGATTCCGGTCGGCCACCAGCCGCAGCACGTCGTGCCGTCCTGGGACATGAAGACGCTCTGGGTCAACAACGACCTCGGCGACTCGCTCACCGCCATCGACCCGGCGACCGGCAGGACCGGGCGCACCGTCCAGGTCTCGGACCCGTACAACCTCTACTTCACGCCGAACGGCAAGTACGCCGTCGTGATGGCCTCGAAGGACCGCGAGCTCGTCTTCCGCGACCCGGTCACCATGAACCGGGTCAAGACCGTCCCGGTGACCTGTGCGGGCGTCAACCACGCCGACTTCTCCATCGACGGGCGGTATTTCATCGTCTCCTGCGAGTTCTCCGGAGAGCTGCTCAAGGTCGACACGGAGAAGATGGAGGTCATCGCCCACCAGAAGCTGCCCTTCGACGGGGCGATGCCGCAGGACGTGAAGATGTCCCCGGACGGCAAGACCTTCTACATCGCCGACATGATGGCGCACGGCATGTGGGTCCTGGACGGCGACAGGTTCACCACGCCGACCCTGCTGCCCACCGGCAAGGGCTGCCACGGCCTCTACATCAGCCGCGACTCCAAGGAGATGTACATCTCCAACCGCGGCGAGGGCACCATCTCCATCTTCGACTTCACCAAGAACAAGCTCACCAAGAAATGGGAGCTGCCGGACGGCGGCAGCCCCGACATGGGCGGCGTCTCCGCCGACGGCAAGGTGCTCTGGCTGTCCGGCCGCTACAACTCCGAGGTGTACGCCATCGACACCGCCACCGGCAAGGAGCTGGCCCGCATCCCGGTCGGCTCGGGCCCGCACGGCCTCGCCGTCTATCCGCAGCCCGGCCGGTACTCGCTCGGCCACACCGGCATCTTCCGCTGAGCACGAGCACGAGCACGAGCGGGGGCGGTGCCCCGGGGTCCGCCGGCCCCGGGGCACCGCCGTGTCACCACAGCGCGGGCAGCCGCTCCGGCAGGCGCTTGATGAAGCCCGTACGCCACACCAGGTGTTCGGCCGGCACCGCGAGGCGCAGCCCCGGCATCCGGTCCACCAGGACCGAGAGCGCCGTCTCGGCGTGCAGCCGGCCGAGCCCCGTGGCCGGGCAGGAGTGCCGCCCGGCGCCGAAGGACAGATGCGGGTTGTGTTCCCGGCCGAGATCGAGGCGCTGGGGGTCGGTGAAGACCTCCGGGTCGAAGTTGGCGCCCTCGACCAGGACGAGCACCAACTCGCCCTTGCGGACGAGGACGTCACCCACCTGTACGTCCTCCAGGGCGAGCCGGGGCAGCCCGTCGCCGATCGACAGGTTCCAGCGCAGGAGCTCGTCCACGGCCCGGCCCATGCGCTCGGGATGCTCGCGCAGGTAGCCGATCAGCTCGGGGTGCTGGAGCAGGGCCAGGATTGCGAGGGTCAGGAACGCGGAGGTGGAGACCGCGCCCGTGCCGAACAGGGACACCGCGACCGCGGCCAGCATCTCGTCGGTGAGGTGCGCGGACTCCGGGTCCTCGCGCAGCGCCGCGAGCCGGCCGAGCAGGCTGTCGGGGTCCAGGCCGGGCGCGTCGAGGCGCTCCACCATGTAGCCGAGGTCCTTGTACCAGTTGAGCCCGGCGCCCTCGAAGGTGTGCGCGCCGGTCATGTAGGCGGTGTCCAGACCCGACATGAGCCGGCGCCAGTCCGCGAAGGGCACCCCGGTCACCTGGCAGTGCAGCGCCGCCGAGAAGGGGTCGGCGAACCCCGCCCGGAGGTCGGCCGGCGGGCCCTCGGCGAGCAGTGCGTCGATGAACTCGCCTGCCCGCAGCCGGAGTTGATCGGCGAGCCCGTCGGCGCCCGGGTCGAGGGACTTCATCACGGCGGTGCACAGGCCGGGGGTCTGGATGTCGCCCATGTTGTTGACGACCTCGGGCGGGATCGTCGGCGCGTACTGCCGCGGCACCCCGGGGTTCGCGGTGTCCCTGAGGCTGAACCGCGCGTCCTCCAGGACCTGTTTCGCCAGCGCGTGACTGCTCACCAGCCAGGCGTGGTCGCCGGTGAGCGTGCGCACCCGGGCCACCGGCTGCTTCTCGCGCAGCCAGGCGCACTCCTCGGGGAGCACGTCGCCGCGGCGCGAGAGCGGGAAGTCGAGTACGGGCTCGGAGGTCATGCGGCGACTCCTTCCGGGCGCACCACGGCGTAGGCCTGATCGCGGGAGGCGCGCGAGCCGCCGCCCTTCGTGGAGAGGGTGTCGTGGCAACTTCGCAGGAAGGGCCGCACGGTGAATGCTTCAGTTGTGATGGTCACAGCTGTAACGCCCCAGCGCCGCTAGTCCCTGGGTGCCCTGTGCTCCCGGTGTGGCGGCGACAGCATGAAGTTATCCACCAGGTGCGGAGAGTGAGGAAGCGGCGACGTGAAGTTGGCGCGAACTTCTCTTTGTGGGGCGGAAAACCGCCCTTTTGACGGTTCGAACAGCCAGCGCCGTGAGCCGCCCGCTCAGTGTGCGACGAGCAGCGCCTCCGAGCCGACCGGCCGGAAACCCGCAGCCTGGAAGGTGCGTACGCTGCGCGCGTTGCCCGGCGACTGCTGCGCCCAGAGCACCGGTTCGGGCACCAGGTGACGTGCGGCCAGGGCGAGTTGGACACCGAGACCCAGGCCGCGCGCGGACTCGTCGACCTCGACAGCGGCCTCCCAGCGTCCCGCGACACCCCGGCCGAGTATCAGGACGCCGCCGTCCGCCGCCCAGACCCGTACGTCGTCCCGGTACTTCAGGGCCCGCTCCACCCTCGGGTGCTCCGGGTCCTCGATCTCGGTCAGCGCCAGCGGCGGCCCGCCCGGCAGGGCGGGGGCGCAGGTCAGCAGGTCGACGCAGTTCATCGAGCGGCCGGTGCGGGCCATCAGGGCGGCCAGGAACCCGGGGTTCATGGACGCGCCGAGCGGGTCGGCGTCCGTCGCGGCCAGCGTGGCCCGGAGCCAGTCCTCGTCCTCGTCCAGGAAGATCACCGAGTGCGCGGTGAACGCCAGCACACCCGCGTCGCGCGGCCCCGGCTGCGCCACCACTGTCGTACCGCCGTCGGGCGGCGGGAACCGCCCCGCCGCCGCGGCCGCCAGAATGTCGCCGAGCGTGCCATCCATGAGATTCCCCGTTCCTTTCCGTCCAGAGGCCTTGAGTCTCCACCCACTGGAAACCGGACACTCGACTACATGATCGACGACGGCCCGGAAACCTTCACCATCGGGCAGCTCGCCCGCCGTACCGGACTGCCCGTGCGCACCATCCGGTACTGGTCCGACACCGGCGCCCTGCCGCCCGTCGGCCGCTCCCACGGCGGCTACCGGCTGTACGACGCCGGGTGCGTGGCCCGCCTCGAGCTGGTGCGCACCCTGCGCGAACTGGGGCTCTCCCTGGACGACGTACGCCGTGTGCTCGCCCGTGAGGTCACGGTCGCCGAGGTCGCCGCGGCCCATGTGGCGGCGCTCGACGCCCAGATCCGGGCGCTCCGGGTCAGCCGGGCCGTTCTGTCGACCATCGCCCGACGGCAGTCCGACACCCAGGAGACGACCCTCATGAACAAGCTGGCCAGGCTCTCCGCGCGCGAGCGCAAGCAGATCATCGACGACTTCACCGACGAGGTGTTCGCCGGCCTCGGCGACACCAACCCGCACTTCCACGCCCGGGTCCGCGGGGTGGCCGCCGAACTGCCCGACGACCCCACCCCGCTCCAGGTCGACGCCTGGATCGAGCTGGCCGAACTCGTCGAGGACGAGGCCTTCCGGGCGCTGATGCGGCGGGTCGCCGAGACCAACTCCGCGAGCTTCCGGGAGCGTTCGCGCGAACCAGCGGCCTACCTCGCCTTCGCGAAGAAGGTCGCCCTGCTCGCGGGCGGGGCCCAGGAGCGCGGGGTGGCCCCCGAAAGCCCCGAGGCCGACGCCCTCCTCACCGAGCTCCTCGGCGCGGGCGCGGACCGGGCCACCCTCCTGGAGCGGGTCGGCGTCGGCCCGGACCTGCGCGTCGAGCGCTATTTCCAGCTGCTCGCCGTCATCAACGGGTACGAGCAGCCGCCGAGCGCGGCCGCCGCCTTCCAATGGCTGGCCGCCGCACTGCGCGCCCACGTCGGCAGCTAATCTGACCCGCGTCAGAAACGCATCAAGCAGTAGGCACCAACAAAGGGGTGGACCCAGTGGCGGACATCGAAGAGGCGCGCAAGGCGTTCGCGAAGCTCGACATCGACGGCGACGGACGCGTCACCGCGAGCGAGTACAAGGCGGTCATGGCGCAGCTGGGCGACTTCCACGTCACCGAGACGGTGGCCCAGGCCATCATCAAGGCCAAGGACGCCAACGGCGACGGCAAGCTCTCCTTCGAGGAGTTCTGGGCCTCGCTGAACAAGTGACGCCGATCGGCCCCGGTGGCGTACTCCCGCTCGCGCGGTACGCCGTCGGGGCCGGCCCGGAATAACTCCCCGGGCCCGCAAGTTCACGGAGCGTGCCAACGCGGCACCATCTCCGGAAGGCCAGCTCATGAAGATCGGCATCATCGGCGCGGGCAACATCGGCGGCAACCTGACCCGCCGCCTCACCGCGCTCGGCCACGAGGTTTTTGTCGCCAACTCCCGCGGCCCGCACACCCTTTCCGCCCTCGCCGAGGAGACCGGCGCGACCCCGGTCACCGTCGCCGAGGCCGCCAAGGGCGCACAGGTCGTCGTGGTCACCATCCCGCTCAAGCGCGTCCCCGAGCTGCCCAAGGGCTTCCTCGACGGCGCGGCCGACGGCCTCGCCGTCATCGACACCGGGAACTACTACCCGAAGGAGCGCGACGGCCGGATCGACGCGATCGAGGACGGCCTGACCGAGAGCCGCTGGACCGAGCAGCACATCGGCCACCCGGTGATCAAGGCCTTCAACGGCACGTACGCACAGGATCTGCTCGAGCGGCCGCGACCGCAGGGCGACCCCGAGCGGATCGCCCTGCCGGTGGCCGGCGACGACGCGGCCGCCAAGCAACTGGTCCGCGAGCTCGTCGACGAGCTGGGCTTCGACACCGTGGACGCGGGCGGCATCGACGACTCCTGGCGCCAGCAGCCCGCGACCCCGGTCTACGGACTGCGGGGCAACGTCGCGGAGGTCACCGAGGCCCTGGCGGCGGCGCCCAGGGAGCGCCCGGCCGCCCACAGCTTCTAGGCGCTCGGCTTGTAGAAACTCAGCACTCGATGATGTTGACGGCGAGGCCGCCGCGGGCCGTCTCCTTGTACTTGACGCTCATGTCGGCCCCCGTCTCCTTCATCGTCTTGATGACCTTGTCCAGGGACACCTTGTGGCTGCCGTCGCCGCGCATCGCCATCTTGGCGGCGGTGACGGCCTTCACGGCGGCCATGCCGTTGCGCTCGATGCACGGGATCTGGACCAGGCCGCCGACCGGGTCGCAGGTCAGACCCAGGTTGTGCTCCATGCCGATCTCGGCCGCGTTCTCGACCTGCTCGGGGGTGCCGCCGAGAACCTCGGCGAGCGCGCCCGCCGCCATCGAGCAGGCGGAGCCGACCTCGCCCTGGCAGCCGACCTCGGCGCCGGAGATCGAGGCGTTCTCCTTGAACAGCATGCCGATCGCACCGGCGGCCAGCAGGAAGCGGACGATGCCGTCCTCGTCCGCGCCGGGCACGAAGTTCATGTAGTAGTGCAGGACCGCCGGGATGATGCCCGCGGCGCCGTTGGTGGGCGCGGTCACGACCCGGCCGCCCGCCGCGTTCTCCTCGTTGACGGCCATCGCGTACAGCGTCGCCCACTCCATGGCGTGCGCCTCGGGGTTGCCCTCGGCGCGCAGCTGGCGGGCGGTGGTGGCGGCGCGGCGGCGGACCTTGAGGCCGCCGGGCAGGATGCCCTCGCGGGACATGCCGCGCGAGACGCAGGCCTGCATGACCCGCCAGATGTCGAGGAGCCCGGAGCGGATCTCGTCCTCGGTGCGCCAGGCCTTCTCGTTCTCCAGCATCAGCGCGGAGATCGAAAGACCGGTGTCCTGGGCGAGCCGCAGCAGCTCGTCGCCGGTGCGGAAGGGGTGCTTGAGGACGGTGTCGTCCGGCACGATCGGGTTCTCGCCCGCGACAGCGTCCTCGTCGACCACGAAGCCGCCGCCGACCGAGTAGTACGTCTTCTCCAGGATGAGCGCGCCGTCGATGTCGTACGCGAAGACCGTCATGCCGTTGGCGTGGTACGGGAGTGCCTTGCGGCGGTGCAGGATCAGGTCGTCGTCGTAGGCGAAGTCGATCTCGTGCATGCCGAGCACATTGAGCCGCCCCGAGTCCTTGATCCGCTCCACCTGGTCGTCGGCGGTCTCGACGTCGACCGTGCGCGGGGAGGCGCCCTCCAGGCCGAGCAGCACCGCCTTCGGGGTGCCGTGGCCGTGGCCGGTGGCGCCGAGCGAGCCGTACAGCTCGGCCCGTATCCGCACGGTGTGGGCGATCAGGCCCTCGTTCTTCAGGCGCGCGGCGAACATCCGGGCAGCCCGCATCGGGCCGACGGTGTGGGAGCTGGACGGGCCGATGCCGATCGAGAACAGGTCGAAGACCGAGATGGCCACGGGGGACTCCTTGAGGGGTTGGTAGACGCCGTTGTCTGCCGGGTGGTGCAGAGCAAAGCTGGCACAGCATGGGATGGGGCACCGCGCTCACTACCAGTGTGCGCGNTGGGGCACCGCGCTCACTACCAGTGTGCGCGGTGCCCCGGAGCTTCGTCCCGAAATGAACCGGGAACTAAAGCGTACGAAACTACTTCAGGCCGGGGTACAGCGGGTGCTTCGCGGCCAGAGCGGACACCCGGGCAGCCAGGGCGTCCTTGTCGAAGTCCGGCTTCAGGGCCTCGGCGATGATGTCGGCGACCTCGCGGAAGTCGTCGTCACCGAAGCCGCGGGTGGCGAGCGCCGGGGTGCCGATCCGCAGACCCGAGGTGACCATCGGCGGCCGCGGGTCGTTCGGGATGGCGTTCCGGTTGACCGTGATGCCGACCTCGTGGAGGCGGTCCTCGGCCTGCTGGCCGTCCAGCTCCGAGTTGCGCAGGTCCACCAGGACCAGGTGCACATCGGTGCCGCCGGTCAGGACGTCGACGCCGACGGCCTTCACGTCGTCCTGGACCAGGCGCTCGGCCAGGATCCGGGCGCCGTCCAGGGTGCGCTGCTGGCGCTCCTTGAACTCCGGCGATGCCGCGACCTTGAACGAGACCGCCTTGGCCGCGATCACGTGCTCCAGGGGGCCGCCCTGCTGGCCCGGGAAGACCGCCGAGTTGATCTTCTTGGCGAGCTCCTGCGTCGACAGGATGACACCGCCGCGCGGACCGCCGAGGGTCTTGTGCGTGGTGGTGGTCACGACGTGGGCGTGCGGCACCGGGTTGGGGTGCAGACCCGCGGCGACCAGGCCCGCGAAGTGGGCCATGTCGACCATCAGGTACGCGCCGACCTCGTCCGCGATGCGGCGGAAGGCGGCGAAGTCCAGCTGGCGCGGGTAGGCGGACCAGCCGGCCACGATCAGCTGCGGCTTCGACTCCTTGGCCAGGCGCTCGACCTCGGCCATGTCGACCTCGCCGGTCTCGTCGACGTGGTACGGGACCACGTTGTAGAGCTTGCCGGAGAAGTTGATCTTCATGCCGTGGGTCAGGTGGCCGCCGTGGGCCAGGTTCAGACCCATGATCGTGTCGCCCGGCTTGAGCAGCGCGAACATCGCGGCCGCGTTGGCCTGGGCGCCCGAGTGCGGCTGCACGTTGGCGGCCTCGGCGCCGAAGAGCGCCTTGATGCGGTCGATCGCGATCTGCTCGACCACGTCGACGTGCTCACAGCCGCCGTAGTAACGGCGGCCCGGGTAGCCCTCGGCGTACTTGTTGGTGAGGACCGAGCCCTGGGCCTCCATGACGGCGACCGGAGCGAAGTTCTCCGACGCGATCATTTCGAGGGTGGACTGCTGACGGTGGAGCTCGGCGTCGACGGCGGCGGCGACGTCCGGGTCCAGCTCATGGAGGGGCTGGTTCAGAAGCGACATCAGACGATCCCTGTATCCCTGTGGTCTAGGTGTCAGCTGGCGAAGTCGGTGTACTCGTCGGCGGAGAGCAGGTCGCCCGGCTCGTCCGTGACCTTCACCTTGAACAGCCAGCCGCCTTCGAACGGAGCGGAGTTCACCAGGGCCGGGTCGTCCACGACGTCCTGGTTGGCGGCGACGACCTCGCCGGTGACCGGGGAGTACAGGTCGCTGACCGACTTGGTGGACTCCAGTTCGCCGCAGGTCTCGCCCGCGGTCACCGTGTCACCCACCTCCGGAAGCTGTACGTACACGACGTCACCGAGCGCGTTGGCCGCGTGCTCCGTGATGCCGACCGTCGAGACGCCGTCCTCGGCGTTCGACAGCCACTCGTGCTCCTTGCTGTAGCGCAGCTGCTGCGGGTTGCTCATGACCTGAATTCTCCTGTACGCGGGGGAGTGCTGGTGACGGGGTCTCGAAGAGTGTCTCGGACAGCGAGACGAGAAGGGTGGTACCGCAGGGAGGCGGGTGTCACTTCTCGCGCTTGTAGAAGGGCAGCGCGACGACCTCGTACGCCTCGTGCGTCCCGCGGATGTCGATGCCGACGCCGGCGGTGCCGGGCGCGGCGTGCGCGGCGTCCACGTACGCGATGGCGATCGGCTTGCCGAGCGTCGGAGACGGGGCGCCCGAGGTGACCTCGCCGATGACCTCGCCGTCCGCCACCACGGAGAACCCGGCGCGGGGCACCCGGCGGCCCTCGGCGATCAGTCCGACCAGCTTGCGCGGCGGGTTCGCGGCGGCCTTCTCGGCGGCGGCCTCCAGAGCCGTACGGCCCACGAAGTCGCCGTCCTTCTCGAACTTCACGACCCGGCCGAGCCCGGCGTCGAAGGGGGTGAGCGCGGTGGTCAGCTCGTGCCCGTACAGCGGCATGCCCGCCTCAAGGCGCAGCGTGTCGCGGCAGGACAGGCCGCACGGCACGAGGCCCGCGTCCTGCCCTGCGTCGGTCAGCGCGCGCCACAGCTGCTCGGCGTGCTCAGGGGCGACGAACAGCTCGAAGCCGTCCTCGCCGGTGTAGCCGGTGCGGGCGATCAGCGCGGGCACACCGGCGACGGTGCCGGGCAGGCCCGCGTAGTACTTCAGGCCGTCCAGGTCGGCGTCCGTGACGGACTTCAGGATGCCGGGGGACTCGGGGCCCTGCACGGCGATCAGCGCGTACGCGTCGCGGTCGTCGCGGACCTCGGCGTCGAAGCCGGCAGCGCGCTCGGTGATCGCGTCGAGCACGATCTGCGCGTTGCCCGCGTTCGCGACGACCATGTATTCCGTCTCACCCAGGCGGTAGACGATCAGGTCGTCGACGATGCCGCCGTCCTCCTGGCAGATCATCGTGTACCGGGCGCGGCCGGGGCCGATGGTGGCGATGTTGCCGACCAGGGCGTAGTTCAGCGCCTTCATGGCCTCGGGGCCGGTGACGGTGATCTCGCCCATGTGGGACAGGTCGAAGAGCCCGGCGCGGGTCCGTACGGCGTTGTGCTCGTCGCGCTCGCTCCCGTACCGCAGCGGCATGTCCCAGCCCGCGAAGTCGGTCATCGTGGCGCCCAGCGAACGATGCAGGGCATCGAGGGCGGTGAGGCGGGGGGCGTTGCTCATGGATGTGGCTCCAAGGTCCCGGGGCATGTCGGTCGAGGACATCCTCCCCATCTGTCATCGGAACCTGAGAGGTTCACCGGCACGCGCTGCGCGTCACGGCTTGCACCTTGGGTGGGGCCGCCCGGCAGAGGACGGCCCGCTTTTCAGATCTGCCTCGTCCGCGCGGTACGGGGCCTGAGAGATTCAAGGGAGGAACTTGCTCCTTCGGCGCCCCAGCTCACAGCTGCTGAGGACTCTCCCGCGCGGATTCGAACGGCCGGTATGCAGTTGGCGCGCACATCATTGCACGCATCCCGGAAGCGGCATATCACTGGTGACCTATTACCGTCTCTTTACACTTCGTGGGCAGGGGTCGCGGGACCCGAACAGGGGGGAGTGCCATGACGGTTGGACGGAACACGGACCGGGTGCGGGAGGCGGCCGCGCCGGTGCGCCACGAGCGGCCGGTCGGCGAGGCGGTGCGGGACCTGCGCGGGCGCCCCGAGCACACCCCGGCGGAGCTGCTCTTCGACGCGGGCGACGTCGTGGTGGTGTCGGGCCTGCCCGGCAGCGGCAAGACGACACTGATGCGCCGCACCGTCACGGACCGCCGCATCGACTCCCAGGACACCCGCCTCGCTTGGCAGCGCCGTCTTCCCGGGATTCCGTACGCCCTGTACCGCCCGCTGACCCGGACCGCGCACTTCGCCAGGACCTGGTGGGCCCTTCGCTCGGGCGACAGCCTCGTCGTGCACGACTGCGGTACGCAGGCATGGGTGCGGCACTGGCTGGGCCGCGGAGCCCGGCGCAGGGGCCGGGCGCTGCGGCTCGTCGTGCTCGACGTGCCGCCCGGCGTCGCCCTGGAGGGCCAGGCGATCCGCGGCCGCTGGGTGTCGAAGTACGCCTTCGCCCGGCACCGCGGCGCGGCCCGCCGCCTCATAGCCCAGGTGGAAGCCGGACGGCTGCCGACCGGCTGCGCCGGCGCCGTCCTGCTCGACCGCGCGTCGGCGACGGTGCTGCGCCGGATCGGCTTCTCCGCATAGCACCCCCGACGCACAGCACCCCCGACAGCGCGCCCCGGCGCGCGCCGGGCCCTTTCCCGGCACCCTTTCCCCCGGCCGCGTGCTCGGCGCTAGGGTCGTGGGGCACGACAGCAGTCGGGGGAGAAGGACGGCACATGAACTTTCCGGAGCAGGCGTTCGCGCACCCGCACGGCGGCGGAGGCTGGCCGGGCAACGAGCTCGAAGAGGCGCTGGCGGCCGCGCTCGGCCATGCCGACGCGGGGCCCCGCCTCATAGAGGTGCTCGGCCGCAGCGTCGTCTGGGTGCCGCTGCCCAACGGCGGCAGCCAGGAGAGCGCCGACCTCGACCTGCCCACCATGCAGCTCGACGGCGCCCCCTACGTCCCCGTCTACAGCTCCGAGCAGCAGTTCCTGCAGTGTGTCGGCTCCCACATGTCGTTCGCGGTGGCGCCCGCCGTCGAGTTCGCCCGCGGGCTTCCGCCGCAGCTCGGCGTCGTGGTCAACCCCGAGGGCGCGGTCGGGATGCCGCTGCCGCCGCCGGCCGTGGCCGAGCTGTGCCGTACCGGGCGTACCGCGCTCGACGGACCGGCGTCCGGCGCCCGGGTACGCCTCTTCGAGCCGGACTGGCAGGACGACCCGGTGGACTTCCTGAGCGCGGCCTCCGAGGAGTTCGAGGCGACCGGTGTGGTGCTCAGCGCCCGCCGCGCGCTCGCCTCCATCGAGGGCGAGTCGCCCACGCTCTTCATCGGCGTGGAGTTCTCCACCTGGGACGGAGCGGGCAGGGGCGCCCCCATGGAGGCGCTGGGCCGCGCACTCGGCCGGGTTCCGGTCGGCTGGCCGGTCAACCTGGTCCTGCTCGATGTGACCCAGGATCCGGTCGCCACCTGGATGCGCGAGCGGGTGCGACCGTTCTACGCGCGGGCCCAGTAGCAACCGCCGGGTACGCCGCGACAGGTCCCCGCCGGGTCGCGGCGGTGTCTGTACGGCGGCTTAACCTGGTTTCATGACCCTTGCACCCCCGCAGCCGCACGCGTGTGCCCGGGGCTGCGGGGCGGCGCAGGCGTCGGCACGGTGGATCGAAGAGGGGCGGGACCCAGGGTGAGCGCGTCAGGCACCGCGGCGGCCGGGCAGGTCGAGCACATGCTGCGCCAGGTGACGCCCGGGCGCTACGACGTGTACGAGGCGCTGCTCCACGCCCTCGCCGACCCCGCGTCCGGCCGGCTCTGGATGCTGCTGTGGAACGGCAGGCCGGGCTCCCCGGACGCGCAGTACGGAAACATGGAGGTCGACGGCGTCGCGTACGCCCCCTGTGTCACCTCCGCGCAGGAGCTCTCCGCCAGCGGCTGGAATCGGGCACACGAAGTGACCGGCGCCCTCGAAGTCGCCCGCGCCCTCTATCCCGACCGGTACGGGATCTGGCTCAATCCGCACGCCCCCGGCGGCGGCGTCGGCATCCCCTGGACGGATCTGCGGCGGATCGCCACGGGCCTGGACCGGATGCCCGCCGGGCCGCTCAGGCTCTCCGAGCCGGCCGTCGAGATCCCGCAGTTCTACGCCCTGCTCGCGCAGAACGCACACCGCACCCCGGCGGTCCGCGCGCTGCGTCGCGCCTGGGTGCAGCCCGCGCTCGGCACGCCGTATCTCGCGATCGGGCTCGACCTCTACAACACGAGCCCGCAGTCGGTCGACGCGGTGCGGGCGATGATGCAGCAGTCCGTCGCCGCCGTGCCGGACGGGCTCGCGGTGTCCACGGTCGCGATGTCCGACGAGTACGACCCGGTCGGCATGTGGCTGAAAGCCAACGCCCGGCCGTTCTACGACCGCGAGGCGCACGCCGCCCCGGCCCCCGGGATCTCCGGCTACGGCTACCCGCCGGCCGCCCCGCGCACGTACTGAATCCGTCCGTAGCCGGCGCACCAACCGGGACAGACCGCGGCAACCTCCCCCGCATGTAAGGGGAATGTCCGTTCTGATGGGGCGAAGACCGCAATAGCCCCGGGCGCCACATGCGCCCCAACTTCCCCATGTCCGCCCCTGGTTCACACGCGTCCGGATAACGGAAACCCCCTTTCCGCATCACGTTTACGCATACATTCGCCGTCAGGTCTGGCGGGTGATCGCGAGGCCATTGAAGACTCCCGGCATGCAGGGCCGTTCGGGCCCTTGTGCGAGCAGCTCGACCCGCTGCTTGGTGTCGCCCCCCGCTCGCACTGCTGATGGGAACGCGCCGCTACAGCGGCAAGTGCGGGCCGGTCACCGCCGGTTGAGAGGGGTCCTTGCCACGATGACGGCACCATTGCACGACACACCCGCCGACGCGGACCCGACCGCGGACATCAGTGTCACGCCCAGCGGCGAGACCAGAGCGGTCGAGGGACGGTCGCTCGGCCGTATCGCCTGGAACCGGCTGAAGAAGGACAAGCTCGCCCTCACCGGTGGCATCGTTGTCGTGTTCCTGGTCCTCGTCGCGATCTTCGCGCCACTGATCGTCGACGCCTTCGGGCATCCGCCGGACGACTTCCACGAGGACCAGATCGACCCGCTGCTCTCGACTCCGATCGGCAGCTGGGGTGGCATCAACTCGCACTTCCTGCTGGGAGTTGAGCCGGTCAACGGCCGCGACGTGTTCAGCCGGATCGTCTACGGCGCGCGGATCTCGCTGCTCGTGGGCTTCCTCGCGGCCGTCTTCGCGGTGCTCGTCGGCACCGTGCTCGGCGTGATCGCCGGCTACTTCGGCGGCTGGCTCGACGCGATCATCAGCCGCGTGATGGACATGCTGCTCTCCTTCCCGCAGCTGCTCTTCATCATCGCGCTGATCTCCGTGGTCCCCTCCCAGCTCTTCGGGCTCAGCGGCACCGGGGTCCGGCTGCTCGTGATGATCCTGGTCATCGGCTTCTTCGGCTGGCCGTACGTCGGACGCATCGTGCGCGGCCAGACGCTGTCGCTGCGCGAGCGCGAGTACGTCGAGGCGGCTCGCAGCCTCGGCGCGGGGCGCGGCTACATCCTGTTCAAGGAGCTGCTGCCCAACCTGATCGCGCCGATCACCGTCTACATGACGCTGATGATCCCGACGAACATCCTCACCGAGGCGGCGCTCAGCTTCCTGGGGGCGGGCGTCAAACCGCCCACGGCCTCCTGGGGGCAGATGCTGTCGACGGCGATCGCGACCTATCAGTCCGATCCGATGTTCATGATCATCCCGGGTCTGGCGATCTTCATCACCGTGATGGCGTTCAACCTCTTCGGCGACGGCGTCCGCGACGCCTTCGACCCGAAGGGCACCCGCTGATGCGGGAATTCGAAGACTCCGGCCCGGCGCACCGCACGGGCCGCGACACCCAAGACGCCCACTACGGAGGAAGCGAGATCGTGACAACCCCAGGTTCATCAAGGCGAAAGACGGTCGCCGGCGCGGCCATCGTCGTTGCGGCTCTGCTGTCCACCGCGGCCTGCGGCGGGGGCGGCGGCAGCACCGGCAAGGGCAAGGGCCCCGGCTTCAACGCCGCCAACAGCAAGCTCGCGAACGCGTCCACGAAGAAGGGCGGCGAGCTCAAGTTCGTCGGCACCCAGGACGCGGACTCGTGGGACCCGCAGCGCGGTTACTACGGCTTCATGTGGGACTACGCGCGCTACTACACGCGCACGCTGATCACCTACAAGCCCGCACCGGGCAAGGAGAGCGAGACGCTCGTCCCGGACATCGCGACCGGTCTCGCGGACGTCTCGGCGGACAAGAAGACGTACACGTACCACCTGAAGGACGGCGTCAAGTGGGAGGACGGCAAGCCCGTCACCTCCAAGGACGTCAAGTACGGCATCGAGCGCATCTGGGCGCAGGACGTCATCTCCGGCGGCCCCGTCTACCTGAAGGACGTCCTCGACCCCAAGGGCGACTACAAGGGTCCCTACAAGGACACCTCGGCCGACAAGCTCGGCCTGTCGGCGATCGAGACGCCGGACGACAAGACCATCGTCTTCAAGCTGCCGGCGCCCAACGTCGACTTCCAGCAGATGCTGGCCATGCCGTCGGGCTCGCCGGTCCGCCAGGACAAGGACACCCAGTCGAAGTACGGCCTGAAGCCGTTCTCGCTCGGCCCGTACAAGTGGGAGTCCTACGAGCCGAACAAGTCCATGGTCCTGGTCCGCAACCCCAACTGGGACCAGAAGACGGACGACGTCCGCAAGGCCCTGCCGGACAAGATCAGCCTCACCCTGCTGACCAGCGCCGACGACATGGACAGCCGTCTCATCAACGGTGACTACGACGTCGACCTCAACGGCACCGGCCTCAGCCCGGCCGGCCGCACCAAGGCGCTCCAGCAGTACAAGGGCAACGTCGACAACCCGGACACCGGCTACATCCGTTACGCGGTCTTCCCGCAGACGGTGGCGCCGATGGACAACGAGCACTGCCGCAAGGCCGTCATCTACGGTTCCGACCACAAGTCGCTGCAGACCGCCCGCGGCGGCCCGCAGGCCGGCGGCGACATCGCCACCAACATGCTGCCGCCCATCATCAGCGGCTCGGACCCGAAGTACGACCCGTACGGCGTGACGCAGAACGACGGTGCGGCGAACGCCGCCAAGGCCAAGGAAGAGCTCGCGGCCTGCGGCAAGCCCGGCGGCTTCTCGACCACCATCGCGGTCCGCAACAACAAGCCGTCCGAGGTCGCCACCGCCCAGTCGATGCAGGCCGCGCTGGCCAAGGTCAACATCAAGGCCGACATCGACCAGTACGACGGCTCGCAGACGACCGGCATCATCGGCAACCCCGAGGTCGTCAAGAAGAAGAACTACGGAATCATCATCATGGGCTGGGGCCCGGACTTCGCGTCCGGCCAGGGCTTCCTGCTCCCGCTGGTCGACTCCAAGTTCATCCTGTCGAACGGCAACAACAACTACTCGATGCTGAAGGACCCGGCCATCGACACCCTCTTCGACCAGGCCATCGCGGCCAACACCCCCGAAGAGGCCGCCGGGCTCTACAAGCAGATCAACCAGAAGGTCTCCGAGCACGCCGTCTACCTGCCGTTCGTCTTCGAGAAGAACGTCAAGTGGCGCAGCTCCCGGCTCACGAACGTCTACACGACGACCAACAACAACGGTTTCTACGACTACGCCTCGCTCGGCGTCGAGAAGTGACCGTCGTCCAATCGCTCCGCCGGCGCACCCGCCGCTAGGCACGAAGGGCAGGTGAAGGCCGTCGTGTGACGGGTCGGGGGTACCGCAATCCGGTGCCCCCGGCCCGCCGCCGGGCCGAGAGCAGTGCTCGCATATCTCATCAGGCGGCTGTTCGCCGCCATCGTGATGCTGCTGATCGTCATGCTGGTGACGTTCGGCATCTTCTTCCTGATCCCCAAGTGGACGGGCGTCGACCCGGCCACGATGTACGTCGGCAAGCAGTCCGACTCCGCCGCGCTCGAAGCGGTCCGCGAGAAGCTGGGTCTCGGCGACCCGATCTTCGTGCAGCTCTTCGACTTCGTGAAGGGCATCCTGGCCGGCCGCGACTACACCGGCGGCGGCTCGACGATCCACTGCGACGCGCCGTGCTTCGGCTACTCCTTCCGCAACGAGCAGGCCATCTGGCCGGTGCTCAAGGAGCGCTTCCCGGTCACGCTGTCGCTGGTCATCGGCGCGGCCATCCTGTGGGTCGTCTTCGGCGTGCTCACCGGTGTGGTCTCGGCCCTCAAGCGCGGCTCGCTGTGGGACCGGTTCTCCATGACCGTGGCCCTGGCCGGCGTCTCGCTGCCGATCTACTTCACCGGTCTGCTCTCGCTGGCGATCTTCACCTACGGCCTGCACTGGATCGACGGTCAGTACGTACCCTTCAGCGACTCACCGGGCGGGTGGTTCAGCGGCCTGATCCTGCCCTGGATCACGCTCGCCTTCCTCCAGGCGGCGATGTACGCCCGCCTCACCAGAGCGACCATGCTCGAAGTGATGGGCGAGGACTACGTCAGAACCGCCCGGGCCAAGGGCCTGAGCGAACCGGCCGTCATCGGCAAGCACGCCATGCGCTCCACCATGGCGCCGATCCTGACGGTGCTCGGCATGGACATCGGCGCCCTCATCGGCGGCGCCATCCTCACCGAGACCACTTACAGCATCCCGGGCCTGGGCCAGGCGGTGCTCCGCGCGATCGGCGAGCGCGACCTTCCGGTGATCCTCGGCGTCACGCTGATCACCTCGGCGGCGGTGATCTTCGCGAACCTCGTCGTGGACCTCCTGTACGCCGTGATCGACCCCCGAGTGAGGCTCGCATGACCGACCTGAACAAGACCGGCGCCGCGGTCGGCGAGCCGGTCGCGGGTGAGCGCCCCTCGGACGCGTTCCTCGACGTACGCGACCTGAAGGTCCACTTCCCGACCGACGACGGCCTGGTCAAGTCCGTCGACGGGCTCAGCTTCTCCCTTGAGAAGGGCAAGACCCTCGGCATCGTGGGCGAGTCCGGCTCCGGCAAGTCCGTCACCTCGATGGGCATCATGGGCCTGCACACGGCCGGCCAGTACGGCAAGCGCAAGGCGCAGATCTCCGGCGAAATCTGGCTCAACGGCAAGGAGTTGCTCTCCGCCGACCCCGATGACGTACGCAAGCTGCGCGGCCGCGACATGGCGATGATCTTCCAGGACCCGCTGTCCGCGCTGCACCCGTACTTCACCATCGGCAAGCAGATCATCGAGGCGTACCGGGTCCACCACGACGTCGACAAGAAGACGGCGCGCACCCGGGCGATCGAGATGCTCGACCGGGTCGGCATCCCCCAGCCCGACAAGCGCGTCGACTCCTACCCGCACGAGTTCTCGGGCGGCATGCGCCAGCGCGCGATGATCGCGATGTCCCTGGTGAACAACCCCGACCTGCTGATCGCGGACGAGCCGACGACCGCCCTGGACGTCACCGTCCAGGCGCAGATCCTGGACCTGATCCGGGATCTGCAGAAGGAGTTCGGCTCCGCGGTCATCATCATCACCCACGACCTGGGCGTGGTCGCCGAGCTCGCCGACGACATCCTGGTGATGTACGGCGGCCGGTGCGTGGAGCGCGGGCCCGCCGAGAAGGTCTTCTACGAGCCCCGCCACCCCTACACCTGGGGCCTGCTCGGCTCGATGCCGCGCATCGACCGGGAGGAGACCGAGCGTCTCATCCCGGTGAAGGGCTCCCCGCCGTCCCTGATCAACATCCCGTCGGGCTGCGCCTTCAACCCGCGCTGCCCGTATGCCGATGTGCCCAAGGACAACATCACCCGGACCGTACGCCCCGAGCTGGCCGACGGCGGCAGCGGCCACTGGACCGCCTGCCACATGACGCCGGACGAGCGGGAGCGCATCTGGACCGAAGAGATTGCGCCCAAGCTGTGAGCGAGGACAAAGGCGTGACGGACAACGACGTGACGATTCCCGCGCAGAGCAAGAGCGCGGTCCTGACCAAGGAGGCGGCTCCCGGTGAGGTGCTGCTCAAGGTCAGCGGCCTGCAGAAGCACTTCCCAATCCGCAGCGGTCTGCTGAAGCGGCAGACCGGCTCGGTCAAGGCTGTCGACGGCATCGACTTCGACGTGCGCTCCGGCGAGACGCTGGGCGTGGTCGGCGAGTCCGGCTGCGGCAAGTCGACGATGGGCCGACTGATCACGCGGCTGCTCGAACCGACCGGCGGCACGGTCGAGTTCGAGGGCCGGGACATCACCCACCTCGGGGTGCGCGGCATGCGGCCGATGCGCCGCGACGTCCAGATGATCTTCCAGGACCCGTACTCCTCGCTGAACCCGCGGCACACGGTGGGCGGCATCATCTCCGCCCCCTTCAAGCTGCAGGGCGTCACCCCGGAGGGCGGGATCAAGAAGGAGGTCCAGCGCCTGCTCTCGGTCGTGGGCCTCAACCCCGAGCACTACAACCGGTATCCGCACGAGTTCTCCGGCGGCCAGCGCCAGCGCATCGGCATCGCCCGCGCGCTCGCGCTCAACCCGAAGCTGGTCGTCGCGGACGAGCCGGTCTCGGCGCTCGACGTGTCCATCCAGGCGCAGGTGGTCAATCTCCTCGACGACCTGCAGCAGGAGCTCGGCCTCACGTACGTGATCATCGCGCACGACCTGTCGGTCATCCGGCACGTGTCGGACCGGATCGCGGTCATGTACCTCGGCAAGATCGTCGAGTTGGCCGACCGCAAGTCGCTGTACGCGGCGCCGATGCACCCGTACACCAAGGCGCTGATGTCCGCGGTGCCGGTGCCCGACCCCAAGCGGCGCGGCATGAAGAGCGAGCGGATCCTGCTGAAGGGCGACGTCCCCTCGCCGATCTCGCCGCCGAGCGGCTGCCGGTTCCACACCCGGTGCTGGAAGGCGACGGAGGTCTGCAAGACGCAGGAGCCGGTACTCGTGGAGCTCAAGCCCGGCCAGCAGGTGGCCTGCCACCACCCGGAGAACGCGCCGGACCAGGCGCCGGGCGAGGCGGTGCTTCCCGAGGCCAGGGAGTCGATCGAGGTCGTGACGATCGGCGAGACGGTGACGGCGGAGGCGCCTGCCGCCTCCGAGGCGGCCGAGGAGCCTGCCGTGGCAGAGGCGGCTGAGGCGGCAGAGACGTCCGAGGCGTCCGAGGCGTCCGAGGCGGCAACGGCATCCGAGGCGTCCTCCGAGGCGACGAGTGGCGAGGGTGAATCCGGACCGGACGGCACCGTTCAGGAGTCAACCGACAAGTAGGGCATGACAGTTCGGCAAAGTCATGTTCATGCCGAAGCGGGAGAGTGCAGAGTCTGCGTGTCCGTACCAACGGCATGCGTACGAAGGGCAGACTCATGGCACTCTCCCGTTCAGCACGTCGTACCTCCTCCCGGCTGCTCGCCCTCGCCACCGCGGTGGCCGCCGGGTTGACCATCGCCGCCGCGCCCGCCGCCTCACCCGGCGCCCCGGGCATCGGTGATCCGTACTTCCCCAATCTGGGCAACGGTGGTTTCGACGCCCTCCATTACGACCTCGGGGTGAGCTACAACCCCGATTCCGGGCGCCTGGACGGGCGCACCACCCTGACCGCCCGGGCCACCCAGAACCTCTCCAGCTTCGACCTCGACCTCCAGAAGCTCACCGTCGACTCGATCCGGGTGAACGGCAAGCCCGCCGACTTCAGCAGAACCGGCGACGAGATCGTCATCACGCCGCGCCACCGGCTGCGCAAGGGCGAGGAGTTCGAGGTGACGGTCGCCTACGGCGGGGTACCGCAGGCGCTGAACGGCCCCATCGTCTTCGGTTCCGACTACGGGTGGATGAAGACCAAGGACGGCGTGTTCGTGGCGTGCGAGCCGAACGCCGCCTCCACCTGGTTCCCGTCCAGCGACCACCCCGGCGACAAGGCGACGTACGACATCCGTATCGACGCGCCCAAGGGTCTGACGGGCGTGTCCAACGGGCGCCTGGTGGACTCCCACGACAAGGGCGGCCGTTCGTACTTCCACTGGCGCGAGACCAAGCCGATGGCTACGTATCTGGCGACCGCGTCCATAGGCAAGTTCGACGTGAAGACCGGCAAGACGCCTGCGGGCACGCCCATTTACGTCGCCATCGACCCGGTCCTGGCCAACCAGAACAAGGTCGACGTGTACGCGGTGACAGCCGAGGCCACCGACTACTGGTCCAAGCTGTTCGGCCCGTACCCGTTCGAGGAGACGGGCGCGGTCGTCGACGACATGCCCGAGGCCGGGTTCTCGCTGGAGACCCAGTCCAAGCCGAGCTATTCGGCGGTACGTTCCGAGTCGACCATCGTCCACGAGCTCGCCCACCAGTGGTTCGGCGACTCGGTGTCGGTCGCGCACTGGGACGACATCTGGCTCAACGAGGGCTTCGCGACGTACGCGCAGTGGCTGTGGGCCGAACACCGCGGGACGGCGACGGCTCACCAGTCCTTCCTCAACACCTACAACTCGATCCCGGCGTCCTCGGACTTCTGGAAGATCGAGGTGGCCGACCCGCAGCGCGACACGATGTTCGCCTCCGCGGTCTACCAGCGCGGCGCGATGATGCTTCAGGAACTGCGCGAACGCATCGGTGACCAGGCCTTCTTCAAGCTCCTCCCGGCCTGGACGAAGCTGCACCGCTACCAGAACGCCGACACCGAGGACTTCATCGACCTGGCCGAGCACATCTCGGGCCAGTCGCTCGACGGCCTGTTCCAGAAGTGGATCTACGACACCGGCAAGCCCGCGCTCTAGGCCCGGCGTGTGCTCGGGGGCACCTCCGCATGAGTAAAAATGCGGGGTGCTTCACGAACTGTTCAGTCCCTCCGTCCAGCATGCGCTGGACCTCGTCGGAATCTTCGTCTTCGCGATCTCCGGCGCCCTGCTCGCCGTGCGCAAGAACTTCGACGTGTTCGGCATCGCGGTGCTCGCCGAGGTCACCGCACTGGGCGGAGGGCTGTTCCGCGACCTCATCATCGGAGCGGTCCCGCCGGCCGCCTTCTCGGACCTCGGGTACTTCGTGACCCCGCTGCTGGCCGCGGTGCTCGTCTTCTTCCTCCACCCCGAGGTGGAGCGAACCCAGACCGCGGTCAACGTCTTCGACGCGGCGGGCCTCGGCCTCTTCTGCGTGACGGGCACGACCAAGGCGTACGACTACGGGCTCGGCCTCACCTCCTCGGCGGCCCTGGGCCTCGCGACGGCGGTGGGCGGCGGCGTACTGCGCGACGTGCTGGCCAACGAGGTCCCCTCGCTGCTCCGCTGGGACCGCGACCTGTACGCGGTCCCCGCGATCGTCGGCTCCACCATGATCGTGCTCTTCATCCGCTTCGACCTCCTGAACGCGACGACGAGCGGCCTGGCCGTGGTCACGGCGTTCCTGCTCCGCATTGCGGCCCTGAAGTACCACTGGCGGGCACCGCGGGCCTGGAACCGGCGGAGTTCCACGCTGGAGGAGGCGTGAGCGCTCTGAGGGGTCGGGCCGGGGTCGCGCTCGGCCGGGCAGAAAAAGCTACCGCTCAGTAATTTATCGGTGTACGGTGCTGCGCATGGCACAGGCATCGTCACAGGTATTCCCCGCCGCGATCGGGGACAGCGAGTTCGACCGCGACACCGCCGTCACCCTGCGCGAAGCAGGGGTCTATGACGCGGAACTCTCTGCGGGCTGGACCATCATCCACGCCGTCAACGGCGGCTATCTGCTCGCCCTGCTCGGCCGTGCGCTCGGCGACGCCCTGCCGCACCCGGACCCGTTCACGGTCTCCGCGCACTACCTCACGCCGTCCGTGCCCGGGCCCGCGGTCGTCCGCACCCAGGTGGTGCGCACCGGCCGCACCCTCTCCACCGGCCAGGCCTCGCTCTTCCAGTACGACGAGAGCGGCGCGGAGGTCGAACGCATCCGGGTCCTCGCCTCGTACGGGGACCTCTCCGCGCTGAGCGGCGACGTGCGCACCACGGCCAAGCCGCCCGCGATCCCGCCGCTCTCGCACTGCATCGGCGCGACGGACGCCCCCGACGGCAGCCGGCCGCCCATCCCCGGCAGCTCCGCGATCACCGACCGGCTGATGCTCAAGCTCGACCCGACCACGCTCGGCTGGGCGGTGGGCGCGCCCTCCGGCAAGGGTGAGATGCGGGCGTGGTTCGGGCTCGCCGACGGGCGCGACGCCGACCCCATCTCGCTGCTGCTCACCGTCGACGCGCTGCCGCCGACCTCCTTCGAGCTGGGCCTGAAGGGCTGGACCCCGACGGTCGAGCTCACCACGCACATCCGCTGCCGTCCGGCGCCGGGGCCGCTGCGGGTGTCCATCACCACGCGGAACCTGGCAGGGGGATTCCTGGAGGAGGACGCGGAGGTCTGGGACTCGGCGGACCGGCTGGTCGCCCAGTCCCGGCAACTGGCGCGAGCGCCACGGGACTGAGGGGGACGGGTTTGCCCACCCCGCCGGCCCCGTGGCGGGCGCTGGGCAGACTGAGCCCCTGGGGCTCCGCCCCAGACCCCCGGGGGGCTTCGCCCCCAGACCCCCACAAGCGCCCTGCCCCTCCGCACCCTGACCCTCGCGGAAGCCCCGCCCCTGAGCCGTCAGTGGCATCTCGCAGTACCGGCCCGAGGGGGAGCGGGCTCCGCCCTTGCCCCCTCCGCGGGCTCCGCCCCCGCCCCCTCTCGGGGGCTCCAGGCCCCGGCTCCCTCGCTTCTCGCGGGATGGCTTCGGCTCGGGGGCTGTTCGGGGTCTCGGAGCTGGGTCCGCCCTTCCCGGTGTCGAATCCCAGCCCCTCCGGCGGCATTTGAGGAGCGGGGTCGGGGGCGGCGACCCCAGTAGCACCCATCCGGGCGCGGCCGAGGGTGGCATCAACCCCCGGAGGGTCTCGGGAAGGGGTGGGGTGGGGGACTCCAGGGGGGCCGGGGCGGAACCCCTAGTCCAGCCAGTGCCGGCGGCCCAGCGTCACCAGGCGGAGCTGCGCGCGGGCGGTCGTGAGGATCGACTCCTCGTCGGACTCGTCGCCCTCCAGCAGAGCCGACGCCGTCATCACCATGTGATCGACGTACACCCCCGCCAGCATCCGCAGATCCGCCGAAGTCCACCCCGCCGACTGCGGATCCGCGCCGAGCGCCTCGGCCACCTCGTCGGCGAAGCGCCGCAGCTGGACGCCGATGGCCTCGCGGACCGGGGCCACCCCGCCGTGCCGTTCGCGGGCGATGAAGCGGACGTGCGCCGGGTGCGTGCGTACCTGCGCGGCGATCAGGGCCACCGCCCGGTGGATGCGTTCCTCGCTCGCCCCGGTCGTCACGATCGCCGCCCGGATCGTGTCGTGGAGGCTGCCCAGCGCCTGCTCGACCAGGGCCACCCCGAGGTCGGCCGTGTCCGTGAAGTGGCGGTAGAACGCGGCCGGCGCGACTCCCACGGCCCGGGTGACCTCGCGGAGCCCGAGGCTGCTCAGGCTCTGGTGCTCCAGGAGCTGGAGCGCCGAGTCCATGAGGGCCTGCCGGGTCTTCTGCTTCTGGGCCTGCCGGATTCCGAGAGTGTGGCTCATACCACTCAGTAAACAGCTGTTTGCTGAAGTTGGGAAGACTAGACTCAGTAGTCAGTGAACAGTCGTACTCCCAAGGGTCGTTGGGGGCCGTCCGGTCCCGTCGCCCCGCCGCACACAGAAAGGGATCTCATGCTTTTCCTCGTCGCAGCCCTCCTCCTGCTGGGGGTCGTGCTGGGCTCAGCGGCGCACCTTCCGCTCCCGGTCACCCTCGCCGTCGCCGGCGTCATAGGCGTCTGGCTCATCGTCTTCGCCGCCCGCGAACGCCTCTCGCACCGGAAGGGCTGACCAATGGAACTCGCAGCGATCCGACGCCGCACACTTCCCCAAGCTCCCAAGGGGCAGGGGGGACCCCCGTCCCGTGACGCCGACGGGATGGCCATCGCGGCCTTCGTTCTCGGCCTGCTCGGGCTGCTCGTCATGAACCTCGTCCTCGGCCCCATCGCCATCGTCCTGGCCTCGCTCTCCCTCCTGTACGGGACCAAGCGCCGCGGCCGCGCCCTGCTCGGGCTCGCCCTGGGCGTGGCCGACCTCGCGGTCCTGCTCAGCCTGGTCCTCGCCGACCACACCGTCTCCTGGGGCCTCGGCGGCTGAACCCCGCCTGGGCCCTGGCCGGAACTGCGGCACGGCCCGCCCGGCGCGGCTCGTAGAATCGGGCCCACCATGGCTTACCTCGACCACGCCGCGACCACTCCGATGCTCCCGGAGGCGGTCCAGGCGATGACCGCCCAGCTGACCGCCACCGGCAACGCGTCCTCGCTGCACGCCGCCGGACGGCGGGCCCGCCGCACCGCCGAGGAGGCCCGCGAGGAACTCGCCGAAGCGCTCGGCGCCCGCCCCAGCGAAGTCGTCTTCACGGCGGGCGGCACCGAGGCCGACAACCTCGCCGTCAAGGGCCTGTACTGGGCCCGCGGGGACGCCGACCCGCGCCGCGTACGCGTGCTCGCCAGCCCCGTCGAGCACCACGCCGTGCTCGACGCGGTGCACTGGCTCGCCGACCACGAGGGCGCCACCGTCGAGTACCTGCCCGTCGACTCGTACGGGCGGGTGCATCCCGACGCCCTGCGCGAGGCCATCGAGCGCAACCCCGACGACGTCGCACTGGTGACGGTCATGTGGGCCAACAACGAGATCGGCACCGTTCTGCCGGTCGGTGAACTGGCCGCGGTGGCGCGGGAGTTCGGCATCCCGATGCACGCGGACGCCGTCCAGGCCTTCGGTCAGCTCGACGTGGAATTCGCCGCGTCCGGACTGGCCGCCATGACCGTATCCGGACACAAGATCGGCGGCCCGTACGGCATCGGCGCCCTGCTGCTCGGCCGCGAATACACCCCCGTCCCCGTGCTGCACGGCGGTGGCCAGGAGCGGCACGTGCGCTCCGGCACCCTCGACGTCCCCGCCATCGCCTCCTTCGCGGTCGCCGGGCGGCTCGCCGCCGAACGGCGCGGCGCGTTCGCCCGGGACGTCGGAGGGCTGCGCGACCGGCTCGTCGAGGCCGTCCGCAAGGCCGTGCCCGACGCGATCCTCGGTGGCGACCCGAACCCGGCGGGGCGCCTGCCCGCCAACGCCCACTTCACCTTCCCCGGCTGCGAGGGCGACTCCCTCCTCCTGCTGCTCGACGCGCAGGGCATCGAATGCTCCACCGGCTCCGCCTGCACCGCCGGCGTCGCCCAGCCCAGCCATGTGCTGCTCGCCACCGGCACCGACCCCGACCTGGCCCGAGGCACCCTGCGCTTCTCGCTGGGCCACACCTCCACCGAGGCCGATGTCGAAGCGGTCGCCGACGCGATCGGACCCGCGGTCGAACGGGCCCGCACGGCAGGGCTCGTCTGAGCCGCCGCCCCCGGAACGCGGCCGCCCCCGCTGCTCAGGCCCGGCCGGCCGCCCCGACCAGCGCGATGTAGCGCGGCCAGTCCCAGTGCGGACCGGGGTCGGTGTGATCGGTGCCGGGCACCTCCACGTGCCCGACGATGTGCGTCCGGTCGACGGCTATGCGATAGCGGGCGCAGATCGCGGCCGTAAGGCGTGCCGACGACGCGTACATGGCATCGGTGAAGGACGACGCCTCCTCGACGAAGCCCTCGTGCTCTATCCCGACGCTGCGCTCGTTGTACTTCCGGTTTCCCGAGTGGAAGGCCACGTCCATCTCCCGCACCGTCTGCGCGATGTGCCCGTCCTTGCGCACCACGTAATGGGCGGCGGCCTTGTTCTCCGGGTCCTCGAACGTCCTCAGGGCGCTGTCGAAACTGCCCTGCACGACATGGATCACCACCCGGTCCACCCCGTAGTCGTCCGGCCGGTCGGCCATCCGCCAGTTCGCCGACGACGCTGCCACCCACTGGGCGCCCGCGTAGTCGATCGCCCCGGCCTTGCGCGGCTTGTGCGGCCTCGCCTGCGGCGCGTTCAGGTATCCGATCGTCCCGAGCGCCACCACCGCGCCCCCGATCAGCAGCCCCCTGCGGCTGGTCGCCATATGCCCCGCCCCCGTCCCTCCCGTACCGCCCACCGCTTTCCGTGAGGCCCCGCCGCACCCCTCGGGGCCCTGGGAAACCCCGGATCCGTCCCCTCTGAGATCCACAACGGATACTCCCGCGCCCCGGGTTCCCGATCCCACGTACCCTTACGAGTGCTATGACTCAGACTTCGCCGCAGCCCTCGCCGATGACCTCCCCGCGCCCCCTGCGCGTACTCGCCGCCATGTCCGGCGGCGTGGACTCCGCCGTCGCGGCCGCCCGGGCCGCCGAAGCGGGCCACGACGTCACCGGCGTGCACCTGGCGCTCTCCGCGAACCCGCAGTCCTTCCGCACCGGGGCCCGCGGCTGCTGCACCATCGAGGACTCCCGGGACGCCCGCCGCGCCGCGGACGTCATCGGCATCCCGTTCTACGTCTGGGACCTGGCGGAACGCTTCCGCGAGGACGTCGTCGAGGACTTCATCGCCGAGTACGAGGCCGGCCGCACCCCCAACCCGTGCCTGCGCTGCAACGAGAAGATCAAGTTCGCGGCGCTGCTCGACAAGGCCCTCGCGCTCGGCTTCGACGCCGTGTGCACCGGCCACTACGCGACCGTCGTCCTCAACGAGGACGGCACCCGCGAGCTGCACCGCGCCTCCGACATGGCCAAGGACCAGTCGTACGTCCTCGGCGTGCTCGACGAGCGCCAGCTCGCCCACGCGATGTTCCCGCTCGGCGACACCCTCACCACCAAGGACGAGATCCGCGCCGAGGCCGAGCGCCGGGGCCTGGCGGTCGCCAAGAAGCCCGACAGTCACGACATCTGCTTCATCGCCGACGGCGACACCCAGGGCTTCCTCGCCGACCGCCTCGGCAAGGCGGAGGGCGACATCGTCGACGAGTCCGGCGCGAAGATCGGCAGCCACGAGGGCGCCTTCGGCTTCACCATCGGCCAGCGCAAGGGCCTGCGCATCGGCCACCCGGCCGCCGACGGCAAGCCCCGCTACGTCCTCGACATCTCCCCGGTGAACAACACGGTCACCGTGGGCCCGGTCGAGGCCCTCGACGTCACCGCCCTCGGCGCGATCAAGCCCCGCTGGTGCGGCACCGCCCCCGTGGGCCCCGGCACGTACACCGCGCAGCTGCGCGCCCATGGCGGCGAGACCGAGGTGACCGCCGAGCTCGTCGACGGCGTCCTGAACGTGACGTTCACCGAGCCGGTCCGCGGCGTCGCTCCCGGCCAGGCGATCGTCCTGTACGACGGCACGCGCGTGGTGGGCTCGGCGACCATCGCGACGACCGAGCGGGCCGCGGCGCGCGTCTAGAGGCGCCCGGCTTTGAAGCGGGCGTCCAAGAAGGCGCCCGCTTCAAAGAAGCCCACCCCTAAATGAGGGTCATCCCTGGACGACCCGCAGCACGAGCTTGCCCTTGGTGCGGCCCCGCTCGCCGTATTCGTGCGCCTTGGCCGCGTCCGCGAGTTCAAACACCGAGTCGATCTCGGCACGCAGCCGGCCCTCCTCGACCAGCGCCGCGATCGCCCGCATGCCCGCGTAGTCCGCCTCCACCAGGGTGAAGCCCGCCCGGACGCCCAGGTCGGCCGCCTCCGTGAGCAGCCCGTCCTCGTCCGCGGACGCGATCGAGACCAGGACGCCGCCACGGCGCAGCACCTTCAGGGAACGGTTGCCGTACGCGTCGCCGATGGGGTCGAGGACGACGTCCACGTCCCGCACCGCCTCGGTGAAGTCGACCGCGGTGTAGTCGATCACTTCGTCCGCGCCCAGGCCCCGGACGAAGTCGTGCTTGGCGGCGCTCGCCGTGCCGATGACGTACGCGCCGTGCGCCTTGGCGATCTGCACCGCGAGGTGGCCGACGCCGCCCGCCGCCGCGTGGATCAACACCCTCTGTCCGGCGGTCAGCCGAGCCGTCTCGATCAGCGACTGGTACGCGGTGAGCGAGGCCAGCGGCAGCGCAGCGGCCTGGATGTGGTCGATCCCGGCGGGCTTGCGCGTGAAGTGCCGGGCCGGGGCGGTGACGTACTCCGCGTACCCGCCCGCCTGGTGCGGGAAGCGCGGCATGCCGAACACCTCGTCGCCGGGCCGGTACAGGGTGACGCCGAAGCCCACCGCCTCGACCGTGCCGGAGACGTCCCAGCCGAGGATCGGCGGCGTGCCCATCACCGCGAGACCGCCGCTCGCGCGGACCTTCCAGTCGGCGGGGTTGACGCCGGCCGCGTGCACCCGCACCAGGATCTCGGCCGGGCCCGGTTCGGGCCGCTCGGTCTCGATCTCGGCGAGCACTTCGGGGCCGCCCCAGCTGAGGGGGCTGATGGCGCGCATGGTCTGGGACATGTCTGATCCTTTTCGGGGTGTTTCCGCTGGTGGGAGCACCAGCCTGCACCCAGGGCGGGCATCGTGGTGCTGGCCGTTTGGCCATGATGTGACAGAATCTGGCCATGACTGCACGACGGAAAGTCCACCAGGTGGCGGTGCTCGCACTCGACGGGGTGGTCTCCTTCGAGCTGGGCATCCCGTCCCGGATCTTCGACAGCGCACAGGGGCCGGACGGTGAGCGGCTGTACGAGGTGACCGTGTGCACCGCCGACGGGCGGCCGGTGCGCACCGAGGCAGGGTTCTCGGTCGCGGTCGACCACGGCCCCGAGGCGCTCGCCGCGGCCGACACCGTGGTGATCCCGCCCACCCACGACCTCGGTGCGATGGCCGAGGGCGGCCCGTTGCCCGAGCCGCTGGCCCGCGCCTTCGAGCGGATCCGGCCCGGCACCCGCATGGTGTCCATCTGCACGGCGTCCTACGTCCTGGCCGCCGCCGGGCTGCTCGACGGGCGGCCCGCCACCACGCACTGGTGCGACGCCGCCGCCTTCGCGCGCACCTTCCCGCGCATCGAGGTGGACCCGGGCGTCCTGTTCGTCGACGACGGCGACGTGCTGACCTCGGCCGGCGCCGCCGCCGGTATCGACCTGTGCCTGCACCTCGTACGCCGCGACCACGGCAGCGCGGTCGCCAACCGGGCCGCCCGGCACTGCGTCGTCCCGCCGTACCGCGACGGCGGGCAGGCCCAGTACATCGAGCGCCCGGTCCCGGAGCCGACCCTCGCCAGCACCGCGGCCACCCGTGAGTGGGCCCTCGGCCGGCTCCAGGAACCGCTCTCGCTGGGAGAGATGGCCGCCCATGCGCGGATGAGCCTGCGCACGTTCACACGCCGCTTCCGTGAGGAGGCGGGCATGACACCCGGCAACTGGCTGACCTCCCAGCGCCTCGAACTGGCCCGCCAGCTCCTGGAGTCCAGCGACCTCCCGGTGGACCTGGTCGCCCACCGGGCCGGCTTCGGCACGGCCAACTCGCTGCGCCAGCACATGCGTTCCGTCCTGGGCGTCTCCCCGGTCGCCTACCGGCGCACGTTCCAGGTCGCCGCGCGGACCTGAGCCGGGACCGGACTACTCGCTGACCGTCTCCACTTCGTAGAAGCACAGGTGGTCCTTGATCTCGGCCACGTCCGGCTTCGGGTCGGGGTAGTACCAGACCAGGTCGGCCGCCTCGGGCAGCGACCAATAGGAGGCCGTGCCCTTGAACGGGCAGTACGTGTGGGTGTCCGACGGGGTCAGCAGGTCGGTGCGGACGTCCTCGGGCGGGAGGTAGTAGCGGACGGGGAGGCCGGTCTCGCGCAGCAGCAGCGGACGGCTGCTCTCGGCGAGCACCTGCCCGTCGCGAACGACCCGCACGTGCTCGGTGCCCCGCTCGATGGTGATGCGATGTCCAGTCGTCATAAGAGGTGCAGCGCTCGCCGGACGGTTCTTCTTCCCCGCCGCCCTTTCGTATTGTTGCCGTATGAACATTTGCGTCTTCCTCTCCGCGGCCGACCTCGACGAGCGCTACACCCGCCCCGCGAAGGAGTTCGCCGAGCTGCTGGGCAAGGGCGGGCACACCCTGGTGTGGGGCGGCTCCGAGAGCGGACTCATGAAGGTCGTCGCCGACGGGGTGCAGCAGGCGGGCGGGAAACTCGTCGGCGTCTCGGTCGACTTCCTCGCGGAAAAGGCCCGCAAGAACGCCGACGAGATGGTCATCGCCAAGGACCTCGCCGAGCGCAAGGCCCTGCTGCTCGCGAAGTCGGACGCCGTCGTGATCATGGTGGGCGGCACCGGCACCCTGGACGAGGCCACCGAGATCCTGGAGCTGAAGAAGCACGGGAAGACCACCAAGCCCGTCGTCCTGCTGAACACCGCGGGCTTCTACGACGGCCTCAAGGAGCAGTTCCGCCGGATGGAGGACGAGGGCTTCCTGCCCGTGCCCCTCACCGAGCTGGTCTTCTTCGCCGAGGACGGCGTAGCCGCGCTCGCCTACCTGGAAGAGTCCCTCGGCATCCAGTAGGTCGATGGCCCGTTCACCGAGCTGGCCTGCGCCGAGGACGGCGTCGCCGCGCTCGCCTGCCTGGAAGCTGTGACATCAGCCGCTCCCGTGGCGGGCCTCGGCATCCAGTAGGGCGATGGCCCATTCACCGAGCTGGCCTGCGCCGAGGACGGGGTTGCCGCGCTCGCCTGCCTGGAAGCTGTGACATCAGCCGCTCCCGCGGCGGGCCTCGGCATCCAGCAGGGTGAGGACCAGTGGGACCATGGCAGGCATGGCTACTCATCTGATCACCGGGGCCGGTTCCGGCATCGGCGCGGCCGTCGCGCGCCGGCTGCACGAGCGCGGCGACGAGCTCATCCTGCTCGCGCGCGACGCCGGACGCGCCAAGGAGCTCGCCGCCCGCCACCCGGGCGCCCGCACCCTCGTCGGCGACCTCGCCGACCCCGACCGCCTCTCCTGGGCCTTCGACAAGCAGCCGATGCCCGAGCAGCTCGACTCGCTGCTGCACATCGCGGGCATCGTCGACCTCGGCCCCGTCGGCGAGCTGCGCCCCAGGACCTGGCACCAGCAGCTCAACGTCAACCTGATCGCGCCCGCCGAGATCACCCGCCACCTGCTGCCCCAACTCCGCGCCTCGCGCGGCCACGTGGTGTTCGTGAACTCCGGCGCCGGCCTCAACGCGCATGCCGAATGGGGCGCGTACGCCGCCTCCAAGCACGGCCTCAAGGCGCTCGCCGACTCCCTGCGCCACGAGGAGCACGCCAATGGCGTCCGCGTGACCTCGGTCTACCCGGGCCGCACCGCGAGCCCCATGCAGGCCAAGGTGCACTCGCAGGAGGGCAAGGAGTACGACCCGTCGCGCTTCATCGACCCCGAGTCGGTGGCCACCACCATCGTGATGGCCATCGACCTGCCGGCCGACGCCGAGGTCAACGACCTCACCGTGCGCCCCGGCAAGTAGCCGGGACCGGGCGCCGCCCCCGGTTGCGTACGCTTCCGGGGTGAGCGAACAGAGCAATTTCCCCTGGGGGCCCGCCACCGGCGTCGGCTCGATGCCGGGCGGCGACGCGCGGGAGACCGCCAGGACCGTCACCGGATCGCTGATCGGGGCCGACGGGGCGAGCGGCGACTTCCCCCACCTCGCGGAGCTGCCCGCGCGCGGGCCCGGCGCCGACATGATCGGGCGGACCATCGGGCTCCTCGTCGAGATGTACGGACATGTGGAGCCCAGCGGCTGGCGCGTCAGCGACCGGCCCGGCCGGGACACCCGGCGGGCCAGGTCCTGGCTCGGGGAGGACCTCGACGCCCTGGAGGAGTTCACCCAGGAATACACCGGGCCGCTGAAGGTGCAGGCCGTCGGGCCGTGGACGCTGGCCGCCGCCCTGGAGCTGCGCAACGGCGAGCTCTCGCTCGGCGACCCCGGCGCCTGCCGCGACCTGGCCGGATCGCTCGCCGAGGGCCTGCGCGACCACCTCGCCGACGTACGCCGCCGGGTCCCCGGCGCCCAGCTCGTGCTCCAGCTGGACGAGCCCTCCCTCACCTCCGTGCTGCGCGGGCAGATCCGTACCGCCAGCGGATACCGCACCCACCGGGCCGTCGACCGGCAGGTCGTGGAGGCCGCACTGCGGGACGTCGTCGCCGTGCACGACGGCCCCGTCGTCGTCCACTCCTGCGCGCCCGACGTCCCGTTCGCCCTGCTGCGGCGGGCCGGCGCCGCCGGGGTGTCGTTCGATTTCTCGCTGCTCACCGAGCGTGATGACGAGCAGATCGGCGAAGCCGCCGAGAGCGGCATCAAGCTCTTCGCCGGAGTGGTGCCGGGCACCGACGGCCCATTGTCAGACCCTGCCGGTAGCGTCATGGGTGTCAGGACGCTGTGGCGCAGGCTGGGGCTGAATCCGGGGACTCTGAGCGAGTCCGTGGTGATCACACCGGCATGCGGTATGGCGGGTGCGTCCCCGGCCTATGCCCGGGCCGTGCTCGCCCACTGCGTCCGGGCGGCGAGATCGCTCGCGGACAACCCTGAGTGACGGGGAAGACGGGAAACGGGAGGACATGACGGTGGCTGGCGAACAGAACGCAGCGGTGCCCGCGGAGGCACGGGAGAAGCACGCGCTCCTCGCCGAGCAGATCGAGGCGCACCGCTTCCGGTACTACGTGAAGGACCAACCGGTCATCAGCGACGGGGACTTCGACAAGCTGCTCCGCTCGCTCGAAGCCCTGGAGGACGAGCACCCCGAGCTGCGCACACCCGACTCGCCGACCCAGAAGGTGGCGGGCGCCTACGAGACGGACTTCGCGTCGGTCGAGCACCGCGAGCGGATGCTGTCCCTGGACAACGCCTTCGACGACGAGGAACTGGCGGCCTGGGCCGAGCGCATGGCCAAGGACGTGGGCACCGCCGACTACCACTACCTGTGCGAGCTGAAGGTCGACGGCCTCGCCGTGAACCTGACGTACGAGCACGGCCGGCTGACCCGCGCCGCCACCCGCGGCGACGGCCGCACCGGCGAGGACATCACGCCCAACGTGCGCACCATCGCCGACATCCCGGACCGCCTCAAGGGCGACCGCGTCCCGGAGCTCGTCGAGATCCGGGGCGAGGTCTACTTCCCGATGGAAGCCTTCGAGGGCCTGAACGCGCGCCTGGTCGAAGCGGGCGACAAGCCGTTCGCCAACCCGCGCAACGCGGCCGCCGGTTCGCTGCGCCAGAAGGACCCCAAGGTCACCGCCACCAGACCGCTGCACATGGTGGTGCACGGCATCGGCGCCCGCGCGGGCTTCGACATCGACCGCCTCTCGCAGGCATACGACCTGCTGCGCGAATGGGGTCTGCCGACCGCCCAGCACAACAAGGTCGTCAAGTCCCTCGAAGAAGTACGGCAGTTCATCGCCTACATGGGCGAGAACCGGCACTCGGTGGTGGAGCACGAGATCGACGGCGTCGTCGTCAAGCTCGACGAGATCCCCCTCCAGGGCCGCCTCGGCTCCACCGCGCGCGCCCCGCGCTGGGCCATCGCCTGGAAGTACGCGCCCGAAGAGGTCAACACCAAGCTCGTCAACATCCGCGTGGGCGTGGGCCGCACCGGCCGCGTCACCCCCTACGCCCAGGTCGAGCCCGTCACCGTGGCCGGCTCCGAGGTCGAGTTCGCCACCCTCCACAACCAGGACGTCGTCAAGGCCAAGGGCGTCCTCATCGGCGACACCGTGGTGCTGCGCAAGGCCGGGGACGTCATTCCGGAGATCCTCGGCCCCGTCGCCGACCTGAGGGATGGCAGCGAGTACCCCTTCGAGATGCCCGCCGAGTGCCCGGAATGCGGGACCGCGCTGCGTCCGATGAAGGAGGGCGACATCGACCTTCGCTGCCCCAACGCCCAGTCCTGTCCCGCCCAGTTGAGGGAGCGGCTGTTCTACCTGGGCGGCCGCAAGAGCCTCGACATCGAGAACTTCGGATACGTCGCGGCCGCCGCCCTCACCAAGCCCCTGGAGCCGGCCACCCCGCCGCTCCTCGACGAGGGCGATCTCTTCGACCTCACCATGGATCAGCTCCTGCCCATCAAGGCGTACGTCCTCGATCAGGACAGCGGACTGCCCAAGCGCGACCCCAAGACCGGCGAGGAGAAGATCGCGCTCGTCTTCGCCAACATGAACGGCGAGCCGCGCAAGAACGCCGTCTCGATGCTGGAGAACATCGCGGCCGCCAAGGAGCGCCCGCTCGCCCGCATCCTCACCGGGCTCTCCATCCGCCACGTCGGCCCGGTCGCCGCCGAGGCGCTGGCCCGCGAATTCCGCTCCATCGACCGCATCGAGCAGGCCACCGAGGAGGAACTCGCCGCGGTCGAGGGCGTCGGCGGCATCATCGCGGCCTCCCTCAAGCAGTGGTTCGCCGAGGAGTGGCACCAGGAGATCCTGCGCAAGTGGAAGGCCGCCGGCGTCCGCATGGAGGACGAGAACACCGGCGAGGACGAGGGGCCGCGCCCGCTGGAGGGCCTCACCGTCGTCGTGACCGGAACTCTTGAGCGGCACACCAGAGATGGCGCGAAAGAGGCGCTGCAGAGCCGCGGAGCCAAGGTCACCGGTTCCGTTTCCAAGAAGACCTCGTTCGTCGTCGTCGGCGACAGCCCGGGTTCCAAATACGACAAGGCGATGCAGCTGAAGGTTCCGGTTCTGGACGAGGACGGCTTCGCCGTTCTGCTGGAACAAGGGCCCGACGCGGCAAGAGAAGCCGCGATGCCCAACGCCCCAGAGGGGGAATGAGACACAAAGGAGGGTAGTAACAGGGGGCCTGGAGGCTGCGCGGAGTCACCCGTTCGGCGCATAGCAGACCGATGCGGGTGGCTGGGTCGCATTCGGGCAAGAGCTGTAGACCGCTGCCCGACAGAGCCTTCTGCGGCCTACTGTTGAGATGTGCGCCTGTCGTGCACGGCTGAGGGCCTCTGCTGGTGGAGCGGTTGGGGTTCAGCACCAGTCGTGGTGGCATGACATCGGGGCCATCGCGTGCACGGGCACTGCCGGCTGTGAGAGGGACGGGAATGAAACCGACCGAGAGCACCGCCCCGGCCGTGAGGCTGCGCGGGTTCACGGGATTTTCGTCCAGACTGACGGCCGTTGTCACAGGCCTCGCGGGCGTGGTCCTCGCCATCGGCTTCTACCGGGCGGTCCAGCACGGCGACGCGCTGTTCCCGGGCGGGACGACGGGCTGGTCGCTCGCCGTCCTCACCGGCATCATCGTCGGCCATCTCGTCGCGCTCGGCCGTGAGCGCTGGTGGGGCGGCACCGGTTCGGGCGCCGCCCTCACCATCGCCGTGCTGCTCCTGTACGGCTGGCTGCCGGCCGCGCTGGTCAGCCTGGCCGTGGTGGTCCTGGTCGGCGCCGCGCGGCGCAACCGCTGGCGCCAGGGCGTGCTGCACGGCGCGGTGGACATCCTCGGCATAGGAGCCGCGGGCCTGGTCCTGGCCGCGTTCGGTGTGGCCCCGGGCGTGGCACAGCCGTGGTGGCCCACCCAGTGGAGCATCGCCACCGCCCCCGAAATCGTGCTCGCGGCCGGTACGTATCTGCTGCTCACCAGGATGCTGCTCTGGTACGCGCTGGCGCCCCGCGGCGGCGGGCTGCCCACTGTCGCCCGTACGGCCCTGCTCAGGCAGGGTCTGGTGGCCGTCGCGCTGCTCGGGATCGCCCCGCTGATCTGCGTCGTCGCCATGTCGGTGCCCGTGCTGCTGCCGCTGTTCGCGGTGCCGCTCGTCGCCCTCGACTCGACGCTCTGGATCGCCCGGGCCCGCGCCGAGGAGCAACTGCGCGACACGCTCACCGGCCTCCCCAACCGCCAGTGGCTCCTGGAGCGCACCTGGTCGGCCCTGGAGGCGGCGGAGAGCAGCGGCACCCGCTCAGCCCTCGTACTGATCGACCTCGACCGCTTCCGGTCGGTGAACGACACCCTCGGGCACCTCGCCGGAGACCGCCTCCTCCTCCAGATAGCCGAACGGCTCAGGGCGGCTCTGCCGCGGGGCGCGGAGGCGGCCAGGCTGGGCGGCGACGAGTTCGCCGTGCTCCTGCCCGTCTGCGACTCCGCGACCAGCGCCATGCGGACAGCCCGCGGCCTCGTCGCCGAGCTGTCCTCGCCGCTCGACCTGGACGGGCTGACCCTCGTCCTGGAGGCCAGCGCGGGCGTCGCGCTCTTCCCCGACCACGCGCTGGACGCCGAGGGGCTGCTCCGCCGGGCCGACGTCGCGATGTACCAGGCCAAGCGGGACCGTACGGGCGTCGAGGTCTACGAGTCCAAGCGGGACTCCAACACCCCTGACCGACTCGGCCTGTTGGGCGATCTGCGGCGCGCGCTCGATGCCGGGGACGTGGAGCTGCACTACCAGCCGAAGGTCCAGTTCGACGGCCAGGTGGCGGGACTTGAGGCGCTGGTGCGCTGGGTGCACCCCGAGCGCGGGCGGGTCTCTCCGGACGAGTTCATCGCGATCGCCGAGTCCAGCGGGCTGATGCCGCACCTCACCGAGTACGTCCTGGAGACCGCGCTCGCCCAGGTGGCGCGGTGGCGGGCCCAGGGTCTCAAGGTCCCGGTCGCCGTCAATGTGTCCCCGCGCGACGTCCACACGCCCGGCTTCGCGGGGGCCGTCGCCGCCCGCCTCGCCCGGCACGGCGTCCCGGCCGGTGCGCTCCAGCTGGAAATAACGGAACACGTTCTCCTGGAGGACCCGCAGCGGGCCGCCGACACCCTGGCCGGGCTGACCGGGCACGGCGTGAAGATGTCCCTCGACGACTTCGGTACGGGGTACTCCTCGCTCGTGCATCTGCGGCGGCTGCCGGTCAGCGAGTTGAAGATCGACCGGTCTTTCGTGGCCCGGCTCGCCATCGACAACGAGGACGCGGAGATTGTGCGCTGCACCGTCGATCTCGCGCACTCGCTGGGGCTGTTGGTGGTCGCGGAGGGTGTCGAGGACGACGAGACGTGGGAGCGGTTGCGGGATCTGGGGTGTGATGCGGTGCAGGGGTGGCTGGTGGCTGCGGCGATGCCGCCCGCTGAGGCTACGGCCTGGCTGCTTGCCCGGGGGGACTCCGGGTGGCATCGGCCCGCCGAGATCGCGGCGGCTGCGGCGGCTGCGCGGGCGGAGGCGGAGGCGCAGGGCTCCGGCCAGCCCGTCCAGTGACCCGGCTCCCATCCCTGGGGCTCCGCCCCAGACCCCGTTTCGCGCGTGAAGGGTGTTCGTCCTCAAACTCCCCCAAGGCCTCAAGGGCCAGGGGGACCCCCATGACGGGCTGAAGACGCCGCTGCCACCCAGAACCGATGCCGCGAGGGACGCCCCGGCCAGGGGCGCGAGGAACTGCGCCGCCAGCCACGCATGGCCCGCAAATGAACGCGGCCTTCAGGGGCGCGGGGAACTGCGCGAGCAACCGTCCGCGGTCCGCGGGTGAAGGCGGGGTTGGGGTGCGGGGAACTGCGAGAGTAGCGCCCACGGTTCGCGGGTGAAGGCGGGGTTGGGGGCGCAGGGAGCTGCGCGGGCGGGGTGCTCCCTGCGCGCCCGGGGTCGCGCTAGGCCCCGTGGACCGTGCCCGCGTACCGTTGGGCAAAGCGCGTTCCGCTCGATGCCGTCACCGTAACGTCGTAACTTCCCTCCCGCACCGGCCAGTTGAGCGAGGAACGGCCGCCCGCCGGGACCCACACCACGCGCGAAGCGCGGTCGTCCGCCACGGTGAACGAGACCTCCGACGGGCCCTCGTTGCGGAGGCGGAGGTCCAGGGTCCGGCCGTGCAGGGTCGCGGTCGCCGAGGGGAGTGGGGCCGGGGTGTCGTGGTGGGTGAGCGTGCCCGAGAAGCGGCGTACGAAGCCGTCGGCGCCGTGGACCGTGAAGTCGTAGCGCCCGTCGGTTTCCGAGGTCTCCCAGATGTATGTTTTCGACGCGCCCGGGGCGACCGTGAACGGGGTGCCGGTGAAGGGCTTCACCGCGTTCGGCAGCACCGTGAAGTGGAAGGCGGCCTTCCCGTGGTTGGCCAGGGTGCAGGTGACCCGGCCCGTCGTGCGGTTCACCGTGACGTCGGCCCAGGGGCGGTACGGCAGGGGGCGGTGCGGGCGGGTGCCCGGCTCCTGGGTGGGCATCGACTGGCCGCCGTTCGGGGGCAGTTTGACCGCGGGCAGGGCATTGCCCGCGTCCGCCTTCGCCATCAGGGCCACCGTGTCCGGGAGCTTCGGGATCGAATAGTCCGGCTTCGTGAAGTCGAAGCAGGTCGTCAGGTCGCCGCACACCGCCCGGCGCCAGTCCGAGATGTTCGGCTCGCGCACCCCCGTGACCAGCTCCAGGAAGCGGAGCACCGAAGTGTGGTCGAAGACCTGGGAGTTGACGTAGCCTCCGCGTGACCACGGGGAGATCGCCCACAGCGGTACGCGGTTGCCGAGGCCTATCGGGCGGCCCGCCGCGAACTCGTCCGGCGTGCCCGGCTCGGGGGACGGCGGCAGTACGTGGTCGAAGTAGCCGTCGTTCTCGTCGTACATCACCAGGAAGACCGTGTGCTTCCACACCTCCGGGTTCGAGAACAGCGACTGGAGCGCCTGGTCGACCCAGTGCGCGCCGTAGTCGGGCCCCGCCGAGGGGTGCTCGCTGAACAGATACGGCGCCACCAGCCAGGACACCGTCGGCAGCGTGCCGTCCTTGCAGTCCTTGTCGAAGGCCGCGGGGTCGAACTTGGTCATCGCGTTGACGTAACGCGCGTCGTCCTTCGCGAAGTTGTGGAACTGCTTGAAGTACGAGAGCGCGTTGTCGTCGTAGTCGCCGTACCGGTCGTCCTTGGACGGGTTGTGGTACACCCGCCAGCTGACCTCGGCCGCCTCCAGACGCTCGGCATACGTCGTCCAGTCCGCGACCGGGTTGTCGGTGACCGGGGTGTTGTCCGTCCAGGGCCCGGTCGTGCCGTCCTTGCCGGGGCCGCAGGTGCCCGTCCACAGGTAGAGGCGGTTGGGGTCGGTGGGGCCCGCCTGCGAACAGAAGTAGCCGTCGCAGAGGGTGAACGCGTCGGCGAGGGCGTACTGGTAGGGGATGTCCTCGCGGGTGAAGTAGCCCATGGTGCGCTCGCCCTTGGCGGCCACCCACTTGTTCATCGCGCCGCCGTTGATCGCGGTGTGGCCGGTGCCCCAGTCGTGCGGGAGGCCGCCCGCGTTCTGGGCGTTGTACTTCGTCGTGTCCATCCGGAACGGCAGCGTGAAGCCGTCCGAGCGGCCCGCGTCGGGCTGACGGAAGACGGAGTCGCCGTTCGGGAACGTCAGCGCCTGGCGGTCGTCGAAGCCCCGGACGCCACTGAGGGCGCCGAAGTAGTGGTCGAAGCTGCGGTTCTCCTGCATCAGGACGACGACGTGCTTGACGTCCTCGATGCTGCCCTTCGGGCGCGGGGCCGCGGTGGCGGGTTCGGGCAGGCCGACGGCGGCAGCGGCGGCGGTCGCGGCGGACGCGCCCACGAAGGCGCGACGGCTGAGCGGAGTCATGACGGAGGAGTCCTTCGGGTCAGGATCGATCGGCTGCGGGACGGGGCGTGGACCCGGCGGGCGGAGAAGGGACGCGCCTCGGGCCCAGCGCGAGGTGGTTCGGCGCACGGTGGAACGGGACGCGCCGAGGGCGCGGCGGAGGAGGAACGGCACATACCGCGGGCTCAGCGCAAGGTGGCTCGGCGGAAGGCGGAAGGGGCGTGTGGCGGCTCAGCGCACCGTGAAGGTGACCGCCGGCGCCGCGTGGTCCGACGGCCAGCCGTTCCCCGCGGTGTCCGGCACCGGCTTCGGCCAGCCCGTGACCAGCGCGTACGCGGCCTCCACGTGCAGCGGCCCGGCGTACTGGATCTGGTCGATACGGTCCTGCGGCTCCCCGGGCCGCACCGGCGACCACGTCGTGCCGGGCTCGCGGGACGGGTTCGGGTGGGCCTCGCGGAAGGCGTCGTGCAGGCCGGACGCGCCGAGCGCCACCGTCACCGGCCAGCGCACCTTGGTGGCCCGGTCCAGGTGGGAGGGCGAGGCGAGCCCGGCCGCAAGGACGACCGGAGTGTTCCGCGCGGCCAGGTCGCCCTTCATCGCGGCGAGCAGCGCGGTCGCCTGCCGGTACCGCGCGCTCGCGAGCTCGGCCGCCTCGACCTCGGCGGGGGTGCGCCCGTCCCGCAGCGCATAGGGCCCGTACGCGGCCTCGTCCAACTGGGCCGTCCAGAGCCGCAGCCGCCGCCCGCCCGGGAGTTGGAGGGTCGCGGCCGCCGTGCCGGGCAGCGGCGAGGCCGTGTCCGCGAGCGGGAAGCGGCTGACGATGCCGGCGCCGGCCGTGGTGTCATAGGCATGCCATCCCAGCGCGTCGGCCAGGGGCTTGGCCGAGGTGCCGCCCGTCTCCTGGAGCGCGAGCACGTCGAGGCCCTGCCCGAGGACGAGGCGCAGCAGCTTCTCCGGTACGCCGTCGATGTGCGCGCCCGCGTCCCAGAGGTTCAGCGAGGCGATCGTCGGACGCGGCCGCGCCCCGGCGGCGCGCACCGGCACCTGGACGGTGACGACGTCGCTCGTGCCCGCACTGTCCTTGACCGCGACCGTGATCCGGCCCGGGTGCGCGCCCGGCCGCGCGGGCGCCGTTCCGGTCACCGTGCCGTCGGCGCCGACGCCCAGCCAGGAGTCGCCGGACAGCCGCCGGAAGGACGGGGTTCCGGAGGGGTTGCCCGCGGGCCGCACCCACAGCGGGCCGAGCGGAACCGACACGGGTGACCCGGCCGCGTACTCCCCGGTCGTGAAGGAGTCGACCACGGCGTGCGGCGGCACCACCTGCGGCTTCGCGGTGATGGTGATCGGCGGGGTCTGCGCGAGGATCCCGTAGCCGTCCTTGGCCAGGAGGTAGGCGGTGTACACGCCTTCGCCGAGGCCCGAGGTGTCGAGCGTGAGGTCTCCGGAGGCGGCCGCGACGTACGACCAGACCAGCGAGGAGCCGGTGCCGGGCTTGCGGTCGCCGTCGTAGACGCCGATCCAGTTCTTGGGATCGGGGGCGTCGGTGGTCCAGTGGAAGGCGAGCTTGTCGCCCTCGCGGGGGCCGGCCGGCGCGACGAGCCGGAGCGTACTGAGGGGGGACACGGCGGGTCTGGTCCTCTCTGTGGACGACGTGGTGAGGCGAGTTGGCTGGACAACTTCGCCAAGTCAGCCAGTCGTCCGCACACGCGATGTGAACGGAGCATGACCAGATGTGGGAGATCCCCGGACGGGCCGGGAAGAGCCCGGCGACGGGGGACGGGGGCGGTGACCGAGGGTGAGCGGGTAATCCGTTTCGTGGTGAGGGTGCCGCGCCCCATAGGATTGGGCCCAAACCACAATCACTCACCCCTGAGGATCGCTGCATGCCTGGCATTACGCGCGAGGAGGTCGCCCACCTCGCCCGGCTGGCGCGTCTGGAGCTGAAGGGCGAAGAGCTCGACCACTTCGCCGGACAGCTTGACGACATCATCGGCGCGGTCGCCCGCGTCTCCGAGGTCGCCGACCAAGACGTACCCCCGACCTCCCACCCGCTGCCGCTGACCAATGTCATGCGCGCGGACGAGGTCCGTCCGTCGCTCACCCCCGCGCAGGCGCTCTCCGGCGCCCCGGCCCAGGAGCAGCAGCGTTTCAAGGTGCCGCAGATCCTGGGGGAGGACTAATCACATGACGGACATCATCAAGCTCACCGCCGCCGAGATCGCCTCGAAGATCGCGTCCGGCGAGCTCACCGCCGTCGAGGTCACCGAGGCCCACCTGGCCCGCATCGAGGCCGTGGACGAGAAGGTCCACGCCTTCCTGCACGTCGACCGCGAGGGCGCGCTCGCGCAGGCCCGCGCCGTCGACGCCAAGCGCGCGGCCGGCGAGAAGCTCGGCCCGCTGGCCGGCGTGCCCCTGGCGCTGAAGGACATCTTCACCACCGAGGGCATCCCGACCACCGTCGGCTCGAAGATCCTCGAAGGCTGGATCCCGCCGTACGACGCGACGCTCACCAAGCGCCTCAAGGACGCCGACGTCGTCATCCTCGGCAAGACCAACATGGACGAGTTCGCCATGGGGTCCTCCACCGAGAACAGCGCGTACGGGCCGACCGGCAACCCGTGGGACCTGACCCGCATCCCGGGCGGCTCCGGCGGCGGTTCGAGTGCCGCGCTCGCCTCCTACGAGGCCCCGCTCGCCATCGGCACGGACACCGGCGGCTCGATCCGCCAGCCCGCCGCCGTCACCGGCACCGTCGGCGTCAAGCCGACCTACGGCGCGGTCTCCCGCTACGGCATGGTCGCCTTCTCGTCCTCCCTCGACCAGGGCGGGCCCTGCGCCCGTACGGTCCTGGACGCGGCGCTCCTGCACGAGGTCATCGCCGGACACGACCCGCTCGACTCGACGTCCATCGACGCGCCGGTCCCGCCGGTCGTCGAGGCCGCGAAGAACGGTACCGTCGCCGGGATGCGCGTCGGCGTCGTCAAGCAGTTCTCCGGCGAGGGCTACCAGGCCGGTGTCGTCCAGCGCTTCAACGAGTCCGTCGAGCTGCTCAAGTCGCTCGGCGCCGAAATCGTCGAGCTGGACTGCCCGTCCTTCGACCTGGCGCTCTCCGCGTACTACCTGATCGCGCCGTCCGAGTGCTCCTCGAACCTGGCCCGCTTCGACGCCATGCGCTACGGCCTGCGGGTCGGCGACGACGGCACGAAGTCCGCCGAGGACGTCACCGCGCTCACCCGCGAGGCCGGCTTCGGCGACGAGGTCAAGCGCCGCGTCATCCTCGGTACGTACGCGCTGAGCTCCGGCTACTACGACGCGTACTACGGCTCGGCCCAGAAGGTCCGCACGCTCATCACGCGCGACTTCGAGAAGGCCTTCGAGCAGGTCGACGTGATCGTCTCGCCGACCACGCCCACCACCGCCTTCCCGATCGGCGAGCGCGCCGACGACCCGATGGCGATGTACCTCGCCGACCTGTGCACCATCCCGACCAACATGGCGGGCAACGCCGCCATGTCGCTGCCCTGCGGCCTCGCGCCGGAGGACGGCCTTCCGGTCGGGCTGCAGATCATCGCCCCCGCCATGAAGGACGACCGCCTGTACAAGGTGGGCGCCGCTGTCGAGGCCGCCTTCGTGGAAAAGTGGGGTCACCCGCTGCTTGAGGAGGCTCCGTCGCTGTGAGTGCACTGACCAAGGCCAAGGGTTTCAAGAAGTCCAAGGCCGGCACGTACCTGTCCATGGGCACCACCGCCTTCGGCGCGATCAGCGTGGCGAAGCAGGTCAAGAAGGCCCGCCTGGAGCACGACACGCTGAAGCTCGTCGACGCGATCGTCTCCGCCGCCGCCATCGCCACCGGTATCGCCCTGCTGTACCGCGAGCTGAAGCGCCTCGGCGACGACGACGTCCTGCTGGGCTGAGAGGGAAAGTTTCACCGTGACTAGCGAACTCCTGTCGTACGAGGACGCGTTGGCGTCGTACGACCCCGTCATGGGCCTCGAGGTCCATGTCGAACTCGGCACCAGGACCAAGATGTTCTGCGGCTGCTCCACCGAGCTGGGCGCCGAGCCCAACTCGCAGACCTGCCCCACCTGCCTCGGCCTGCCCGGATCGCTCCCGGTCGTCAACGCGATCGGCGTCGAGTCGGCCGTCAAGATCGGTCTCGCGCTGAACTGCGAGATCGCCGAGTGGTGCCGTTTCGCCCGGAAGAACTACTTCTATCCGGACATGCCGAAGAACTTCCAGACCTCGCAGTACGACGAGCCGATCGCCTTCAGCGGCTACCTGGACGTCCAGCTGGAGGACGGCGAGATCTTCCGCGTGGAGATCGAGCGCGCCCACATGGAGGAGGACACCGGCAAGTCCACGCACGTCGGTGGCGCGACGGGCCGCATCCACGGCGCCTCGCACTCGCTCCTGGACTACAACCGGGCCGGTATCCCGCTCATCGAGATCGTCACCAAGCCGATCGAGGGCGCGGGCGAGCGGGCCCCCGAGGTCGCCAAGGCGTACGTGGCCGAGCTGCGCGAGGTCATCAAGGCGCTCGGCGTCTCCGAGGCCCGGATGGACAAGGGCCAGATGCGCTGCGACGTGAACCTGTCGCTGCGCCCGCACGGCGTCGACAAGTTCGGCACGCGTTCGGAGACCAAGAACGTGAACTCGCTGCGTTCCGTGGAGCGGGCGGCCCGCTTCGAGATCCAGCGGCACGCGGCCGTGCTGTCCTCGGGCGGCACCATCGTGCAGGAGACCCGTCACTTCCACGAGGACGACGGCTCCACCACCTCGGGGCGCATCAAGGACAACGCCGAGGACTACCGCTACTTCCCCGAGCCGGACCTGGTGCCGGTGGCTCCCGCGCGCGCGTGGGTCGAGGAACTGCGTTCCGGGCTCCCCGAGATGCCCCGGGTGCGGCGCAACCGGCTCCGCGAGGAGTGGGGCGTCAGCGAGCACGACATGCAGTCGATGCTGAACGCGGGCGCGGTCGACCCGATCGTCGCGACGATCGAGGCGGGGGCGGACGCTGCGGGTGCCCGTAAGTGGTGGATGGGCGAGCTGGCCCGTAACGCCAACGAGCAGGGTGTCGCCCTCGACGAGCTGCCCGTCACGCCGGCCCAGGTCGCGCGGGTCGTGGCGCTGGTCTCCGAGGGTTCCCTCAACGACAAGCTGGCTCGCCAGGTCATCGAGGGTGTCCTCGCGGGTGAGGGCGACCCGGACGCGGTCGTCGAGAAGCGCGGTCTGAAGGTTGTCTCGGACGAGGGGGCGCTGGGCTCCGCCGTGGACGAGGCGATCGCTTCCAACGCGGCGATCGCGGACAAGATCCGGGGTGGCAAGGTTGCGGCGGTTGGCGCGCTGGTCGGGGCGGTCATGAAGACCACGCGTGGTCAGGCCGACGCGGCGCGCGTCAAGGAGCTGATCCTGGAGCGGCTGGGCGTCGAGGGCTAGCCCTCACGTCCACGCCCCTGAAGGGCGGCCCACCCCGGTAATGCGCCCGGGGCGGGCCGCCCTTTGCTTTTCCCCACCCCGCCTCTTCCCGCTGTGACACCCGTTCGCGCCTTGAGGGCGTTCGTCCTCAAACTCCCCCAAGGCCTCAAGGGCAGGGACACCCGGCCAAGGCCGACGTTGCCAGGGGCGCGGGGCCCCAGGAGGGGGAAGGGGGTTGGACTTTCGGCAGGGGGTCTTGGACGTTCATCGGGGGGCCGGGGGTGGGCCTTCTGGGGGACACCCGGGGTCACTACCGTTCCCCCCGACGCACCTCACCACGTACAACCCGGGAGGACCACTTGGCCACGGACATCTCACGGCGCCGCCTGCTCGCACTCGGCGGCGGCGCGCTCGGCGCATCCGCGGCCGGGTCGCTGCTGCCGCCCTCGCTGCAGTCGGCGATGGCCGCCGGGCCGCCCGCCGGTGGGCTGAGCGCGGTCAAGCACGTCGTGATCCTCATGCAGGAGAACCGGTCCTTCGACCACTACTTCGGCACCCTGAGAGGTGTTCGCGGGTTCGGTGACCGCAATGCCCTTCAACTGCCCAGTGGGCGAACCGTGTTCGAGCAGCCCGGGCCGCTCGGCAGCACCGTCCTCCCCTTCCCCGTGCGCGGCGCCGCCGCCACCCAGCACAAGGACCTCCAGTACATAGGTGCCCTCGACCACTCCTGGAGCGGCGGTGCCAAGGCCTGGAACGGCGGCTGGATGGACAACTGGGTCTCCGCCAAGACCTCGGCGACCATGGCCTACTACGACCGCCAGGACATCCCGCTGCACTACGAGCTCGCCGACACTTTCACCGTCTGCGACGCGTACCACTCCTCCATCCACAGCTCCACCAGCCCCAATCGCAATCATCTGTGGAGTGGGAAGACCGGGTTCGAGGCCAATGGGCAGCGGGCTGTCGGCAATGATGCCTATGACGAGGGGACCCATCCCGGGTACGGCTGGGGCACCTACGCCGAGCGGCTCGAAAAGGCCGGGCGCAGCTGGAAGACGTACACCGAGTGGGAGAACTTCACCGACAACCAGATCGAGTTCTTCACCACCTTCAAAGCCATCGCGCGAAAGGCGCTCGCCAAGACCGGCGGGCACACCTTCATGGAGTCCTTCTACTCCGTTGTACGGGATGCCACTGACAACGCCGAGCGCGCGAGGCTTCTGGGGCTGCTCGACCAGGGTGTCGCCACGCTCACCAAGGCCGAACGCAGCCTGTTCGAGCGGGGGTTGAGGCGGGTTCCCACCGGAACGCTCGCCGACGCCTTCGGCAAGGACGTTGCCGCCGGCACCCTGCCCGAGGTCTCCTACCTGGTGCCCTCCGCGCTCGACTCCGAGCACCCCAGCGTCTCCTCGCCCGTGCACAGCGCCACCATCGTCTACAAGGTGCTCGACGCGCTCGGCAAGCACCCCGACGTCTGGCGGCACACCGTCGTGCTCATCAACTACGACGAGAACGACGGCTTCTTCGACCACGTCCCGCCGCCCGTCGCCCCGCCCGAGGTGGCCGACGAGCAGTGGGAGGGCAAGCCCACCGGGCTCGGCGTGCGGGTGCCGCTGCTCGTCGTCTCGCCGTGGAGCGTGGGCGGCTACGTCTGCTCCGAGGTCTTCGACCACACCTCCGTGATCCGCTTCCTGGAACAGTGGACCGGGGTGCGCGAGCCCAACATCAGCACATGGCGGCGCACCGTCACCGGAGACCTCACCTCCGCCTTCGACTTCAAGCGGGGCAGGCCGCAGCCCGCCGTGACCCACCCCGGCCCCATCCCGCCGCTGAGCGGACGCTGGCGCCCCGAGCCGCCCGCCCAGCAGCGCATGCCCGTCCAGGAAGAGGGCACCCGGCCCGCCCGGCCGCTGCCGTACCAGCCGGACGCCTACGCCCGGGTCGCCGAGGGCGCCCTCCAGGTGCAGCTCAGCAACAACGGCCGGGCCAGCGCGCACTTCGCGCTCTACCCGTACGCCAAGGAGTTCGCCGCGCCGCAGCACAAGGACGTAAGGGGCAAGGCGCAATGGAGCGTGCCCCTTACCGCTGGGGCGAACGGCGCCTATAGGTTCACGATTACCGGGCCAAACGGCTTCCGGCGGGAATTCGAGGGCGCCGGGGCCGCGGACGCCGCCGAGGTGACCACGTACCTCGACCACAACGACCGCGACGTCCACCTGACGCTCCGCAACCGCGGCGAGAGGCCCGTCACCTTCGTCGTGCGGCCGCTCGGTTACGCCGACGAGGCCGATCTGCGGGACTGGAAGCGGACCGTCACGGTCAAGCCGGGGCGCAGCCGCACCGTGGTGCACTCCGCCGCCGACGCGCACGGCTGGTACGACCTCGAAGTGACCGCGGACGGCGGCGGCTCGTTCCGCAGGCGCCTGACGGGCCACATCGAGAACGGCCGCCCGAGCGTCTCCGGCTGACCGCGACCGGTGGTCATCCGGGGGAGGCACCCTGGGTGGTCGTCGTGGGCTGCGGCGACGAGTCGTCGTTGCAGCCCGCGAGCCCGGCCATCGAGAGAAGCGCCGCGAGTGCCGCCACCATCACCAGGCGCCGGCGTTGGGTTGACTTCATGTCAGCTTCCTGTCGCGAGGATCGTCGCCGAATTGCGCAGTGTGGCGTCCATCTGCTTCTTGACCTTGGCCAGGTCCTCGGCGTGGGACTCGATGTATCGGTTCTCGTAGGCGGTGAGGACCGCGTACCAGATGCCGACGACATTGGTCTGCTGTTTGCAGGCGACATCCGCGCGGGCCGTCGCGATCTCCGTCGGACTCGGCTGGGGGGCGTGCCACGTCGGGTCGTTCACGGCGTCGTCGGGGCTCTTGTACGTGTACCCCTTGCCTTTCATGCACGTACTCCAGGCAGCGAACGCGTCCTGGACCCGGCTGTCCGACTTCGATTGCTGGTACGGGCCCATCATGACGTTCGCGGCGTCCAAGATCCCCACTCCCGGTGCGCCGCCCTTGGTCAACTCGGCTTCCACCACGGCATTGCAGCCGCCTTTGGGGACGGAATGGCCATTGATGTCCGGGCCTTTGTAGGTGCCGGTGAAGACCGACTTCTCGACCGGGGTCGGATCGGGACCCGTGCCGGATTTCTTTCCGCCCTGGGAGCCGTCCTTGGAATGATCGTCGGGCGAGTGGTATCCGTACTGCGAGGCGCGGTTCTCGTCGATGATCAGAAACAGCGTGTCGAGTTTCTGGCCGACGGGTGCCGGGTCGATCACATCGCTGCCGTGCCAGTCGATTCCGTATTGCGTCATGCAGCGCCGGGCCAGGACGCGCTGGGCATTGAGCGTGTCCAGATACTGCTGCTGATTGAGGGTGTACGCGTCCAGCGGCAGCGGCTTGATCTGCGAGGCATCGGTGATCTTGGGAATGGCGCCGGTCTTCGGCTGCTCCGCTTTCTGCGAGGAGCTCGAACAGCCCGCGGTGAGCAGCAGCGTCACGGCCGCCGCCACCGCGAGGGCCGGGCCCGATACCCTGGGGACCCTGGCCGGCGTCGCCGCGCCCGGGCGCCCTCCCTGTGGAACTCGCGCGTCCATGGCCACCTTTCAGACTTCGTGCCCGCAGGGCTTGGGGTGCGGAGCAGCCGGTTCGCCGGCCGGCCGCCGCCGCGGACCGTGCCCTGGTCCGCGGCGGCAGCCGAGTGGGGTCCGGTCAGCTCCACTCGATGGAGCTGGCGCGGTCGTTCATCGCGTCCCCGACATAGCTGGAGTCGCCGACGAAGCCGTAGGTCGAGCCCCAGCGGTTGCTGTTCTCGTACAGCTTGGTCCAGCAGTTCGCATAGCTGTGGAACGAGGAGATGACATCGTTCCAGCCACCTGGCATGGAGTTGACGTAGAAGTCCACGTCCGAGGAGGTCGCGGTGCAGGTGCCGCCGGTCACGGTGTACGTCGCGCCCTGGTAGTTGGCGTTGACGAACTCGATGCCGATGACGGTGGCGGCTGGGCCGAGCGTGGTGGCGGCCGGGGCGCTCGCGGCCGATGCGGGAGTGGCGAGGCCGGTCAGGGCGGCGACTGCGACGCCGGCGACGGCCAACGCGTATCTGGATCTCACAACGAATCTCCTTCAGTTTCCTGAGAAATGACGTGAGGCCGAGCTTTCGTGCTCATGTGGTGCACGGTTCCGGCCGGAGACCGCTGTGTCCCGGGATGTCTCCAGGGCAGGAGAACCGTAAGTGGTGCGGTTCGTCCGGTCAATGGAGGCTTTGCGGACTCTGAGCCTCCATGGACTCAAAGGAACGACAGGGGCGGCGGATACGGGGAAATCATGGCCGGATTCTGCGAAGGGCCGCACGACGGTCGACACGCGGAGTGCGGAATTCCCGGACAGGGAAGCCCAGTTGAAAAGGCCCGGAAAAGATCGTGTACTTGTGGGTGTCCCTCGTGCCGCGCGTTCACGACAGCCGTGATTCGGCCACACTGGTCTTCGGGCACCCCGGAAATTCCCCCTTGACGCGGCCGGTCCCGCACATCAAGCTGGCGCCCGATCCCGCAAGCGGACCGGGCGGCTACCTGGCAGGCGGACCGAATGGCAGACAGTTCCACGCCCGAATCGGGTATTCCGACTGCCCTGGACGCCGATAGGCCGGACAAGGACGCCGGGCCGCCGCCGGGTGTGCCCGCACCGCGTTCCGCGGAACCTCAACTTCCGCCCGCGGCATCCGCTCTGATCAGGCGTCAGCGCATCCTCCTGATCGTCACCGCGGGCGCCGCGCTGCTGTCCGTCGGCGGACTCGTCGCCTCGGTCTTCGTCCGTTCCCCCGCCCAGGACGCCGCCGGGCGCCGGGCCCCCGACCCCACCGTGCTCACCTCCCCGGTGCAGCAGCGCGTCCTGACCAAGTCGGTGATCCTGCGCGGCACCGTCACCGCGGGCGGCAGCGTCAACTTCACGCCCGTACAGGGCCAGTCCCAAGGGGCGGCGGCCGGTGCGCTGCTCCTGACCGGGATCCGTAAGAAGGCCGGCAGCGCGGTGGCGCCGGGCGACGTCCTGGTCGAGGTCTCCGGGCGGCCCGTCATCGCGCTGTCCGGGCCGGTGCCCGCCTACCGGGACCTCAAGCCGGGCGACACCGGCAAGGACGTCGGCGAACTCCAGGACGCCCTTCGCCGCCTCGGGTACGCCGACAGCGACCCGGCGGGCACCTTCGGGCCGCGCACCAAGTCCGCCGTAGCCGCGCTCTACGCCGACCGCGGCTACGACCCGCCCAACACCGGCGGCCCGCACGGCGCCTCGGACCAGCAGCAGCTCACCGCGGCCCGCCAGGCCGTCACCACCGCGCAGCGCGCCGTCGCCGCGGCCCGCGCGACCCGCGACGGCGCGAAGGGGGCGGCCGCGATCTCGGCCGCCACCACCCAACTCGGGTACGCGGAACAGGACCTGGCGACCGCGCAGAAGACCCTCGACGACCTCGTCGCGCACACCGGGGTCATGCTCCCGCTCGCCGAGTTCACCTTCGTACCCGCCTTCCCCGCCCGGCTCTCCGCCGTCAACGGAGCCGTCGGCTCGGCCGTCGCCGCCCCGCTGCTCACCATCGACTCGGGGCGGCCCGTGGTGACGACCGTCCTCACCCAGGACCAGAAGTCGTCGCTGCGCGAGGGCATGAAGGTCCAGCTCTCCGCCGAAGTGCTCGGCCAGGAGGCCAAGGGCGCCATCACCGCGCTCGGCGCATACACCACCGGATCCTCCAACTCGGGCCAGCACAACGGCAGTTCGGGCAGTGGCGGGCAGAACGGATCGTCCGGAGGCGGCCAGAACGGCGGAGGCGACACCCCGCAGGCCCGGGCCGGCTACCCGCTGACCGTCACCCCGGACACCGAACTCCCCGCGCCGTGGCTCGGCCTCGACGTGCGCGTGACCGTGACCGCCGCGTCCAGCAACGGGCCGGTCCTCGTCGTGCCCGCCACCGCCGTGAGCGCGGGCGCCGACGGCCGCACCTCGGTGTCCGTTCGCGCCGCCTCGGGCGCCCAGAGCCGCATACCGGTCACCGCGGGCATGGACGCCGACGGGTACGTGGCCGTGACGGCCGCCCCGGGCTTCCGGCTCGCGGCGGGAGACGCGGTGGTGGTGGGCCAGTGAGGAAGTGGCGGAGGCGAGTGGGGGCTGCGGGGGAGGGCCCGGACGGCCCGGAGGCGGAGGTGGCAGGACCGGCCGAGGGCGCCGCCGTGCCCGCCCGAGAGGCCCGGGGCGCGGCCCCAGTCACCCCCGTGCCCACCGGCACCCCCGCTGTCATCGACCTCGTCGCCGCCGCCCGCACCTACCCCGGGCCGCCCCCCGTGCACGCCCTGCGGCCCACCGACCTCACCGTCCGCCGCGCCGAGTACATCGCCGTGGTCGGGCCCTCCGGGTCCGGGAAGTCGACGCTGCTCAATGTGATCGGGCTCGTCGACCGGCCCACCGGCGGGCACTACCGGCTCGACGGCATCGACACCGGCGCTCTGCCCGAGGCCGACCGCACCGCCCTGCGCGGGCACCGCATCGGGCTTGTCTTCCAGGCCTTCCACCTGCTGCCGTACCGCACCGCCACCGAGAACGTCATGCTCGCCCAGGTCTACCTCGGCACCCCGCGCGCCCGGCGGCGTACCGACGCGGTGGACGCGCTGCTCGCCGTCGGCCTCGGGCACCGGCTCGACGCGCTGCCCTCCGCCATGTCCGGCGGCGAGCGCCAGCGCGTGGCCATCGCCCGCGCGCTCGTCAACCGGCCCAGCCTGCTGCTCTGCGACGAGCCCACCGGCAACCTGGACTCCGCGTCGGCGGGGCGGGTCATGAACACGCTCGACGCCCTCAACGACACGGGCATCACCCTCGTCGTCATCACCCATGATCCGGCCGTCGCCGCCCGCGCGCGGCGCACCATCACCATCCGCGACGGTCAACTCACCGAGGACAGCGGTCAGTTGCGCGTAGGGAGCCCGGCGTGAGCAGGCCCGCCCGGCGCCCGCGGCACCCGGGCATCCCCCGTACCCGCATGGTCCTCAGGGACCTCGCGGCCGAATCCGTGGCGGGCATCCTGCAACGCCCCGCCCGCACCGCGCTGACCGTCCTCGGCACGCTGCTCGGCGTCGGCGCGTTCGTGGCCATCCTCGGGCTCACGGCCACCGCCCGCGGCCAGATCAGCTCGGACTTCACGGTGCTCGCCGCCACCCAGGTCACGGTGAAGGACGTCGGCGCGCCCGACCCGGCACAGCAGACCGGCGCCGCCACCCGATACGACTTCCCCGACGACGCCGACCAGCGCGCCGAGCGGCTGAACGGCGCCGTCCACGCGGGCACGTACTGGCAGGTGTTCAAGACCCCGCCCGCCGTCTCCACCCGCTCGGGACCGGCCACCGCGGCGGCCGCGGACTCGCAGGGCGCGGAGGGACTCACGGTGTACGCGGCGAGCCCGGGGCTGCTCCAGGCCGTCGGGCCCACGCTCGGCAGCGGCACCCTCTACAACACCTTCCACGACAGCAGGCGCATGCACGTCGCCGTGATCGGCTCGGCCGTCGCCCGCCGCCTCGGCATCAGCAATCTGGCGGCCCAGCCCGCCGTCTTCGTCAACGGCACCCCGTACACCGTCGTCGGCATCCTGCAGAACGTCGAGCGGCTGCCCAACCTGCTGCTCTCGGTGGTGATCCCCGACCGCACGGCCCGCGCCGACTACGGCGACCCGGCGCCCGACTACGCGGCCACCATGCTCATCCAGACCCGGGTCGGCGCCGCCCGGCTCATCGCGCAGCAGGCCCCGCTCGCGCTGCGGCCGGACCGCCCCGACCACCTCCAGGCCGTGCCGCCGCCCGCGCCGCACGCGCTCCAGGACAGCGTCACCGGCAGCCTCGACTCGCTGTTCCTGCTGCTCGCGGGCATCACCCTGGTCATCGGCACCGTCGGCATCGCCAACACCACCCTGGTCTCCGTCCTGGAACGCACCGGCGAGATCGGGCTGCGCCGCTCGCTGGGTGCGCGGCCCCGGCACATCGCCGCCCAGTTCCTCACCGAGTCCGCGGTGCTCGGCACCCTCGGCGGGCTGCTCGGCACCGCCGTCAGCATCGTGGTCACCCTGTCGGTGGCCCTCGCCCACAACTGGACGGCCATCCTCGACCCCTGGACGACGTTGCCCGCCCCGCTGATCGGCACCCTGACCGGTCTGCTCGCCGGCGCCTACCCCGCGCTGCGCGCCGCCCGGATCGAACCCGCGGAGGCCCTTCGGCGTTGAGTCCGGGTCCTTTTACCCCCATGGGGGGAGGGGCCCTGTGAGGAAGGCCACGAAAGGGGCAAACGATCTCTATTGACTGCGAGAGTGGCTGACGCGCATCCTGCGCACCGCCGTTCTTTGCGGGCTGTTCCCGGTCAAAGAGCCACAAAATCATCCGGGAGCACTCTGTTGGCCGCCCTCGCGCGCTGGTGTGTCAGGCACCGCCTCGTCGCCGTACTGCTCTGGCTCCTCGCGCTCGGCGCCACCACGGCCGCCGCGGCCGTCGCCGGTTCCGCCTACTCGAACGACTACGAGGCCCCCGGCACCGAGTCCGGCCGCGCGAGCACCCTGCTCGACGCCGCCTTCCACGGCCGGGGCGGCGACACCGACTCGATCGTCTGGCACACCGCGTCCGGCTCGGTCCGCGACAGCGGCGTACGGCAGAAGATGCAGCACACGCTCGCGCAGGTCGCGAAGCTCCCCGGCGTCGCCTCCGTGGCCGGCCCGTACGGGGCAGAGGGCGCGGCCCGGATCAGCGCCGACGGACGCACCGCGTACGCGACGGTCACCTTCGACGAGCAGGCCGACGACATCCCCAAGGCGCAGGCCAAGGCCGTCGTCGACACGGCGGGGGCCGCCGCCTCCGACTCCCTCGACGTCGAACTCGGCGGCAGCGCGGTCGCCCTCACCGAAGCGCCGTCCGCGCACCTCAGCGAGGTCGTCGGCGTGGCCGTCGCGGCCGTCGTGCTGTTCCTCGCGTTCGGCTCGTTCGCCGCCAGCCTGCTCCCGATCGCCACCGCCCTGGTCGGCGTCGGCACCGCGTACGCGGGCATCGCACTGCTCGGCCACGTCATGACCGTCGCCGACTTCGCGCCCATGCTGGGCATGCTCATCGGGCTCGGCGTCGGCATCGACTACGCCCTGTTCATCGTCACCAGACACCGGCGCGGACTGCGCCAAGGCATGAGCGTCGAGGAAGCGGCCCGCACGGCCGTCGTCACCACCGGGCGAGCCGTCGTCTTCGCGGGCGCGACCGTCTGCATCGCCCTGCTCGGCATGCTCATCCTGCGCCTGAGCTTCCTGGGCGGCGTCGCCGTCGCCGCCTCACTCACCGTCGTCCTGACCGTCGCCGCCTCCGTCACGCTGCTGCCCGCGCTGCTCTCGTTCATCGGGATGCGGGCGCTCGGCCGCCGCGAGCGGCGCAGGCTCGCCGACCACGGGCCGCGGCCCGAGCTGCCCACCGGGTTCGCCGCCCGCTGGGCCGGCTTCGTGGAGCGCCACCCCAAGCTGCTCGGCGTGATCGCCACCGTGGTCATGCTGGTGCTCGCGCTGCCCGCGCTCTCGCTCCACCTCGGCACGTCCGACCAGGGCAACAACCCCGCCAAGACGACCACACGCCAGGCCTACGACCTCCTCGCCGAGGGCTTCGGGCCCGGCGTGAACGGGCCGCTCACCGTCGTCGCCGAGCTCGAAGGCCCCGGCGACCGGCTCGCCGTGGAGCGGCTGCCCGACGTGCTGCGCGCCACCGGAGGCGTCGCCTCGGTGAGCCCGGTGACGTACAACGGCAGCGGCAGCACCGCCGTCCTGACCGTCGTACCGGACTCGGCACCGCAGTCGCAGCGCACCAGCGACCTCGTCGACCGGCTGCGGCACGAGGTGCTCCCGGCCGCCGAGCGGGGCAGCTCGCTCCGGGTGTACGTGGGCGGCGTGACCGCGAGCTACGACGACTTCGCGGCGGTCATCGTCGGCAAACTCCCGCTGTTCGTCGGCGTGGTGATCGCGCTCGGCTGCGTGCTGCTGCTGCTCGCCTTCCGCTCGGTCGGGATCCCGCTCAAGGCGGCCGCGATGAACGTGGCAGCGGTGGCCTCCGCGTTCGGCATCGTCGTCGCGGTCTTCCAGTGGGGCTGGGGCAGTGAACTCATGGGGCTCGGCCGGTCGGGCCCGATCGAACCGTTCCTGCCGGTGATCATGGTCTCGGTCCTCTTCGGCCTGTCCATGGACTACCAGGTGTTCCTGGTCAGCCGCATGTACGAGGAGTGGCTGGAGACCCGCGACAACCGGCGGGCGGTCCGGGTCGGCCTCGCCGAGACCAGCCGGGTGATCAACTCGGCTGCCGTGATCATGATTTCGGTCTTCCTCGCGTTCGTGCTCAGCGGCGACCGCGTGATCGCCATGTTCGGCATCGCGCTCGCGGCGGCCGTCGCCCTGGACGCGTTCGTCCTGCGCACCCTCCTGGTCCCCGCCCTCATGCACCTGCTCGGCGGGGCCAACTGGTGGCTGCCCGGCTGGCTCGACCGGCGGCTTCCCCGGATCAGCATCGAAGCCCCCGAATGCCGCCGTGCGAAGATCCCGGAGCAGCCGGAGGACCGGGCCGACCAACTCGTGCCCTAGCAGTTACGCAGTCACTCAGATGGAGGAGCGGGGATGTTCGCAGTATCGCTGGGGGACGACGGGGCGGAGCTGCGCCCTCTGGAGCCCTGGCAGGCCGAGGAGTTCCTCGCCCACATGGACCGGGGCCGTGAGTACATCGGCACCCACATCGCCCTGCCGGACTTCGCGACCGACCTCGCCTCCGCGCGCGCCTTCCTCCAGGGATACGCGGACAAGACGGCCGCCGACGCCGGGCGCATCTACGGCATCTGGCTCGACGACACGCTGGTCGGCGCCGTCATCTTCCGGACCTTCGAGCCGGCGCAGGGCAACTGCGAGGTCGGCTGCTGGCTGGAGGAGTCGGCGGTCGGGCGAGGCCTGATCACCCGGGCCATCACGATGCTCATCGACTGGGCCGTGGACGTACGCGGGATGCACCGCGTCGAGTGGGTGGCGTCCGCCGAGAACACCGCGAGCACCAACGTCGCCAGGCGGCTCGGCATGACCAGGGACGGGGTGCTCCGCGAGAGCTACCTCTACCGAGGGGTGCGGCACGACAGCGAGATCTGGGCGGTCCTCGCGGACGAGTGGCGGGCGGCGCGGGTGGGGCGCTGAGGCGGGCGCGGGGCTCGCGCCGCGGCACGCGGGCCGTTGAAGGTGCGGGAGTTGAGGACGGTGCGGGGCGGACACCGGTGAGCGTACGGGCCGCGCGTTAAGGAAGCTCTCAGCGGGCTCTCAGAAACGGCACCTAGCGTGCCCGGCATGAACGCCACCCCCGCCACGACGAAGACCGACGCCGAGACCGAGCCCAGGACGGACGCCGAGACCGAGGCCACGTCCGCCACCGGGGGCGAGACCGTCGAAGGAGCCCCCGAGGCCACCCGGGCCACCGACGTTTCCGACACGCAGGACCCCGAGAAGGCCGCACCCGAAGACGGCCTCGACGACGAGGACGACGCCGACGAGCCCGACGACGAGCCGGCCCCCCGGCCGGCCTTCGGCACGGGAGCCGCGGCCGTCGTCGCCAGTGCGCTCGGCGCCGTGTCGCTCAGCGGCACCTGGATGGGCAAGACGCTCTCCGAACGGGCCACCCTGGTAGGCCAGATCAAGACCTCCCAGAACGGCACCGCCGCCCAGCAGATCCAGGAGATCTACGGCAACTCCTGGCACACCACCGCCCTGGTCAACGGCGTCTTCGCGCTGCTCGCCCTGGTCGTCGGCGCCTTCGTGCTCGCCCGCCCCGCCTTCGGGACGCCGGGCCGCGCCGAGCAGCCGGTGTGGGTCAAGGCCGTCGCCCTCGCCGGAGTCGTCCTCGGCGTGATCGGCCTGCTGATCTCCGCGGGCATGTACCTCGACCTGTTCGCGGCCCTGCCCAGCACCAAGGGCTGAGGTTTCGCAGGGCGCGCCTAAGGCGCCCGCCACCCCGCCTTAGACGGATCGGTCCGGTATCCGGGACACCACCGGCCCGTCTAAGGCAGGACCTCCTCACAGATGCGGCACTCGCCCGATGCGGGAGGGGCCCCTGGGAGACGAGAGTTGAGACATCGCAAGGGACCGGAACAACACCGGGACCGGGCGAAGCAACCTCAACCGAGTCAACCCAGGAGTACCGAGATGTTCGAGTACGAGATGCACAAGGTCCACGAGGCCGAACTCCTTCGCCGCGCCGACCAGGAGCGCCTGGCCGGCCGGGCCCGCCGGGGCGGGCGCCGCTTCGGCCGCCGCGATGGCGACAACGGGCCGGAGGGGCGGGTGAGTTCACCGCGGAACCGGTTCGTACGGGCCGCCTGAGCCCCGGCCGCCCGCGATGACGACCACCCCGACCCGCCCCGCCACCACCGCCCGGACGCCGTCCCCGGCCGTGGCCCCGACCTCCTCCGGGGCCGCCTCCCCAGCCGGGGACGGACCGTCCGGCCCCGCGTTGTCAGACGCCTGTGCGATGCTCGGCAGCGTGGAGACCAGGTCAGTCAGCCCCGTGTTCGTCGGCCGCGCCGGCGAACTGGCGGTATTGAACGAAGCACTCGCCCGCGCCGCGGCCGGCGGAGAGCCGCAGGCGCTGCTCGTCGGCGGCGAGGCCGGCGTCGGCAAGAGCCGGCTCGTCGAGGAGTTCACCGACGCCGCCCGCGCGGCCGGCGCGGTGATCGCGATCGGCGGCTGCGTCGAAGTCGGCGCCGACGGGCTGCCCTTCGCCCCCTTCTCGGCCGCGCTGCGCGCCCTGCAACGCCGGCTGCCCGACGAGCTCGCCGCCGCGGCCGACGGCCAGGAGGAGGAGCTGGCCCTGCTCCTGCCCGAGCTCGCCAGGACGGGCCGCCCCACCTCGCGCGAGGACGGCACCGCCCGCCTCTTCGAGCTCACCGTACGGATGCTGGAGCGGATCGCCGCCGAGCGCACCGTCGTCCTCGTCCTCGAAGACCTGCACTGGGCGGACGCCTCCACCCGCCATCTGCTCGCCTATCTCTTCCGCACCCTGCGCAGCGGCCGGCTCGTCGTCGTCGCCACCTACCGCGCCGACGACATCCACCGCCGCCACCCCCTGCGTCCGCTGCTCGCCGAGCTCGACCGGCTGCGCAGCGTGCGGCGCATCGAGCTGCCCCGCTTCACCCGGTCCGAGGTCCACCACCAGCTGACCGGCATCCTCGCCGCCGAGCCGGAACAGCGCCTGGCGGACGAGGTGTTCGAGCGCTCCGACGGCAACGCCTTCTTCGTCGAGGAACTCGTCGTCGGCCGCGACCCCAACGACACCTGCCCCGACCTCAGCGACTCGCTGCGCGACCTCCTGCTGGTCCGCGTCGAGGGCCTGCCGGAGGACGCCCAGCGGGTGGTGCGGATCGCCGCCGAGGGTGGCTCCACCGTCGAATACCCGCTGCTGGCGGCCGTCGCCCGGCTCCCCGAGGACAAGCTCATCGAGGCCCTGCGCGCCGCCGTCGGCGCGAACATCCTGCTGCCCGCGTGGGACGGCGACGGCTACCGCTTCCGCCACTCCCTGGTCCGCGAGGCCGTCAGCGACGACCTGCTGCCCGGCGAGTGCTCGCGCCTCAACCGCCGCTACGCCGAAGCTCTGGAGGCCGACCCCTCGCTGGTGCGGCCCGACGAGCGGACCACCCGGCTCGCCACTTACTGGTACCACGCGCACGACGCCGCCAAGGCGCTGCCCGTGGTCCTTGACGCGGCCGTCGAGGCCCGCCGCCGGCACGCCTATGCCGAGCAACTCAAGCTCCTGTCACGGGCGATGGAGCTGTGGGACGCCGTCCCCCAGGAAATCCGCGCCGGGCTGCGGCCCCTGGACCACGCGGGCTCCTACCCGGCCTGCGGCTGCGCCCCCGAGACTCCCGCCTCCCTGCGCTACCTCGACCTGCTCGCCGAATCCGTCGAGGCGGCCCGGCTGTGCGGCGAGCGCGAACGCGCCCTGAAACTCGCCAAGAAGGCGCTCCGGCTCATCGAGGCCGAAAGCGACCAGCCCTCCGGGGGCGACCCGCTGCGCGCCGCCTGGTTCTGGATCCAGCTCTCCCGCCTGATGCAGAGCCTGGGGCGCGGCGATGGCTGGGCCGAGATCACCACCGCCCAGGAGCTGGTGCGCGGGCTCGCGCCCTCCGCCGTGCACGCCGAGGTCCTCGCCACCGCGGCCGGCTGGCGCATGCTGCACAAGCCCGGCGCCGAGTCGCTCGCCGCGGCCGAACAGGCCGTGGAATACGCCCAGTTGGTGAAGACGGAGGAGATCGAGCTCAACGTCAAGCTCACCCTCGGCAGCCTCCTGCTCGACTCCGGCTCGGTGGAGGAAGGCCTCGCCACGATGCGTACGGTGATCGACCGCTCCCTTGAGCTGGGCCTCGTCGGCGAGGCGACCCGCGGCCATGTGAACCTCTGCTCCGGCCTGGAAGGCGTCGGCCGCTCGGCGGACGCCGTGCGCCTGGCCGACGACGGGGTGCGCCTCGCCCAGAAGTACGGCCTCCTCGACAACGAGGCCTGGGTGCAGGCCAACCGCGCCGAGTCCCTGTTCAACCTCGGCCGCTGGCAGGAGACGGCCGAGTGCGTCGAGCGGGTCCAACGGATCGCGGTGAGCACCAAGCCGCTCGGCAACGCCCTCATGCGCCGCGCCGATCTCGCCCTGCTCCGGGGCGAGCTGGACGCTGCCGTGGCCGCCCTCGCCGAGGCCCACGCGGCCTTCGGCAAGTACGACCCGATGGCCCAGCACGCCATCCCGCTCGCCCGGATCGGGCTGGGCATCGCGGCCGCCCAGGGCCGCATCGACGAGGCCCGCGACGAACTGGCCCGCACCGCCGAACCGGGCTTCCCGCCCGGCACCCAGCGCTACGCCTGGCCGCTGCTCGCCGCGGCCGCCTCCATGGAGGCCGACGTACGGGGCCTCCCCTCGGCCGGGCCCGGCCGGGCCGCCGCCCTCGACCTGATCCGTACCGCGGCCAAACGGCTCCCGACCCGTGTCCCCGTGTGCCAGGCGCTCGCCCTGGTCGTCGCCGCCGAACTGGACCGAGCCGAGGGCCGCGACCGGGCCGCCGCCTGGGAAGCGGCCGCCCAAGCCCTCAGGCCCCTCGAACGGCCCCACGACCTGGCCCTGGTCTGCCACCGCTGGGCCGCGGCCCTCCTCGCCGAGGGCGGCGACCGCGAGACGATCGCCGCGCTGCTCCGCCAGGCCCACGCCGAGTCCGTACGCCTGGGCGCCCGCCCGCTGCGCGAACAGCTGGAGCTCCTGGCCCGCCGGGCCCGCATCTCGCCGACCGCCCCGGACCCGGTGGAGGCCGACGACCAGGCGGAGCCGGCGGAGGCGCTCGGCCTGACCAGCCGCGAACAGGACGTCCTGCGCCTGGTCGCGGCCGGCCACAGCAACCGCCAGATCGCCGAGGAGCTCTACATATCCCCGAAGACGGCGAGCGTGCACGTCTCCAACATCCTTGCCAAGCTGGGGGTTTCCGGCCGGGGCGAGGCGGCGGCCCTGGCCCACCGCCTCAACCTGTTCACCCAGGAGCCGGCCCGGGGCTGACGGCGGCTACGTGACGTCCAGCTCCAGAATGCGGTCGTCGCCCGGCTTCGGCCTGCCGCGCGAGTCGGTGTTGTTCGTGAGCAGCCACAGCTTGCCGCTGCCCGCGGCCGGCAGGACGGTGCGCAGCCGCCCGTACTGGCCGGTCAGGAAGGCCTCGGGCTCGGCGAGCGGCTTGGTGCCGTCCAGCGGGACGCGCCACAGCCGCTCGCCCTTCAGCGAGGCGATCCACACGGAGCCGTCCGCGAACGCGATCCCGCTGGGCGAGGCCTGAGAGGTCTTCCACTGGGCGACGGGATCGACGTACCCCGGCTTGTTCCCCGTGCCCTCCACCACGGGCCAGCCGTAGTTCTTGCCGGGCTCGATGAGGTTGAGCTCGTCCCAGGTGTCCTGGCCGAACTCCGCGGCCCACAGCCGGTTCTCGGCGTCCCAGGCCAGGCCCTGCACATTGCGGTGCCCGTAGGAGTAGACGAGCGAGTCCGCCTCCGGATTGCCGTACGCGGGCTGCCCGTCGGGCGTCATCCGCAGGATCTTCCCGCCGAGCGACTTCTTGTCCTGCGCGAGCCCCCGCTCGCCGGTCTCGCCGGTCCCCGCGTACAGCATCCGGTCGGGGCCGAACGCGATCCGCCCGCCGTTGTGGTTGTTGCCCTTGGGGATCCCGCGCAGGATGGTGTCCGGCGCCCCCAGCTGCTGGCCTTCCGGCCGCTGCGGGTCGTAGATCATCCGGGCGATGCGGTTGTCGGACTCGGTGGTGAAGTACGCGTAGAGGAGATGGTCCGAGGCGTACGAGGGCGACAGGGCGAGCCCGAGCAGCCCGCCCTCGCCCTGGTGGTCGACGCCGGGCACGCTGCCCACGGCGGTCTTCTTGCCGGTCGCCGCGTCGACCAGCAGGACCGAGCCGTCGTCACGGGAGCCGACGAGGAGCCCGCCCTCGGGCAGCGGCGCGATGCCCCAGGGCGACTTCAGATCCTCCGTGACGGTCCTGGCGACCTTCACCGAGCCCTCGGCGGGCGGGAGTCGGGCGTGCGACGTCGCCGACGGGGACGCCTTGGGGCCGGACGGGGCACTCTGGCCCTGCGGCCCCGTGTCCGGGGAGGAGCAGCCCGCCGCGAGCACGAGCGCGGCTGCGGCCAGGACGGTGGCCACGGTGGTTCGTCGCACGGTTGGGGTTCCCTTCGACGGGGTCGATGCGCTGGGTTCATTCTGCGGGCGGCGACCCCGGCCGGGATGTCCAACTCCCGGCCTCAGGTGCCCGGGTGGCCCTCACCGCGCAGGGGCGGCGGCGCTTCAGTCCCGGGCCGGCGGCAGCGCGGCCAGTTCCGCCAGGTCCCGCGGGGTCAGGGACAGGCCCGCCGCGCGCGCGTTCTCGCGCACCCACTCCTCCCGCTTGGCCCCCGGCACGGGTATCACCTGGTGCCCGAGCCGCAGCAGCCAGGCCAGCGCCACCTGTCCCGGCGTCGCCCCGTGCCGCGCGGCGACCCGGCGCAGGCCCGCCACCACGGGCTGGTTGGCCGCCATCATCTCCGCCGTGAAGCGGGGGTGGCGGGCCCGGATGTCGTCGGGTTCGAACCCCTGGCCCGGGGTGAGCGTGCCCGTCAGGAACCCGTTGCCGAGCGGCATCGCGGCGAGCAGGCCGACGCCCCGCGTCGTGCACCATGGCAGCAGCGTGTCCAGCGCCTCCCGCGACCAGAAGGACAGCTCCGCCTGCACGGCCGCGACCGGGAACACCTGCTGGACCCGGTCGAGCAGCCGCACCGTCTCCTCGTACCGGCCCACGTGCAGCCCGTGCACCCCGGCCACCGGCGCGGTCCGGCGCACCGCCCGCGCACCCATGGCACTGAGCCCGAGCGCCCGTACCTTCCCCGCCGTCACGAGCTCCGCCATCGCCCCCCAGGTCTCCTCGACGGGGACCTCCGGGTCGGCGCGGTGCAGCAGATAGAGGTCGATGACGTCGGTCTGGAGGCGGCGCAGCGAGGCGTCGCAGGCCCGGCGCACGTACCCGGGGCGGCCGTTGGCGACCACGTGCTGGTCGACGCCCACGAGCAGCCCGCACTTGGTGGCGACGAACGCCTCGTCACGGCGCTCCTTCAGGACCCGTCCGATGAGCAGCTCGTTGGTGAACGGGCCGTACATGTCGGCGGTGTCAAGAAGGTTCGCGCCGGTGTCGAGGGCTGCGTGAACCGCCCGCAGCGAGCGCTCCAGGTCCTGCTGCGAGCGGGTGTAGCCCCAGCTCATCGGCATGCAGCCGAGTCCGATCGCACCCGCCCGCAGGGCCCCCGCCCCGATTGTCCTGCGCTCCACCTGGCCGGATCCCTCCCTCGTCGCTCCCCAAACTAACCTCTGGCCCCCGGAGCCCTTCGCATAGCCTCCTGACCATGACCGCAGACGTATGGATCCCCTTCGACCCGGCCGATGTCCCGGGCCTGCCCGCCTCCCTCGACTACCGGTTCTGGGACGGCGGCCCCGACTTCCCGGCCGACCCCGCCGACTGCGCCTTCTACGTGGTCCCGTACATGAAGCCGTCCGAGACCGCGATCCGCCCGCTCGCCGCCATGACCGGCATCCGGGTCGTACAGACGCTGACCGCCGGCATCGACCACGTACAGCCCGGCATCGGCCTGCTGCCGCCCGGTGTACGCCTGTGCAACGCGCGTGGCGTCCACGAGGCGTCCACGGCCGAGCTGACCCTCGCTCTCGTGCTCGCCTCGCTGCGCGGGATTCCCGGTTTCGTCCGGGGACAGGAGAGGCAGGAATGGCGGGCGGGGTTCTATCCCGCGCTGGCCGACAAGTCCGTGCTGATCGTGGGGTACGGGTCGATCGGGGCCGCCATCGAAGACCGGCTCGCACCCTTTGAGTGCGCGCGGGTGGCGCGCGTCGCGCGCTCATGGCGCACAACGGAGCGCGGTGAAGTGCACGCATTGACAGATCTGCCCGCACTGCTCCCGGAAGCGGACGTCGTCATCGTCTCCACGCCGCTGACCGAGCAGACGTCGGGCCTGGTGGACGCCGAGTTCCTGGCCCGCATGAAGGACGGTGCGCTCCTGGTGAACGTCTCGCGCGGACCCGTGGTGGACACCAAGGCGCTGCTTGCCGAAGTGGAGTCGGGGCGCATCCACGCGGCACTGGATGTCACCGATCCCGAACCGTTGCCCAAGGGACACCCGCTGTGGCACGCGCCGAATGTTCTCATCAGTCCCCATGTGGGCGGTTCGAGCTCCGCGTTCCTGCCCCGCGCCAGGCGCTTGCTCGCTGCTCAGCTCACCCGCTTCGTGGCCGAAGAACCGCTCGCCAACGTCGTTCTGACGACGGATCAGTAACTCTCCGCAGCTGTTCGGGTGCACCCGGTGCCTACATGACTCCAGGCTGTCACTGAGCGTATAAGGGCTATGTCCCTGAGTGACGAGACTGGTGTATCGTCCCGACCGGGGGCCGGCGCCGTGCGTCTACGGCGCGGGGGAGCGATCACTGCGAGGGGGGCGACGGGCGATGCACGGCCAATGGACGAACGATCCGACGCGGTGGAGCCGCCTGCGGCAGCCCCGCCGCGCGCATCGCGCAACAATGCACCGCGGTGGAGCGGCGAGCGCCGAGGCGACCAACGGCACAGCGGCGAACGGCACAACGACGAACGGCGCCCAGGAGCACGGCTCATGGCGCGGCGATACCGGCGCCCGGCCCCGGCCGGCCGGTACCCCGAGGCGGGCCCGCTGGCGAGGAGCCGTCCGGTGAGCGCCCCCGGAGCGGTCCTGACCCGGCCGCCCATGACCGGAGGCGGCGGGTCCGGCATGGCCTCCCAGCTGGTGCTCGCAGTGGTGTGCGCCGGATATGCCACCGGCGCATTCCTGGGCTGGGGTTCCGAGGAACTCGCCCTGATCATGGGCGACTTCGGCCTCTCCGGTGCGGCCCTGATCGCCGCGGTCTCGTGCTTCCGCTACGCGCGGAGCGGCGCGACGGAGAGCGAGAACAGCTTTCGCCCGGCCTGGCTGCTCTTCTCCTTCTCCTCCGCCATGGCCGCCTGCGGCAACGGTGTCTGGGGCTGGTACGAGGTGGTGCTCCAGCGCGGGGTGCCCACCCCCTCGCCCGCCGACTTCTTCTTCCTCTGCTTCGCGCCGCCCGCCATCGTGGGCCTGCTCGTGCTCGCCAAACGCCCCGTCACCAAGGCGGGCTGGGTCTGCCTCGCACTGGACTCCTGGCTCATCGGGGGCTCCCTGCTCACCCTGTCCTGGAGCCTCGCGCTCGCGCGCACGGCCCACGAGGGCGAAGGTGAGGGCGTCGCCCACGCCACCCTCACGCTCGCCTATCCGCTGCTCGACATCGTCCTGGTCAGCATGGTGCTCGCGCTGCACTTCCGGCGCTCGTCGGCCAACCGGTCCGCGGTGAACACCGCGATCGCGGCGCTCGCCCTGACCGTGCTGTGCGACGCCCTGTTCACCTCGCCGCTGCTGCGCGAGCACTACCGCTCCGGGCAGCTCCTGGACGCGGGCTGGTTCGCCGGCTCCCTGCTGCTCGCATACGCCCCGTGGGGTGCCCGCAGGACGTCCGCCCCGCAGCCCCGGCCGCCGATGGCCGCCCCGCAGGGCGCCCGCCCGGCGGCCGGCCGCGTGCGCCCGAACGCCCTGCCGTTGACGCGGCCGCTCGCCAGCTCGCTGGCCGCGCTCACGCCGTACCTCGCGGCCGCGGTGTGCACCCTGGGGATCCTGTACAACGTCATCGAAGGGCACCGGGTCGACCGGATGGTCGTCCTCACCGGCTGCACGGTCGTGCTCGCCCTGGTGGTCCGCCAGGGAATCATGCTGCTCGACAATATCGCGCTCACCCATGAACTGGCCCAGAAGGAGAACCACTTCCGCTCCCTGGTGCAGGGCTCCAGCGACGTCATCATGATCGCTGCCCCCACCGGAATGCTGCGGTACGTCAGCCCCGCCGCCGCCGGCGTCTACGGGCGGGACGCGGAGGAGCTGGTGGGCTCCGAGCTGGCCTCGCTCATCCACCCAGAGGACCTGGGCCGGGTGGTGCACGAGGTGCGCCGGTTTCTGGCGGCGCCGCCCGCCGAGGAGCCCACGACGCGGATCGAATGCCGCTTCAAGTCGGGGACCGGCGAGTGGCTCAACGTGGAGTCGACCGTCAACCGCCATCAGGGCGGGCTCATTCTCAACAGCCGCGACGTGACCGAACGGGTGCGCCTGCAGGCGCAGTTGGAGCACAACGCCGAGCACGACCCGCTCACCGACCTGCCCAACCGGGCCCTGTTCACCAAGCGGGTGCGCAAGGCGCTCGGCGGGCGGCGCAACTCCGACCCCGGCACCGCCGTGCTCTTCATCGACCTCGACGGCTTCAAGCAGGTCAACGACACCATCGGCCACCAGGCCGGCGACGAACTCCTCATCCAGGCCGCCCGCAGACTCCAGGACTCGGTCCGGGCCGGCGACACCGCGGCCCGGCTCGGCGGCGACGAGTTCGCAGCCCTCATCCTGGGCGACGGCACCCGCGACCGCTCGGCCCGTGAGTACCACGTCAGGGAAATCGCCGACAGACTGCGCCTCACCCTCTCGCAGCCCTACCAGATCGACGGCAACGATGTCCGGGTCGCCGCCTCCATCGGTGTCGCCTTCGCCGAGCCCGGCGTCGGCGCGGGGGAGCTGCTGCGCAACGCCGACCTCGCGATGTACCGGGCCAAGAAGGGCGGCAAGAACCGGGTCGAGCTGTACGCCCCGCAGATGCAGGCCGAGGTCGTCCGCAAGTCGGAGCTCGCGGCCCGGATGCGTACCGCGCTGAACGAGGGCGAATTCGCGGTCCTGCACCAACCGGTCGTCGACCTCACCACCGGCGAGGTCTCCGCGGTCGCAGCCCAGGCCAGGTGGAGATCGGCCCAGGGCATCCTGTTCACCCCGGCCGAATTCCTACGGGTCGCCGACGAGAGCGAGCGTGCCGCCGAGCTCGGCCGCTGGCTGCTCGAAGAGGCCGTGGAGCTCGCCGCCGAACGGATGCGGGCCGGCCACGACGCACCCGTCTCGGTACGCCTCTCGGCCCGCCGCCTGCTCGACAAGTCGATGCCGCTCGGCTCCCTCGAAGCCCTCCTGACCAGGCACGGGCTGCCCTCGGGCGCCCTGATCATCGAGCTCGCCGACAGCGACCCCAGGATCTCCTTCGACGAGCTGGAGCGGCGCCTGGTGGGCCTGCGCAGACTCGGCGTACGGATCGCGCTCGACGGGTTCGGCAGCGGCTACGCGGCGATCAACGCGCTGCGCCGGCTCCCCATCGACCTGCTGAAACTGGACAGGGGCCTTGTCGAGGGCGTCGTCGAATCGGCCCGCCTTCACAAGATCACCGCGGGCCTGCTCCGGATCGCCTGCGATCTCGGCATGCAGTCGGTGGCCGACGGCGTAGATGTACCCGAACAGGTCTTGGCGCTGCGCGCCATGGGGTGTACGCATGGTCAGGGCATGGCGTTCTCCGGGCCGCTCGACGAGTACCGGCTGCGGCGCGCCCTGGTGCGCGGCGAATACCCGGTGCCCGGCGGGGCCGCGCTCCCCGTGCTCAGTGGCCGGAGCCGGCCCCTGTTGAGCTCAAATAATGAGACGCCCGTCCCACCTACTTGACACCACCTGCGCGCCGGGGGGAGGGTCAATGCCATGCGCACCCGAATTCTCGTACTTGGAAAGCGCGTCGGCTGAAGCGGAGCCCCAGCAGGCTCCGCAGACCGCACCCGACGCGCTCCCCTCGCTTGCCTCACGGCACGAGGGGTTTTTTGTTGCACTGGCACCCCTCAAGCACTACCGCGATCTCGACTAAACCACCGCAAAAACCCTCAGCTTCGAGAAGAGAATGCCGATGACCGAGCAGGCCACCGGGGCCCACCATCCGCAGCCGCGGCCCCGTAACGGCGGACACCAGTCCGCGACCGTTGAGCACGTCACGGGCGCGAAGTCCCTCATCCGTTCTCTCGAGGAAGTCGGGGCGGAGGTCGTGTTCGGGATCCCCGGCGGCGCCATCCTCCCGGCGTACGACCCGATGATGGACTCCACCCGGGTCCGTCACGTCCTGGTCCGCCACGAGCAGGGCGCGGGCCACGCCGCCACCGGGTACGCCCAGGCCACCGGCAAGGTCGGCGTGTGCATGGCGACCTCCGGGCCGGGCGCGACCAACCTGGTCACCCCGATCGCCGACGCCCACATGGACTCGGTGCCGCTGGTCGCGATCACCGGCCAGGTCTCCTCCAAGGCGATCGGCACGGACGCCTTCCAGGAGGCGGACATCGTCGGCATCACCATGCCGATCACCAAGCACAACTTCCTGGTGACCAAGGCCGAGGACATCCCGCGGACGATCGCCGAGGCGTTCCACATCGCCTCGACCGGCCGCCCGGGCCCGGTCCTGGTCGACATCGCCAAGGACGCCCTCCAGGCGCAGACCACGTTCTCGTGGCCGCCCACGACCGACCTGCCGGGCTACCGGCCGGTCACCAAGCCGCACGCGAAGCAGATCCGCGAGGCCGCCAAGCTGATCGTGGCGGCCAAGCGCCCGGTCCTGTACGTCGGCGGCGGTGTCCTGAAGGCCGGCGCGACCGCCGAGCTGAAGGTCCTCGCGGAGCTCACCGGAGCGCCCGTCACCACCACCCTGATGGCGCTCGGCGCCTTCCCCGACAGCCACCCGCTGCACGTGGGAATGCCCGGCATGCACGGTGCGGTCACCGCCGTCACCGCTCTGCAGAAGTCGGACCTGCTCATCGCACTCGGCACCCGCTTCGACGACCGTGTCACCGGCAAGCTGGACAGCTTCGCGCCGTTCGCCAAGGTCATCCACGCGGACATCGACCCGGCCGAGATCGGCAAGAACCGCGAGGTCGACGTCCCGATCGTCGGGGACGCCCGCGAGGTCATCGCCGACCTGGTCCAGGCCGTCCAGGCCGAGTACTCCGAGGGCCACAAGGGCGACTACACCGCCTGGTGGAAGGACCTCAACCGCTGGCGCGAGACGTACCCGCTGGGCTACGACGAGCCGAACGACGGCACGCTGTCCCCGCAGCGCGTCATCCAGCGCATCGGCGAGCTCGCGGACGCGGACACCATCTACGCGGCCGGTGTCGGCCAGCACCAGATGTGGGCCGCGCACTTCGTGAACTACGAACTGCCCGCCACCTGGCTGAACTCGGGCGGCGCCGGAACCATGGGCTACGCGGTCCCCGCCGCGATGGGTGCCAAGGCCGGCCAGCCGGACCGCATGGTCTGGGCGATCGACGGCGACGGCTGCTTCCAGATGACCAATCAGGAACTGACGACCTGTGCGCTGAACAACATCCCGATCAAGGTCGCCATCATCAACAACGGCGCCCTCGGCATGGTCCGCCAGTGGCAGACGCTGTTCTACAACCAGCGCTACTCCAACACGGTCCTGCACTCCGGCCCGGAGGACGGCATCGCCGAGGAGGGCCGGCCCAGCGGCGGCACCCGCGTCCCCGACTTCGTCAAGCTGTCGGAGGCGATGGGCTGTTACGCGATCCGCTGCGAGCGCCCCGAGGACCTGGACAAGGCGATCCAGGAGGCCAACTCGATCAACGACCGCCCGGTCGTGATCGACTTCATCGTCCACGAGGACGCCCAGGTGTGGCCGATGGTCGCCGCCGGGACCTCCAACGACGAGGTCATGGCCGCCCGCGGAGTCCGCCCCGACTTCGGCGACAACGAAGACGACTGAGAGCTGTAGGAAGAGGTAAGAGGCTCATGTCCACCAAGCACACGCTCTCGGTCCTGGTCGAGAACACCCCCGGCATCCTCGCCCGGATCGCCGCCCTGTTCTCCCGCCGTGGCTTCAACATCGACTCGCTCGCGGTCGGTGTCACCGAACACCCCGACATCTCCCGCATCACCATCGTGGTCAATGTCGAGGACCTGCCCCTGGAGCAGGTGACCAAGCAGCTCAACAAGCTCGTCAACGTCCTGAAGATCGTCGAACTCGAGCCCGGCGCTGCGATCCAGCGCGAGCTCGTCCTGGTGAAGGTGCGTGCCGACAACGAAACGCGCTCCCAGATCGTCGAGATCGTCCAGCTGTTCCGCGCCAAGACCGTCGACGTCTCCCCGGAGGCCGTGACCATCGAGGCGACCGGCGGCGCGGACAAGCTGGAGGCGATGCTGAAGATGCTGGAGCAGTTCGGCATCAAGGAACTCGTCCAGTCCGGCACGATCGCCATAGGGCGCGGCGCCCGGTCCATCACGGACCGCTCGCTGCGCGCCCTGGACCGCAGCGCCTGAGGCCCCCGATACGGGCTCTGACCCGCCCGTATCGCGGACCCACCCCTTCCTTACTCACCCCCACCGATACGGTGGACGCAACACCAGCACACCAAGGAGATATCCCAGTGGCCGAGCTGTTCTACGACGACGATGCCGACCTGTCCATCATCCAGGGCCGCAAGGTCGCGGTGATCGGTTACGGCAGCCAGGGCCACGCCCACGCGCTGTCGCTCCGTGACTCGGGTGTCGACGTCCGCGTCGGTCTGCACGAGGGCTCCAAGTCCAAGGCGAAGGCCGAGGAGCAGGGCCTGCGCGTGGTGACGCCGTCCGAGGCGGCGGCCGAGGCCGACGTCATCATGATCCTGGTCCCGGACCCGATCCAGGCCCAGGTCTACGAGGAGTCCATCAAGGACAACCTGAAGGACGGCGACGCGCTGTTCTTCGGCCACGGCCTGAACATCCGCTTCGGCTTCATCAAGCCCCCGGCGAACGTGACCGTCGCGATGGTCGCCCCGAAGGGCCCGGGCCACCTGGTGCGCCGTCAGTACGAGGAGGGCCGCGGCGTTCCGTGCATCGTGGCCGTCGAGCAGGACCCCCAGGGCAACGGCCTGGCGCTGGCCCTGTCGTACGCCAAGGGCATCGGCGGCACCCGTGCCGGCGTCATCAAGACGACGTTCACCGAGGAGACCGAGACCGACCTGTTCGGTGAGCAGGCCGTCCTCTGCGGTGGCACGGCCGCGCTGGTCAAGGCCGGTTTCGAGACGCTGACCGAGGCCGGCTACCAGCCGGAGATCGCGTACTTCGAGTGCCTCCACGAGCTGAAGCTGATCGTGGACCTCATGTACGAGGGCGGCCTGGAGAAGATGCGCTGGTCGATCTCGGAGACCGCCGAGTGGGGCGACTACGTCACCGGCCCCCGCATCATCACCGCCGACACCAAGGCCGAGATGAAGAAGGTCCTCGCCGAGATCCAGGACGGCACGTTCGCCAAGAACTGGATGGACGAGTACCACGGCGGTCTGAAGAAGTACAACGAGTACAAGACCCAGGACTCCGAGCACCTCCTGGAGACCACCGGCAAGGAGCTGCGCAAGCTCATGAGCTGGGTGCAGAACGACGAGGCGTAAGCCTGATGTCAGCGGGGCCGGGCACGGTATCGGTGTCCGGCCCCGCTGGCTACCGCACGACCATGGACAACCAGTCCAACCCCCATCGGGTGATCCTGCCTTCGCGGCGGAAAACCCCCGGGGGCGCAGCACTACACTGCTCAGCAACACCAACGCGTCAGGCCCACAGCGTCGTGCGTCTTCCACGCGGCTAGCCCCTCCACCGCCTGCGGCCGTCGGGACGGCCGTCCGCAAAGGATTCAGTGAGGACCCACGTGAGCTCGAAACCTGTCGTACTCATCGCTGAAGAGCTGTCGCCCGCCACCGTCGACGCCCTCGGGCCGGACTTCGAGATCCGGCACTGCAACGGTGCCGACCGCGCGGAGCTGCTGCCCGCCATCGCCGGTGTCGACGCGATCCTGATCCGCTCGGCGACCAAGGTCGACGCCGAGGCGATCGCCGCCGCCAAGAAGCTGAAGGTCGTCGCCCGCGCCGGGGTCGGCCTCGACAACGTCGACGTGTCGGCCGCCACCAAGGCCGGCGTGATGGTCGTGAACGCACCGACCTCCAACATCGTCACCGCCGCCGAGCTCGCCTGCGGCCTCCTCGTCGCCACCGCGCGCAACATCCCGCAGGCCAACACCGCGCTCAAGAACGGCGAGTGGAAGCGGAACAAGTACACCGGCGTCGAGCTGAGCGAGAAGACCCTCGGCGTCGTCGGCCTCGGCCGCATCGGCGTCCTGGTCGCGCAGCGCATGTCGGCCTTCGGCATGAAGATCGTCGCGTACGACCCCTATGTGCAGCCCGCGCGCGCCGCCCAGATGGGCGTCAAGCTCCTCACCCTCGACGAGCTGCTCGAAGTCTCCGACTTCATCACCGTGCACCTGCCCAAGACCCCCGAGACGCTCGGCCTGATCGGTGACGAGGCGCTGCACAAGGTGCAGCCGCACGTGCGGATCGTGAACGCGGCGCGCGGCGGCATCGTGGACGAGGCCGCGCTGTACTCCGCCCTCAAGGAGGGCCGGGTCGCGGGCGCCGGTCTGGACGTGTACGCGAAGGAGCCCTGCACGGACTCCCCGCTCTTCGAGCTCGACCAGGTCGTCTGCACCCCGCACCTGGGCGCCTCCACCGACGAGGCCCAGGAGAAGGCCGGCATCGCCGTCGCCAAGTCCGTACGCCTCGCGCTCGCGGGCGAGCTCGTGCCGGACGCGGTCAACGTCCAGGGCGGCGTGATCGCCGAGGACGTCAAGCCCGGCCTGCCGCTCGCCGAGCGCCTCGGCCGCATCTTCACCGCGCTCGCGGGAGAGGTCGCGGTCCGCCTCGACGTCGAGGTGTACGGCGAACTCACCCAGCACGACGTCAAGGTGCTCGAACTCAGCGCGCTCAAGGGCGTGTTCGAGGACGTGGTGGACGAGACGGTCTCCTACGTCAACGCGCCCCTGTTCGCGCAGGAGCGAGGCGTCGAGGTCCGCCTCACCACGTCCAGCGAGTCGCCCAACCACCGCAACGTGGTGACCGTGCGCGGCACCCTGTCGGACGGCGAGGAGGTCTCGGTGTCCGGCACCCTGGCCGGCCCCAAGCACCTCCAGAAGGTCGTCGCGATCGGCGAGTTCGACGTGGACCTGGCGCTCGCGGACCACATGATCGTGCTGCGTTACGAGGACCGTCCGGGCATCGTCGGCGCCGTCGGCCGGGTGCTCGGCGAGGCCGGGCTCAACATCGCCGGCATGCAGGTCTCCCGCGCGGAGGAGGGCGGCGACGCGCTCGCCGTGCTGACCGTGGACGACACCATCCCGCAGAACGTGCTGACCGAGGTCGCCGAGGAGATCGGCGCCAACTCGGCCCGCTCGGTGAACCTGACCGACTGACCCGCACCGGTCCCGCGGCCCCGTACCCGGTCCGCAGCATCCGACTTAGACGTTTGTCTTAGACGGATGTCTGTATACCGGGTACGCTGCTGTCATGGGACACCGTGAGGATCTGCTCGAAGGCGCCAAGCGCTGCCTGCTGGAAAAGGGCTACGCCCGCACCACCGCCCGCGACATCGTCGCCGAGTCCGGCACCAACCTGGCCTCCATCGGCTACCACTACGGCTCCAAGGAGGCCCTGCTCAACCTGGCCTTCCTGGGGCTGACCGAGGAGTGGGGCGACGCGGTCGCCGCGAGCCGGGAGAAGGGCGCCGCGATCGGGGACCTGCCCCCGCTGGAACGGTTCGAGCGGGGCTGGGAGGGCGTGATCGACTCGTACGAGCAGAGCCGCGCGGTCTGGAAGCTCCAGATGGAGATCGTCTCCCGGATCGACAGCGACCCCGAGCTCCAGAAGGCCCTCGCCGGGCCGCAGCTGGAGGGGCGCAAGGGCCTCGCGGAGGGTTTCCTCGGCATCGACGAGAACGCCGACCCCGAGCGGGCGCGGCTCGCCGGAACCTTTTATCAGGCGCTGCTCGCCGGGGTGATGGTCCAGTGGATGGTCGACCCGGAGACGGCCCCCTCGGCGAAGGACCTGACCGAGGGCCTGAAGATCATGATGGGGCTCGACGGGGACGAAGGCCGCAGCTGACGGTCACATCCCGTTGCGCGTACGGCAGTCGAGGGTCACAGCCGCGCCGCCTTCAACGCCATGTGCAGGAGCAGCCGGTCCTCGCCCTGGTCCAGGTCGAGGCCGGTGAGGTGCTCGACGCGGGACAGGCGGTAGTAGAGCGTCTGGCGGTGGATGCCCAGGGCCGCCGCCGCGCGCCCCGCCTGGCCCGCGTGGTCGAGGAACACCTCGGCGGTGCGGGCGAGTTCGCGGTGGGCCGGAGTCAACAGGGCCCGCACCGCCGGGTCCTGGTCCCGTGCGGCGGGCAGCGCGGTCAGTGTGCGGTACGGGCCGATGTCCGACCACTGGGCGACCGGGCCGAGCCGGGGTTCCGCAAGTGCCGCACGCACGGCGGAGGTTGCCTCGTGGTGGGCGAGAGCGAGCTCGGCGAGACCGCGGCGGGCCACCGCCACCCCCGCCGCCGCACCGTTCCCGGCATCCCCGCGCAGCCGCTGAGCCGCGGTCCTGGCCGGCGCGAGCGCGTCCGCCGACCGCAGCCGCACCAGGGCGGCGAGCCCCAGCGCCCCGCTCGCCCCGGCGGACGGCCACGGCACCGTGCACACCGCCGCGGCCCCCGGCACCGTACGGGCCGAAGGGGCGTCCTCGCCCGGCCACGGGGCCACGCACACCAGCGCGTGCAGGCCCTCCGCGTCCGGGCCGAGCGCCGCCTGGAGCGCGGCCGTCGCCGTGTCGCGCTGCCAGCCGCGCTCCGCGGTCAGCGCCGCCCGGAACTCGCGCGACAGGTCGGCGCCGGCCTGCGCCTCGTCGGCGAGCAGCACGCCGATCCTGGCCGCCACCTCCATGGCCGCGGCCAGCTTGTCCTCGGCCGGTCCCGGCTCGGCGTCGAGCAGCCAGACGTATCCGAGGGCGACGCCCCGGTGGCGGACCGGAAGGCAGATGCGGCTGCGGAAGACCCCCGCGTCGGGGGCCGCCGGGATGCGGACGGGGCTGGTGGCACGGGTGATGCCGAAGCCCTCGAACCAGGCGCGGACGGCGGGCGTCGACTTCCTGGTCAGGATCGAACGGGTGCGGACGGGGTCCATCGCGAGGTCGTCCTCGGAGTCGTGCGCACCGAAGGCGATCAGCCCGAAATCCCGGTTCTCCAGCGTCGCGGGGGCGCCGAGCAGCGCCGAGATTTCATCGACCAGATCCTGGTAGTCGCCCTTCACAAGAGCCATTCTCGCTCATCCCGGGACGCGCTTCAGACATGTGTATGAGATCTGGACCACGGATGCGTGACAGCTGTCGATGGCAGAGGATCGGGGAGATCCTTAGGTTTCACGGTGGTTCTCCGTGCCGATACCGGTTCGCCCCAAAGACGTCGATCGTCCTGAAGGCCCTGGTCGCGGCCCTCGTCTAGTTCTTTCCGTGGAGGTGCCCCGTGCTGGGTCCCGTGATCCTCGCCGCGTCGCGCAGCGACAAGATGCGCAAGCTCGTTTCGGCCGCCCCGGTGACCAGGCCCGTGGTGAACCGTTTCATCCCCGGCGAGACCGTCGACCAGGTCGTCCCGATCGTCGAGGAGACCGTCGGCAAGGGCCTGGAGCTCACCCTCGACGTGGTCGGCGAGGACATCACCACCCCCGAGCAGGCCGCCCACGCGCGCGACGCCTACCTCGAACTCATCGAGCGCCTCAAGGACCTCGGCCACGGCACCAAGGCCGAGATGTCGGTGAAGCTCTCCATGTTCGGCCAGTCCCTGGACGGCGGCCACGAGCTGGCCCTCGCCAACGTCCGCCCGGTCGTCGAGGCCGCCGCCGCGATCGGCACCACGGTCACCCTGGACGCCGAGGACCACACCACCCTCGACTCGATGTTCGCCATCCACGAGGAGCTGCGGAAGGACTTCCCGCAGACCGGCTGCGTCATCCAGGCCTACCTCTTCCGCACCGAGGCCGACGCCCGCCGCCTCGCCGCGAACGGCAGCCGCGTGCGTATCGTGAAGGGCGCCTACAAGGAGCCCGCCGAGGTCGCCTACCAGGACAAGAGCGAGATCGACAAGGCGTACGTCCGTATCCTGAAGATCCTGATGGAGGGCGAGGGCTACCCGATGATCGGGTCCCACGACCCGCGCCTGATAGCCATCGGCCAGGAGCTCGCCCGGCGCGCAGGGCGCAAGCTGGACGAGTACGAGTTCCAGATGCTGTACGGGATCCGCAGCGAGGAGCACCTGCGGCTCGCCGCCGAGGGCCACCGGATGCGCGTCTACACGGCGTACGGCACCGACTGGTACGGCTACTTCATGCGCCGCCTCGCGGAGAAGCCGGCCAACCTGCTGTTCTTCGTCCGCTCGATGATCACCAAGAACTAGATTTCGGACGGGGCCCCGAGCCCCTGCTCGCCCGCACACCCCTCACAAAGGAGTCAAGGAACTCATGGACGCTGTGACCCAGGTCCCCGCCCCGGTCAACGAGCCGGTGCACGGCTACGCCCCTGGTTCCCCGGAGCGCGCCCGTCTGGAAGCCAAGCTCAAGGAACTGGCGGAGAACCCCGTCGACCTGCCGATGACCATCAACGGTGAGAAGCGGATGGGCGGTGGCGAGCGCTTCGACGTCGTGCAGCCGCACAACCACCGCGCCGTCATCGGAACCTACGCCAACGCCACCGAGCAGGACGCCCAGGACGCCGTCGACGCCGCGCTCGCCGCCGCCCCGGCCTGGCGCGCGATGTCCTTCGACGACCGCGCCGCGATCATCCTGCGCGCCGCCGAGCTGCTCGCCGGCCCCTGGCGCGAGACGCTGGCCGCCTCCACGATGCTCGGCCAGTCGAAGACCGCCCAGCAGGCCGAGATCGACACCCCGTGCGAGCTCGTCGACTTCTGGCGCTTCAACGTCCACTACGCCCGCAACCTGCTCGCCGAGCAGCCCCCGGCGAACTCCCCGGGCGTGTGGAACCGCATGGACCACCGCCCGCTGGAAGGCTTCGTCTACGCGATCACGCCGTTCAACTTCACGGCCATCGCGGGCAACCTGCCGACCGCCCCGGCCCTGATGGGCAACGTCGTCGTGTGGAAGCCGTCCCCGACGCAGACCCACGCCGCTGTGCTGCTCATGCAGCTCCTGGAGGAGGCGGGCCTGCCCAAGGGCGTCATCAACCTCGTCACCGGTGACGGCCTGGCCGTCTCCGAGGTCGCCCTGAACCACCGCGACCTGGCGGGCATCCACTTCACGGGTTCGACCAAGACCTTCCAGCACCTGTGGAAGACCGTCGGCACGAACATCGAGAAGTACCGCACCTACCCGCGCCTGGTCGGCGAGACGGGCGGCAAGGACTTCGTCGTCGCGCACCCCAGCGCCGACCGCGCCGTCCTGAAGACCGCGCTGACCCGCGGCTCCTTCGAGTTCCAGGGCCAGAAGTGCTCCGCGTCCTCGCGTGCGTACATCCCGGCCTCGATCTGGAACGACGGCTTCAAGGAGGAGTTCGCGGCCGAGGTCGACGGCATCTCCATGGGTGACGTCACCGACCTGTCGAACTTCATCGGCGCCGTCATCGACGAGCGCTCGTTCGCCAAGAACAAGGCCGCGATCGACCGCGCGAAGGCCGATGCCTCCTGCACGATCGTCGCGGGCGGCAGCTACGACGACTCGGTGGGCTACTTCGTCCGCCCGACCGTCATCGAGTGCACCGACCCGGCGAACGAGGTCTTCACGACCGAGTACTTCGGCCCGATCCTGGCGATCCACGTCTACGACGACGCCAAGTACGACGAGATGCTGGAGCAGATGGAGTCGGCCTCCGACTACGCCCTGACCGGCGCCGTCATCTCCAACGACCGCGCCGCGGCCGCCCACACGATGGAGAAGCTCCGCTACGCGGCGGGCAACTTCTACATCAACGACAAGTCGACCGGCGCCGTCGTCGGCCAGCAGCCCTTCGGCGGCGGCCGCGCCTCCGGCACCAACGACAAGGCGGGTGCCCCGCAGAACCTGATGCGCTGGACGCTGACCCGCGCCATCAAGGAGACGCTGGTCCCGCCGACCGACTACACGTACCCCCACATGGGCTGACGCCGTAGTCGCACCGAACCCCGCCCCCGTCCTTGGTCCCCCAACCGAGGACGGGGGCGGTTTCCATGCCGGGTCCGGGCGGGGCTCAGACCTCGACCAGCACCTGGTCGAGGGACTTGCGGACCAGGTCGGGGACCTCGCAGTCGTCGGCGGGGTAGCCGATCGGGATGACGGCGAAGGCCTTCTCGTTCGCGGGGCGTTCCAGGACCTCTGACAGGAAGCGCATCGGGCTCGGGGTGTGGACGAGGGCCGCGAGGCCGCACTGGTGGAGGGCGGAGAGCAGCATGCCCACCGCGATGCCGACCGACTCGTCGACATAGTAGTGCTTGTGCTTGGTGCCGTCCTCGGCCAGCCAATAGCGCTGCTGGAAGACGACGAGCAGGGCCGGGGCGTCGGTGAGGTGGGTCTTCACCGCGTCCGTGCCGATCGGCCGCAGCGCCGCGAGCCATTCCTCGCCGAGCCGCCCGTCGTAGGAGATCCGCTCCTCCTCCTCGGCCGCCTCGCGGATCCTGCGCCGTACGTCCGCGTCCTTGACCAGGACGAACGTCCACGGCTGCTGGTGCGCGCCGGACGGCGCGGTCGCGGCGCAGGCGACCGCGTCACGGACGGCCTGCTCGGGAATGGGGTCGGGCGAGAAGCGGCGCACGGTGCGGCGCTCGTCCATGCGCGCCCGCAACTCGGCGGCCCGCGCCAGGGTCTCGGTGCCGGCCATCCGGTCCGGCCGGTAGGGAACGGGCCGGTACGGCTCGCCGTGGATCGGGGTCCAGTGGTGCTCGGTGGGTGTGGGCATGGGGGGAGTCTGGTGGCGGGGTGTGGTCTGGTCCAAGTGGCTTGGCGAATAGGTGACTTGAAAGGCTCAGGGAGTGGCCGGGCGGCGGAAGGTGCGGCGGTACGCGGCCGGGGTGGTGCGCAGGGCCTGGTGGAAGCGGCGGCGCAGATTGGTCGCCGAGGAGAGCCCGGTGCGGGCGGCGACCGCCTCGACGGACAGGTCGGTCTCTTCGAGCAGCGCCTGCGCGGCCGTGATTCGCCGAGCGAGCAGCCACTGGCCGGGACCGGTGCCCAACTGGTCGGCGAAGCGGCGGGCCAGGGTGCGCGGGGAGACCCCGGCGCGGGCCGCGAGGGTGGCCACCGACAGCGGCTCGGCGAGGCGTTCGGCGGCCCAGTCAAGCAGCGGAGCCAGCGAGTCGGGCACGCCGGGCGGCGGGGTCGCCGCGTACTGGAGCTGGCCGCCCTCGCGGTGCGGGGGCATCACCATGTGGCGGGCGATCCGGTTGGCGTGCGCGGCGCCGAAGTCCTTGCGGACCAGGTGCAGGCAGAGGTCGATCGCGGCGCCGCTGCCCGCACTGGTGGCGACGTCGCCGTGGTCGACGTACAGCACGTCGCTGTCCACGACGACGCCGGGGAAGCGTTCGGCCAGCTCGGTGGCGAGGCGCCAGTGCGTGGCGGCCCGGCGCCCGTCGAGCAGCCCGGCCTCGGCCAGGATGAACGCGCCCGAGCAGAGCGAGACGATCCGGGCGCCGTCGCGGTGGGCGGCCCGCAGCACGGCGAGAGTGGCGGGGGAGACGGGGCCGGGGTTCTGCTTGCCCGGCAGCACGATGGTGTCGGCACGGCGGAGCGAGTCCAGACCGTGCTCGATGTGCATCGCGTACCCGGCCTGGGTGGCCACCGGCCCCGGGCGCTCGGTGGCCACCCAGAAGTCGTAGTGGGCGGGAGTGCTTGCGCCTCGGCCGCCGAAGACCTCGGCGGCGATGCCGAGTTCGAAGGTGGACTGGGGCGGGTGGACGAGGGCGGCGATGCGGCGGGGCGTTCCGGGTGGGGGCGTGGGCATGGCAGGAAAGTACCTGATGGTGTCAGATCTGACACTGGGCGGGTGTGATCGGCGCCGCGGATGATCGACCCATGAGCGAATTGAGCGAATTGAAGGAACGGGAACCCCGGGTTCAGGCGGTGGACGTGGCAGAGGTCGTGACGCGGGAGGTGGCCCCGGGCATCACCTCCCGCCGCCTGCTCCCCACGGACCACGCACGGGGCTGGCTGATCGACTTCGCGCCGGGCAGCGAGTGGCCGGAGGTCGATGTGCACACGGAGGAGGAGCGGTACTACGTCATCAGCGGCGAAGTCATCGACGTGGGGCGGGTGTTCGGGGCGGGGTCGTACGTCGTCTTCGACGCGGGCACGTCGCATCGGCCGCGGTCGGTCGTGGGGGCGCGGATGCTGGGGATCAGTGTTCGGGTTGGGGGCGATGCGGATGCGGGTTGTTCCTGATCTCTGCCGCCGCGTCGTACGCCTTGCCGTGCCCCGGAGCCTCGCGCGCCTGCTTCAGCTCGCTCGCCAGGGCGGTGCACACCCCGCAGTTGGGCACAGGCTCACAGCTGTACAGGTAGTCATCAACGAACCCGGCCGGTCCGATCGCAGGGCGCGGGTTGGTCCGTGGGTTGTTCGTCGCCATCACGGTGTCCTCTCGCCCGTGTGACGAAGGACGCCAGAACGCGGGGGAGTTGGCGAGGGGGACAGAGCGGTCCCCGCCCGGTGGGGTTACGCGGGCCCTGGGAGAATGGTGCGCATGGATGTGATGCGACGCACGGTGCACACCTGTGAGTTGAGCCCCGCCGAACTCGCCGGGATCCGCGGCCTCCTCGACACCGCCTTCGGCGGGGACTTCAGCGACGAGGACTGGGACCACGGGCTCGGCGGCCTGCACGCCCTCGTCCACCACGACGGCGAACTCGCCGCCCACGGCAGCGTCGTCATGCGGCGGGTGCTGCATGCCGGGCGCTCGTACCGCATCGGGTACGTCGAAGCCGTCGCCGTCCGCGCGGACCTGCGGCGGCGCGGGCTCGGCGGGCTGGTCATGGCCGACCTGGAGCGGGTGATCCAGGGGGCGTACGCCTTCGGGGCGCTGTCGGCGAGCGAGGCGGGCGCCCCGCTGTACCGGGCGCGGGGCTGGCAGGCGTGGGAGGGCCCCATCGAGGTGCTCGCGCCGGACGGAGTGATGCGGCTTCCGGACGAGGAGGGCAGCACGTATGTGTGGGGTCAAATCCCCGCTGCTGCCCTCCCGTTGACCTTCGACTGGCGGGACGGGGACGTGCTCTAGCGCTCCCCGGGGGTGGGGACAGCCACCTCCGCGCCCCGCACCGCGAGCGTCACCCGCTGATCGAAGCCGCCCCCGTCTCGATGTGACCCATGTACCGGCGCGACCACGTCGCGTCCGAGTCGGCCGTGATCGTGAAGTCGTACCAGCCGTTCTGGTACGCCACCGCGTTGAAGAAGTCCTCGGTCGAGCCGCCCGCCGGGACGTTGTACGTCCACGTGCCGGTCCGGTACTGGTTCGAGGTGATGGTGAACTTCACGGTGGAGGCGGAGGAGTTGGTCATCTTGAACCAGACCGCCATCTTGCCCGTGCCGGTCTCCACCGCGTAGCGCGACGCCACCTCGATCGACTTGCCCGGCTTCGTCGCGTCGCCGACGAAACGACGCTGGAAGCGGTTCGGGCCGACCATGGTGAAGTCGTACTTGCCCGCGCCCGCACCCGTACCGATCTGGAAGAAGTCGGTGGCCGTGCCGCCCGGGTCGACCGTGTACTGCCACGGCGTGGTGTCGCGGTAGGCGTTCGGATGCAGGGAGAAGTGGGCGGCGCTGGTGGCGGGGGAGCCCTGGTTGGCCATGGAGAACCAGGCCACGATCTGCCCGGCGGCCTTGAACTCGAACCGGTCGAGGTTGCCGTTCGGCTGGTACGGCAGCGCGCGGGCCGGACGGGTGCCGGACTCCTGCGTGGGCAGCGCGTTGTTCTGCGGGGCGGGGTTGGGCAGCGGGGCGCACGTGCTGATGCCGATCACCTTGGTGGCCGGGAGCCCGGACGGTATGCCGTACACCGGCGAGGAGAAGTCGAAGACGCCCGTCAGGTCACCGGTGACCCTGCGGCGCCAGGGGCTGATGTTCGGGCAGGTGGCCGGGGTGCCGAGGGCTGCCGTCCACTTCTCCATGAAGCGCAGCACCGAGGTGTGGTCGAAGACCTCGGAGGAGACCCAGCCGCCGCGCGTCCAGGGCGACATGACGAGCATCGGCACCCGGAAGCCGAGACCGTAGGGGACGCCGTTCAGGAACTCGCCCGCGGTGCCGGCGGGCGGCGACGGCGGGGGCACGTGGTCGAAGAAGCCGTCGTTCTCGTCGTAGTTGAGGAACAGGACGGTCGAGTCGAAGACGTCGGGGGCCGCGGCGAGCGCGCGGTAGACCAGGTCGACGAAGTGCGCGCCGTCGCCGGGCGGGGCGTAGGGGTGTTCGGAGAAGGCCTGGTTGGCGACCACCCAGGACACCTGGGGGAGGGTCCCGGCGAGCGCGTCCGCCTTGATCGCGGCGGCGATGTCGTCGGGGGTGGAGCCGGTGGCCGCCGGCACGGAGCCCATGCCGCGGTCGTGCAGCGGGTCGCCGGCGGGCGCGGAGGTGAACTTCGAGAAGTACGCGAGCCCGTTGTCGCCGTAGTTGTCGTTGGCGTTCTGGTACACCTTCCAGCTGACCCCGGCGCGCTGGAGGGCCTCGGCGTACGTCTCCCAGGTCAGGCCCGATTCGTCGCCGCCGTCGTAGCTGGAGCCGTCGACCTTGCCGCTCCACAGGAAGGTGCGGTTCGGCCCGGTGGCGCTGAGGGTCGCGCTGAAGTACGCGTCACAGATCGTGTAGTTGTCGGCCAGCGCGTAGTGGAACGGGATGTCGCCCCGGTCGAGGTGGCCGAGCGAGCGCACATTGCCGACGCCCGACACCCAGCTGTCCATCCGGCCCTTGTTCCACGCGGCGTGCTGCGAGGTCCAGCTGTGCGGGAGGTCGCCGTTGCACTGGGCGAGGGTCTCGCCGTCGGCTCCGCCCGAGGCCGGGGTCGAGCTGAGCTTCCACGGGTACTGGCGGCCGAGGCCGTTCGGCTGGTTGAAGACGGACTGCCCGCCCGAGAGCAGGATGCCGCTCTTGTCGCCGAAGCCCCGGACGCCCTTGAGGCGGCCGAAGTAGTGGTCGAAGCTGCGGTTCTCCTGCATCAGGATCACCACGTGCTTGACGTCCTTGATGGTGCCGGTCGCCGAGGCGGCCGCCGTGCTCGTGACCGCCGTACCGACGGCCTCGGCCGCCCCCGAGGGCAGCACGGCACCGGCCGCCACGCCCGCGCCGAGTGCCACGAATCCTCTACGACTGATCGGTGTCATCCGCCCGCCTCTTCGGTCGCATGTGCCCCAGCGGCACATCGAGCGCAAGAGTGGCGCCAGCCAATGGTCTGAAGCTAGACCTCTACAGGGAGAGATTTATGAACACTCGGTCAACGGCGGGGTTCTTAAGGTTCGATGAGCTATCACATGGATGATCCCGCAAGGGGGCCTCGCCCGGACCGCCCTCAGCGGCTCTCGACGCCCCTCGCGATGTCCCGCTTCACCCCGAGCCAGCCGAGCAGCACGCCCACGGGGGCCGCGACCAGCATGCCGAAGTAGACGGCGGGCCGGTTGAAGTCGAACAGGCCGAAGCCGTTGCCGAGCATCAGCAGCGTCATCGAGACGACGAACACCGCCATCAGCCCCCAGAACTTGGCGCTCAAGAACACATGCCGGGCCGGCGGTGCCGGGGCCGCGGTCAGTTCGGCGGCCGGGCCCGCGCTCGCGGCGGCCGGGCGCTTGAAGTACGTCATGTGCAGCCAGCGGCCGCACGGCTCCCACCCCTCCGGTTCGAGCTCGGCGAGCAGCGCATCGCGGCCCTTCGCGCCGTGTGCGGTCTCGCGGCGGTACTCCCAGCGCATCGCGGCGTCCGGCCTGCGGCACACGAAGCGGCCGACGAAGTCGATTCCCTCGACCTCCCAGCCCTCGGCTCCGTACTGGTTGAGGAGCAGCCGGTCGGTGTAGATGTCGGCGGTCCACTTCCAGGTCTCGGCCCCGGCCTCGGGCCGCTCGGCGGTACGCCCCCGGGCGAGCCGGTCCGCGAAGACGTCCGGCGCGCCGAACTCCTCGCGGGCGTCGGCCGATCCGGACTCCGCGAGGTAGCACGTCAGGTCGGCGACGGTCGCCGAGACCACCTGCTCCGGCATCCCGCCTGCCGCGAGCAGCCGGCCGAGCTCGGCGAAGTATTCGGTGTTCACGCTGGTCCCCCTGGAACGGTACGGGTGAGCATGGTCGTGACGGCCGCGTGGAACTCGCGCCAGGACGCGCCCTGTTCGGCGAGCGCCCGGCGTCCATCGTCGGTCAGCCGGTAGTAGCGGCGGCCCGGCCCGCGCTCGGCGGCCCTGAACTCGCCGACGGCCAGGCCGGCTTCCTCCAGGCGGTTGAGTACGGGGTAGAGCGTCCCGCCCTTGATCTCGCCGAGCCCGGCGGCGGTGAGCGCCTTGGAGATCTCGTACCCGTAGCTCTCACCCCCGGTGAGACAGGACAGGACGAGGAGGTCGAGGACGCCCTTGAGCCAGCTGGATCTGCGGTCTGCGGCCATGCGTGTATTCCACCACCACCTAGGTAGGAATGCAATCTAGGTCGGGGTGCTGGGTGTGAGGGGTGCCATGCATGGGCGGGTGCCGCGCGTGAGGGGTGCCGTGTGCAGGGCTGTCGCGCGCACGGGGTGCCGTGGTGGAGGTGCCCTGCACGGCGTGCGTGGTCAGTCGGCCACGCGGATGAGGAGCTTCCCCGTGTTGGCGCCGCTCAGCATTCCGATGAACCCGTCGAGGATTCCCTCGAACCCGTCCACCACCGTCTCGTCCGACGCCACCCGCCCGGACCGCAGGTGCGGGACCAGGAAGTCCTCCAACTCGCCTTGTACGTCACGGTAGTTGCGGACCAGTACGCCCTCCAGGCGCAGGCTCTTGCCGACCACGTCGTAGAGGTTGCGGGGAGCTGCGGGCGGCTCGGCGAGGGTGTTGTACTGGGCCACCGCGCCCACCCAGGCGATCCGGCCGTGGTCGCGCAGGCCCGCGATCGCGCCCTCCAGGTGACTGCCGCCCACGTTCTCGACCACCGCGTCCACCCCGTCCGGGGCCGCCTCGGCGAGCAGGTCGCCGACCGGGCCCTCGTGGTAGTCGAAGGCGGCGTCGTAACCAACCGTCCCCGTAAGGTAGTCGACCTTTTCCTGAGACCCCGCGCTGCCGATGATCCGGCCCGCGCCGAGCAGCCGCGCGATGCGACCGGTGGCGGTGCCGACGCCCCCGGCGGCCGCCGTGACGAACAGGTCCTCGCCGGGCTCGAGGCGCAGGGTCCGGGTGAGCGCCACATAGGCGGTGAGCCCGGTGCCGCCGAGGATGCCGAGGTGGGCGGAGAGCGGGACACCGTCGTACGCCTTGATCTTGCGCACCCCGTCGACGCCCAGGGTGACCAGGGCGTGGGTGCGCCAGCCCGCACGGTGGAAGACGAGGTCGCCCGCCGCGAGGCCGGGATCGCGCGAGGCGAGAACCCGGCCGAGCGCGCGGCCCTCCAGCGGTGTGCCCAGCGGGCCCTCGTCCATCACCTCGCGGTGGTACGGGTCGACGGAGAGGTAGAGGTTCTCGACGAGCGCGGTGCCGGGGGCGGGGTCGGGGACCTGGGCCCGGACCAGCTCGAAGTCGGCCTGAGTGGGGAGCCCGTCGGGTCGGGCGGTCTGCTGAACGGTGATCGAAGTCGTCATGGCCCAGGACGGTAGAAAGGAATGCGCGGGCCCGGCAGGGGGTTGCGCCGATGGAACCGAGTGATCCATCAACTCTGCTCATACGTACAGGTGGGAGCCCTCCATGCCCAGCGATCTCGCCCCGCACGAACTACGCGTCCTGGTGGCCGTGGAGCGCGAGCGCGGCTTCTCCGCCGCCGCCGAGAAGCTCGGCATGACCCAGTCCGCCGTCTCGCACTCGGTGCGCTCCAGCGAGGCCAAGATAGGTGCCGTCCTCTTCGAGAGGGGCAGGCGTGGCGCGACCCCGACGCCCGCCGGGAGCCGGGCCGTCGCCCACGCCCGGCGGGTGCTGCGGCTCCTCGACACCCTGGCGGCCGAGGCGCGCGGGGCGGCGCCCGACCCTGCCGACGACACCGTCGCGGGGCCACTGCGGATCGCCGCGTTCCGCAGTGCCGCACTCCGGCTGCTGCCCGCCGCGCTGGAACGGCTCACCGCCCGGCACCCCGGGATCGTGCCGGAGGTCAGCCTGGTGCGAGAGGTCGGCGCGGGGACGGCCGGGGAGGTGGCGGCGGGGCGCGCCGACCTCGGCATCGCCACGATCGGGACCACCTCGCCGATCCCGCCCGGGCTCGTCGGCGACGTACTCCTGGAGGAGGGGTACGCGCTGGTGCACCCGGCCGGGCATGCCGCGCCGCGCTCGCTTCCGCTGGTCGACTGGACCGAGAACTGCACGTCGTACACCCGGCGTTGGTGGGCCGAGCAGGAGTGGATCCCGGCCGCCACGGTCCGCGCCGAGGATGACGGAGCGGTGCTCTCGATGGTGAGCAGTGGTTTCGGAATGGCGATCATGCCGGAGCTGTCCCTCGTCGGAGCACCGCCCACCATCGAGATCACCGATCTCGGTCCGGAGCGCCCGACGCGCTCCGTCGGCTACGTGACCACCCCCGAACTCGCCGGAACGGTCGCCGTACGCGGCCTGATCAGGGAGTTGAGGGCGCTGCGTCCCCAGCCGGCCGGGGCCCGCCCGCTCGGCTGACCCCCGCCACTATGTCCGCGAGCGCCCCCCGCAGCCACCGGTGCGCCGGATCCGCGTCCACTCTGATGTGCCAGGCCTGCACGAACGGGTTGGCCGGCAGGTCGAGCGGAATGTCGAGGATCGCCAGCGGCATCGCCCGGGCAGCCTCCACCGCGAACTGCAGCGGCACCAGCGCGAGCGCGTCCGAGCGGAGCGCGAAGAAGCAGGCCGCCGAGTAAGTCGGCGCAGTGGCGAGCACGTCGCGGACCAGGCCGAGTCCGGCGAGCCGCTCGTCGACCACACTGCGCACCCGGCCGCGCCGGGTGACCGTGATGTGGGGGAGCGCGGCGAACCGTTCGGGGGTCAACCGCTCGGCGGCATAGGGCCCGTCGGCGCGCACCACGGCCGCATACGCGTACTCGCCCAGCGGGCTGCTGCGGATGTCGTGCGGCAGATCGCCCATCTGCCCCACCTCCAGATCGATCCGGTCCCGCAGGTCGGCCGGGTCCTCGTCGCCCTCGGGGAGCATCCGCAGCCGTACCCCGGGCGCCTCGCGCATCACCCGCTCGGTCAGCGCCGAGCCGAAGATGACGGCCACCCCGTCGTTGGCCCGGATGGTGAACTCCCTTTGCAGAGTGGCCAGTTCGAGATCGGGCGGCGGCCTGAGCGCGGCCAGTGCGGCCGCCAGCGCCGCCTCCACGTGCGGCTGGAGCTCCCTCGCGCGCGGTGTCAGCGTCAGGCCACGCCCCGACGGTACGAGCAGTTCGTCGCCCACCACCCGGCGCAGCCGCCCCAGGGTGCGGCTCATCGCGGAAGGCGAGATCCGCATCTCGGAGGCGGCCCCTGCCACGCTCCCGGCCCGCAGCAGGGCATCGAGCGAGGGCAGCAGATTCATGTCCGGCAGCTGTTGCATGCGCCGAGTATGACTGAATGATGCACAGTACGCACGCCTCATCTGATCAATCGGACCTTGTGTGCAGCAATGGGCGCGGCCAGGCTGTACGACATGCTCGAACCCAGACAGCGCGCCACCGCCCTGCTCGTCGCCGGCTGCTTCTTCATGGAGATGCTCGACGGCACCATCGTGGCCACCGCCGCCCCGCAGATGGCGGCCTCCCTGCACACCACGCCCTCCTCCGTCGGCCTGGTGATCACCGCGTATCTGCTGACCCTCGCCGTGCTCATACCGCTCAGCGGCTGGCTCACCGCCCGCTACGGCGCCCGGCGGATCTTCCTCGGCGCCATCGTCCTGTTCACCCTCGCCTCGGCGGGCTGCGCGGCCAGTGGAAGCCTCGGCCTCCTCATAGCCATGCGGGTCCTGCAAGGAGCGGGCGGCGCGATGATGGTGCCGGTCGGCCGGCTCCTGGTGCTCAACGGGGCCCAGAAGACCGACATCCCGAAGATCATGGCGTACATCGTGTGGCCGGGCCTGATGGCACCCGTCGTCGCCCCGCTGCTCGGCGGGCTGCTCACCACGTACGCAAGCTGGCACTGGATGTTCCTGGTCAACCTGCCGCTCGGCGTGGCCGCGTTCGCCGTCGCCCGGCGCCTGGTGGCGGCCGGCCCCACCGCGACCCCGCCGCCGCTCGACGTGCCCGGCGTGCTGCTCAGCTGCACCGGGCTCGCCGCCCTCACCTGGGCCGCCCACCTGGTCGCCGACACCGGCAGCGGCTGGCCGGTGGTCGCCTCCGTCGCCGCGCTCGCGGTCCTCGCGCTCGGCGCGGCCGGACGTCATCTGCTGCGCACCGCCCACCCGTTGGTGCATCTGCGCACCCTGGACGTGGCGTCGTTCCGGGCCTCCGTGACCGGCGGATCGCTCTTCTGGATCGTGGTCGGCGCCATGCCGTTCCTGCTGCCCCTGCTCTTCCAGGAGGTGTTCGGCTGGAGCGCGGTGAAGTCCGGCGCCGTGGTGCTCTTCGTGTTCGTCGGCAACATCGGGATCAAGCCCGCGACGACGTACCTCCTCAACCGCTTCGGCTTCCGCCCGCTGCTGATCGTCTCCACCGCCGGGCTCGCCGCGACCGTCGCCGGCTGTGCGCTGCTCACCGGCGCGACCCCCGTCGCCGTGACCGCCGTGCTCGTCATGCTCAGCGGGGCCACCCGCTCGCTCGGCCTGACCTGCTACTCCACCATCGCGTTCAGCGATGTGGCCCCCGAGCGGCTGCGTGACGCCAACGCCCTGTCCGCGACCGCCACCCAGCTCGCGGCCGGGCTCGGAGTCGCCGTCGCGACGGTCGCGCTGCGCCTGGGCGGGGCCTTCGCCGGCACCCCCTCCGGCGCCTATGCGGTGGCGTTCTGCCTGCTCGGCGCGGTCGGCCTGGCCCCCATGGCCGGCGCGCTGCGGCTGCACCGGGGCGCGGGGGACGCGGTGCGTACGACGCTCGCGCGGCCGTCCGGCCGGGCCTCGTAGAGAGGGGCCCGTCTCAGATAGTAGGAAGTCCGAGTAATTGTGGAGACAGACTCCAGCGCAAGGCTTAGCTTTGTAGAAGCCGAACGTCTCGCTGATCCAGCGAATGGCGGTCGTGAGCGCAGTGCCCCTTGGCAGGCAACCCCTGCGGCAGCGCTCCCCGCCCCTTCCGGCACCTCACTGCATCCGCCGGGGCCTGCCCCGGACCTCCCAGCAGAGGAGTCGAATCCCCATGGTCAAGCAGCCCGCCCGCCGAGTCCGTCACTCTTCGCGCAGCAGCGAGTCCGACCGCAAGAACGCCGCCGCCGCCCTCCAGCGTGCGCTGGACCGCAGGGACAACGGCGGCGCCACCGGGCACTGAGGCCCCTCGGCAAAGGCGACTAACGTCCGCGCTGGATCTCGAAGTGGTCGATGCGCTCGCCCGTCTCGGCGAGCGCGCTGACCTTCATCCTCGGGTGGCGGCCGGCCTCGACCTCCACCGCGAGGAACGAGTAGTTGGTGTAGCGCACGCGCGACCACTCCACGGTCTCGGTGACCTTCGCGCCGCCCTTGGCCCAGTGGTAGGTGTCCACGCTGTCGCGGTCCGCGACATGCCCCTCGTACGAGTCGGGCACCGGGAAGCTGTACAGCGAACGGCCCGCCGCGCCGGCCGTGACGTACACGATGCCGTCGCGGGTCGGGTCGGTGCGCTCGCCGATCGCGACCTTGCGGCCCACCTTGTTGCCCTTGATGGCGTCGGTGCGCTCGTACACGTGGTTGTGCCCGTTGATCACCAGGTCCACCTGGTGCTTCTCGAACAATGGCACCCACACGTCCCGCACGCCCCCCTCCGAGGCGTGCGAGCTGGTCGTCGAGAACGCGCAGTGGTGGAAGAAGACCACGATGAAGTCGACCGCGCGGTTGGCGCGCAGCTCACTGAGCCGCTTGTCCAGCCACTGGGTCTGCTTGCCGCCGCTGATGCCGAAGTTGGCGGGGATCTCGTACGAGACGTCGTTCGCGTCCAGCGCCACCACGCCCACGTTGCCGTGCACGAACGAGTAGACGCCGGGCTGGTTCACCGGGTCCGGGCCGTTGGCCGGCAGCGACCAGCGGGCGTTCTGACCGCCGTAGCCCTGCGGCGAGTACCAGGCCTCCATGTCGTGGTTGCCGGTCGTCACCATCCACGGCACGGTCTTGGCGACCGACTCGGTCTGCGCCAGGAACTGGTCCCAAGTGCGCGCGTCGTACTGGTCCGAGGACTGGCCCGAGCCCGACGGGTCGGCGTAGCAGATGTCGCCCGCGTGCAGGTGGAAGGCCGGGTTCTGGCCCAGGATCACCTGGTCGTTGCCCAGCGCGTGATAGCTGACGCCCTGGTCGCCGAAGGCCGTGAACGTGAAGTTCTCGGAGTGCGCCGGAGCGGTGGTGAAGGTGCCGAGCGTGCCGAGGTTGCGGCGGTCCGCCGGGTCGAAGCCGTCGTGGCCGACGCCGTAGTAGTACGTCTGGCCCGGCCGCAGCCGGTCGAGGCCCGCGTGCACGTAGAACTGCTCGGCCGCCGCGATCTTCCCGCCGTTCAGGGCGGGCGTCGTCAGGTGGCGCACCTCGGCGTCGATCTTCCGGCTCAGCGACCACGGGCTCGTGCCGATGCGGATGTAGGGCTTCTTCACCGCGAACGGGACCTGCCAGGAGACCCGCATCTGCGTCTTGGGGTCGGCGCCGTACGCGAGGTGCCGGCCGAACGGCGCGGCCAGTGAACCGTCCACGCCCGTACGGGAGGTGGAGGTGAGTGCGGTGGGAGCCGCGTACGCGGGCGAGGCCGCCCCGGCCGTCGCGACGCCGGCCCCGGCGACCGCGGCGGTCGCCACGGTGGTGCGCAGCACCCCGCGACGGGTCAGCCTGCTGCGCAGGTACTCGTGCTGCTCGGCCATGCTCATGCGCGCGGCGAGCCGGTCGGGGATGCCGAATCTCGGGATGTCCATGGCGGAAACGTCCTCCTTCGAGTCGACGCGAATTTCGCCGGGAGGTGAACGCCGGACATACGCCCGGACACGCGTTTTCGCGGAAGATCTCCGCCTGTCCATACTCTGGACATCGGGTGTCAATGGCTGGGACGGCGAGTAGGGTTCCCCCATGTCGGCAAGTTCTCGCAGCATCAATCTCGCAGTGATCCCCGGTGACGGCATCGGCCAGGAGGTCGTGGCCCAGGGCCTGAAGGTCCTCCGTGCCGTCCTTCCGCAGGATGTGAAGCTGGAGACCAGGGAGTTCGACTTCGGCGCCCGGCGTTACCACGCCACCGGTGAGACCCTCACCGACGCCGACGTCGAGGCCCTCAAGCAGCACGACGCGATCCTGCTCGGCGCGATCGGAGACCCCTCGGTCCCGTCCGGCGTCCTGGAGCGCGGCTTCCTGCTGAAGCTCCGCTTCCTCTTCGACCACTACGTCAACCTCCGCCCCAGCAGGCTGCTCCCCGGCGTCGCCACCCCGCTCGCCGGCCAGCCCGAGATCGACTTCATCGTCGTGCGCGAGGGCACCGAGGGCCCGTACACCGGCAACGGCGGCTCGATCCGTACCGGCACGCCGCACGAGGTGGCCACCGAGGTCTCGGTCAACACCGCCTACGGCGTCGAGCGCGTGGTCCGGGACGCCTTCGCCCGCGCCCAGGCCCGCCCGCGCAAGAAGCTGACCCTGGTCCACAAGAACAACGTCCTGGCCTACGCCGGGCACCTGTGGACCAACATCTTCAACAAGGTGGCCAAGGAGTTCCCCGACGTCACCACCGACTACCTGCACGTGGACGCGGCGACGATCTTCCTCGTCACCGACCCGGCGCGGTTCGACGTGATCGTCACCGACAACCTCTTCGGCGACATCATCACCGACCTCGCCGCGGCCGTCTCGGGCGGCATCGGCGTCGCGGCCTCGGGCAACATCAACCCGAGCGGCGCGTTCCCGTCGATGTTCGAGCCGGTGCACGGCTCCGCCCCGGACATCGCGGGCCAGGGCAAGGCCGACCCCTCGGCCACGATCCTCTCGGTCGCCCTGCTGCTGCGCCACCTCGGATACGAGGCCGAGGCGGCCCGCATCGAGGCCGCCGTCTCCGAGGACCTCGCGGCCCGCGGCGACTCGGTCCGCACCACGGACGAGATCGGCGACGCGCTCGCCGTACGGGTAGCCGGCTGACCCCGCGGCACAGCTACGCAACAGCCGCCGGGTCGCATTTCGCACCCGGCGGCTTTTCGCATGCGGCCACCGGGTGACACCATCAACCCCGGACCGCACATCACACCGTTGTGTCCAAGGCCCCGCCAAGAGCGATAATCGGACGTGGGCCGCGACATGCGGAGCAGCTCGGACGTCCAGGCAGCAGCAGCGGCGTGAGCGCGGTCCGTCACTATCCACCGGTGAAGGACACAGCACTCATGACGACGCCCACGATCGAGCTCAAGCCCACCTCGCATCCGCTGTCCGACGCGGAGCGCGAGGCGATTCTGGCCAGCCCCGGTTTCGGCCGCCACTTCACCGACAACATGGTGACGGTCCGCTGGACCGAGGGCCGTGGCTGGCACGACGCCCAGCTCGTGCCGTACGCCCCGCTGTCCATGGACCCGGCCAACATGACGCTGCACTACGCGCAGACGATCTTCGAGGGCCTCAAGGCGTACCGCCAGCCCGACGGCACGGTCGCCACGTTCCGGCCCGAGGCCAACGCCGAGCGCTTCCAGTCCTCGGCCCGCCGCATCGCGATGCCCGAGGTGCCCGTCGACCTCTTCATCGCGGCCTGCGACGCGCTGATCCAGCAGGACAAGGCGTGGGTCCCGGCCACCGGCGAGGCCTCCCTCTACCTGCGTCCCTTCATGATCGCGACCGAGGTCGGGCTCGGCGTGAAGCCGGCCAACGAGTACCTGTTCATCGTGATCGCCTCCCCGGCCGGCGCCTACTTCCCGGGCGGCGTGAAGCCCGTCTCGGTGTGGCTGTCCGAGGAGTACGTCCGTGCCGTCAAGGGCGGCACCGGCGCGGCCAAGACCGGCGGCAACTACGCGGCCTCCCTGGTCGCCCAGGCCGAGGCCGCCCAGCACGGCTGCGACCAGGTCGTCTGGCTCGACGCGGTCGAGCACCGCTGGATCGAGGAAATGGGCGGCATGAACCTGTACTTCGTGTACGGCCAGGAAAATGGAACGCAGAAGATCGTCACCCCCGAGCTGACCGGCTCGCTGCTGCCCGGCATCACCCGCGACTCCCTCCTGAAGATCGCCCGCGATCTCGGGTACGAGGCCGTCGAGGGGCGGATCTCCACGGAGGACTGGAAGCGGGACAACGAGAACGGCTCGCTCACCGAGGTCTTTGCCTGCGGCACGGCGGCGGTCATCACCCCCGTCGGCTCGGTGAAGTCCGCCCGGGCCAACTGGACGCAGGGTGACGGTGAGCCCGGCGAGGTCACGATGAAGCTCCGCAAGGCGCTGCTCGACCTTCAGACGGGGCAGTCCGCGGACCCGCACGGCTGGATGCACCAACTCGGCTAGGGCCGGTAGCCGGTCGACTGCGGGCCCGCCGTGGCTGGTCGCGCAGTTCCCCGCGCCCCTGGGGGATGCCTGCTCAGCTCCGCCTAGCTCTCCAACAGGGCCGCCTCGGACTCGGTGTCCGCGGCGGCCCTTTCGGTTGCGCGGGAGCGGGCGGTCAGTGCCATGTACGCCAAACCGCCCACCACCCCCGACAGCAGGAAGCTGCAGTCCACTCCGCCCGTCCAGCTCAGGAGCGGGCCCTGGTAGTTGGGAAGGGAGACCGCGAGGAGGCCCGTGGCCGCGCCCAGGGCCCAGGACGTCACGGCGCGGAGGTTCCAGCCTGCGCGGTACCAGTAAATGCCGCCCCGCGAGCGGCGGTTGAAGACCTGGAGGGCGTCCGCGTCGTACACGCCCCGGCAGCGCGCGAAGCCGATCAGGGTGATCACTGCCCAGGGTGTGCCGATCGCCGTGAGCAGCAGGACGAACGAGGTCATCGCGGCCTGCGCGTCCCACGCGAAGTGGCCCGCGAACACACACACCGTGGCGACGCCCGCCACCGCGAACGTCGCCCGGGTCCGCGAGGCGCGCGGCAGGATCGCGTCCAGGTCGAGGCCCATCGAATAGAGCATCAGACCCGCGTTGCCCACCGAGCCCGCCGAGGCGGCGAGCAGGAGCGGCACCAGGTACCAGCCGGGGGCGGCCGCCACCAGCGGGCCCGCGTAGTCGGTGGCCGCGCGGGCCGCGTACGCCGTGAACGTACCGAAGAGCTGGGGCACCAGGAGGCCCGCCGTCAGGCCGAGCCAGGTCGCGTGCAGGACGCGGCGCGGGCGGTGCCGGGCCGGCGAGATGTAGCGCGTGTAGTCGCCGAGCAGCGTGATGAACGCGATCGGTCCGCTGAGCCCCGCCGCGACGAGCGCGAGCAGCCAGGTCGGCCAGAACGAGCCCAGCAGATAGCCGCCCGCGTCCGGCAGTGCCGAGGTGGTGAAGTGCGGTGCGTAGGCGACGACTCCGAGGATCAGCAGCGCCGTCATGCCCACGGCCAGGATGCGCGACAGGCGAAGCAGTACCCGGTAGCCGTACACCGCGCCGATGACGGTGGCCGCGGCGAGCAGCGCGTACACGATGCCGTACGAGATCCCGCCGGTCGGCAGGCCGAACAGGCGGTGCAGGACACCCGTCATCGCGTCCCCGCCGATCCACACGGTCAGCGCGGTGTAGCCGAGCGAGAGCAGCAGGCCCACCACCGAGCCCACCAGCCGTCCGCGTACGCCGAATTGGGCGCCGGACGACGTGGACAGGTTCGTGGCCGTACGCAGGGAGACGAGCGCGAGCGGGGCCGTCAGGAGGGTGCCGAGCACCGTGCCCGCGATCACCGCGCTGACCGAGGCCCACCAGCCGAGGCCGAAGGAGACCGGCAGCCAGCCGAAGACGATCACCCCGAGGCACAGGTTCGAGCCGAGCAGGATCGACACGAGGTCGCGCGGCCCGCTGGTGCGTTCCGCTTCCGGGACCGTATCGACTCCGCGCTGTTCTATGGGCATGCCGGCGCCTCTCGCTCTCGGGGGTTTGAGTGGCGCTCAATGTGACTCATGCCAAGCGGTGCCGTCAATGCTTCCACTCTGTGAAATCTCTGGTTAGAGTGGCGTTCAAACAGGAGGTGTGATGGCGTGCGACTGACCCCGACGGAGCGTGACCGGCTGCTGCTGTTCGGCGCCGCGGAACTGGCCAGGGCCCGCAGGGCCCGCGGGCTCCGCTTGAACGTGCCCGAGGCGACCGCCCTGATCGCGGACACCGTCTGCGAGGCGGCCCGCGACGGCCGGCGGCTCGCCGAGGCCATCGAGGCGGCCCGAGCCGTGCTCGGCCCCGACGACGTGCTGCCCGGCGTGTCCGACGTGGTCACCGAGGTCCACGTCGAGGCCGTCTTCGACGACGGCTCCCGGCTCGCGGTGGTGTCCGACCCCATCGGCGGCACGGCGGGCGACGGCGCCCCGGGCGCCCTGCTGCCCGGCGACGGCTACCCGGAGGCGGCCCCCGAGGTCCGGCTCGCCGTGACCAACACCGCTTCGGTGCCGGTCAGCGTCACCTCGCACTTCCACTTCTTCGAGGCCAACCCGCGGCTCGACTTCGACCGCGCGGCCGCCTACGGCATGCGGCTGTGCGTACCCGCCGGGTCCTCGGTGCGGTTCGGGCCCGGCGAGAGCGAGGAGGTCGGCCTCGTCCCGATCGGCGGCGACCGCGTCGCCATCGGCTTCGCGGGCCTGGTCGACGGTCCGCTCGACGCGCCCGGCGCGAAGGAAGAGGCCCTGCGCAGAGCCGCCGCCTGCGGCTACCTGGGAACCGACGCGCGCGAGGGAGACAAGTGATGGACCCGTACGAGTACGCCTCCGTGCACGGCCCCCGCACCGGCGACCGGATCCGGCTCGGGGACTCGGGCCTGACCGTGCGGGTCGAGTCCGACTCGCAGGCCCCCGGCGACGAGTTCCTGGCCGGCTTCGGCAAGACCGCCCGCGACGGGCTGCACCTGAGGGCCGCGGCCGTCCGCGAGACCTGTGACGTCGTGATCAGCAACGTCGTCGTGATCGACGCGGTGCAGGGCATCCGCAAGGTGTCCATCGGCATCCGTGAGGGCCGGATCTGCTCGATCGGGCGGGCCGGGAATCCCGACACCCTCGACGGCGTGGATGTCGTGGTCGGCACCGGCACCTCGATCGTGTCCGGCGAGGGGCTCATCGCCACCGCCGGAGCCGTCGACCCCCACGTCCACCTGCTGTCCCCGCGCATCATGGAGGCCTCGCTCGCCTCCGGTGTCACCACGATCATCGGCCAGGAGTTCGGCCCGGTCTGGGGTGTCGGCGTCAACTCGCCCTGGGCGCTGCGGGGCGCCTTCGCCGCCTTCGACGCGTGGCCGGTCAACATCGGCTTCCTGGGCCGGGGTTCGTCCTCGAACGGCGCCCCGCTGGTGGAGGCGCTCGCCGAGGGCGGTGCCTGCGGGTTCAAGGTCCACGAGGACATGGGCGCCCACACCCGCGCGCTCGACACCGCGCTGCGCGTCGCGGAGGAACACGACGTCCAGGTCGCCCTGCACAGCGACGGGCTGAACGAGTGCCTCACCGTCGAGGACACCCTGAAGGTGCTCGAAGGCCGCACCATCCACGCCTTCCACATCGAGGGCTGCGGCGGCGGTCACGTACCCAACGTGCTGAAGATGGCGGGCGTCCCGAACGTCATCGGGTCCTCGACCAACCCCACTCTCCCCTTCGGGCGGGACGCGGTCGCCGAGCACTACGGCATGATCGTCTCGGTCCACGACCTCAAGACCGACCTGCCGGGCGACGCCGCGATGGCCCGCGACCGCATCCGCGCCGGGACGATGGGCGCCGAGGACGTGCTCCACGACCTGGGCGCGATCGGCATCACCTCCTCCGACGCGCAGGGCATGGGCCGCGCGGGCGAGACCGTACGCCGCACCTTCGCCATGGCCGGGAAGATGAAGGCCGAGCTCGGTCCCCTGGAGGGCGACGGGCCCGGCGACGACAACGCGCGCGTCCTGCGCTACATGGCGAAGCTGACCATCAACCCGGCCATCGCGCACGGCGTCTCGCACGAGATCGGCTCCATCGAGGTCGGCAAAATGGCCGACATCGTGCTGTGGCGCCCGGCCTACTTCGGCGCCAAGCCGCAGATGGTCCTCAAGTCCGGCTTCCCCGCCTGGGGCGTCACCGGCGATCCCAACGCGGCCACCGACACCTGCGAACCGCTGGTGCTCGGCCCGCTGTTCGGCGCCCACGGCGGCACTCCCGCCGAGCTGTCCGTCGCGTTCGTGGCGAAGGCCGCCGTCGACCAGGGCGGCGACCAGCTGCCGACCCGCCGCCGCCGGGTCGCGGTGCGCGGCACGCGCGGCATCGGCCCCGCCGACCTGCTGCTCAACTCCCGTACCGGAGCCGTCGGCGTGGACGGCCGCACCGGGCTCGTCACCCTCGACGGCGACCCGCTGCGCTCCGAACCGGCCGACTCCGTCTCCCTCAACCGCCTCTACTTCCTGTAAGGACCACCCTGATGTCTGCTGCCGCCGACGGCTTCCGCATGCCCGCCGAGTGGACCCCGCACGAGCGGACCTGGATGGCATGGCCGGGCCCCAACGTGACGTTCCCGAACGACGCCGAGCTCGCCGAGTCCCGCGCCGCCTGGGCCTCGGTCGCCCGCGCGGTACGCCGCTTCGAGCCGGTCACCATGGTCGTCGGCCCGGGCCAGGCCGACAGCGCCCGCGCCCTGCTCGGCCCCGACATCGAGCTCGTCGAGCGCGAACTCGACGACGCCTGGATGCGGGACATCGGCCCCACCTTCCTCACCGACGGCAAGGGCCGACTGGCCGCCGTGGACTGGACGTTCAACGGCTGGGGCGCCCAGGACTGGGCGACCTGGGAGCACGACGCGAAGATCGGCGCCCACGTCTCCGACCTCGCCGGGGCGCGTACGTACGCCTCGCGCCTGGTCAACGAGGGCGGCGCGATCCACGTCGACGGCGAGGGCACGGTGCTGCTCACCGAGACCGTGCAGCTCGGCCCCGAGCGCAACCCGCACTGGTCCCGCGAGGAGGTCGAGACCGAGATCCACGCCATGCTCGGCACCCGCAAGGCCATCTGGCTGCGCCGCGGTCTGACCGCCGACTACCCGCCGCACGGCTACGGCACCCTCGGCCACGTCGACATCGTCGCCGCGTTCGCCCGGCCCGGCGTCGTGGTCGCCCACACCCAGCCCGACCCGGCCCACCCCGACCACGAGCTCTGCAAGGAGAACGTGGCGCTGCTCCGCTCGCAGACCGACGCCCGCGGCCGCTCCCTCGAAGTCGTCGAGATCCCCGCGCCGACCGTCCTCAAGGACGACCACGGCTGGGTCGACTACTCGTACATCAACCACTACCTCTGCAACGGCGGGGTGGTCCTGTGCGCCTTCGACGACCCGCGCGACGAGAACGCGGCCGGCATCTTCCGCCGCCTGTTCCCCGAGCGCACGGTGACCCTCGTCGACGCCCGGACGATCTTCGCGGGCGGCGGCGGCATCCACTGCATCACCCAGCAGCAGCCCAAGGTGTGACCGCGCGGAGACCCGGCGCGGTCATCGGGTAGAACTGGTCGGGTGATGAGTCCCGCCGCCCGCCGCCGCAATACCGCCCCACCTCGCGAGGAGGTGCTCGTCGCCGCCATGGCCACGATCGCCGAACGCGGACTCGACGGGCTCACCATGGCCGGGCTCGGCCGCGAGGTCGGCATGTCCAGCGGGCACCTCCTCTACTACTTCCGCTCCAAGGACGAGCTGCTGCTCCAGACCCTGGAGTGGAGCGAGGGCCGGCTCGGCGAGGAGCGCCGCGGCCTGCTCGCGCGGCCCGGCACGGCCCGCGAACGCCTCGACGCCTACATCGACCTGTACGTCCCCGACGGGCCGCGCGATCCGCACTGGATCCTGTGGCTGGAGGTCTGGAACCGCTCGCAGAACGCCGACCACGCCGCCCGTGCCCGCCAGGCCGCCATCGAGGGCGCCTGGCACCGCGACCTGGTCGCGATAGTCGCCGAGGGCGTCTCGCGCGGCGAGTTCCGCCGGGTGGACGCCGACCGCTTCGCGGCCCGCCTGCGCGCCCTGCTCGACGGGTTCAGCGTGCACGTCGCCGTCGGCCTGCCCGGCACCGGGCGGCCCCAAGTCCTCGACCACGTAAGGGAGTTCGTGGACGAGTCGCTGATGCGGGGAACGCAACGCACGTAAGTAGGCCCGATCGTTGCGCCCGCACGCCTTGTCGGCCGCGCGGGCCTGCGCCAAGGTCAGCGTCCATGGGACGAGAGCACTGGAAGAAGATCTGGGTCGGTTCGGCCGGCAACATGGTCGAGTGGTTCGACTGGTTCGTGTACGCCACGTTCGCCGTGTACTTCGCGGACGCGTTCTTCCCGAAGGGCAATGAGACCGCCAACCTCATGAACACCATGGGGATCTTCGCGGTCGGCTTCTTCATGCGGCCGGTCGGCGGCTGGCTGCTCGGCCGGATCGGCGACCGCAAGGGCCGCAAGGCGGCGCTCACCCTGACCGTCACCCTCATGTCGGCGTCCGCGATCCTGATCGCGGTCGCGCCGACGTATGCGGTCGCCGGATACGGGGGAGTGGCCGTCCTCCTGGTCGCCCGGCTCCTGCAGGGCCTCTCGGTCGGCGGCGAGTACGCGGCCAGCGCGACCTACCTCACCGAGGCCTCCGACCCGAAGAAGCGCGGCTTCGCCTCCAGTTTCCAGTACGTGTCGATGACCGCGGGCCAGCTCCTCGGGCTCGGCCTCCAGATCGTCATGCAGCGCAACCTCTCGGACGCGGCCCTGCACAGCTGGGGCTGGCGCGTCCCCTTCATCGTCGGCGCGCTCGGCGCCGCCGTCGTCTTCTACCTGCGCCGCTCCATGCTGGAGACCGAGGTGTACGCGGACTCGGGCGCCGCCCACGACGCGGACCGGGGCACCCTGAAGGCGCTGTGGGCGCACAAGCGCGAGGCGCTGCTCGTCATGGCGCTCACCATGGGCGGCACGGTCGCCTACTACACGTACACGACGTATCTGACGAAGTTCCTGTCCAAGAGCGCGGGCATGGACAAGTCGACCGCCTCGCTCGTCAGCTTCTGCGCGCTGTTCGTGTTCATGTGCATCCAGCCGCTGGCGGGCGCGCTCTCCGACCGGATCGGGCGCCGCCCGCTCCTGATCACCTTCGCCGTCGGCTCGACCTTCCTGACCGTGCCGATCATGACCATGCTCAGGCACGCGGGCACCTTCTGGCCCGCCTTGGGCCTCGCCCTGCTCGCCCTGGTCGTCGTCACCGGCTACACCTCGATCAACGCGTGCGTGAAGGCCGAGCTCTTCCCGACCGGTATCCGCGCGCTCGGCGTCGCCCTGCCGTACGCGATCGCGAACGCGCTGTTCGGCGGGACGGCCGAATACGTGGCGCTCTGGTTCAAGCAGGCGGGCATCGAGTCCGGCTTCTACTGGTACGTGGCGGGATGTGCTGCGGTGTCCCTGGTCGTCTACCTGACCATGCGGGAGACCCGCGATATCGATCTCAACCGGGTCAAAGACGAACCCCGGCGGACGCAAGCGGAACCGGTTCCTTCGAATTAGTGCAGGTCGGGGGCGCCCGGATGGTGAGACCCCACCTCCGGGTGCCGGACCCGTATGGCAGACTGCGAGCGTGCTCGCTTCCCGCATGATTATGGACAGCAGCGCGCCGGTCCGCAGTGATCGCTGAACCGTGGCACAACCCGCGGCAGCGGCCATCGTGCCCCAGACCCGCGCGCAGACCTCTCGCACCCGCGAGGGGTCTTTTCGTTTACCGGCCCCACCACGGCCGGGGCGAGGAGCGCGGCGACGGGGGCAAGTGGAGCCATGAGTTCGGAGCCACTCACCCGACAGGAGTCAGATCAGCATGACGACCAACGAGGCGAACGAAGCCGCCGAGGAGAGTCTGCTCGCCGGCCTTCGGGTCGACGACAGTTTCCATGTCTTCGACACGACGCTGCGCGACGGCGCCCAGCGCGAGGGCATCAACCTCACCGTCGCGGACAAGCTGACGATCGCCCGGCACCTGGACGAGTTCGGCGTGGGCTTCATCGAGGGCGGCTGGCCCGGCGCCAACCCCCGCGACACGGAGTTCTTCGCCCGCGCGCAGCAGGAGATCAGCTTCCAGAACGCGCAGCTCGTGGCCTTCGGCGCGACCCGCCGCGCGGGCGGCAGGGCCGCCGAGGACCCGCAGGTGCGGGCCCTGCTTGAGTCCGGCGCCCCGGTGATCACGCTGGTCGCCAAGTCGCACGACCGGCACGTCGAGCTGGCCCTGCGCACCACCCTGGACGAGAACCTGGAGATGGTCCGCGACACGGTGACCCACCTGCGCGAGCAGGGCCGCCGGGTCTTCGTGGACTGCGAGCACTTCTTCGACGGCTACAAGGCGAACCCGGAGTACGCCAAGGCCGTCGTACGGGCCGCCAGTGAGTCCGGCGCCGACGTCGTCATCCTGTGCGACACCAACGGCGGCATGCTCCCCGCCCAGATCCACGCCGTCGTCGCCACCGTGCTCGCCGACACCGGCGCCCGGCTCGGCATCCACGCCCAGGACGACACGGGATGCGCGGTCGCGAACACCCTGGCGGCCGTCGACGCGGGCGCCACCCACGTCCAGTGCACCGCCAACGGCTACGGCGAGCGCGTCGGAAACGCCAACCTGTTCCCGGTCGTGGCCGCACTGGAGATCAAGTACGGCAAGACCGTGCTGCCCAAGGGCGCGCTCGCCGAGATGACCCGGATCTCGCACGCCATCGCCGAGGTGGTCAACCTCGCGCCCTCCACGCACCAGCCGTACGTCGGTGTCTCCGCCTTCGCCCACAAGGCGGGCCTGCACGCCTCCGCGATCAAGGTCGACCCGGACCTGTACCAGCACATCGACCCCTCCCTGGTCGGCAACCACATCCGGATGCTGGTCTCCGACATGGCGGGCCGCGCCTCCATCGAGCTCAAGGGCAAGGAACTCGGCGTCGACCTCGGCGACGACCGCGCGGTCGTCGCCCGCGTCGTGGAGCGGGTCAAGGCGCGCGAGCTCCAGGGCTACACCTACGAGGCCGCCGACGCCTCGTTCGAGCTGCTCCTGCGTGACGAGGTCGAGGGGGGTCCGCGCAACTACTTCCGCATCGAGTCGTACCGGGCGATCATCGAGACCCTCAAGGACGGAACGCACGCCAACGGCGCCACCGTGAAGTTCTGGGTCGGCGACGAGCGCATCATCGTCACCGCCGAGGGCAACGGCCCGGTCAACGCGATGGACTCGGCGCTGCTCCAGGGCCTTGAGCGGTTCTACCCGCAGGTCGCCAAGTTCGAGCTGGTCGACTACAAGGTCCGCACCCTGGAGGGCAAGCACGGCACCGCCTCCACCACCCGCGTCCTGATCACCACCACGGACGGCACGGGCGAGTGGACGACGGTCGGCGCCGCCCCCAACGTCATCGCCGCGTCCTGGGAGGCGCTCCAGGACGCCTACACCTACGGCCTGCTCCGGGCCGGGACCCAGCCGCCGCAGTAGGCACGCGACCCGGGGGGACGGGGCCCGTACCCCCGGGATGTGTCCACTGTGGAGCACGTCGACCCACGACCGCTCCACCCCGTATGTCCGTTTCCGCGCGGCCTCGGGTAGCGTCGGGGCCATGAGGCTCAGGGTTTTGACCGCACTCTCCGGCGCAGCACTCGCCGTACTGACCACGGCGGGCCCCGCCATGGCCGCCACCGGCGCGTCCGACGTGGCCGACCAGCTCAAGAAGAGCCCGGTCTACGTGGATCCCGGAGCCGCGGGCCAGCTCAGTCCGGCCCAGGCCGACGCGCTGGCCAAGAAGATCAAGGACGCGGACAAGCCGCTGTTCGTGGCGGTCCTGCCGAACAGCTCCGCGTTCCCCAAGGACTCGATCCTGCAGAACCTGCGCACGGACACCGGAGTCACCGGCCTGTACGCGATCCGGCTCGGCGACGCCTTCACCTCCGGCGCCGACCGCAAGGTCCTGTCGAACCAGGCCGTCAAGAACCTGAACAGCGCCGTGCGCGCCCCCGGCACCAACACCGACGCCGCCACCCAGCTCAACGCTTTCGTCGACAAGGCGCTCCCGCAGATGAAGGGCCACGCCCCCGCCTCGTGGGGCGGCGGCTCGGGCTCCGGCGGGGGCGGGGTCGACACCGGCGCACTCGTCGGCGTGGGCGCGGTGATCGTCGCGGGCGGCGCCGGCGCGTACGCGCTGGTCCGCCGCAGCCGAAGGAAGAAGGCCGAGGAGGAGCGGGCCGCTCTCCAGCGCCTCCAGGTCGTCGTCGACGAGGACATCACCGCGTTCGGCGAGGAGCTCGATCGGCTCGACTTCCACCCCGCCGAGGCCGGCGCCGACGACGCGATGCGCGCCGACTACGAGCGTGCCCTCGACTCCTACGAGACCTCCAAGACGCTGATGGCGAAGGCCGAGCGGCCCGCCGATGTGACGGGTGTGACGCAGGCCCTGGAGGACGGACGGTTCTCGCTCGCCACCCTCGCCGCCCGCCGCGAGCACAAGCCGCTGCCCGAGCGGCGCGCCCCCTGCTTCTTCGACCCGCGCCACGGCCCCTCCGTCGAGGACGCCGACTGGACCCCGGCCGGCGGCGCCCCGCGCCAGGTCCCGGTCTGCCAGGCCGACGCGACCCGGCTGCGCGACGGCCAGGACCCGATGGTCCGCGAGGTCGACACCGACCAGGGCCGCCGCCCGTACTACGACGCGGGCCCGGCCTACGGACCCTGGGCGGGCGGCTACTTCGGCGGCGGCATGCTGCCGGGCCTCCTGATGGGCACCATGCTCGGCTCGATGCTGTCGAGCCCGGCGTACGCGGCCGACTACGGCGCCGGGTCCTACGACGCGGGCTCCGGCTTCGACGGCGGCGATGTGTCGGGCGCCGACTTCAACTCCTCGGACTTCGGCGGCGGCTGGGGCGACGGGGGCGGCGGCGACGGCGGAGGCTTCGGCGGCGGGGACTGGTAACCCTGCCTGACCTGCCGCTCAGCTGTTGACCCGTCCCGTTCCAGCGGGTGATAGTTGCGAGCCGCACATCCAGGGTTGGGGACACATTGCAAGCCGGGCACAAAGACGTCATGGCGGCCTGCGCCGACGCGGAGGCGCTGCTGCGGGCAGGCCGCACCAGCGAGGCCCGCAAGGCCGCGCGGGCCGCGCTGTACACGGACGGGCCCGACCCCTGCCTGTACGCGGTACTCGGCCGCGCGCACGCCGCCGAGGGCGGTCCCGAGCACGCCGACCGGGCCGAAGCCGTCTTCCGCGAGGGCCTCGACACCTTCCCCGACGACCCGGTTCTGCTCGCGGCGTACGCTGCCGCGTTCAGCCCTCAACTCGCCCGGAATCAGGGTGAGTCGGAGCCGTCGGCGCGGGTGCAGCGGCACGACGCCCGCCTCGTGCTCGCCGTCGTGGGGCACCCGGCCGGCGCCGCCCAGCAGGCGTGGGCCCAGACCCAGGCGCACCCCGCCGACGACCGGGTCGCCGTCCTCGCCGAGACCCTCACCGCGCTCGCCCGGCCGGGCCGGGCCCCGCTGAGGCTCCTGGTACGGGCGCCGCTGACGGCCGGGTCCGCGTGCTGGGTGTGGTTCGCGGGCTGTCTGCTCGCCGTGGCCGCCCTGCACCTGCCCGTGGGGGCGGCGGTGGCCGCGTTGGCCGGCCCTGTGCTGTTCCCGCTGCTGTACGGAGTGCTGCGCGGGGCCCGCCGCCGGGCGCTCGGCCGCACTCCGGCCGCGCTCGCGGTGCCGTCCCCCTACGACGCATTTCCCACGCTGCCGCAGGTCCCGCCGTACACGACCCGCGAAAAGGCGACCGCGGCCGTGGTCCTCGGCCTGGTCGCCCTCGCGCTCGTGTCGTTCGTGTCCTACTTGCCGCGCCGGTAGCTGCTGCCGTCGCGGGTGCGGCTGAGGTGGCCGCCGATCACCAGATGGCGCCGCAGCGCCGAGAAGTCGTCGTGCACGGTGAGCAGCGCGTCGTTCACCTCGCGCTCGCTGTAGTCCCGGTCGCGCTCGAAGAGCGTCTCGGACAGGTGGAGGAGCACCTGCTCGCGGCGGGCGGTCTTGCGGGGGATCGCGGTCAGGCGGCCCCCCGGGAAGAGGGCGGTGACTGCTCGGGGGCCGGTGGCCGCGTTCTCGGACATGCGGGGCAGCCTCTCTCACCCGGGCTTTCGCGGGCAACGTATTTGCGGCGAGGGCCCCGGCGGGTGTCAGGCGGACTTGATCGCGGAGATGTCGAAGGTCAGCTTCACCTTGTCGCTGACCATGACGCCACCGGTCTCCAGGGCCGCGTTCCAGGTCAGGCCCCAGTCGGAGCGCAGGATGTCGGCGCCGCCCTCGAAGCCGATGCGCTGGTTGCCGTAGGGGTCGGTGGCCGAGCCGTTGAACTCCAGGTCGATGGCGAGCGGCCGGGTGACGTCCTTGATCGTCAGGTCGCCGGTGATCCGGTACTTGTCGCCACCGAGCGCCTTGGCCCCGGTCGAGCGGAAGCTCATCACCGGGAACCGCTCGGCGTCGAAGAAGTCGCCGCCGCGCAGGTGGCCGTCGCGGTCCGCGATGCCGGTGTCGATGCTGGCGATCTTGACGTCGATGGAGGCGGAGGAGGCGGCCGGGTTCTCGCCGTCGAGGGTCAGGGTGCCCTCGTGCTCGGTGAACGAGCCCCGGACGTTGGTGACCATGGCGTGCCGCACGGTGAAGCCGATGCTGCTGTGCGCCGGGTCGATCGTGTACGTGCCGCTCAGCGCGGCCAGCGCCGGGTCGACCTCGACGGGGGCCGCGCTGTCGAGGGTGGCGGTGCTGCTGTTCCTACGGCCGAAAAGACCCATGACCTGCTCCTTGGGGACGCGCCGCGGCCTTGCGCCGAAGCGGTTTAAGTTTCAACGAGATTCACTGTAGGGCGATTCCGTTCGGTTTTCAACTACTTCACTCGTTCGGGGGTGCGGCGCTCGGCGGGGCCGGGCGTAGAGGGCCTGTCGGCCTTGGGCGCGGGGAGGCAGCCGAGGGCCGGGGGCGGCTCTCGGTGCGGGATGCGGCGGGGCCGGCCGGGGAGGGCCCGGCGGCTTCAGATGCGGGGTGGCAGCGGGGCCGGGCCCAGGGTGGTCGTGCCCGGGGCGGCGCGGTGGCCGAGGCCGGTGCGGTAGGCGTCCAGGGCCGCTTCGATGCGGCCGGCGCGGCGCAGCAGGTCGCCGAGCAGGCGGCACAGGTCGGCCATGTCGCCGCTCGCGCCGCTGCGCTCAAGGAGCCCGAGCGCGGTGACGTAATGCTCCTCCGCCGGCTCCGTCTCGCCCCGCTCCTCGCAGATCAGGCCGAGCAGCCGGTGCGCGCCGCCCGCGTGCACCGCGCCGTGCTGGTCGCCGAGCTCGGTGAGCGGGGTGAGGAGTTCCATCGCCTCCGCGTGCCGCCCGAGGCGCCGCAGCACGTCCGCCAGCTCCACCTCGACCTGCGCGGTGAACAGCACGGCCCGCTTGGCCGCGAGCATGTCCCGCGCGGTACGCAACTCCCGCTCCGCGGAATCGAGTTCGCCCTCCTGGGCGTATACGTAGCCGCGCATCCAGTGGCAGTGCGCCAGATCCGTACGCAGCCGCAGCTGGCGGTAGATCGACTGGGCCTTGGCGAGCGAGGCGTCCGCGTCGGCCAGGCGCCCTTCCGCGAGGAACGTCCGCGCGACCTGGCGGTGCATGCCGGCGACCAGCGCCGGGTCCGAGACCTGCGGGGCGAGTGCGAGGGCCAGCTCGGCGGCGCGTGCCGCGCGGGCCTGGGCGCCCATGTCCAGATAGGGGCCGATGACCGCCGCGTACAGGAGGACCAGTGCCTCGGGGTCGGCGAGCCCGCTGGTGCCGAGCTCGTCGATGGCCGACTCCAGGAGGTAGCAGGCATAGCGCAGCTCGCCCGCCAGGATGTGGGCGACGGCCCGGCCCCGCACCGCCCGTGCCCGGCGCGGCAGCGGCTCGGCGGCCAGGATCTGCTCGCACGCCTCGAAGTGGCGTACGGCGTCCTCGAGTTCACCGGTTTCCAGCGCGCAGTCGCCGAGCCCGAGCAGTGCCTCGGCGCGCTCCTCGTCGAGGCCGTGCAGCTCGGCCTCGGTGAGCAGTTGGCGGTAGCGGACGGCCGCCTCGTCGGCCTCGCCGGTCGCCAGCGCCCGCTGGGCGTCGGTGAGACCGAGCCGCAGCTCGGTGACGAGGCGGGCCGGGCGGCCCGTGGCGAGTTCCTCGTACGTCGTGCCGAGCCGCCCGGCGAGATGGCGCAGGGCCGCTTCGGAGGGGCGGACCTTCCCGGACTCCAGGGTCGAGACATAGGCGGGCGTATAGGCGGGTTCCGCCAACTGGCGCTGTGTCAGGCCCAGTTGAGCGCGCAGTCGCTGAACTCGGCGGCCGATCACGGCAGGTTCATCCATGGCGTCCCCTCGGCCCCAGGGCATTGCGCACGCCCCGTGCGCCCCCTAATTTAAGCAGGCCGTTCAACGCATTTACCCGACTGCTTAACTTCCGTTACAGAGGGAGTACTTCATGCGCCCACCCCTGCGCAGAGGCATCGTGACGGCCGCGCTCGCCGCCACCGCCGTCATGGCCGCGCTCGCCGCCGGACCCGGCACCGCGGCCGCCGCCGACCCACCGCCGCCGCACCCGAAGGTCCAGGTCGAGATACCCGGCCCCGAAGCCGCCTCGGGGCAGACCCTCGCGGGCTCCGGCCACACCCTCGTCCCCGTCAACGGGCAGGGCAGACCCGCGCCGCACCTCTCGGCACCCTCGGCCGCCGCCGACGGCGAGGTCAGCAAGATGATCGACAACGGCTCGACCGCGGACCGCCTCGACATCGTCATCGTGGGCGACGGCTACACGGCCGGCCAGCTGGACCAGTTCCACGCCGACGCCAAGGAGAAGTGGGGCGAGATCACCGGCGTCGAGCCGTACACCACGTACCAGAACCTCTTCAACGTCTGGACGGTGGACGCGGTCTCCGCCCAGAGCGGCGTCTCCGGCGACCCGGCGCAGGGCGACGTGAAGGACACCGCGCTCGGCTCGTACTTCTGGTGCGACGGCATCGAGCGGCTGCTCTGCATCGACCAGAACAAGGTCGACTCCTACGTGGCGAAGGCGCCCCAGGCCGACCTGGTGATCGTCCTCGCCAACAGCGCCAAGTACGGCGGGGCCGGCTACAACGAGCCGTCCAAGACGCTCGGTTACGAGGGCATATCCACCGCGTCCGCCGGGAACGCCAAGTCCGGCCAGGTCGCCATCCACGAGACCGGGCACTCGCTCGGCAAGCTGGCCGACGAGTACTTCTACCCGGACACCCCGGGCTACGAGCACTACTCGGGCCCCGAGGCCGACCAGTCCAACATCTCCGTCCTGACGGCTGATCAGATGTCGGCGGACCGTACCAAGTGGTACCGCTGGCTCGGCGAGACGTCGCCGGACGGGGGGACGGTCGGTGCGTACGAGGGTGGCGGGTACTACGTCACCGGCCTGAACCGGCCCACCGACGGCTCGATCATGCGCATCCTGGGCAAGCCGTTCAATCTGCCGGGCGTGGAGGCGATGATCGCGGGCTTCTACCGCCACGCGTCGATCGCGACGCCGGCGACGTCGACGGCGCGCACGCTGCGGTCCTCCGACACGGCGCGGGTGGTCGTGCCGCGCCTTGCGGGCGCCCGGCAGCTGACGGTCCGCTGGTACCTGGACGGGCGGGAGCTGCGGCGGTACGAGGGCCGTACAGCTGTGCCGGTACGGGGGCTCGACCTTGGGCGGGGCGCGCACGACCTGACGGTACGGGTGGTGGACCGGACTTCCTCGGTCCGTGACCCCGGGATCGCGGCGGGGCTGCGGGGCGCGGTCACCTGGACGGCCCGCCGCTGACTCTGGGGGCGGGGGGTGCGCCTGGGGCTCCGCCCCAGACCCCGATGGCCCCTCCCCGCCCCTCCCCGCTGGGACACTCTGCGGCTCCGCCGCGTGGCCTCCGGGGGTGAAAGGACTCCTGGGGCTCCGCCCCAGACCCCGTTTCGCGCCTGAAGGGCGCTCGTCCTCAAACGCCGGACAGGCTGAAGCGGGCCGCCCCGGGCCAGGACCGCCCCTGCCGGGGGAGCGACCAAGGAGCGCTGGGCGCCCTACAGGGGCGCGGGGAACTGCGCGAGCAACCACGCACGGTCCGCGGTGGAGACGTGGTTTGGGGGCGTGGGGAACTGCGCGCCCAGCCATGACGTGTCCGCCGCCGAAGGGTCGGAGGTCGAGCTCGAAGGCTGGGGGTGGCCGTATCGCATGCCGCCAGGGGCGCGGGGAACTGCGCGAGCAACCACGCACGGTCCGAGGGCAAAAGCGGGTCAGGGGCGCGGGGAACTGCGCGACCAGCTGCCCGCGGTCCGCAGGCGATCGGCAACCCATCCAGCCCCTGCGGCGTTTGAGCAGCCGGGGTTCGGGGGCGGAGCCCCCGAGGCTCTGGCTACGCGCTCGATGCCCGGATCTTCAGGTCCGGCAGGATCGACACATGGTGCCTGGCCCGCGCAGGGTCACCGACGCGCAGGGCCAGAAGATCCACCGCCGCCACCCCCACCGCCCGCTTCGGCGGAGCCACCGCCGTAAGCGGGATGTCCGCCAGCGCAGCGACCTCGTCGTCGTACGCCACGATCGCGAGGTCGCCCGGCACGGACAGGCCGCGGGCCCGCAGCCGGGGGAGCAGCACGATCGCATCGTGGTCGTTGTGGACCAGGACTGCGTCGAGCAGTCCGGCACCGACCGCCGCCACAAAGTCGTCGAGTTGGGTGTCGCGGCGCACCGGGTCGGTCTCCGGGGCCGTGATGGTGAAACGCAGCGCATCCGGTGCCGGGAGCCCCTGCGACGCGAGGCCGGCCTCGTAGCCCTCCTCCACCGGCGCGCTGTGCGGGCTGTCCGCGCGCAGGAGCAGCCCGATCCGCTCGCGGCCGGCCCCCGCGAGATGGCGTACGGCGAGCCGGGCCCCGTACGCGTGGTCGGTCACCACCCGCTCCGCGCCCGGCACGTCGTCCCCGGACCGCCGCTCCACCAGCGCGAACGGCACGCCGAGCGCCGCCAGCCAGTCCTGGTCGCCGGCCGGGCCGCACGGGGCGATGAGCAGTCCGTCGATCCCGTGCCCGATCAACTGCCGTACCTGCGCCCGCTCTTCGCCCGGCCGGTACTGCGAGATGCCGAGCACGAGCCGGATGCCCCGCGCGGCGGCCGCCTCCCTGGCCCCCTTGATGACCTCGGGGTAGTAGTAGTCGGCCGCGGGCACGACGAGGCCGAAGACAAGACCCGGGCCGGGCGGGGCGGACGGCGAAGACGACGAGGCCGGCGCCGTCTCGGGAAGCAGCGCCCCGCCGTGCACCCGGGCCACCAGACCGCGCTCGGCGAGCGCCTCCACGTCCCGCCGCACGGTCACCGCGGAGACCTTCAACTCCTCGGCGAAGTCGGTCACCCGGAGCGAGCCCCGCTCGCGCAGCCGCCGCAGTATCGCCCGGTGCCTGTCCTCGGCGTGCACGTGGGTCCGCCCCTCCCCGCCGACTCCCGCCGACCGTCGTCAACCGCTGACCAGGAGCGTAACCGCCGTTGGATCGTTCGTGCACGATTCTGTGCGAACGATCAATTTCCTTGATGAATGTGCGAAGTATTGCGCGTTCTTTCGATGTCATGAGAGAAACCGCTCAATCGCACCTCGTTCACCCCGGGCTCCCGCCCGCCTGCCACCTCGCCAGTCCCGGGCCTCGCGCCCACCCCGTGCTCCTCCTCGTTCGCCCACGCTCCGGAGGTTCCGTCACCATGCCATCCGCCCAGGGCAGTTCACGCCGTACCTTCCTCGCCGCATCCGGTACCGGCGCCGCCGCCGTCGCGCTCGGTCTGACGCTGCCCGCCCAGCAGGCCGCTGCGTCCCAACTCGCCCCGGCAGCAGACGAGTTCGACGCCCTGCGCCTGAGGTGGCGCGAGCTCGCGCTCGGCTCCGGGTTCGACGCGACCGCCGAGCCGTACGCCACCAAGCTCGTCGCGCTGGGCACTTCGGCCCGTACCGCACTCGCGACCATGGCTCCCGCGCCCGGCTCGCTCTGGCCCGACCAGCCGCTGACCGCCCCCGCCACCGGCTCCGCCAACATGAGCACCAGCTACGGACGGCTCAACACCATGGCGCAGGCCTGGGCCCAGCCCGGCACCGGTTCCACCGGCGACGCCACGCTGATCGCCGCCGTCGGCAGGGGCCTCGACCACCTCTACACCCAGATCTACAACGAGAACACCAAGCCGTTCGGCAACTGGTGGGACTGGCAGATCGGCAGCTCCCGGCTGCTCATGGACACCGCCGTCATCGCCTACGACACCCTCACCGCCGACCGGCTCGGCCACTACACCGCCGCCATCGACCACTTCGTGCCGGACAGCGCGGTCGCCGTCTACAGCGGCACCTCCACCGGCGCCAACCGCACCGACCTGTGCCGCGTGCTCGCCACCCGCGGAGTGCTCGGCAAAAACGCCGCGAAGATCGCCCTGGCCCGCGACGCCCTCTCGCCCGTCTTCCCGTACGTCACCACGGGAGACGGCCTGTACGCCGACGGATCGTTCATCCAGCACACCTGGATCGCCTACACCGGCTCGTACGGCGAGGTCCAGATCGACGGCCTGTCCCGGCTCTTCGCGCTGCTCGCCGGCTCCAGCTGGGCGGTCACCGACCCCAACCGGCAGATCATCCTCGACTCCGTCGAACGCAGCTACGCGCCGCTCATCCACGACGGCCTGATGGTGGACTGTGTCAATGGCCGCGCCATCTCCCGCCAGACCACCGACGACCAGCTCATGGGCCGCACGATCATGGCCCACATCGCCATGCTGGCGCTCGGCGCGTCACCCGCCGAACGCGACCGCTGGCGCGCGCTGATCAAGGGCTGGGCCGACCGGGCCCAGACCACCCCCGTCCTCGCCGACCAGCGCCTCTCCGTCGCCAACCTCGCCCTGCTGCGGGCCGCCGTCGACGCGGCGCCCACCGCGGCTCCCGCCCCGGCCGGCCCGCACCTGTTCCCCGCCATGGACCGCGCGGTCCACCGCGGCTCCCGCTTCGCCGCCTCGCTGAGCATGTCCTCCAACCGGATCGCGTACTACGAGAACGGCAACGGCGAGAACCTGCGCGGCTGGCACACCGGCTCCGGGATGCTCGCCTGGTGGGGCGACGGCTTCGCGGGCGACCAATACAGCGACGGCTTCTGGCCCACTGCCGACCCGTACCGCATGCCCGGCACCACCGTCTCGCGCAAGCCGCTCGCCGACGGCGAAGGCGGCGCATGGGGCGCGGCCAGACCCGCCGTGACCTGGGTCGGCGGCGCCAGTGACGGTACGTACGCGGCCGTCGGCCAGCATCTCAAGGGGCTCTCCTCCACCCTGACCGCCCGCAAGTCGTGGTTCTTCGTGGGCGACGAGATCGTGTGCCTCGGTGCCGGGATCACCGCCGCCGACGGGATGCCCGTCGAGTCGGTCGTCGACCACCGCAACCTCGGTGCCACCGGCACCAACGCCCTCACCGTCGACGGCCGCCGCCTGCCCACCACCCTCGGCCGGCACGACACCTTCCCCCGGGCCCGCTGGGCGCACCTCGCCGGCCACGGCGGCTACGTCTTCCCCGGCGGGGCCGCCGTCCAGACCCTGCGCGAGGAGCGCACCGGCACCTGGAAGGCCATCAACACCGGCGGCACCGCCGACCCGGTCACCCGCCGCTACCTCACCCTCTGGTTCGCCCACGGCACCGACCCCGCCGACGCCACGTACGCCTACGTCCTGCTGCCCGGAGCCCGCCAACTGGAGACCGCGGTCCGCGCCGCCGACCGCGACAAGGTGCGCGTCCTCGCCAACTCGGCCTCCGTCCAAGCCATTTCGTCCCACCGGCTCGGCCTGCTCGCCGCGAACTTCTGGACGGCGGGCGCGGCCGGCGGCCTGACCGTGGACGGCCCGGCGAGCGTCCTGGTCCGTAGTGCCCGCCGTACGGCGACGCTGTCGCTCGCCGCTCCCGAGCGCACCGGAGCTCCGGTCGAGCTGAGCTGGGACCGGCCGGTACGCTCGGTGGCCTCGCGGGACCCGAGGGTGGAGGTACTCGCCACCGGCCGGTCGCTGCGGCTCCGCATCACCCCGGACACCGCCTGCGGCACGGTCCGTACGGACGTCGTTCTCGGCTGACACGGCGCTGACACCGCTGACACCGGGCTGATGGCGCGCTGACACGACGCGGCGCCGTTGTCGGCGGTCGTTGTCGGAACCCTACAGAGGACAGGGTCCCTGAGCTGTCGAGTCGGGCGTTTGGTGCAGGTCTACTGTCAGCCTCCACTAGGAAAGCGGTCCGGAGACTGTGCGGAGTCGACGGAGGAAATCCTTGGTCGCTTTCGTAGGGTCGATACATGACCGTTGTGGACGAGACCCCGGGCGAGCCGAGCGACACGCGTGGACGCGTGGCGGAACTTCACGCCCTGCGTGAGGAGGCCCGTCGTGGGCCGAGTGAGCGTGCGACCGAGGCGCAGCACGCGAAGGGCAAGCTGACTGCGCGTGAGCGGATCGACCTGCTGCTGGACGCGGACTCGTTTCACGAGGTGGAGCAGTTGCGCCGGCATCGTGCGGTGGGTTTCGGTCTGGAGGCGAAGAAGCCGTACACCGATGGTGTGGTGACTGGTTGGGGCACGGTGGAGGGCCGGACGGTCTTCGTGTACGCCCATGACTTCCGGATCTTCGGCGGCGCTCTGGGTGAGGCGCATGCGACGAAGATCCACAAGATCATGGACATGGCGATCGCGGCGGGGGCGCCTTTGGTGTCGCTGAACGACGGCGCGGGCGCCCGTATCCAGGAGGGTGTCAGCGCGCTGGCGGGCTATGGCGGCATCTTCCAGCGGAACACGAAGGCGTCGGGGGTGATCCCGCAGATCAGCGTGATGCTGGGTCCGTGTGCGGGTGGCGCTGCCTACAGTCCGGCGCTGACGGACTTCGTGTTCATGGTGCGGGAGACCTCGCAGATGTTCATCACGGGTCCGGATGTGGTGCGGGCGGTGACGGGTGAGGAGATCACCCAGAACGGCCTCGGTGGCGCGGATGTGCATGCGGAGACCTCTGGCGTCGCGCATTTCGCGTACGACGACGAGGAGACGTGCCTGGCCGAGGTCCGCTACCTGATCTCGATGCTGCCGTCGAACAACCGGGAGAACCCGCCGGTCCACCCGAGCGACGACCCGGCCGACCGGCGCTCCGAGGCCCTTCTCGACCTCGTCCCCGCCGACGGGAACCGGCCGTATGACATGCACAAGGTGATCGAGGAGCTCGTCGACGACGGGGACTTCCTGGAGGTTC